>NKPT01000004.1 GCA_002254845.1 Chloracidobacterium sp. CP2_5A | reverse complement strand
CCGTCGGTTGTCAAACAGCGGCTCTCGCGCGGGAGTCGTCGCCGCCTTGCGCGGCGGCATAGCGCGAGCGGGCTTCAGGTCGCCGAGGATGGCGCCCCGCCCAAAGCCCGCCGGCCGGAGTCGAGACGGCTTGCTCCCTGGAGCGCCTTCGCCTATCGTCCGGTGTGGTCGCCGTCCGTTCTGCGCCGCCCGTGCCGGGCGCCAGTGTTTGGGCCGATGCCGTTTGAACGGGAAGCCGAAGCCAGCCGCGCTCAAGCTCGGCGCTATGCGCGCCAAGCGCCGACGCGGCGCTAGGCTGCCCACCTGTCCATGCAGGTTCAAACGACGCGCTACAACGGCGGTGGCGGTTGGCGGCGACCGTCTTTCCGTCTCGCTTTCACGGCTAAAGCCTACGGCATGCTACTGGTTATTGATGTCGGCAATACGAATACGACGTTGGGCGTCTACGCCGGCGAACAGCTCGTCGCGCACTGGCGATTGACCACCGAGCGCGAGCGCACCGTGGATGAATACGGCATCTTGTGCCGCAACCTGTTCACTTTCTCGCAGCTTGACCCGCGCGACATTACTGGCATCGCCATCGCGTCGGTCGTGCCGCCGCTCAACTTCACGTTTTTTCGGATGGCCCAGTCCTATTTCGGGCAGGAGCCATTCTTTGTGCGGCCGACTGAAAACGTTGGGATGCCAATTCGCTATGACGCGCCGCAGGACGTTGGCGCGGACCGCATTGTCAATGCCGTGGCGGCTTACGCCCGCCGGGGCGGGCCGTGCGTGGTCGTGGATTTCGGAACGGCGACAACCTTTGACGCCATTTCCGAGGACGGAGCCTATCTGGGCGGCGTCATCGCGCCGGGCATTATCATTTCGGCGGAGGCGCTGTTTCAGCGGGCGGCGCGGCTGCCGCGGGTGAGCATCGCTCATCCGGCGCAGGTCGTCGGCAGCTCGACCATCAGCAGCATCCAGTCAGGGCTTTATTTCGGCTACATCGGGCTTGTGGAAGGCATTCTTGAGCGCATGCAAGCCGAGATGGGCCGTCTGCAAGCCGTGATCGCCACGGGCGGGCTGTCCCGGCTGATTGGCAAGGGATCGCCGCTCATCACTGAAATTGACGAGAACCTCACGCTGGAAGGCCTGCGCCTCATCTACCAGCGAGCCGCCAGCCGGTGAAGCGGCCGGCATCCGATTCGCCATGTCCCCGACTTCGCCCCCCATCCGCATCCTGCTGACCGGCGGAACGCTCGACAAGGCCTATGACGAGCGCACCGGCAATCTGGTCTTTTCCCGGACGCACTTGTTCGACATGCTCGACCAAGCTCGGTGCTATTTGGTCAACATCGCCATCGAGCCGGTCATGCTCAAGGACAGCCTCGAGATGACGGAAGCCGACCGCGACGCGATCTGCGCGGCGGCGCGGCGCGCCCCGGAGACCCGCCTCGTTATCACGCACGGCACGGATACGATGACCGAAACCGCCCACGCCCTGGCCGGACAGATTACCGATAAAACCGTTGTCTTGGTCGGCGCGATGATTCCCTACTCATTTGGCGGCTCGGACGCGCTCTTCAACCTCGGCTTCGCGCTGGCGGCGGCTCGGACGCTGCCCGCAGGCGTCTATATCGCCATGAACGGCACAGTCTTCGACTGGCACAACGCGCGCAAGAACCGCGATCGCGGACGCTTTGAGCCCATCCATCTCTGACTGCCCGCCGGGCGAGTCGCCGTCATCGGCGCCCGAGAGCCATTTCGCGGCTCCGCTGACTCGGAAGGCGCGTTAGTCGAGCAGCCCGATGGATGCCCCCTGCCAAGCGACCGGCAGCGCGTCAGCGTCGCCGACGATGTGCATGCGCGTCTCCGTTTCAGTCGCGTAGAGCGTGACATCCTCAATCGCCCCGATGTCGCGCGGCGGGCGGGCGAAATGGCTGACGTCCGCCGCCGGGCCTCGCTCGCGTAGCGCGGCGGCTTCCTCAAGCAGGGCGGCGGCGGTCGTTTCCGACACATCAAGGGAGGCAATGGCTTCTTCATCCTGCGCCAGCGTCATGCTGCCATCGGCGTCCACGCTCCAGAGGTAAGGGATGTCGAGAAGGAAATGAAGGTGTTCAGACTGGGCGTAAACGCCTAGAATCCGGCACCCTAGCACGTGCTTGATGACGTGTTCCTGATGCTTTGTGAGCTGGCGCGCTTGCATAACCTATGACCATCGAGAAGTTTTTCAAAGCGACGTCCTACGCCTTGGTGACGGGCGGCTTTCTGACACTGGCGCTGACCGGGCGCGTGGATGCCGTGACGTGCATCCTCTACGCGCTGGCGCTGGTGGCAAGCTGGTTTGCCGACCGCCCCGGCTCGCGGCTGCAAATCAGCGAGCGCGTCGCCAACTGGTGCGTGCTGGCTTATCTGCCGCTCGCCATTCTGGACTTTCGGTATTTGAGCGGCTCGTGGGTCGCGCCGCTCATTCACTTCACGCTTTTTGTCTCGGTCTTCAAGCTTTTTCAGATCAAACGCGACCGCGACTGGGTTTTTCTCTATTTGCTGGCGGTTTTCGAGATGTTGCTAGCCGCCGGCCTCACCATTGACGCGCTCTTTTTGGCGTTGCTTTTCGGCTTCACGCTGACCGGGCTGGCCGCCCTACAGGCGTTTGAAATTGTTCGGACGCGCCGCGCCGCGCGGACGGCCACGCGGACGACGACCTTCTCCTACGACGGGCGACGGGCGCAAGCGGAAAGCCGTCCAGTGGGCTACCTGCTGGCGATGACCTTCGCGATGGCGCTGCTTATCGGCGCGTTGAGCGCGCCGATGTTTTTCATCCTCCCGCGCTGGAATACCGGGCTACTGGCGCAGTCTTTTAGCGAAGACACCGCCCTGACTGGCTTCTCGGACCTTTCGATCTCGCTCGGCTCGGTTGAGAGCATCAAAACCGATGAGCGAGTCGCCCTGCGGGCGCGGGTGGGCGCCCCGCTCCCGCCCAACCGGCATTGGCGCGGCATGGTGATGACGCGCTTTGACGGGCGCGAGTGGACGCGACCGGAATCCAGCCGCCGCTTCGCCATCAGTCAGCAGGATGGACGCTACATTCTGGACGAGCGGCGCCCCGGACCGCTGACGATGCAGACCCTGTATGTCGAGCCGATGACCACCGGCGCGCTCTTTCACTGCGGCGAGCCGTGGTTTGCGACCGGGCTGCGCGGGCTGTCGCGCGATTCGACCGGC
The DNA here is from genome assembly GCA_002254845.1 of Chloracidobacterium sp. CP2_5A. Taxonomy (GTDB): domain Bacteria; phylum Acidobacteriota; class Blastocatellia; order Chloracidobacteriales; family Chloracidobacteriaceae; genus Chloracidobacterium. The sequence goes on along the minus strand of NKPT01000004.1, from coordinate 138,969 downwards.
ACGTTCTATCGCGCGGAGCGCGGGACGCGATTGAGTTATGTCATCGCGGCTGACCTAACCGAAACGCCGGAAGAGCAGTTGCGCGCGGACCCGCTCAGGTACGACGAGCGCGCCCGCGCGACGTTTCTGCAACTGCCCGCGACCTTTGACCGGCGCATCGCTCAGCTCGCTCGGGAAGTCGCTGCCGCGGCGACGAATGGCTATGACCAAGCGCGGGCCATCGAGCAGTATCTCAAGACGCGCTACTTCTACACGCTGAATCTGGAGCGCGGCGACGAGCCCGACCCGATCGCGGACTTCTTGTTCGAGACTCGACGCGGTCACTGCGAATACTTCGCTTCGGCCATGGCGCTGATGTGCCGCTCGCTCGGTCTCGCCACGCGGCTGGCCGGGGGCTATCACCTGGGCGAATACAACGAAGTCAATCAGACCTACATTGTCCGGCAGTCGGACGCTCATGCGTGGGTTGAGGTGTATTTCCCGCAAACTGGCGCGTGGGTTGAGTTTGACCCGACGCCGGCCGCCGCCGCGACGGCGAGCGCCAACGCCTCCGGCTGGCTTGCCTCGGCGCGGCGCTACATTGACGCCCTGCGGATGTTCTACATTGACTACGTCATTGCCTATGACGCCCAGCGTCAACGGGCGCTGGCGCGAGACGCCGGCAGCGTGGCCGCTCAGTACCAAGCCGCCACCCAGCAGTACGCCAGCCGTTACCGCCGCTTCTTCCGGGATTGGGTCGAGACCCATGCCGACTGGCTTCGCGAAATCTTGGAGGATCGTCAGCTCGCGCAAAGCATCATCGCCTGGGCGTTGGCCGCCGGGGCGGCGATGCTGGCGCTCGGCGGCTATTTGTTCTGGCGACGCATCCGGCGGACGCCGCGCCTGCTCTTTGAGCGCTGGTGGCTCGAATGGCTGGCCCCGCTCCTGCGCTGGACGATCCGCCCGGACGAGCATCAATCGGCGGTGTTGTTTTACGACGCTATGGCCGCGCTGCTGCGCCGGGCGGGCTATCGCCGTCCCGCTCACCAAACGCCGCTGGAGTTCGCCGCCGCCACGGGCTTTGAAGAGGTCATGGTCATTACCCAAGCTTACAACCAAGCGCGGTACGGCGCTCGGCTGGACCTGGATGCGCCAAGCATTGACCGCGCGCTCCAGTCGCTGCGGCGGCGGCTGCGGAAGCGGTAACGGCTCAGGCCGTGGCGGCGCGCTTGCCAGCGCCAAGATGCATGCTCAAGAGCGCGAGCGCGGCCGGGGTCACGCCGGGAATCCGCGCCGCCTGCCCAAGCGTGGAGGGGCGCGCGCGCGTCAGCTTGTCCGTCATTTCGCGCGAGAGTCCCGGCAAGCCGGCAAACTCAAAATTCGCCGGGATGACGACCTCCGCGGCCTTTGACAACTTCCGCGCCGTCGCCGCGTGGTGGCGCGCGTAGCCCTCGTATTTCAAGTCATTCACGGCGACGCCCAGCTCGGACTCGTCAAAATCGGTTACTCCGGCCCGCCGCAGCGCCGCCGCTAGATGCTCGACCGCGACTTCCGGCCGGCGGGCCAGGACGGACAGGCGCTGCTTTTCCCTAATGGACGCGCCGGTGTCGGACGCGAAGGCGTCGGCCTCGCTCGAATCCGGGGCGATGGCGACGCTATCCAGCAGCGTCCGGCACGTCTGGATGCGCGCCTGCCGCTGCTGAAAGCGGCGGTATTCCTCGTCGCTGACCATGCCAATCGCGCGCGCCAGCGGCGTCAGCCGCTGGTCGCTGTTGTCAATCCGCAGGAGCAGCCGCACTTCAGAGCGCGACGTGAACATCCGGTAGGGCTCATCCACGCCCTGCGTCGTGAGATCATCCACCAAAACGCCAATGTAGCTGGTCGCCCGGTCGGGAATGACCGGCGGCTGCCCTTTGACCAGGCGGGCGGCATTGATGCCGGCCACAAGGCCCTGACAGCCGGCCTCTTCATAGCCCGTCGTGCCGTTGATCTGCCCGGCGTGAAACAGCCCCCTGACGCGCTTGGTTTCAAGCGTCGGCTTGAGTTCCGTCGGGTCCACCATGTCGTACTCAATGGCATACCCCGGACGAATCAACTGCGCCCGCTCAAGACCAGGGATGGTCCGCGTCATCCGCTCCTGCACGTCAATCGGCAGGCTCGTCGAAAGGCCGTTGACATAGACCTCGCGGGTGTCAAAGCCCTCCGGCTCAAGGAAAATCTGATGGCGATCCTTGTCGGGAAACTTAACGACCTTGTCCTCAATGGATGGGCAGTAGCGCGGGCCGACCGACTGAATCTGCCCGCTATACATCGGCGACTTGTCGAGGTTTTCGCGAATGACGCGGTGAGTTTCCGCGTTGGTATAGGTGATGTAGCACGACAGTTGCCGCCGGGCGATGGCTTTCGTGCCAAAGGAGAAGGGCGTCGGGTTCGGGTCGCCGGGTTGCTCCTCGCACTTTGACCAGTCAATCGTCTTGGCATGGACGCGTGGCGGCGTGCCGGTCTTGAGCCGTCCAACGCGAAAGCCCAGCCGGCGGAAGCTCTCGGCCAGCAAAAGTGAAGGCAACTCGCCGGCGCGGCCCGCTTGATAGGTGCGCGTCCCAATGTGAATGAGGCCATTGAGGAACGTCCCGGCGCAAATGATCACGGCTGACGCGCCAAGTCGCCGCCCGTCCCACATCTCGACGCCCAGAATGCGATCCTGCTCGACCATCAGGTCAATGACTTCGCCTTGGCGGAGGTGGAGATTTTCGACGGTTTCGAGAAAGCGTCGCATTTCAGCTCGGTACAGCCCGCGGTCGGCCTGCGCGCGCGGCGACTGCACCGCCGGCCCGCGACTGCGGTTGAGCAGGCGGAATTGCACGCCGGTTCGGTCAATGATCTTGCCCATCAGCCCGCCCAGCGCATCCATTTCCCGCACCAAGTGGCCCTTGGCGATGCCGCCAATGGCTGGATTGCACGACATCTGGGCGATGAGGTCGAGATTGAGCGTGATGAGCGCCGTCCGGCAACCGAGCTTAGCGGCGGCATAGGCCGCCTCGCATCCGGCATGTCCGGCCCCAATCACGACGACATCAAAAGCTTCATTGAAATGGTAATCGCTCATCGCCGGCGCAAACCTCAAGCTGTCAGGGTCAAGCCGAGCAGTCTAACGAGGGCGCGCCAACGATGACAACCGGTCTGCGCGGCGCTCAGGCTTCGCCCGGCGCCAAGCTCCGTCCCTGCAGGGCGCGGAGCGCCGTTAGCCCGAGAAAGCGAGCGCGGCTGCGCCACTGGTCGTGAAGGCTGGATTGATAAAGGTTTGAGGCGACAAAAAAGCCCAGCTTGTCGCTGAATGAGTCTCGCGGCTGATTGTAACGGCGCATGGCCTGGTCAAAGAGCCGCTCGTTGACGCTCAGCCACTGCCGTTGTCGCGCCGTGAGCCGCGAAAGCAGGGGCGTGTCCGCGCCCAGCCGTTGCCGAAGCAGCGCGCAGGCGAACGCCACCGACGTGGTCACGCGCCAGTCCCGCGCGCGTTGCAGGAACAGGTCCCAATCGAGCGCGGGATGCTTCGCCAGCAAGAGCTTGAGGTCAAATAGCCACGCCAGTCGGGCGAAGCTATGTGCTGCCGCATGGACGCACAGAAACAAAAACTCGTCTTCCGGCGTCAGGATGCGGACGACGCGCCCGCTCCGGGTTTGGTACGGCGCGGCGCGCGCCAGGAACTCATCGGAGCGGAGCGTGACGCCAAAGCGACGAAATAGATGAAAGTGCAACTCCAACGGCGGCGAGGCGCTGTCGAGCGCCACGTTGTGGTCGCCGGACAGGGCGCGGGCCAGCGTTGTCTCGTCCGCGCGATAGCCAAGCGGCGCGAGCGCCGCAAGCGCCGGTCGGACGCCCGCGTACGGGACCAGCACATCCAGATCGCTGGAGGATCGGAAGCCGTCCGCGCCATACAGCCGCTCGCCAAGGAGCGGGCCCTTGAGCGCGACGGCCGGGATGTCAGCCGCGGTCAGCGCGTCCAAAATTCGGTCGAGCTGCGCGGCGAGCTGAAGCGTCCAGGCCGCCTTGCGCGCCTGAACTTGCCGGAAGCTGGCGACCAGGGCTTCCGGCAGTCTCGCGCCAACTCGAATCAGTCGCCGAAACAGGTAGTCTTCCAGCCCGTGATCCAGCGCGCTTCTCAAAAGCGCCGGCCAGTCCTCGACCTGCGCCGCGCCGCCGGCTAGCGCGGCCTCATCTTCCGGCAAACAGGCCATAAGGCGCTCAAGTCGGCGTTCAGCCAAAACGCCGTTGTCTCGATGCGGCATGATGTCCGGGTAGCGCGTCGGCATGGGGGCCGTCAATCCGCCGGCCTGACCGCGAGTTGTTCGGCCGGGACGGCTCAGGCGCGCTCAATCAGCGCCGCCTTTTCAAGTTGTTCAAGCAGTCGCCGGGCGCTGGCGGCAAGGCGGCTCGCATCCGCGTCATACTCTTCGGTCAGGGCGGACACGATATCGTCCTCCGCCTTGCCCTGCGAAAGATGTTTCCAGATCGCCGCGCCGGTGCTGTTGAGCGTGAAATAACGCTTCGTGTCGAGATGCAGCAGCACTATTGTGTCTTCGACCTCGGTGGAAACCACGGATGGATGCGGGCGAAAGGTTGTCATAAGCGCGCCGTCGCTGGAAAGAGGCTGGACGTTGTCGCTCGTCCAAGCTGGACGAGCGCGGGCGTTTGCCAAGCGGCTTTGTCAAATGTTCTGGTGCAAAAGTGACAGGGGAATTCGGCGTCCAGCTGTCCTTCGGCGAGCGCGGCGTTCCGGCGCTCGCGCTGCGTCAGCGCCAGGCGGTGAACGCGCTCGCAGGCTTCCCGAAAGGAAGTCGTCCGCAGGTCGGCCACAATGTCGCCTTCGCCCACGGCGTTGCGGAAGTCCGAGAGCGTGCAGCACAGCGTGAGCCGCCCGCGACAGTCAAGGTTGACCGTCTCGCCGGAGAGCGACACGCAGGGCGTCCCCGGCGCGGGCATCGAGCTGCCCGCGGCGAATTGAACCTGAATCTTGAGAATGGCGTTCACAGCCAGGGCCTCGCGCTCAGCCGCGCGGCGCTCATCCGGCGTCAGGGACAGCTTCCGGTCATACGCCTCCGACGTGGGCAGCATGTGCATCAACTGGACGACATCCGCGCCAAGTCGGGCGCTGAGAACCGCGATGGCCTCAATGGAGGCGACGCTGCGCTTGGTGACCGTCATGTTGACGCCGAACGGAAAGCCATGAAACCGGCACAGCGCCATCGCCGCCATGACTTTACGGAACACGCCTTGGCCACGAACGGCGTCGTGCGCTTCCTCGGTCGCCCCGTCCAGGCTGAAGAACACCCGGTAGAGCGCGTTTTTTGTCTCAACCAGCGTCGGCGCGATTTTGGGAAAGTGCCAGCCGTTGGTAACGAATGAGTAAGAAAGCCCAAGCGCCGCCGTCCGGCGAATGACATCTCGAAACCGAGGATGCAAGATCGCTTCGCCGCCCGTGTAGGTGACCGCCATCACGCCGTAATCGCGCGCCTGTTCTAGCGCGTCGCTCAGCAGATCGAAATCCAGATGCTCGGTCTCCGCCACTCGCAGGCAGTAGTCGCAATCAAGATTGCACAGATTGGTCAGCCCAACGGTCAGGCGCTTGACTGGCAGCAGGTTGGAAGAAGCGGTGTCAGGCATAAGCGCGGTATAACCGAACGAGATGAGAAGCGCTAAGATGCGTCGCCAGCGCGGATGGGCGGCGCAAGAGGTCGCGTCCTGCAAGCAAGGCGAAGCTATAGCACGATTCGGCAAGCTGACGGTATATCGCCAAGTGCGCTGCCGCCGTCTCGCGGTCAAGCGCTAGCCAGGGCGTGCTTGTCATCAAGCGAGCCAGCGCGTCCGTGGCCGGAAGCGGCAAAACCTGGGTCTGTTCGGCGTCGTGGAGCTGGCAAAAAAACAAAAACGCCGGCTTCGCTACGGGCTCATAACGACCGGGCCAGATAGCGCGGGGGTTGACCGCCCGCTTCTCGGCGCTTTGCAGACGCGGCTCGGCATGCGGATGCAAATGCGGAAACCGACGAAGTTCGTCCGTTGTCACGGAGAATAGCTCCCGTCCGGCGCGCACGCAGATGGCGTCCCCCTCGCTCCCCGCTGGAATTCGCTTGATGAGCAGGGCGTCGTCAGAAACATACCGCCAGCCGGCGTCCAGCAGACCAAGGATGGCGCTCGTTTTCCCGCTGCCGGAAGGGCCGATGAAGACATACCCCTGTTCCGCTTGGACGCAGGCGCCGCCGTGCAGCTCAAACCATCCCATTCGTCGCAACAGGAACAGCAGCGCGAGCCGCAGATAAGAGTAACAGGGGTACGCTACGGATAAGTCGCTGTCTGACGGGAGCGCGAGCGGCGTCACTTGGCGGCGGGCGACATCAATCGCAACCTGCCACGCGCCGTAAGCGAGCGTCAGCCAACTCCCCTGGCGATGAATCGTCAGCCCTTTCCAAGCAAGCCAAGGCTCGGCGCGACTGGGCTCTGGGGGCGGCGGCGGGCTTTCGGCGAGAATGATGTCGGCCGCTTCGGGAGCGACTTCGGGCAAGCCAAGGTAACGGCAGGTGAGGATGGCGAGGCTGAGCTGGCTTGTTTCCTGCCCCAAAACGCCAAAGGAAAGCGCTGTGCCAGCAATCATTGAGCGGGATGTTAGCGCCAGGACAGAGAAGGAGGACCGACTGCGGACCCGTAACTCGCTATTGCCGGTCCTGGTTAAGGTCCTGGTTAAACGGACCAACGCGCTACGGCGCGAGAAAGCTGGCAGTAAACGCTTCCAGCACGCGCAGCCCCTGGATTTGCTTTTCCAGTTGGTCGAATTCCTTGAGCTCGGGTTCAATGAAAGTTTTCTTCGTTGCCGCCGGGTCAACCGCGACGAGCTGGGTTTCAATCGTGTTCATGGCGTTGCTCCTTGGGAAGGTTAATGAGTTGGTTAGGATCCTCTGGCATCCGGTGACGTAGCAACACGCGAAAGCGATGGCGAGGATCGGCTGTCTCCAGCAGCGGCCGCCCATTCGCTTCAATCCAGCAGTGCAGGGCGGGTCGTCCGACTTCATCGAGCGGTCCCGCGCCCAGCACAAATTCAATTTCCGCCAGCCGCTGGCGACGCAACACAGCGTAGATCACCAGCGAGCGTAACAAGCACTCCCCAACGCCCAGGCGCGGCAATCGCCGCGTAATCGCGCCCGCGGCTTGGGCCACCGACTCCGCCGGCAGCGGCGCGAGCGCGCGCCCGGTTCCCCTGTCCGGCCGGCGATCCAGATAGCGTAGCGCCGCCGGCAGCGTCCCCCACCGAACGCGCGGCCACAGCCAACAGGCCCACAGGAAGCACCGCGCGACCAGATCCGGGCGATGCCGCCGCGCTAGGGCTGGACGGAACTGGCTGAGCTGAATCTCCAAAGCGCGACCACCACTGAGCAAGCGGAGTGAAGCAATCCTTACGCAATTAGCGGGCGAAGCGCAAGCGGCTTTATCTAACGCGCGCCATCTAACGCGCGCCGGCTTCGGCCCAGTCCGCCTTTCGGTCACTCCGGCCGCTCCAGCGGCGGAACGACCGCGCAGTAATCACGCTCAAAGCGAGCCGCGTAGTCCTGTAACAGCTCCGTCACGCGCTCGTGGCTCGTCGAGCGGACAACCAGCCCAATGTGATACCGCTTCTTGACGCGATACGCGATTTCCGGCTCGGTAAACGCTGACGTATCCGGGTATTCTTGCCGCGCCAGACACAGCGCCACGCCACCATACTCCTGGCGCGCTGGGGGCAGAGCGTAAGGCGTCTCGCCGCGCCCAAGCTCGATTTTGGCCCACTCCGCCCAAATATTGATGCCGCTGGCCGCTTCAAGGGCCTCCGCGATGTAAGCGCCTCCAACCCGCCCGGCAATTTCCAGGAAATAAAACTCGCCATTCTCCGCGCTCTTGATGAACTCGGCATGCGTGGCGCCGCGGCGCATTCTTAACCCGGCGATGAGCTTGCGGTTGATGTCAAGCAAGGCTGCCCGATCCGGCGAGTCATACGGGATGGTCTGGGTCGTGAACACGCCGCCGTCGTGGGCGACGCTCATCGGCGGCCGCCCGTAGCGACTGACGCCAGCAAAGATGACTTCGCCGTTTTCAACCAGCGAGTCCACGTGATACACGTCGCCAGGAATAAATCTCTCCAGGACGTAGTTGCTCGACCGCTCGCTCAGGCGGTCGCGGGCGTCAAGATAGTCAATCGTTCGCCACACCTGCTCGCTGTCATAGAGCTTCTTGATGCCGATGGCCGACACGTCGGTGCGCGGCTTCATGACCCACGGCGGCGGTACGCGCTTCATGTACTCTTCCAGGTCCTGGTAGTTGAGCACATGGACAAACTCCGGCACGCGCACGCCAGATTGCTGCGATTCAATGCGCATGGCGAGCTTGTCGCGGAAGTGCCGCGCCGTCGTGCTGCCCATCCCCGGCAACCGCAGGTGCTCGCGGATCAGCGCCGCCGTCAGCACGTCAAATTCTTCCAGCGCCACGACCGTGTGCAGCTTGCGCGGTCGCGCCAACTGCGCCACGGTGTAGACGAAAAGCTCCGGCGAGGCGTCGTTGGGCAGCGGGATAAATTCGTCGAGGCATTCAAACGGCCAGTCCTCGTGACGAAACTTTTCTTTCGTCACAAGGACGACCCGACAGCCCTGGCGCTTGACTTCGCGGAGGAATTCAACGCCCTTGAAATAGCTCGCTAAGCAGACAACCGTTCGCTCGGCACTGGTCATAATGCGCTCACAAGCCAGAATGCGGCTTGAAATGTGATGGCTTTTCGCTAACCATAACTTGCCTGCGAGCCAAGAGGCAAATGCCAGGCTGGCTGCCGGAAGCTCAAGCCGTCACGGGTTGTCCGGGGGATATGGCTCGACCCGAATCGCGCCCTGCCCGGTCACCAGTTGCAGTTCCGCGCCGCCAACTCCGAATCGGCCGCGCGTTTGAGAGCCAAACGGCAGGTCCGGCGGCGCGTCCGGACCGCGATCCAGCGGATAGCGAATATCCAGCGGGGCGCTTGCCGCTAGGGTGACATCCGCGGCGAAGCCGCGCGGCACGCTGAGCAGGATGTTGCCCGCGCCCACGCGCAAATCCAGCCCCGATCCGCGCCAGCTCCGCCCGCTCAGCTCGACTCGCGCCTCCCCGGTCGCCAGCCGTCCAACAACCGTGCCGGCGACCCCGCTCAGCGTGACCCGCCCGCGCTGCACCGTGAAGACAATGCCGCCGTAAATCCCGCCCAGCGTCAAATCGCCGTCAAAGACGGAAACTTCCAGATCAGTATATTCAGGAACGTCGAGGACATAATCAATTCGGTAGGGCAGCTTCAGCAGCGGGCTTGCCAGTCCGTCCGCGACGGCGCGACGCTCCTTGCGCGACAAGCTCTTGACCGCGGGCCCAACCGACGCCAAGTGCAGCTGCGCGTCGCGCGTGTCAATCTGAAAGCCGATCCGCTCCGCCAGCGCGTCAAGGTCCTCCGCCGACGCCCCTTCCACCCGGATGGTCGCCCGCGCGACGAGTTCCGACCGCTTGCTGCCAGTGACGGTCAGGCTGCCGGTTGGCGGCAAGGTGATTTTGAGCGCCCGCCCATACTCGAAGCGCATCTTCTGCTCGCGGACGTATTCCCGAAACAAGCCGCCGCTTTCCGTTTTGCCTTCGACCTTGAGCGTGGCCGCCTCTGGCGGGATGATCGGCGCGGGGGGCGGCTGCTGCCCCGGAGCGACCGCCCCGCACAGGCACGCGGCGGCCAGGGCTGCGCCAATCCAGCCGCGGGCAGCCATTAGGCTGCGGCCTCCGCCAAGCGAGTCGGCAGGAGCGTTGCGAACGCCTCGAACAAGTACGAGGCGTCATGCGGCCCTGGCGCGGCCTCCGGATGATACTGCACGCAGAAAACCGGCAGATGGCGGTGACGAAAGCCCTCGAGCGTGCCGTCGTTGAGATTGATATGGGTCGCTTCGAGGTCGTCCGGCAGACTGTCGCCGTCAACGGCAAAGCCGTGATTTTGCGCGGTGATCTCAACCCGCCCCGTGGCCAGATGCTTGACCGGATGGTTAGCGCCGCGATGACCGTACTTGAGCTTGAACGTCTTGCCCCCGAAGGCCAGCGCCAGAATCTGATGTCCGAGACAGATGCCGAACGTCGGCAGGCGCTCGGCCAACAGGCGCGCTTCGCGAGCAATATCAGCCAGCGGCTCCGGGTCGCCGGGCCCGTTGGAGAGAAACAGTCCATCTGGGCGCAGCCGCAGGACTTCTTCGGCCGTCGTGGTCGCCGGGACGACCGTCACTTGGCAGCCAATGGCGGAAAGACGGCGCAGAATGTTGAACTTTACGCCAAAGTCAAAGGCGACGACGCGCCAGGGCGGAACAACCCGCGCCGCGTCTTTAGCGGATGGCAACCAAGTGTAGGGCGCCGCGCAGGTCACGCTTTTCGCCAGCGCCGCGCCGACCATGCTCGGCGCGGCGGCCGCTCTCGCCGCCAGTTGCCGCCCGTCGCGCTCGACGGTGGAAATGACGCCGCGCATCGCGCCGCGCTCGCGGATGTGCCGAACGAGCGCCCGCGTGTCAAGACCTTCGATGCCGACAATGCGGTGACGCTTCAGATAGGCATCGAGCGACTCCGTGGCCCGCCAGTTGCTTGTGACGGCGGACAGCTCGCGCGCGATGAAGCCGGCGACAAACGGCTGCCGCGACTCGGCATCCTCCGCGTTGACGCCGTAGTTGCCTATGTGCGGACAGGTCATCGTCACCAACTGCCCGGCATAGGACGGATCGGTCAGCACCTCCTGATAGCCGGTCATCGCCGTGTTGAAGACGACTTCGCCGGTCGCCTCGCCAGCCGCCCCGATGCTCCTGCCGTAAAATAAGCGCCCGTCTTCGAGCGCGAGTATGGCTTCCATTGCCTAATCCGTCTCCGTTTTCGAGGCCGTCTCCGCCTTTGAGGGCGCATCCGCGGTGGCGGGCGCGGGCGAGTCTAGCATGCCGTCGCCCGTCGCGCTTCCCATTCGCTCAGCAGCGAATCGAGTTCCGCTTGCAACTGGGCGGTCGCGGCGGCGATTTCATCTTCCGCCGCGCCGCGCCGCACCCAAATTGGCTGACCGTAAAACACCCGGCCAACCGCGAAGGGCTTCGGGACGCGAAAATGGTCCCAGGTCTTCAGCGTCCAGTATCGCTCAGTCACAATGCATACTGGCTGAATTGGCGCGCCGCTCAAGCTTGCCAGCATCGCCGCGCCCTCTTTTGCCCGGTAGCGCGGCCCCTTCGGGCCGTCAATCGTGAAGGCCGCGTCCGCGCCGCGCCGAATCGCCCTGACCATGGCTTTGAGCGCCGCCACGCCGCCCCGCGTCGCCGAGCCCCGCGCCGCGCCAAAGCCGAACTGCCGGATGACTTCGGCGATGATGTCGCCGTCCCGACTGAGCGAAGTCATGACGACGATGCCGCGTCGTTGAAAAAACAGCGTCGCCGCCAAAATCTGGTTATGCCAGAAGGCGTAGATAATAGGCGTGGACGGCGGCAGATAGCCGTGCAGCGGGTCGGGCAGGTCGCGCAGGTTGGAAACGTCAAGGCGCGCCGTCCACCCAAGCGCCCGCAGCGCGAGCGTCGCCAGGGTCGCCAAGGCCGCCAGCCGCCAGGTCATAGCGCCTCGGTTGCGTCGGCTTCCGGCGGCTCGACCGCCAAGAGGCGTGGCTTGCTTTCGGAGAGCGGATTGGTTGTCGGCGTGAGCGGCCCGCTGTGGCGCTCAATCCGCAAGCGAATCGAGCGCGCATGCCCATCCAGTCCCTCGGCGTCCGCTAGACAAGCGATCAGGTCGGCCGTCTTGAACAGCTGCCCCATCGTGTAGCGGATGACATTCGTTCGGCGAACGAAGTCATAGACGCCCAGCGGCGAGAAAAAGCGCGCCGCGCCGCCCGTCGGTAACACATGGCTTGGTCCGGCGAAGTAATCGCCGACTGCTTCCGCCGAAGCCGGGCCGATGAAAATCGCGCCGGCGAAGGCAATGTCCTCGGCTATCTGTTCCGGCTCGGCCGTCATCACCTCAACGTGTTCCGGCGCGATCCGATTGACCAGCCGGACGGCTTCCGCCAGCGAAGGCGCGAGGAAAATCGCGCCAAACCGGGCAAGCGACGCCTCCGCTATGTCGCGCCGGGAAAGCGTCGCCGACTGGTAGGCAAGCTGCTCCGCCACCGCGCCCGCAAGCGTTTCGCTCGTCGTCACGCAAATGGCGGCGGCAAGCTCGTCATGCTCGGCCTGCGCCAGCAGGTCGGCGGCCACCAGCACCGGATCGGCCGTGTCATCGGCAATGACGACGACTTCGCTTGGCCCGGCGATGGCGTCCACGTCCACCGCGCCATACACCTGCCGCTTCGCTTCCGCCACGTAGCGGTTGCCGGGACCGACAATTTTCGCCACGCGCGGAATGCTTTCCGTGCCGTAAGCCAGCGCCGCAATCGCCTGCGCCCCGCCAATGGTATAGACCTCCGTCACGCCGGCCTCGACCAGCGCCGCCGCGAGCGCGGGCTGCGTGAGAAACGTCTTCGCCGGCGTCACGGCGACCAGCCGGGGAACGCCCGCCACCTGCGCCGGAATGGCCGTCATCAGCGCCGTGGAGGGGTAAGCCGCTTGTCCGCCAGGGATATACAGCCCGACGGCATCCAGCGGCTGCACGCGGTGGGTGAGCCGAACCCCTTCCGGCTGCTCCAGGACGCGCGTGTACTCTCGCTGTAGCTCGTGAAAGCGCCGAATGTTGTCGGCCGCCGCCCGCACGGCCGCCCGCGTTTCGGCCGGCGCTTGCTCGGCCAGTTTTTCCAGCAGGGCCAGCTCGACCCGAACGTTCTGCGGCGAAAGCGATACGCCGTCGAACTTCTCCGTCAGAGCAAACAGCCCCGCGTCGCCGGTGTCGCGCACAAGGCGAAGGATGTCGGCGACAGCGCGAATGAGATCTGGGTCGGCCACCGTCGCGTGGCGGTCGAGGATGGCGGCAAGGCGCGCTCGCCCCGCCGCGTCGTCAAGGCGAGAAATCTGCATATGTATGATTACCCCACGGAACGAAGCTCTCCGGCGGCGTCCGCGTCCGAAACATCTTCATCCGACTCGCGCTCCCGGCCAAAAACGTAGGCGATGCCTACGCTCAGAAAATACAACGCCAGCATCGGAACGGCGAAAATCATCATGTTGGGGATGTCGGCGGTGGGCGAGATGATGGCCGCCAGAATCAGAATCATCATCACGGCCAGCCGCCAGATACGAAGCAGGAAGCCGGCCGTGACCAGCCCCAGCCGCGCCAGTACAAACACCACCGTCGGCGTTTCGAAGACGAGACCCAGCCCCAGCACGATGGTGATAATCAGGTCAAAGTATTCATTGACCTCGATCATCGGCTGGAAATCCTTCGCCGTGCCGAGCAAAAACAAACAGGCCTGCGGAAAGGCGATGTAGTAGCCAAAGGCCGCGCCGAGCAGAAAAAAGCCCGTGCCGAAAATGAGCACGGGGTAAATGTACGCCCGCTCGTGCCGGTACAGACCCGGCGCGACAAAGGCGTAAAGCTGATAGAGCGCAAACGGAATTGAAAAAAAGATCGCCGCGTAGAAAGCGACCTTGATGTAGAGGTTGAACGCGCCCTGCACGGTATGCACGACCAATTGTCCCAATGGGTCGGGCGCGGCGGCGAAGAGTTCCGCCGCCGGCAGCGCGAAGCCTTCTGGCAGAACCCGTTGGTTGACAACCAGCGTCTGCGCGGTTTCTAGCCCGCGCCTCCCCTGCGCGTCGCGCGTGATGCGCGCCGCGACCGTTGTGCCGGCGGGAATAGTCACGCCCTCGATGGCGACGCCTGCCCCAAAGACGTAAGCGACCATTGTTCCGTCCGGCAGCTCCGCCAAGCTGGGGAGCGGCGATTTGGCTTTCACCTGCGCCAGCCGCGAAGCGCGCAGCGCGTCGGCGACCGGCTTGGCTAGGAAGCCGTAAATGACATCCGCAAAGCCCCAACAGATGATGAAGACGATAGCGACAAACGCCACCACGTAGAATACGCGCCGCCGCAGCTCATCCAGATGGTCGAGGAAGCCCATCGCCCCGGCTTCCTCGACATCGTCGGGCGGCTGGCCCGGCTTGGCGGCGGTTAGTCGGTCATCAGCCATAGCGCATCCTTCAGGGGCGGCAAACGCTCGAAGGCGTCAGCCTTCATAGCCAACGGCTTCAATCGCCGGCGCCAGAGGGCGCTCCGATTGGGGCGATTGAGGCGGAAAGATGGCGTCCGCGCCCGCCGCCTGGATGGTATCGGCGGACGCGAAGGGAGACTGAGCGTCAAGCGGCTCCGCGGGCGGCTCCGACAATGACGGCTCGGAGGCGGCGACTGGCGCGCCCGCAGGCGTTCGGGCCAGCGTTCCTTCCGCCGGCGTCACTTCCGCCCCCGCCAAGCTTGGCGTCGGTCCAAGGTCAATCGAGACCGACGGCATCGCCTTGGCGAGGCGCGCCCGCTCGCTTTCGACTTCGGCTTCCCAGGTTTGCTTGAAATCATCCGCCGCCCGCCGCAACTGCCCCATGATTTCGCCCAGGCGGCGGCCAATTTCGGGAAGCTGGCGTGGACCAAAGATAAAGAACCCGACGAGAAAGATAAAAATGAGTTCCGGCGTGCCAATTCCAAACATTGCGTCCGCTTGCTCCATCATCCGCGCTGTCGCGCGGCCCGGCTACTTTACCGGAGATGGTCGTCAAACGCACCCTCTGCGCGGCGAGCCGCGCCCCGCGCCGGCTTCAACAGCGAGTTTCAAGCGCGGTCTTCCAGGTAAAACAAGCTCAAGCGCGGGATGCCGTAACGACGGCGAAGCAGCCGCGCGACGTAGTTGGCCTGCGCCTCGGCATAGGTCGCCGCCGACATGCCCCGGCGATGCGGCTTGAGCGCGGCTGCAGCTTCCTGCGCAGCCGCGGATTGCGCCTCCGCGGGCGCGTCGGCCTGAAGCGCCGCTAGCAACAGGTCTTCCAGGTCGGAAAGCGTCATTTCAAGGCTTTCAAAGGGCAGCGCCGCTTCGGATGCGACCTGCCGAGCCAGCGCTTGAAGCTGCGCGACCGCGACCGGCAGCAGCTCGCTCAATTGGGCGTGCGGCGCGTCCGGGCGCGCCTGGGACGCAAGGCCGTGATGCGCGGCGGCAAGGCTGGTCGCCGCGGCTTCAAGAAAGCTGCTCACCGCGGAACGCGACGGGCCGCCGGACGGCAGGTCAGTTGTCGCCGGCGCCGCCGCCCCGGTCCGACTTGCCCGCCAAGCTTGAAACGCTTCCTCGACCGCCGGCTGGCAGTAGCTCAGCGACCGAACCGGCCGCGGGCGACCTTTCGGCTGCCGGGAAGCGGACTTGGCGCGCGCGACGAAGACCTGCTCGATGGCGCGCAGGACGACTGGGAGCGGAATGCCTTCCTTTCGCCAGCTTTCGATAAGCGCCCAGTCAAGCGGCGAAAGGCGGTACGGCCTGCCGCGCCGCGCGGCGAACTCCGCCTCGATTTCGCTGAAGTAGCTAAAATAGTTGAAATGCTTTTCCGGCGGGGCCGCCGGGTCGGGCGTCAGCGCATCGGCTGGAGCTGGCAGCGCTGTCACCTCGTTCGGCTCTGGGAAGGGCAAATCCAGCGGCGCAGCCGCGGAACGCTCCGTTGCGGGCGGCGCCTCATGGATCCCGGTCGGAAGCCTCCGTCGCTCCGGCGTCGAAAACGAAAAAAAGAGAAAGCGCTTTGGGGCGTCACCCATGGGCTGCGCTCACGGGACAGGCGTCTCGCCTATAGATACCGTTGGGCAAGAACGTTCGCCTCGCTATCCAGCTCGTAAAGGATTGGCGCGCCTGTCGGAATGTTGAGTTCCACCACTTCCTGCGGCGAAAGCCGATCCAGGTGCATCACAAGCGCCCGCAAGCTGTTGCCGTGGGCCACGATCAGGACGTTTTTCCCGGCCCGCAGCAGCGGCAGAATGCGGGTTTCGTAATAGGGCAGCACGCGCGCGGCCGTATCCGCCAGACTTTCGCCGTTGGGCGGGCGCACATCATAGCTTCGCCGCCAAATCTTCACTTGCTCGTCACCGTATTGCCGGGCGGTCTCGGCTTTGTTGAGGCCCTGTAAGTCGCCGTAGTGGCGCTCATTCAAGGCTTGATCGCGGGACACCGGAAGCTCGCCAAAGCCGGCGGCCGCGCAAGCCAGATCAGCCGTCTGAATGGCTCGCTGCAGCGTGGACGTGAACAAATGATCAAACGTCAGCCCGGCCAGCTTCGCGCCGGCGTTGCGCGCTTCTTCCTCGCCCTTGGGCGAAAGCGGCACATCCACCCAGCCGGTGAAGCGATTTTCCAGATTCCATTGCGACTCGCCGTGGCGAAGCAAAACGAGATAGGGCATAGGGCGTCCTCAATCGCTACGTTCGCGGAGCGATTGGCGGCGTCGCCATCAGCGCCCGACGAAGTTGGGTTTACGTTTTTCAAGGAAAGCCCGAACGCCTTCCTCTTTGTCCTCGCTGGCAAAGCACAGGGCAAACAAGTCCACCTCACGCCGCAGCCCTTCGTCAAGGCCGGCGCGGGCGGCTGTCTTGACGGCTTCCTTCGCCATGCGGAGCGCCACCGGGCTTTTTTCCGCGATTTTGGCGGCCAGCGCCATCGTTTTGGCGCGCAGCTCTTCCGGAGCGAAAACATGGTTGACCAGACCCAGCGCCTGGGCTTCCGTCGCCGTCAGCATGTCGCCGGTGAGGATGAGTTCCATGGCCTTGCCTTCGCCAACCAAGCGCGTCAGGCGCTGCGTGCCGCCGCCGCCGGGAATGACGCCCAAGTTGATTTCGGGCTGCCCCAGCTTGGCGCTCTCGCTCGCCACCCGGATGTCGCACGACAGGGCCAGTTCCAGTCCGCCGCCGAGGCAAAAGCCATTGATCATGGCGATGACGGGTTTGGGAAAGGACTCCATCGCGTCAAACGCCCGCCGCTGCGTCATCACGTCGCGCTGCGTCAGCGCCGTTTGCCCCGCGAACTCGCTGATGTCCGCGCCGGCGATGAAAGCCTTGTCGCCGGCCCCGGTCACAACCAACACGCGCGTGTCGGCGTCGGACTGCAAGGCGTCCAGCGCCGCGAGGATGTCGTTACGCGTGGCGATGTTGAGCGCGTTGAGTTTTGTCGGCCGGTTCACGATGAGGACGGCGACGCGGTCATGCTTTTCAAGCAACAGGTTTTCGTACATAGCTTTTCACACCTGAAATCCGGGAGCCGCCGCCGGCGCGCCGCCGTTCAGTGGGCGGCGGCATGCGCCTGTTCTTCGAGCCATCGCTCGGCGTCAATCGCAGCCATGCAGCCCGTGCCGGCCGCCGTCACGGCTTGACGGTAAACGGCGTCCTGGACGTCGCCGGCGGCAAAAACGCCCGGCACGCTCGTATAGGTCGAGCCAGGCTTCGTCACAATATAGCCCTGCGGGTTGAGGTCGAGCTGTCCGGCGAACAGGGACGTATTCGGCTGGTGGCCAATGGCGATGAAGAGCCCGTCGCACTTGTAATCCAAGACTTTATCCGTTGTCAGGTGACGCAGGCGAAGCCCGGTCACGCCAGTCTCGCGCGCGCCCTGCACCTCTTCAACCACGGTATCCCAGAGAAAGGTGATCTTGGGGTTGGCTAAGGCCCGCGCCTGCATGATCTTCGACGCGCGCAGCTCGCGGCGGCGATGAATGAGCGTGACTTTCGTGGCGTACTTCGTCAGAAAGGTCGCTTCCTCAAGCGCCGTGTCGCCGCCGCCGACGACGGCGACTTCGCGATCCTTGAAAAAGAAGCCATCGCAGGTCGCGCACGCCGAGACGCCATAGCCCTTGAGATGCTCTTCCGACGGCAAGCCCAGCCACTTGGCCGATGCGCCGGACGAGATGATGACGGCGTCGGCGGTGTATTCGTCCTCGCGCGCCCACACGCGGAAGGGACGGGTCTTGAGGTCCACGGCGGTCACGTTTCGGGTCAGGATTTCCGTCTCAAAGCGCGCCGCCTGAGCGCGCATGTTCGCCATGAGCTCCGGGCCGAGGATGCCGTGCTCAAAGCCGGGATAGTTGTCTACGTCAGTGGTGATCATCAGCTGTCCGCCGGGGATGTTTTCAGGGCCCTCGCCCTCGAACAGCAACGGCTTCAGGTTGGCGCGCGCCGCGTAGATCGCCGCCGTGAAGCCTGCCGGACCTGCGCCGATGATGATGACCCGCCGATGGTTACTTGTCATCTGGGGAACCCCTCCAAACTGCTGGCCGCGCTTCGTTAGTCCCGCATTTGGCTGGCATCTTATGTTTGCCCTTCCAACGACTGCAAGCCGCGCCGCCATTGCGGGCGCGCGCTGTCGCGGCTTGTCGCTCGCCCGGACAATTTGACAGCCCGTGGTAGAGTTCCCAGCCGGACTGACGAGCTGCGGGCGCGGGGCATCCCCGCAATCTTCCGCGTCACAGCTCAAGCTTCATCAAGGAGGACCTGGCATGAGCTTATGCGCCATCGGGGCTTCAGCGTGTCGGGGGCTACAGCGTGCATTTCCATTTATTAAGCCCTTGTTTACCTTTGTTCTCGCCCTGCTGACGATGATTGGCGGCTTCGCCGCCCGCGCCCAGCAGAGACGCCCGACCACGGACGCGCCCCAAACGCCGAAGTCATCGGAAGCCGCATCAAACCAACCCAATCCAGCGCAGGTAGTTGAACTAACCCTTGACCCGCCGGCAACGCCGCCGGCGCTGGGGTCTTTCTCGCTTCGCAATGCGGAGCCTTCCCCGACCGCCATTCCGTTCACCGCCACGGCCTACAGCCTGAAAGGGCGAACGGCGTCGGGCGAATACGTTCGCCCCGGCATCGTGGCCGCTGATCCGCGCGTCCTGCCGCTAGGCTCGGTCGTCAAGGTTCACGCCGGCCAGTATTCGGGCGTCTATCACGTCAAGGACACGGGCGGCCGCATCCGCGGGCGTCACATTGACATCTACATGCCCTCCACCCGCGACGCCATTCGCTTTGGACGGCGCGCCGTCCGGGTCGAGGTCATCCGCGCCGGGCGCTCGCAGCGAGCCAAGCTTGGCACGCGGTAGCGGCCGCGTGGCTAACCGCAAGCTCGCCAGATCCTGCGCGGGCGCGCGCCGTCCGCGCAGGCTTTTTTGAGGCGGCGGAAATGCGCTCGGCTGGCCGGGCGGCGCCTGACTCTGAGCTTTGAAACCCGCCCATGCAAACCGGACTTGACCGCCTTTTCACCCATCACCTTGACCTTTTGCGCGACCGCCGGGTAGGTCTCATTTGCAGCCCGGCCTCGGTGGATGTCATCTATCGCCACGCGGCCGATCTGTTTGCCGCCTGTCCGGCCTTTCGCCTGACGGCGCTTTTCGGCCCGCAGCACGGCCTGCGCGGGGAAACCCAGGACAACATGATCGAGTGGGAAGGCTGGGCGCGCGATTCGCGGCTTGGCATACCGGTTTTTAGCCTCTATGGCCAAACCCGTCAGCCGACGCCGGAGATGCTGGCGGAGGTTGACGCGCTGGTTTTTGACGTGCCGGATGTCGGGACGCGCGTTTACACCTTCATCTGGACGATGGCCTTGGCGATGCAGGCGGCGAAGGCGCGCGACATCCCGTTTGTCGTCCTTGACCGCCCCAATCCCATCGGCGGACTCGACATCGAGGGCGCGGTTTTGGAGCGCGAATGGGCTTCGTTTGTCGGGATGTACCCGCTTCCGATGCGCCATGCGATGACGGTCGGCGAGCTGGCGCGCCTGTTCAATGAAACCGAGGGCATCGGCTGCGAGCTGCGCGTCGTCCCGATGGAAGGCTGGTCGCGCCCGCAGTGGTTTGACGCGACGTGGCTCCCGTGGGTGATGCCGTCGCCGAACATGCCGACGCTCGATACCGCTGCCGTCTATCCGGGCCTGGTGTTGCTAGAAGGAACGACGCTTTCCGAGGGGCGCGGCACGACGCGGCCGTTTGAAATTTTCGGCGCGCCGTTCATTGACCCGTATGATCTCGCGGCGGCGCTCGATCCGCTTCATCTGCCCGGCGTTCACTTTCGCCCGATGTGGTTCCAGCCGACGTTCAACAAATTCGCCGGTCAACTGTGCGGCGGACTGCAAGCGCACGTTCAAAATCGGGCGACGTTTCGCTCGTACCGGACGGCCGTGGAAATTCTCAAGGCCGTCCGACGGCTATACCCGCGGGAAAAGCTGTGGCGCGATCCGCCCTATGAGTATGTCTTTGACCGGCTGCCCTTTGATGTCATTGCCGGGTCGAGTCGGCTGCGGGCGGCAATTGAGGCGGACGCGGCTTGGGAGGATATCGCCGCGGCGGATGAGCCGGCGCTGGCTGACTTTTATCGGCGGCGCGCGGCGTATTTGCTCTATTGATTGAGCTTGCGGCCATCGCTGAGCCTGGCGGCCGATCGCGCGCGCGACAGCGGCCCAGCCGGCTCGACCGCGGCTTGCGCCGCGCTTGAACGCGCAACCCTTGCCAAGATACGGCGCGGCAAAGCCGGGCGAGGCCGCGCTAGGCGTGGCCTATTCGACGCGCAGACGACCGCGCGCGATGACCTGCCCCCGCGCGTCGAGGCGCGCCGGCGACACAACGACCACATAGCCGCTGCCCGGCTGCGCGCAGTCGTAGGCGAAGCTGTAGTTTTGCTCAAAATCGCCGGCATAGATGATTTCCTGCGCCGGAAAAACCAGCCGCTCGCCGCGCTCTTCTAGCTCAAGGAACAAGCCGTTCGGCATAACTGAAAAGTGCTGCGTGAGCGCGTCAATATGACCGGCGCGCAAGCGCCCCCGATAACGCGCCACAATGTCTGAAACCCGCTGATTTTCAAAAGGATGCGCGCTGATCTGCGGCGCCGCTCCCCGTGTCGCTTCCGGTGTCGCTTCCGCGGGGGGCGGCCCGATCGCAAAGCTTGGCAGCGGACCCGGCGGCGTCTCCGGCGGCGTCAGCAGCGTTGAAAGCTTGCTTTTCAGATAGCCCATCTCCCGTCGGAGCTCTTCAAGTTCGGCTCCTGACTCAACGGCGCCGGGGCTGGTCGGTCGGTTGCCAGGCGACTGAAGGCGCTCTTCGAGCCGGTCAAGCCGTGTCGTTAGCTTGCGCCACTGGTCGGCATCATCCGCCCGCTCCCGCGCCTGCGCCTGAAGCGGGCGGATGACGACCCCATAAAGCGCCGCCAAGCCCAGCAGGCTCAAGGCCGCCACCGCCACCGCCGTTAGCGCGAGCGCTTCCATCGCGTCTCCTTCCCGCGTCGCCACCGACGCCGCTGACCTTACTCGTCGCCTTACTCGTAAGTCATCGTCTGCCGGCGCGTCTCCGGCTCGTCAGCGAGCGGCGGCTGGTCGTCATAAAGCCCGGCTTTGCGCGCCATGGCCTCAATCATCGGGTACGGCTGGTCCGGCAAGCTTGTCACCAGCTTGAGGTCTGGGTCAGCGTAGAGCACGCCCGTCAGGAAGAGCGCCAGCGGCGTCAGCGCCGGGTAGTGGCGGCCGCCGGCCAGATAGCCGTTGATTGTCGCCCACTTCTTCTGCGGTATGAGGTCGGTCGGCCCGCGCGAGGTAAACAACGTCAGCAGTGCGTCAAGAGGCTGGGACGCGCCGGGCAGCCGAATCGTTACCTGCCGAATGTCGGTATCCGGCTCCATCTCGAACAGGCGCTTGAGGTCGGCTTCGCTCCAGCGGTCAAACCACCGGACTTGGCGGGGCGCCGACTCGACCGCGCCGTCGCTGATCGTGACCTGCGGCAGATTCGCCCCGGCGAAGGGGGCCGCGCGCCGGCTGACGGACTGGGTCGCCGATACCGTCAGCGCCCCAATCGGGACGTTGGTCTTGGCGCGGCTAATGTCGCCTTCGTTGAGCAGCGTGACATCGTGAAGATGCAGGTCGTCCAAGCAGTCCCTGGCTTCAGGCGACAATCCCTCGCGCGCGCATCGCTTGAGCCGGTTGAGCAGCGTCTCGGCTTCCGTCAGCAGCGCCGCGCCGGAACGCTCAAAGTCCGCGAAAAGCAGCAGCCCCCAGGCGTTCCCTCCCAACACCAGATGAAGGCCGTGGGGCAGCTTCGATTGATTGAGATTGCGCTCGATGGCCGCGGCGGCAGCCTGCACGAGACCGTAAGCCAGCAGGTGACGGAAAAACATCTGGGCGCAAAACCGCTGGTAAGCGTCACGGTAACTCTGGCCTTCAGGCAGCGAGGCGTCGCGCTGGCGCTTCAGGATGGCATGCTCGCGCTGGACAAACGCCTCGCTTTTGAGCTCGTTGACGCGCAGCAGGTAAAAGGTCGGCAGGCTTAGGCGATGCTCGCGGATGCCTGGCATATCGCTCACGTCCATCTCGGCGAGCGCCGCGTCATCCGGAGCCAACAACAACCCTAGATGGCGGCGAAAGACGTTGGCGCGGCGCAGCTTCACGCGCGGCGAGAGATTTTGCTCCGCCGCGCGGAAAAACTGCCGCCCCGCCAGCCGCAGGCTGTCGAGAACCAGAATTTCCGTCCCGCGGCGAACGGCGATGTCGGCCGTGCCGCCGCCAACGTCAATGAACAAGTCCAGCCGATCCGCGCTTGGCGGCAGGTTCGCGCCAGCCGCGGCCGCGGCGCTTTCGTCCACGTTCGCCCGGTAGCGGGCGGCGACCTCGAAGTCGCGCTCGCCGTGGCAAAGCTGCTGGATGACGCTAATGCTGCGCTGGTTCTGCGCGTGGAACGCGTCCCGGTCGGCTTTGCTCATCGCCAGCGGAAAGGTAAACGTGTAGTCCGTCACGCGCGCCCGCTGATTGAAAAACAGCTCGCCATGGGCATAGAGCAGAAGCAAGCGCAGAAACAGCGCGCGGTACGCGGAAGTCCGCGCTTGATCCCACTTGAGGCTATCGTGCAGGTCCCAGGCATTGGTTCCGCTGCCGGCCGCCAGCATCCGGTTGAGGCCGTCGGCGTAGAGGTTTGGAATGGCGGCGGCGAAAAAGTGCTCAGCCGCCAGCGTTTCCGGCGTGACGCTCTGCAGTCCGGCGGCGCGGCGCGTCAGCAACGTCGTTGAGAAATACCCCTTGGATCCGCCCCAGTTGAAAGGCGCGAAGCCGAGACGATTCGCGCCATCGCCATTCCACAGACGGAGCGGCGCGAGCGAAAATCGGAGCGTGTCGGTGATGCCGCCGGCGGCGAAGGCGACCGATGTGTTGCTCGTCCCGAAATCCACGGCAAGGTGCGCGTCGGCGAGCGCGCGCGATCCGGCGTCGGGCAGCTTGGCGAGCCACGCGATTCCGCGCTCGACATCGCGGCCCTGGACGGGCCACCACCAGCTCAGGGCGCGCGGGCGGTTGCTTGCGGCCTCGGCCGCCGCCGGCGGCGTCAGCAGCGTCACGTACTCGTCCTGCGCCGCGCCCAGCTCATGGAGGTCGCCCAGCCGTCCGGCTTCGTCCACCAAGCGCCAGCGCCCGGCCCGGTCGCGCAGACCCAGCCCATGCGCCGCGTAGAAATGCCACTGCGGATCAACTTTCGGCGGCCACAGCGACAACGAAGCCACCGCGAGGTCGCGCGCCTCGAAATAGCGTCCCGTCCAGCGGATCTCCCGCCCGCAGAGCTGGAAATCCCATTCCACGCGTTGGCCGTCAAACGCCGGCTTGGCCCGCAGTCCCGCGCCGTCTTCCGCCAGTAGTTCGGGGAAGTAGGCCAGAAGCCGACTGGTGACCGGCGCCAGGCAAACCGAAACTTTTGAAGCGTCGGTCAGCCCCTGAAGCTTGTGAACCGGATGAATGAGCGACAACCGCTGGTCGTCGCGGGGATAGTCCACCCGCCCGACATAGTCGCTTAGGAACAAGCTTGCCAGATCAACTATTTCGTCGCCTGGGCCAAGCGTCAGCGTTTCCAGCCGGCCGCGCGTCTCGACGCCAATGGCGTTTGGCCCCAGCATCCGATAGCTGGCCGGCGACGGCCGCCCCGGCCCTAGCGCCGTTGTCATCCAGCTTGGCGGCGCGGGAAATTTGTCCACGAGAAAGTAGGTTTGCCCGCCGTTGGCGTTTGGCTTCCGCAGCGGGTAAAGCTCCAGGAGTTCCATCGGCTGCGGCTGCTCGCGAACGAGCGGCCAGCCGGCCGGAGTCGGCGACAGGCGCGGCGCTTGGTCAAGCCCGTAGGGCGCGGAGCCAAACGCCGCGTCGCACAGCGCGTCGAGGATTTTGCCGAAGCTGAGCGGCAGCGCGTCGCTCGCCACGCGCCGCAGATGACGATGGCATTTTTCACGCTCGAAGCCGTCGGCGAGCAGCGCGTCCCGCGTCCGCGCCCAGGAAAGCCGTTCGCCTTCAAGATACGGAAGCAGATAGCTTTCGGTCTGCCAGCGCGAGCGCGCCCGCGCCGGAAAAAAGATAATGTCGGGATAGACGCCGCCCAGCGTGGTCGCGCCGACGCTGAGGATTTGCGCGTCCCGGAACTGCCCGGCCTGCGGATGGGTGGTTTCCAGCGCCGGCTGCAAGGCCGATGGATATTCCCGCGCCAGCGCGCTTGGCGTCAGCGGCTCCGTCAAATAGGCCACGCCCAGGGCGTGCAGAACAAACAGCGTCAGCCACTCCCAGCGGGCGATTTCGTCGCCCTGCTCGACGCCCTGCCGAAACCGATAGGCCGCCGCCCAGATAGTCGGCAGCGTCTCAAAGAAGCGCGGATTCGGCGCCGGCGGCGTGACGCGGTGCGGGTCAATCGAAAAAAACGTCCGAGGGCGAAATCCGCCGACCTCGCCCAGCATGCCGTGATTGATAAGCAGTCCCATAAGCGGTTTCTTGAGTCTAGCTACGCGGGCGCTCCGGCTTTGGCGAAAACTTGCGCCCAGACGAGCCGGGCATAATCGCCGCGCGTGAACTCCGGCGGCGGCGTCCAGCTGTAAAAATCAAACGAGGTCAGCTCGACTGCCGCGTTCCCAAAGCGCAGCGGCTCCTGCGGCGCGTTGTCGGCAGCCAGCCCAAACAACCGCGGGCGACGTTTCATGCGCTCGATTACGGCGCTCTCCGCGCCGGGCCCGATGAGCTTGTCAAGGTCGGATCGGATGCCGGCGCTCCAACCCAGCGTTCGGTCCGGCGAAACCATGTCCGCCATGATGTCGCGGATAAAGTCAAGCGCCGTCTGGTAGGCGACGCGGTCGCGCTCCTGCCGCGTCGGGTCAAGCTGGTAGAGCCGGCGCAGCCCGCCGGGGTCGGCGCTCCAGCCGCGCGCGTCGGAGGACCAGTCGATCTGATACTTCAGCAGGTGAATGAGCGTGGCCGTGGCCAGAAAGACTTTTTCAGCGTCCACGGGCTGCCCGTTGACGGCGTAAACGGGCAAATCGGCGAGCCGGAGCGTTGCCGGCGCGAGGGTCGCATCGCCCGCCGCGAGGCTATATTGCTGGCCGCCGCCCACGCTGTTGCCGGCGAAGTAGTTGAGCGCCGCGATGGCGGCGACGACTTCCGTGGCGTTGAGCGGGTTGCGCTGGGTGGACCCGCCGTTGCTCCATCGCTCAAGCGCGTCGGGCTGTGGCTTGCCGATGAGGTACAGCTCGTCGAAGGTCGGCGCGAGGATGTCGCGGTAATAGACAAGGCTATGCCGCGCGCGCAGCGCCAGGTCGGTCGGATCGGCGTAAAAGCCGGTCAGAATTTGCCGCGCCAGCGCGATGCGCTCTTCGTCGTTGAGGACGGCGAAGGCCTCGTGCGCGGCGTGCTGTTGCGCCATCCGGCGCGCTGCTTCATCCACGTAACGCGCGTCTGCTTGGCGGTCTTCGGGCAGCGGGCTGAAGGGCGGCGGCGGCGGGAGAAAGTAGGGCATCAGCAAGCAGCCGCCAATCGTCCAGCTCAGGTTGCCGCGCTGGCGCTCCCGGGCGAGAAACTGCCCAATCACGGGCAGGGCGCAGGCCCCCGTGCCGCCATAGACGCTGCCGCAAATGAAAAATCGAGCTTGGCTTTGCCTGAGCGTATTGAAATCAATCTGGCTGCCAGCCGGCGAGTTCCGATCCGTCAGCGACGCGGCAAAGGCGGCGATGACCGGCGAGCCGATAAAGGGCTTCTGGTAAAAGCCCCGGTTGATTTTCACGTCGAGGTCTTTGTCTTCATAGAAAGCGTAGAGCAAAGACGTCCCGTCGCGCTTGCCCGGCGCCTGCGCCAGCAACTCGCGCAGGGTGGAAACCGGCTTTTCAAAGCCCGGCAATGCGAGCGGGTCGAAGTCTCGAACTTGGGTATTGACCGTCATCGCCCACGGGCTCTCCGCTCGGGGCGACGCCGCCGGCTCGCCGTCGCCGTCTTGCATCAGGTGTTGAATCCAGCGGTAGCGGCGCAGGGTTTCGTTGAGAACGGTGAGCGCGCCAGAGCTGCGGTCAGGATCAATGCGCCAGATTTCAAGCTCGTCGCCGACGCTGGTCGGCTGCCCCCCGCGCAGGCGCGTCGGGAAGCCGATGGCTAAAAGCCTCGCGAGCGCGTCAGCGACGCGCGTGCCGTTTCCGCCGGTGGCGATGATGATGTTTTTCATAATGCGCACCCTACCCGCTGACGCTGCTATCAAGCTAAGTCAGGGCCGGTATTGTCCGGGTCGCTCGCCATCCCTCAAGCGGAAGCCGCGTTCCAATCCGGAAGCCGGCCGGCGAGCCGGTTCCGCGGCGCGCGCGCCCAACGCCCTCGGCCCGGACTCGTCCGCCTCGCTTTTATTCCAAGATAACTCTTATTCCAAGACGACGCTTCTGAGCTCGCTTGGAGCGTTCGCAGGCGGGCGCGGCGCAGCGGTGACTTTGGGAGCGGGCTTAGAATCCGGCTGAGGCGGCGCCGGCGGATGATGAAGGTCATCATCGCCGTGGTGGCTGCCGCTTTCCTTGCCGCCGAAAAAGAAGCCGTACTCAAAGACAAGGCCGCTTTTACCGTTGGCGGGGTGATTGGGAATCTTGTAGGCGACGACGATAATGTGGTCTTTCGCCGGATGATATAGAACGCCCGGCGTGAAAAAGCCGAAGTCATGCTTGCCGTAGAACCACTCGCCCAACAGATATAGCCGGTGTTTGATGATGGGCTGCTCAACCGCGGCAATCGGATGAACAGTGTTCTTCTTGAAAAGATTTCGCGTTCCGAAGCTCACGCCAGCGGTGAGCCGGGTGTGCGTTTTCGGCAGGACGAGACTGCCGTGCGAGTAGGTGAAGCCGCCCAGCCCCGCGCCCCGCAGGTTGTAGGTCAGCATTTGTCCAAACGTTAACTTGACTTCCAGCTGGGAGCTCTTTTTCTGAAAAAGCGGCACGGCGGTCTTAAAGCCGACGCCGATGTTTTCATTCGGCGCTTGCGGCGTGCCGCTATTGTAGGTGGTCAGCGCCAGCTCCGTGTTTTTGCCGATGCCGTAACAGTAGAAGTTGGTGGCGTACCAGTAGCGTCCCGGATTCTGCGGTCGCCACTGGGTTTCGTGCATCAGAAAGTGACGTCCCTTGGGGGTAATGTCGGCGGATGGCAGGTTGACAATCGCTTGTTGCGCCTGAGCCGCTGTTGCGCCACAAAAAGCCAGAAGGAGCGTGAGCAAGCGCCGGAGTAAAAGGCTGCGCGCAGGTGACAAATCCATACGGGAATCCAGGCGGGTAAGGGGAGGATAAAATGGCGACTGTGAGATACGGCTAACAAGCGACGCACTAGATTTTACTGGCTGACAATGTATCCTTGCCCACGCAATTCTTGCCTACGCAATTCAGGCAGTCTGAACGAGGGCGAGCGATGGCGATTCAAAAGCGGGTCATTGGCATCATCGGCGCAGGGAACGTGGGCGTCGCGGCGGCGTACGCGCTCTTTATGCAGCGCGTGGCGAGCGACCTGATTTTGCTCGACAAGGACGAACGCCGCGCGGAAGGCGAAGCCCTTGACCTCATGCACGGGCAAACCTTCGCCGGTCCGACGCGGGTGCGCGTCGGCGATTACGCTGACTTGGCCGAAGCGCAGTTGGTCATTCTGGCCGCTGGCGTTGGCCAGCGACCCGGCGAAAGCCGTTTGGATCTGATGGAGCGCAACGTCGCCGTGTTTCGCGCAATTCTCGCGGAGCTTGACCGACATGCGCCGCAGGCGCTCTTGATTATCGCGACCAATCCGGTGGATGTGCTGACCTATGTGGCGCAGGCGCTTTCGACGCGCCCGCCGCAGCGCATCATCGGAACGGGGACGATGCTGGACACGGCGCGATTTCGCAGCTTGTTGGGCGAGCGGTACGGCGTGGACCCGCGCTCGGTGCACGCCTACATTCTCGGCGAGCATGGGGATACGGAATTTCCCGTCTGGAGCGACGCCCGCATCGGCGGACTGCGCCTGGTCGGCAACGTCATCAACGGCCGCCCCTACGACCGCCCGGCGCTGGACGCTCTCTTTGAGCGGACGCGCCGCAGCGCCTACGACATCATCGAGCGCAAGGGCTACACGAATTTGGCGATCGGCCTGGTCATCGCTCGGCTGGCGCGGACAATTCTCGACGACCAGCGGAGCGTCTTGCCAGTGAGCGCGCGCTTGCAGGGCGAGTATGGACTGTCGGATGTTTGCTTGAGTCTGCCAAGCATCGTCGGTCAGACTGGCTTTGAAGCCAATATCTTGCCGGCCCTGGACGAAACGGAGCTGGCGGCGCTGCGCCATTCCGCAGCCGTTTTGCGGGAGCGCATTGCGGAAGCCCTGCCGGCCGACCAATCGCCACCCGACGAGGCGCGGTAAACGGTATGCCGGGATCAGCCAACCCCTATCTCAATCGTGTCGCCATTCATGACCCGGCGCAGTTTTATGGTCGCCGCAAGGAAATCGCGCGAATCTTCTCGCGGCTTGGGGCCGGGCGGCCGCAGTCCATCGCGGTTGTCGGCGACCGGCGCATTGGCAAATCGTCGTTGCTCAACTACCTGTGCGCGCCTGAAATGCGTCGCCGGCACTTGTCGCGGCCGGAAGAGTACGTCTTTGTGTTTTTTGACCTGCAGCAGCGGCGACGCATTAGGCTCGAAGACTTCTTGGACGCCTGGCTGACCGAAATTGAGCGCGGCGCGGAGCTGCCGCCCAGCGGGAAGCGCGGCTTTGACGGCGTGCATGCGGCGCTCGACAGGTTGCGCGCGACGCACCGCAAGCTCATCGCCGTGTTTGACGAGTTTGACATTCTCACCTCGAACCGCGCCTTCTCAGCGGACTTCTTCGCCTTCCTGCGGTCGCTGGCGAATAACTATGAGGTGGCTTACGTGACTTCGTCAGGGCGCGACTTGCAGGAGCTGTGTCACGCCGACCAGATTGCCGACTCGCCTTTTTTCAACATATTCACGAATGTCTATTTGCGGGCCTTTCCCGACGACGAGGCGCTCGACCTTATCGCTCGGCCGTCCGAAGCGGCGGGGGTTCCGCTCGCGCCCTACGCCGCCGATATTCGGCGCTTGAGCGGCAATTTCCCCTTCTACCTGCAAATTGCCTGCTCGATTTACTTCGAGCAGCTTCAGGATGGCGGAAGCCTTGATGCGTCCGCGATCGAGGAGGCTTTCGACGACGAAGTGCGCGGGCACTTTCGCTACCTGTGGGAGCGCTTCTCCGCCGACGAGCGGGCTGTCTGCCAGGCGCTGTCGTCCGATCAGCCGGTGGCGCGCGAGCACACTTACGTGTTTGAAGACTTCAAGCGGGCCGGCTACATCGCGGTTGAGCCGGACGGCCGGCCGCGCTGGTTTTCGAGTCGGTTTCTGCCGATTACGCAGCGCCCAGCGCGCAGCGGCGCGACCGCTGGCGAGCAGGTGTCCGTGCCGCCCACGCTGGAGCTGCCGCTGGAGGGGCGGCTGTCGCTGTCTGAAAGCTGCGCCCCAGCCTGGCCCGACGGCGATGTGGAGCCGCCGGCGCGCCTCGGACACTTTGAGCTGCTGGAACGCCTGGGTGGCGGCGGCATGGGCAATGTCTTTCTGGCCCGCGACGCCAAGCTGGGCCGCAAAGTCGCCATCAAGCTGCTCAAGGCGCGCTATGTCAACCAGTTGGAGACGCGGCAGAGGTTTCTCCGCGAAGCGCGCATGGCGTCAAACCTCAATCATCCGAACATCGCCACGCTTTACGAGATTGGCGAAGCGGACGGCGCGCCCTATCTGGTGATGGAATATGTGCGCGGCCAAACCCTCGCCCAGCGCCTGCGCGAGGGCGGACGCTTCGCTTGCCCGGAAGTCTGTCGCATTGGGGCGCAGGCGGCGGAGGGTTTGGCCGCGGCCCATGCGGTCGGCATTGTTCACCGTGACATCAAGCCGTCCAATCTGCAACTTGACGCCCAGGGCAACGTCCGCATTATTGACTTCGGCCTCGCTAAGCTGGCCGGCGACGCGCGGGCGCCGCTGCTGTTTTCGGACGAGCACCTTCAGGCGGTGTCCGACATCACGGAATCTGGCGTGCTGGTCGGCACGGTCACGTACATGTCGCCGGAACAAGCCGCCAACGACGCGCAGGCGACCTTCGCCAGCGATGTCTTTTCGCTGGGCATCGTTTTGTATGAGATGACAACCGGACGACTGCCCTTCGAGGGGAAATCCTACTACGAGGTGCTGGA
Source organism: Chloracidobacterium sp. CP2_5A (assembly GCA_002254845.1). GTDB lineage: Bacteria > Acidobacteriota > Blastocatellia > Chloracidobacteriales > Chloracidobacteriaceae > Chloracidobacterium. The sequence goes on along the minus strand of NKPT01000004.1, from coordinate 108,544 downwards.
CGCCATCCTGCATGCAAGCCCGTCACCCATCCGGGATTGGCGGCCGGACGCGCCCCCGGCGCTGGTCAACGCCATTGGCGCGGCGCTCGCTAAGCGTCAGACCGACCGCCCGACCGCCGAGGCGCTGGCCCGCCTGCTTCGACAAGCGATTCATTCGCCTGGCGCGCGAATGAGCTGAAGCGTCTTCCCGTCAATGACGTCGGCTTCGGTGGCCGTCGCGGTGAACGCGCCTTCCGGCGTCACGACGCGGTAGGGCGTCACGGCCGCCAGCGTTGTCACTGGCGATCGCTGCTGCGCGTAAGGAACGCGCCGCTCAAACCGTCCTTGCGCGTCCGCCGTCACTTCATCCACATAGTCAAACTCGCGCCGGAAAAACGTGCGAATGCGCGTCGAGAGTTGAACTCGGGCGCCCGGCGTCGTCTGGCCGGCGATGATCGCCCCTGCCACGCGCTCAAAGACCTTGGCCGCGGCATGCGGCTGCGTGAACAGCGGGTAGTCCGTCTCGAAGTCGCTTTCGTAAACCAAGCGCATCCGCGTCAGCGCCGCGTCGCCTTGCGGAACGGCCTCGTCGGCAACCAGCCGAGCGTAGAGCGACCGCTTCATTTGCTCATTCCAATCTTCCCACGAGCCAAAAGACCTGGCTTTTGGGTCCCACGCCGCATCGCGCATCACCGCTCGCGGCGACATCGGCGTGACGAGAATGTAGCGCGCGCGCCGCGCCTCCAGTAAGCGCAGCGACTCGGCCGGAGAAAGCGCAAACATCGCGGCCGCGTCACGGATACCCTCGCGCAGCGGCTCGGCGTGACCGAGCGGCGAGGCGATGACGGGCCGTCCCGCAATGCCGATGACCCAGTGGCCGGGCGTCCAGTCGCACAAAATGGCGTAATCGCGCGGCTGATCGCCCCGGGGGCTGGTCGCGGGCGTATGGGTCGCTAGCCAGCGCAGCGCGGGGTCGACGTCCACGAACGCCCCAGTCGGCGACACAATGTAGACCGGCGCGCCGAGCGTGAAGATGATGGCTGGGGCCAGCGCGGCCGCCGCTATCCCAATCGGCAGGGGACGTTGAAGCCGGTCTCGCCATCCCGTCGCTCCGGCGAGTCTCGCCGCCAGGTCCTGCAGGGCAAGGCCCATGACAACCGCGAACGGCGGCGCGAACAAGCCGCTAAACTTGAGCTGCAGCAGCGCCAGCCCGGCGGTTGGCGCCGACAGCGACAAGAGCGTCCAGACAGGCTTTTCTCTGCGCCAAGCGCGCGCCAGAACCAGCGCCCAAGCCAACGGCAGCAGCCACAGGAAGGCGGTGTAGTTGTTGGTAATGTCGCGGAAGGACTGGCTCAAAAGCGGCTGGCTCTCAAAAATCGTCGCCAGCCACGGATCAGCCGCGCCAATGTGCGCGATGCCATACTGGATGAACCGCCAGGCGTCCCGTAGCGCCAGGCGCGGCAAGACGCCAACGCCGAGCAGCAGCCAAGCGACCGCCCACCCAAGGGCTTGCCGCCGCGCCCTGACCCGCCAAGCGTAAACGCCCAGCGTCGCGCCGGCCGCGAGGAAAGCCGCCGCCCAGGCTGTCACAAGCGCCGGATTGACGCCGCTTGGCTCGGCAAAGCGCGTGGCGACAAATGGCGCCAGCGGAACCAATAACCCGTGCCAGGCCCACAAGCTGGCGCGCAGTCGCGCATCGCCATCCTCCGCCTGGCGCCAGTGCGCGATGATCCACCCGACCGTAACCAGCGCGTGAAGACCGATGAGCAGCGGCAGCGTCGTTGCGCACAGCAGCCCCGCCACCATGGCCAACCCTGCCGCCAAGCCGTGCCACGGGCGCAGCCGCTCCCGGACGACCGCCCACAGGTACATGGCGACGCACAGCGACTCGAAGACGTGGTGGTCAACATAGCCGACGGCGCCTACCACCCAGACGGCGGGCATCCACGCCACAATGAAGCCGGCTGCCAGCCCAGCCCAGGCATTAGCCAGACGGGCGGCGACGAGATAGGTTAGGCAGGGCGTCGCCGCGCCGATGAGCGGCGTCAGGAAGCAGGCGACGGCGACCGTCCAGCCCTCATCCGGCAGGCCCGCCCCGCCGCTGAGCGCATACAGCCCCCGCGTGACGGCGGCGTAGAGCCAGTCAAAGCCAAAGGGCCAGTTGACGCTCGCCCCATCCGGAAAGTTCACGTAGCGGTCAAAATCCGGGACGCGCAACCCATCGGCGACCGCCGCCTGAATCCGGCGCAGGTGATAAAACGAGTCGGTCGAGATGGGAAAAACGCCAAATGACGTGACGACGCCGCCTAAGTTGGAGAGGCGAACGACGAAGGCCAGCAGGTAGAGCAGGGCGACCATCGTCACGGGACGATCAAACAGCGGCGCGGAATGCTGAGGTTGGAGCGGGTCCGTCGTCAAGCGCGTTGCCCCCGCCGCCCGCTAGGCCAGGAAGTCATCGGTGATGCGCCGCCACTCATCCACGACCGCGCTGATATCGCCGCGCTCGCGCGATAGTCGCTTTTGATCGTGAGGGTTAGTTTCTTCCAAGAGTCGGTCAAGCGCGCGCAAGGTGGCGTCGGCGGCCCGAATGGCTTCCGTCCGGTCGCCGCGCGCCCACTGGCAACGAGCGATGACCCACTGGGCCCGCCACTCGACATCGGTATCGCCTAGCGCTCGCGCGGCGGCCGCGGACGCGACGCTGCAGTCAAGGGCAAGCGTCAATTCCTTGCGAATGAGATGCACTTCGCCCAGCGTCTGAAGCATTTCCGCTCGCACCTGTGGGTCGCTGGTCACTCGATTGAGCGACTGCGCCTCATCTAGCATTTGCACGGCTTCGCGGAGGTTGCCGGTGCGCGTGTACATCTGCGCCGCGTTGACCAGCGCCATTTCCAGCACGCGCTGGTTTTTGTTTTCGCGCGCGCTCCGAATGGCCAGCCGGTAGTAGGCCAGCGCGTCGGCGTAGCGTCCTTCCTGCCGAAAGGTGTCGCCGATGTTGTTGAGCATGGCCCCCTCGCTTGCGCGGTCGTTGACCTCGCGCATAATCTGGACGGCCCGCTGGTAACAATCCCGCGCCCGCGCAACCTGCCCCTGGCTGTGAAAAGCCGACGCCATGAGCATCAGCCCCTTGCGCTCGATGTCGCGGTCGCCGGTCGCTCGCGCGGTTTGCAGCATTTCGCGCCACGTGGATTCCAGCGACACAATGCTGTGCAGCACGCTCTGGAGAGAATAGGGTTGCGTCGGGCGCGCGTCGCGGCGCGGAACGCTGGGCGCGCTGCTGCGGTCTTCAACTGGAGCAATCGCGTCCGCAAGGCGACCGCTGTTGAAAAGCTCCCCCATGCCTAGGTTTTCAGCAAAGACCGCCACGTCGTTGAGCAGCTCTTCAAGCGAGAACTCGCTGACTTCGCCGCCTTGCCGGGGCGGCGGCGCGGAGGACGCGCGCAGCGCGTCAATGTCGCTCGGCATTTCAGCCGAGGCCGAGAGCGAGAAGCTGGGCGGCGGGGAGGTCTGGAGCTTGGTTGGGTTTGGCTGACGGGGAGCGGGCGCGGATTCAACGGCGGATTCAACGGCCGCAGCCTTAGGGCTTTCGGAAGCCTTGGCGCTCGGCGGCGCGGCTTCCTCGGCGGCTTTAGGCGCGCCGCGCCGCGCCGCGCCTAAGCCGGCAACGGCGCGGTCAAGTCGCACCTTGAGATCAAAAACCGGCCGCTTGTCCTCGAGGAAGGCGGCGGCTACGGTGTCGTCCGGGAGATCGGCCTGAAGCGCGGTAATCACCGCCAACGCTTCCTCAAGCGCCGCCTGCGCGTTGGCGAGATCCTGGCGCTGAGCGAGGCACTCGGCCAGCCCATAAGAGGCAACCCAGCGCGCGCGCGGCGATTCCGCCTCGCGCGCTAGCTCCCGCGCGCGGATGTAGCACGACTCCGCCGCCGCCGCATCGCCTTCGGCGCGCTGCGTATCGCCAATCTCGGCCAAAATCTCGGCCTCGATCTGCGGCGCTTCGGCCGTTTCGGCCAGCAAAAGCGCCGCCTGGAGCGTGCTGAGCGCGGATTTGACATCCTTGCGCCGCCGCCGAATCTGTCCAACGTTGAGCAGGTAGCGCGCTTCCGCGGCGCCGTGGCCGATGTCACGGGCGATATCCACGGCCTGTTGGACGTATTCCATCGCCTCGGCGTCGTTGCCGCGTCGCATAAAGACTTCCCCTAGCCCGTTGAGCGCTACCGCCTCGCTGTAGCGATGACCCAGCGCGTAAGCGATGCGCAGCGCGCCAGCGTAGCACTCCTGCGCTTCGTCCAAATGAACGAGTTGCAGATGAACTTCGCCCAGCAGCTCCAGCGCCCGCCGCTCCTCGAAAACATTGCCCTGGTTGCGGGCCATCGCCAGCGATTGCCGGGCATCCGACAGGGCTTCGGCAAACTTCCCCCGCCGGGCGTTGACGACGGCGTTGCACAGCCGCGCCGCCATTTGCCCATTCCGGTCGCCGGAGCGCTCCGCAATGTAAAGCGCCTCATCCACGGCCTGCAGCGCTGCCGTCGGACGCCCGCGCTCAACCTGCGCCGCCGCCACCGCCAGCAGGGCCAGGCATAGCCCGGCCGCATCGTCGCGGGCGCGCAAAGCCGGCAGCGCGGCCGTCGTCAAATCGAGCGCGCCGTCGGCGTCGCCGACGAGGTTGCAGAGTCGCGCCAGGCCAACTTGGGTCCGTCCCAGCCAAGATAAGTTGTGTTCCTGACACAGGGTCAAGGCGCGCTCTAGCTCATTTCGGGCGTCGTCGGGTTGCGCGCACTCAATAAGCAAATTGCCATAGGTGAGGCGGTAGCGCGCCTCCTCGTCAGGGCTGAGCGGCTGCGCGGCGGCTTCGTTTTGAAGCCGCTTGAGCGCCTGCGCCACCCAGCCGAAAAACTTGCCGGCGTCGGCGAAGGCATAGGCCCCCCAGCGGGCATAGCCGGCTTCGAGCGCGTACTCAACCGCTTTGCGCCACTCTTCAGCGCGGAAGTAGTGATAGGCCAGGTCGCCGGCCGTGAAGTCCTGCCGCCCCAGCCCGGCGGACGAAGCGCGCGGCGAAGCGATCTGCTGTTCCAATCGCTCGGCGATGCGCGCGTGCAGCCGCTTTCGCCGCCGCCGCGTGATGCGCCGATAGAGCACCCGATGCAGCATCGGGTTGACAAAGCTGTAGCGGTCGTCCCGCCAACCCGCCATCTCGCGGATGAAGCCCAGCTTGAGCGCGCTCTCGACTTGCCGCAGCAAGTCCTCTTCAGTTGACTCCGTCAAAAACTGGAGCAAGTCAAAGGTGAACTCCTCGCCAATCACCGCCGCATGCGCCAAGACATCCGCCGTCGCGTCTTCCAGGCGCGCAAGCAGCGGCTTGACTAAGGCGATAATGGATTCCGGGAGGTCAAATTCATCCACATCCTGGCACACCCACCCGCTTTCCTCGCCGTGCGAAATTTGCCCGCTGGCAATCATGGCGTTGACCACTTCGCAGATGTAGTAGGGGTTGCCCTTCGTTTCTTCCGTCAGCATCAGCGCCACGCTCACCGGCAAGCGAACCTGCGCGCCCAGCAGCCCCTCGACCATCAGCCGGATTTCGCTGCTTGACAGCGCAGGCAGCTTGACTTGGTCATAGCCGCCGGCCTCATCGAGCGATTGCAGCCAGCTTCGCAGCGGGGGCGTTCCATCGAGCAGGCTGGCGAAGGGCCGGCTAGCCACAATGAGCAACAGCCGATCGCTGCGCGTCTGCCGCAGGAGGTGACTGATGAAGTCCAGCAACAGCGGGTCGGCGTTATGGCTGTCGTCGAGAAAAAGCACTGCCCCGCGCTCGCGCGCCAGCAATTGGCACAGGCGCGTCAGGTCATCGAAAAACGCGCCCCGGTCTGCCGCTAGTCGCAATGCGAGCTGCGTGGCGTAAGCCTCGTCGCGCAGGTTGGCGAAAAACGTGCCGTCGAGAAACGCCTCGTCGGCCGGCGAAAGCGAACGAACGGCGCGCAGCTCCGGGTTGAAATGGGCCATCGCCGCCGCCCTCAAATCGGCCAAGGGGAGTTGTCCGGGAATGGCGCGCGCCGGATCGGGGCAGCGCAGGCGCAGCAGCAGGGGCTGTCCCTCGCCGATATCCTCCAGCCGAATCAAGAACTGCTCGACGAGTCGGGTCTTGCCAATGCCGGCTTCCCCGAAAATGACGACTGGCCGACCGCGGCGCGTCGTCACCGACTGCCAGGCGGCAATGAGCACGCCTAGCTCCGGCGTGCGCCCGATGAACTCGCCGCCGCTTATCCCTGCCGGCAAGCGAACCGAGCTGGGATTGGGCGCCGGCGCGGAGGGATCTGCCGCCGGCTCGCCCGGCACGACTCGCGTAAAGGGGCCTTGAGCAAGCGCCGGCTCCAGCGGCGACGCCACAACCCCTTGTGACGGCTTCGCCGTCGCGTTGCCCAACAGTTGACGCTGAACGGCGCGCAGCGCCTCGCCTAGCTCCTCGGCGGTCTGATGCCGATTGGCCGGGGATTTTTCCAGCGCCCGCATGACGACCGCCTCGAGGGCCGGCGGAATGTCTGGCCGCAGCTCGCGCAAAGGCTTGGCTTTTTGCTTGACCTGAGCGATGACCGTCGCCAGCGGCGTCGGCTCGTCAAAGGGCAGCTTGCCGGTTAGCATCTCGTACGCGATGACGCCAATGCTATAGACGTCCGACCGCCCGTCGATGCGGTGCGCTTGGCATTGCTCCGGCGACATGTACTGCGGCGTGCCAATGATCCCCGTGCCGGTCAGGTTCATCAGGCTAGGGTTGTTCATCGCCAGCTTAGCGATGCCAAAATCGAGCACCTTGACGGTTTCGCCCGTCCGAAGCTTCTCCAGCATGATATTGGCCGGCTTCAAGTCGCGGTGAATGATGCCTTCGGCATGGGCGGCATGCACCGCGTCGCACACTGGGGCCAGCACGGATACCACCCGCAGCGGCGACAGCGTCTTGGCTTGCTGAAGCTCCTGCCCCAGGCTGTGGCCCTCAAGAAACTCCATGACGATGTAGGCCTCGCCGATGGCGCTCATCCCATAATCGTAAATGGTGATGGCGTTCGGGTGCTTGAGACGGCCAGAAAGCAGCGCCTCGCGGCGAAATCGCTCGAGGGCGGCTGGGTTGGAGACCAAGTCGGCGTTGAGAATCTTGAGCGCGACCCGCCGCTGCATCGTCGAGTGGATCGCCTCGTAAACCGCTCCCATCCCGCCGCGGCCCACCATGCGGACGATTTGGTACTTCCCATCCACCACGCGCGCCACCGCCGACGGCTTGTCGGAGGCTAGAGGGGCGCCGTCCTGGGGACAGACGTTGTATTCGTCGGGATAGGTCGCGCCGCACTTCGGACAAGACTTCATAAGGGCGTGGTTTGAGCGCGCCGACTTAGGCGCCCTAAAGCGACCGTCTGTGAGCTGCGCGTCCCTGACTTGGCTTCGAGGCTTGCCGCGGCGCGCCGCCAAGCCATAGGCGCGCCGTCGAGTCAAAACAACTTGAGGAAGGGCTTACAGTATAGGGCGCAACCACGCGCCGTGGCAAACGGAAGCGGCTATGGCGACGCGCCTCCCAGCGCCTGACGCTATCCCGGCGCCTGACGCTATCCCGGCGCCTGACGCTATCCCAGCGTCGCGCCGTTGCTGGCGATAACCTGAGCATACCATTCGGCCGACGCCTTGGGCGTGCGCGCCTGCGTGTCATAGTCGACATACACTAGCCCAAAGCGCTGCTTATACCCTTCCGCCCACTCGAAGTTGTCCATAATAGACCAATGGAAGTAGCCTCGCGCCGGCACGCCGTCCTCCACGGCGCGGCGCAGCTCGCGCAAGTAGCGCGTCGTGAAGTCAATCCGCTGCGGGTCATGAACCTTGCCATCGAGAGCCACCCAGTCGCGTAGGGCGAGGCCGTTTTCCGTGATGTATATCGGCTGCTTGTAACGCTCGTGAAAAAACTTCGGGCCCCAGCGCAGCGCTTCCGGCGTGACCGGCCAGTCGAAGGCGGTCAGCGGCGTCGCTGGCGTCGGAATGACGACCTTGGGTCCGCCGCGCCTGTCCGACTCGATCTTGAACCCGAAGTAAATGTTGACGCCGCAGAAGTCCACCGGGGTCGAGATAACCTTCATGTCATCGGCTTCAATTTTAGGCGCATCTTCCTTGTAAAGCGCCAGCCCCTCGGCCGGATACTCGCCAAGGAACACTGGATCCATCCACCAGGCGTTGTTGAACGGGTTCTTGAGCGGCAGCCCGACCGAGGCGTTGAACAAAAAGCCATAGCCCTGAATGCCAAAGTTAAAGGCGCGCGCGGCGGCGACATCCTCCGGTCGCTCAGTCGCGGGATAGGCGATGGGGGTGGCTGGAGCGAAGCCGATGTGCGCGTCCCGGACGGCGGCGCGCAACGCCTGAACGCCCTTGCCATGCGCGAGCAAGGCGTGATGACCAGCTTGCAGCACGTCCTTGATCGGCAGGATGAGGCCAGGCGCGTGGCGTCCGACCTGATAGCCCAGCGTGATGAAAACCTGCGGCTCGTTGAGCGTCATCCAGTGCTTGACGCGGTCGCCAAGCCTGCGCGCCACGACAGTCGCGTATTCAGCGAGCCAGTCGGCGCTGTCGCGCTGCGTCCAGCCGCCGCGCTGGTGCAGGGCCAGCGGCAGGTCCCAGTGATAGAGAGTGCAAAACGGCGCGATTCCGGCGGCGAGCAGCTCGTCAACTAGCCGGTCGTAAAAATCCAGCCCCTTGGCGTTGACGGCTCCAACGCCCTCCGGCATCACGCGCGGCCAGGCGACGCTGAAGCGATAGGCTTTCAACCCCAATGTTTTCATCAGGGCGACATCCTCCTTGTAGCGCCGGTAATGGTCGCAGGCCACCTCGCCCGTATGCCCGCGCCAAATGGCGTTGGGCTTGCGGACGAACATATCCCAGACCGACGGGCCCTTGCCGTCGGCGTCTATCGCGCCTTCAATCTGATACGCAGCCGTGGCGGCGCCCCAGTAAAAGCCCGCCGGGAACGGCTTGCCGCCCGGCGTCTCCGGCGACTTGGCGCGCCGGCGCGCGGGCGTTTCGGGCTTGGCTTGGGCGGCGGCCGCGCCCGCCGCGACCATTGCCGTCGTGGTCGTCAAAAAGGCGCGGCGGGAGACGTCACGTTTCTTCATAGGTCTGAGCTTCCTTAGGCTGAGCTTCCTTGGCCGGCATCGGCGAGCTCAGCGTAGCCGTCGCTGAGCCGGGCGCGTTAGGGCGGCGCGATGTCAAGGCGGCGTCAGGATGGCGCGATGGTCGAGCGATAGCGATACGCTCCGTCTTGGAGTTCCAAAATGACCGCCGGCTTGACGGCGTTGCGGTTGGCGTCAAGGGTAATCGTCCCGGTGACGCCGGGGAAGTCGCGGGTCGCGGCGAGCGCGTCGCGGATGCGCGCCCCGTCGGCGCTGTTGGCGCGCTCAATGGCGTCATAGAGCGCTCGCGCGCCGTCGTAAGCGAGCGCCGCCAAGGCGTCCGGCGTATCGCCGTTGCGGGCGCGATACGCGGCGATGAAGGCCTGCACGCGCGGGTCGGGGTTGTCCACGGAATAGTGATTCGTGATGAAGCAGCCGTTGAGGGCTTCCTTGCCGCCGCGCCACAGGTCGGGCGAGTCCCAGCCGTCGCCGCCGATAAACGGCACCCGCAGCCCCAGCTCCCGCGCTTGCTTGATGATTTGCCCCACGTCGCCGTAATAGCCTGGCGCATACACAAAGTCCACGCCCGCTTCCCGAATGCTTGTCAGTTGCGCGTTGAAGCTCGCGTCGCCGGCCTGATAGTTCTTCTCGATAACAATCGTTCCGCCGAGCCGGGCGAAGCTTTCCCGAAACGCCTTGGTCAGCCCGACGCTGTAGTCGTTTTTCACGTCGGTGATGATCGCGGCCCGCGTCAGCTTGAGGACGTTCGCGGCGAACTTCGCGGCCGCCTCGCCCTGGAACGGGTCAATAAAGCAAACGCGGAAAATGTAATCGCCCTTGCGCGTGACTTTTTCGTTCGTCGAGGAGGGCGTCAGCATCGGCACGCCCTTCTGCTGGCAGACGGCGGCGGCCACGATGCTGCGCGCCGAGCCGACCTCGCCCAGCACGGCGATGACCTTGTCGCGCGTCACGAGGCGCGTCACGACGGTTTTCGCTTCTTCCGGCTGGCCGCGGTCGTCTTCGAGAATGAGCTCGATGCGCGAGCCGCGAATCCCGCCGGCGGCGTTGCGCTCTTCCGTCGCCAGACGAATGCCGCCCATCGAGGAAGTTCCGAACGTCGCCGTGTCGCCAGTCATCGGCATGTAGACGCCGATCTTAATCACCGGCGGGAGGCCGTCGCCGACGGCGGTTTGCCCTTTGCGCTCGCAGGCGACGGCCACCGCCGCCAAGCTCGCCAGAGCGAGCCGCCAAAGCCAATGCCGAGCGTAAGCCACCATTACCTAAGCTGAATGTTGGCCTTGCGGCACATCCAGTCCTCGTCGTCGTAAGCGCGGCCGTAAGCGCGCGTCGTCATCGAACTGTCGTCATCGAACCTAAGCTCGCCGGACAACCGCGCCTGGCCGATGGAGGCTTTCTTGAGACCGACTCGCCGCGCCCCGCGCTCCAGGTCGTCGTCACCGGCGATCCCTTCGAAGGCTTCCCTCATCGGCGCTTTCACGGTCCGCCCCGAGATTGCCTTCAAAGCCGTAGGAAAAAGCTAAGCTGATTGAATGAAGCCTAAACGGACTCAGTCCAAAAGCGCAATCGGGCGAGCAAGTCTATTCCAAAAGGCCCAGCAGTTGGCGCTGGCGCGTAATTAACTCCCGAACGCCCTGCATTGCCAGATCGATCAGCAGATTGGCTTGCTCGCGCGTGAAGGGGCGCTGCTCCCCCGTGCCTTGAACCTCGACCAGGCGACCGTCGCCAGTCCCAACAATGTTCATATCCACTTCCGCCTTGGAGTCTTCGCGGTAGTCGAGGTCAAGCATCGGCGTCCCATTGAGGATGCCGACGCTGACCGCCGCCAGGTAATCGGTGACGGGCATGGCGGAGATCGTCCCGGTTGCCTGAAGCTTGCGCGCAGCTATCACCAGCGCCACGAACGCGCCGGTGATGGCCGCGGTGCGCGTGCCGCCGTCCGCCTGAATGACATCGCAATCCAGATAAATGGTGCGCTCGCCGAGCTTGGCGAAATCCACGACGGCGCGCAGGCTGCGCCCGATCAGCCGCTGAATTTCGTGCGTCCGACCGGACGGGTTGCCGCGCGTGACTTCGCGCGGCGCGCGCTGATCCGTCGCGCGCGGCAGCATGGCGTATTCGGCCGTTACCCAGCCGGTTCCCTTGCCCTTGAGAAAAGGCGGCACCTTGTCCTCGACCGTGGCGAGGCAGATCACTCGCGTATCGCCAAATTCAACCTGCACCGAGCCTTCGGCGTATTTGTTCACATGTGGCGTCAACTGTATTGTTCGGAGCGCGTTGGTCGCTCGCCCGCCGCTTCTCATGTCGCCTCTCGTTGGGGTGGTCTAGGGGTAGCGTCAGCGTTGTCTCACAGCTTAGCTGACGCGACAAGCCCAAGGAAAGCGGGCGGCTCGACTGGCGCGCTTTCCGAGCTGGCGTAGCGAAAGCCGGCTACGCGCCCGCGGAAAGCGCCTGCGCTAGCGCGCTCGCCACGCGGGCCTGCGCGCTTTCCGCGATTTCCGGCCAAATCGGCAAGCTCAAGACTTCGCCTGCCGCCGCCTCGCTGACGGGTTGCGGCGGGAACTGACCGGCATACACCGGCAGTTGATGAATCGGCGTCGGGTAGTAAACCATCGTCCCGATGCCCTGCTCGGCCAGCGCTTGGCGAATGGCGTCGCGTCGCCTGTCCGGCAGACGGAGCGTGTACTGGTGAAAGACGTGGCCAGTCGTCACGGCCGGCGTGACAATGCCCGGCAACCCCGCTAACAGTTCGTTATAGGTTTCCGCGACGCGCCGCCGGGCCGCGTTCCACTCGGCGACGTAGGGCAGCTTGACCCGCAAAATTGCCGCTTGAAGCGCGTCGAGCCGCGAGTTGTAGCCCAGCGTTTCATTCCGATAAGCCACAAGCGAGCCGTGCGAGCGCAGCTTGCGGCAGCGTTCGGCCAGTTGCGCGTCGTTAGTGACGATGAGTCCGCCGTCGCCATACGCGCCAAGATTTTTCGACGGATAGAACGAGAAAGCGCCTATGGCGCCCAGCGTTCCGACATAGCGCGCCTGAAGCCGCGCCTGCGTTGCGGGCGCGCAGTCCTGGCCGTCGCAGCCGACGCAAGGCGGCGCGTACCGCGCCCCAAAGGCTTGCGCCGCGTCTTCAATGACAGCGAGACCGTGGCGTTCCGCCAGCTCCAGCAACGCGCCCATCGCCGCCGGGCGGCCGAAGAGATGAACTGGCAGCAGCGCCCGCGCGCGCGGCGTGATGAGCGCGGCGACTTGCCGCGGATCAAGGTTGAAGCTTTCAGCTTCAATGTCAGCGAAAACCGGCGTCGCGCCGACAAGGCTAATGGCCTCGGCCGTCGCGAAGAATGAAAACGGCGTCGTGATGACCTCGTCGCCGGGACCAATGTCGAGCGCCCGGAGCGCGATCACAAGGGCATCGGTCCCGGAGTTGACGCCGACGGCGTGGGCCGCGCCTAGGTATTGCGCGGCTTCCTCCTCAAAAGCCTTCACTTCTTCGCCGAGGATGAACTGTTGCGAGCCGCACACGCGCTCAAGCGCCGCCTCTAGCGCCGGGCGCAGCGCGCGATACTGCGGCTCGAGGTCGAGCATCGGCACGAAGCCGGCGGAGGCGGTTTCAGGAAGCTTCTTCGGCAAGCGGTTTCGCCAACTCGGCCCGCGCGGCGACTTCGTTGAACTCCAGCCCGAAAGCCGCGCACGCCGACTGTACCTCGCGGAGCGTGATGTCGGGACGACCATACCACTCCCGCGCCCGCCCGACGACATGCGCCGCCTTGCGCGAGACCTCCTGCTCCGGCGTGAGCGCGCCGCCGCGCTTGAGCCGCGATTTGAGCGGCGGCGTTACCAAGTGCAAATCCGGGGCGCTCGGCTCCGGCGAGCGACCGCTCTGGGCGACCGGCTCGCCAAGGTGATCGTGGCTGTCCGCGGTCTTGAGAATTTCAGCTAGCCGGCGGGAAAGCCGGGACGTATCCAGTTGCGGCGGCGCCTGATGCGCGGCTTCGGCATCCGCTTTACTGATCGCTGGATGGTCGTGTCCGGGCCGCGTCGCTTCGCCTAGCGGCTGGGCTGGGACCGATGGATTGATTGTCAGCGCGTCGCGCGCCCGCGCGGCCGCTTCGACTTGTTCAAACAAGCTCGCCAGGCGGTCTTGTTCCGATGCCGGCGCGAGCGTTTCGCGGTACGTCGCCCTGGAGCCGGAAGGCGGCGACGCGGCCTGGCTCGTCATCGTGAAGCGATTCAACCGACTCAGCGCCGTTTGCGCGCGCGCGGGCGCTTCCAGGCGGGAGGCTTCCAGCGCGGCGTGAAGCCTTTCGTAAAGGGGCAGCAGCGCAGCGGCCAGCAACTCGTAGCGGTCATCGATGCTCTGCGTGTCGAGAATATCGCGAATGGCGCCAAGCGCCTGCTGAAAGCTAAGCTGGACGTCCGGGGGCAGATCGGCGGCCAGCGCCGCGCCCTCAAGCTGGAGCTGACTGTGCCAAGCCAGCAGCGCCTCTTGATTCGTGACCGGCGGCAAGCGGAGTTGCCGCAGCAGCGCGACCGCCTTGGCATCGAGGGCGTCGCCCGCCGAATCGGGCGCGGGCGGACGCGTTGCCCCCGGCTGCGCCGCGCCCGGCGCGGCCGCCTGCCGCCGCCCGCGCTCCGCGCGCGCGCCGAGCTGAAAGGCCAGCAGCGCGCCGCCCACCGCCACGACTTGCCCGGCCAGCCCCAGCGCTGAAAAGAGCAACAAGTCCACTCCGTTATTCATCGTGCAGCTCGCTTGCGAGAAAAGTCCGCGCGACGCGGAGACAAGATCGCGCGCGGGGTAAGTTGTCGTCGCGCGCTTTCTCTTTCACCCTACATTGCCGAGCCGGGCAAGCCAAGTTTCGTTTTGTGACTTTTTATACGCTCGTTATAGGCTTAGCTTATCCGGCGCGGCGCGGCGGCAAGCGCGCCCGGCGCAGGTCATTCTTCTCTTCTCGGAGACGCCACAGTGGTTGCTCAAATGCTTGATGGGGCGCTGGTCGCCTCGAAACTCAATGCCGAAACGGCGGAACGGTGCCGCGCTTTGATAGCGCGGGGCGTTCGGCCGGGTCTGGCCGCGGTTCTCGCGGGCGACAATCCGGCATCGCGCTCGTATGTGGCGAGCAAGGCTAAAACCTGCGCGCGGCTGGGACTCCACTCGGAAATCATTGAGCTGCCGGCGGAAACGACGACCGCGGAACTGGTCGCGCTAGTGGCGACGCTCAACGCCCGCGCCGACATTCATGGCATTCTCGTTCAAATGCCGCTGCCAGCGCCGATTGACGCGCAAGCCATCATTCGGGCGATTGACCCGGAAAAAGACGTGGATGGCTTTCATCCGGTCAATGTCGGCCGCCTCGCGCTCAAGCAGGATGGCTTTGTCCCCTGCACGCCGGCGGGCGTGATGGCTTTGCTTGATCACTATGACCTGCCTGCGCGCGGGCGGCGCGCCGTCGTTTTGGGGCGCAGCGCGATTGTCGGGCTGCCGCTTTCGCTACTGCTGCTGCACCGCGACGCGACCGTGACGGTCTGCCATTCCCGGACGCCCGATTTGGCAGCGGCGGCCCGCTCGGCCGACATCCTCATCGCGGCTATCGGGCGGACGGCGCTGGTCACGGAAGACTTTATTCAACCCGGCGCTGTCGTGATCGATGTCGGCATTAACCGCGTGACGACAGGCGAGGAAGTCGAAGCCTGCTTTGGCGGCGATCCGGCCCGGTTGGCCGACATCGAAAAGAAAGGTTACACGCTGATTGGGGATGTGCATCCGCGCCAAGCGGCCGAGCGAGCCGGATATTTGACGCCCGTGCCGGGGGGCGTCGGCCCGCTCACCATCGCCATGCTGATGCGCAACACGACGCTCGCTGCCGAGCGCGCTTGCCGCTAATGAGGAATGCTTCATAATCGCCGCCATTCGTCGGCTCCCCCTAGCCGACGAAGGTCGTCATTGCCTGGATTGGTGTTTGGCGCGCGGCTATGGAAGGATTGTCCAACGCCAGCTTTTACATTGCGCCCATGCTGGAAAGCGATCTGGCGGCTGTCGTCGAGCTGGAGCGGCTTGCGGGCCTAAGCTGCTGGGGATACGAAGGATACAAGGCAGAGCTCCGCCACAGCCCGCTGGCGGTGATGCTCGTCGCGCGCGGGCAAGCGCCGTTCGCGACCCGTCCAATCTACGGCTTTTTGGCTGGACGGGTGCAGCTTTCAGCCCGCCATGACGGGCGCGAGCTGCATATTTCCAACGTCGCTGTCTACCCGGAAGCGCGGCGCAGGGGCCTTGGGCGGCGCTTGCTGCAAGAAGCGCTGTACACCGGGCGACTGTATGGCGCGACGACGGCTTTTCTCGAAGTGCGCCAGTCCAACCACGCCGCGCAGGCGCTCTATGCGTCGCTGGGCTTTGCCGCCATCGCGCGCAAGCGCGGCTTCTATAGCGACCCGCCCGAAGACGGCTTGCTGATGGAAATCGCTCTGTAGCCCGCTTCCCGCGATGACGGAGCGGGGAACGCCGTCCGCCCGCTGAATGGCGGGCTTGCGCTCGTTGAATCGGCAAGCGCGCTAGACGCCTGCGCCTAACTCTTCGCGGATGGCGTCGGCGCATACGGCCGCGTAGCGACAGGCGAGGCATCGCGCGCCCGGCTTGGCTTCAAAGTCGGTGGCGGCGAAGGTCCGAATGGCAGTCAGGTCCCGTACCGCGTTGCCGACGGCGCGAATTGCCGCTTCCCGGCTCACTTGCTCAGGCGGCAGCGCAAAGGCGCGATCCGGGGCGACAAAGTGCAGCGTGGCGCGCGCTTCCTTCATCTCCGGTATCAGCTCCCACAGCGCCAAGGCGTAGGTCTGGAGCTGCAAGCGATACTCGGCGACTTTTTCAGCCAGCTCCGTCTCAAAGCCTGGCTCGCCGGCTTTGGCTTTGAACGCATTGGTTTTGAAATCCACGACATGCGCCGTAACGCCCGCGCCTGACGCCTGGGGCGTTATCACGACCTTGTCCAGGACGCCCACGACCAGCGCCGCCTCGCGCCGGATGATGAATTCGCGCTCGCTCCAGACGGCATAGCGGGCGTCATGGCGGGCGGCGACGCGCGCAGCGTCAACTTCCTTCCGCACCTCGCTCCCGGCGTACCGCTGCGCCAGCCGCCATACGTCGCGCAGGATGGCGTCATCATCGAGCGCGACATCATCCAACTGTCCGGCGGCGCGCAAGAACGCAATCGCCGCCTGCACCGCGTGGCGCAGCGCGTGGTTGTCTTGGTCTTCCGGCTCTAGCGTTTCGCAGAGCCGGTGGATGATGAGGCCTCGCGCCGCCGGCGGAAGCCGCGTCGCGGCTTCCGGGCGCTCCGGGTCGTCGCCGCGCCGCGCCACGCCGCCGCCTTCGTCGTCCAACGGGTGTAAATACTGCGCGAAGTAATACTGTCGCGGACAGTTGACGAAGCTTGCCAACTGCCGCGCCGTATAGCGGTACCACCCGCTCGCGGCATCCTGGTCGGGCGGAACTGGCGCAAGCTGATCCTCAAGGTCGCGGACGAGGTTGCGCCGCGCGCGCTCCCGCCAACGAGCGTCGCGCTCCGCTTCGCGGACAAAAGCCTCCTGGCTCGGCGGCTCTTCCGCGATGACTTCGCCTGGTCGGCCGCTGGCCTCCAGCGCCTCCGAGCCGATGAAGCGAATCCGGGCCTCGCCCAGCGCAAGCTCCGTCTCGCCGGACGCTTCCGGCCACGGCAAAGCCGCTTTGATCCAGTCCAGAAAGCGTCGGGCCGGTCCTTCGGCGCGGGATTCCGCGGCCGCTTCCTCGATGGCGGAGAGGATGAGATGATCCTGCGCCCGCGTCATGGCGACGTAAAGCTGCCGCATGCGCTCAAACTGCTCGCGGGCCGCCAGCCAGTCGAGGACGCGGGCTTTCATCGCGGTTTGGCGCAGCTCGCCCAGCGTATCGGGAATGTCAAAGCCGAGCCCGCTGTTGCGCTCGAAAACAAACTTGCCCGCTCGCTGAGTCCAGCGGCGCTGCAAGTCCGGCAGCAGAACAATGGGAAACTCCAGACCCTTTGACTTGTGAATCGTCAGCAACGCCACGGCATCCAGTCCACGCTCGAGCTGCGCCTCGGCTTCGCGCGCGTCAAGGCGACGAAACTCGCGGATGTAGGCCACGAAATCGCGCAGCAAATGCGTCTCGCGGCGCGCAAACCCGCGCGCAAGCGACGCCAGCTTGTCCAGGTTGGAGAGCCGCTGCGGGCCGTCCTCGGCCGCCGCGCACACAATATCGTAGCCCGTCCGCTCAATGGCGCGCTCGATGAGGTCCGGCAACGGCAGCCGATTTCGGACGGTCAGCAAGTCGTCCAGGATGGTTGCGGCTTCATCCAGCAACCGGCGCTGGTCGTCGGGGATGGCGGCTTGCCTCCGGCGCGCTTCAGTCACCAAGTCGCTGTAGAGCGTGGTCAAAGGCCGCGCGTCGGCGCCCGCGCCGCTCGCGCTCCCCTCGGCGGCGGCCAGCCGCAGTCGCAAGAGCGTTTCGTCCGAAAGGCCAAATAGCGGCGACCGCAGAATGGCCGCCAGCGCGATGTCGTCCGAGCGATTATCGAGAAACTCCAGCAGGGCGAGGATGTCGGCGACTTCAAGTCGTCCGTAGAAGCCATGACCGGCGACGACATAGCAGGGAACGCCGGCCTGCCGCAAAGCGCGCTCGTACGCCTTCGCGTCCGTCAGCGCGCCCAGCAGCAGCGCCATGTCCCGATAGGTTGGCGGGCGCGGCTTGCCCTCCGCCGTATTGACCAGCGGCGTCTGATCCTCGACCAAACGCTTGACATAACGCGCTAGGCGGGCGGCTTCGATGTCGCGCAGCGATTCATCCTGCGGCGCCCGCCCGCCCTCCGGGCGCGCGACAGCCGTGTAGAGAAACGTCACCGCCGGCGCTTCGGCGTCCAGCGGCGGACGAAACGCGCGTCCTTCTTCATAGGCGACAAAGCCGCTTCGCTGAAGCCGGCTCGACTCGCTCCCAGCCGGCGCGCGCATCACCTGACTGAACAGGGCGTTGAAAAACGCGACGAGGCGCGGATCGCTACGAAAGTTGGCATCCAGCCGCAGATGCTCGCCGCCCCGCTTGGCTGTAGCTGTAATGACTTCCTGAAAAACCTCGACCTCCGCCCCGCGAAAGGCGTAAATGGACTGCTTGCGGTCGCCGACGAAGAAAAATGTCTGGCCGCGCGACGGCCCGTCATCCGCCGCGCCAAGCGCGTCGAGGATGTCGCGCTGAAGGTGGTTGGTGTCTTGGAATTCATCCACCAAAAAGTGCCGATAGCGCGCGCGGACGCGTCGCTGAATGTCTTCCGACTGAAGCAGCGCCCGCGCCCGAAGCTGTAAGTCCTCGAAGTCGAGCGCCGCCGCCTCGCGCTTCGCCTTGCTGTAAAGAAAGTCTATGCCGCGCAGCAGTTCAAAAACGACCGGCTGATAGTCGCGCGCGCAGACATCCAGTCCGGCCGCTTCCAGTTGACCGCCGCCCTTGGCGCGCGTCCCAAGCCAGCCCTGCAGCGACTTGACGACCTCGCCCGCCTTGCCGCGCGCATCGGGCAAGGCCTGTCGAAGGCGCGCGAGCGCCGCGAGCCACGCCGGCATCCGCTCGGACGTCGGCGGCTGTGTCAGCGCGGGCGCTTCGCGCTCCCAAACGGCGAGGAAATTTTGAGCGGCGAGCAGGGTCTGCGCCGGCTTTTTCGCGGAGCTTTCGCCCGCGACGACCGCCCGCAGCTCGGCAACGCGCGCCGTCGCTTCCTGCCAGCGCGCCGCGTAGTCCTCCGCCGCAAGCGTGTTTTGACAAGTCAGGCGCTCGGCTTCGTCCAGCCCGATCCCCAGACTGCGAAGCTGATTGAGCGCCTGCTTGAGCGCCTCGACCAGCTCGGCCCGCCCGTAGGCGGCGACCAGCTCCGCGACCAGCGGCCCGCCGCCGTCAATCGCCCCGGTCACAGCCTGCTGCGCCGCCGAGTCGAGCATCGCCGTGGCGGCGTATTCGTCCAGCGTCGAGAAGTACGGGTCAACTTTGGCCTCCAGCGGAAACTCGCGCAGCAGGCGCGAGCAAAACCCGTGGATGGTCCCAATTGCCGCCGCTTCGAGATGGCGCTTGCGCTGCCGCCACTGAAGCTCGGCCCCCGTGCCGAGGCTGGCGGCGATGCGGGCGTCGAGCCGCTGCCGAATGCGCTCGCGCATCTCGTTGGCGGCTTTATTGGTAAAGGTGATGGCGACGATGTTCTCAACGCCGACGCCCGGCTGTTCAAGCAGCCGCAGAAAACGCTCGGTCAGAACGCGCGTCTTTCCCGCGCCGGGACCGGCCGTGACGACCAGCGAGCGGTCGAGCGTCTCCGTCGCCTGCCGCTGGGCGAGGGTCAAACCGGTCTTTGGATCAAGCTCAACGGCCATAGGCGAGTGACTTGCGCAAGCGTCGCCCCGGCTATCGGGCTTGAGGAGCCAGCTCTCCCTCTCCCGCTGCGTTCCGCGCCCGGCTTTTCATTTCGCCGCTTGAGGCTGCATCCGCCTCAGGGCGGCGATTTCAAGCAAGCCCAGCGCAAGGTTGGCTAGCCCAAGCCCCGTGACGGCGCCCCGAAGGTAACCGCTCTGAACAACCGCCGCGAGGTTGCCGCTCGGAAGGCGCGCCGTCAGCCAAAAGAGAAAGAGGTTATTTTCCCAGTAGCTCGTCCACGGGATGATGGCGAGTAACAGCCCGACTTCAAAGCAGAGGGCGATGAAAAGGATGGCCGTGAGCTTGACTGACATAGAGGCCTACCAGTGGCGCGCGTCAGCGCTTCGCGCGCTGGCGCAGCTCCGCGAGCTTTTCGGCGACTTCCCGGTAGCTGATATCCACGGCATACACCATTTCGAAGATTTCAAGCGCCAAATCGT
Source organism: Chloracidobacterium sp. CP2_5A (assembly GCA_002254845.1). Lineage (GTDB taxonomy): Bacteria > Acidobacteriota > Blastocatellia > Chloracidobacteriales > Chloracidobacteriaceae > Chloracidobacterium. The sequence continues at coordinate 88,553 of NKPT01000004.1, read as the reverse complement.
AGCGTCCCATCTGCTCATAGGCCAGTCCAAGGTCGTACCGCATCGCCTGGTATTCGTCTTCCGTGCGCCCTGGCGCCTCAACCCCGCGCTTGAACCACACCGTCGCCAGTTGCGGCTCATTCTTCGCCATAAAGCATAGCCCGAGCATGTTGCACACCTGGAAGTAGTGCGGATTCGGCGCGTTAGGGTCGGTGCCGCGAAACGCCGTCTGAAACTCCTCGATGGCTTCGTCAAAGAGGTCCATCTCCGTGTAGGCGAGCCCCAAGCTGTAGTGCGTCTCGAAATCGGGCGTCGCCTCGGCGTCCAGCTCGACGCTCTGCTTGAATTCGTCAAAAACGTCTTGAAGCCCGGATTCGCCCAGCAACAGCGAGCTAGACGGCGCGGCGTCGGGCGCTGACCCAGCCTGTGGCGCGAGATTGGCCACGGCCGGGGCGTCAAAGTTCCCCGACTCAAGCTCTTCGAGGGCTTTTTCGAGCTCGCTCACAAGCCCGTTCATGAGCGACCCAATGGATTCCGGCTTGGAAATCGGCGCTTCCGCCGGCGCGCCCGTCGCAATTGCCAAGCTGGCAAGGCTCGGCTCCGGCACGGCGGGCGGCGACTGAACCTTGGACAGAAGCGCCAGAATGTCAGGGTGATTCGGGAAATCAACGCTGAGCTTGGCCAGGTTGTCGCGCGCTACGTCGAAGAAGCCCTGCCCGATGTAGAAGTTCACCGCGTCCAACTGCTCCCGCAGCTTCGCTTCCGTCATGACTTGGAGCGAGTCGCTGGACTGCCCCTGCGGCACGTCAAAGGCAGGTTCCCCAATGTCAAACCGAGGCAGTTTTTCCGGCGGCGGCGTCGCCGGGAAGTGAGCCGGTCCGCCGTAGATAACTTCCGGCTGATGCCTCGCAAAGCCGCTGCCGCTGGTGTAGCCGAAATCCGGTTCGGACGTCGCCGGCGGCGGCGACATCGAGCCGCTGATGTCAATCTCAACTTCGTCGCTCGATGGCGCGGCCGGCGCGCTCAGTAAGCCGGACGCGCCGACCGAGACGGAGAGATCAAAGCCGACGCTGGACTGGGCGTCCGGCGCAAGCTGTTGCGCTTCCAGCTTGAAGCTCTGACTTTGGGCATAGTCGCCGAGCTGGGCGTAAATGTTGGAAAGCGCCAGGGCCTGCCGACTGGCAGCTTCCCGTTGCTCATTCTCCGCGTAGAGGCCCTTGAGCAATAGTCGAATCTCGATGCTCTCTGGAGCGTGCGCGACAGCTTCCTCCAGCAGCTCAATGGCCTTATCGGCAAAGCCAAGATTGGCAAACCGCTCCGCGTCAGACTTGAGCCGCAGCACAGCGTCGGGAAGCGATTCTTGCGGCGCAGGGCTCGGCGGATAGCCCCCGGGCGACATCGCCGTCGGCCCGAATCCGCCGCTCTGGAAGCCATTGAAATTGAAACCGTCATAGCCGGTATTCAGGCTTGGCGGCGGCGGCGTCCCGAAGTTGGTTGTTGGAGCGTCGCCGCCCGCGAAGCTAAACCCGCCGCTAAGCGACCCCGTTGGGGGTTGCAGCTGGGCAAAGCCGGAACCGGATGTGTAGCCAAAGTCCGTTCCCGGACTTGGCGGGGGCATCGCGCCCGGGCCGCTGGTCGGCGTGGCTGAAAGATCGACAAACTCAACCCTTTGTCCGACCCCGCCGGTGTAAATGGGCCCGCTGGTGACGCGGTCGCGCTCGGCAATGGTCGGGCTGACGGCGACATAGAAGCCGTAAGCCCGCATCTTCTCCAAGTGGGCGGTTTCATTCGGCTCGAGCTCGACAAGCTGCTTGAGCGCCTTTTCAGCGATGTCGCGCCTTTGATGTCTCATCGCGGCGTCCGTCAAGCTATTGAGCGCCACGGATAGCTCGTTGTTTTCGCCAAGACGCTGGTAAATGGTTACCAGACATTGACGCGCCTTGATATGGTAGGGGTCAAACTCGACAATCCGATTGAGCAACTCCAGCCCGCGCGTTTCTTGTCGCCGACTGATCATCGGCTCAATGCACTTTTCAATGAGGTCAGTTGCCCGGTCGTATGACCCAATGTCGGCGAACTTTTGGGCGAGCGTCAGAACGTACTCAAAGCGAGTTTTATCAACGTCGAGCAGCTTGAGCAGCGCCTTTTCGGCGTCGTCCAGCATGTCGGCTTGCAGGTAAATGCGCCCGCTCAGAATCAGTAAGTCCGTGTTGTCCGGGCGCTGCCGGGCCACTTCGTTGAGGAGCTCCACCGCCCGACCTGGATCGCCCTGCTTGATATAGATCGTGGCCAGCGAGTTGAGCGCTGGCGTGCTGGTCGGGTTCAGTTCCAATACCCGTTGAAAAACTTGCTGCGCCTCGCTGAGATTCGATTTGCGAATGAGCTGCGCGCCGGCCGCGATGTAGGACTCGATGGACTGCTCCGTCATGCCCTCGCGCTGGTAGTTTTCCGCCAAACGCAACCGGGCCGGAACATTTTCCGGGTCGAGGTCGGCGACGCGCTGTAAAAGCTCAAGCGCCTGTCGGCTGCGGCCGTTTTTGGTGTAGTAATCAGCAATTTCAAGATATTGCTTGCGCGCCTCCATTATCCAGTTCTGGCGGATATAAAGCTCAGCCAGCTTCAGCGCGACATCGGTGTTACCGGGGGCCAGCTTGTAAATCTTTTTGTAAAGCGCGATGGCGCGCGGCGTATGCCCGTCGCGGAGCGTAGCCTCGGCCAGCTTGATGAACGTCACGATCGCGTCATCATTGCGCCCATCACGCACGTACAAGTCGCCGAGAATGTTGAGCAGGTTGGTGTCGCCCGGATTTGACGCGACCAAGTTTTCATATTCCTTGATCGCGGGCTTGATTTTGCCTTGCTGCACCAGTCGCTCGGCTTTTTTCAAGTCATTGGCTTTCGTGTAGGACATGGCGCTGCTCCCGTCGCAGTAAACGCCGCCGAAGATTTTGCGACGACGGAGGCTGAAGGGTGGTTAGAGCGTGACGCTAACATAAGGGACGCGGGGTGTCAAACCTTGAAAATTGTCCGATGTTTCCCTAAGCCTTACTGAAATCAATGAGTTAGTCCTCAGGCTCGAAGAGCGCTGGGCGCGACGCCCCGAAATGTCAGCCGGTGCGCGGGGCAGGGGCCGTGCTTTTGAAGCGCCTGCTGATGGTAGGCAGTTCCGTAGCCTTTGTGACGCGCGAATCCATACATTGGATAGCGCGCGTCCAATGCGGTCATGAGCCGGTCGCGGCAGACCTTGGCGACAATCGAGGCCGCGGCAATTGAGACGCAGCGGGCGTCTCCCTTGACGATAGCGCGTTGCGGAAGCTCCAGCCCCGGCAGAGCGATGGCGTCAAGCAGGGCGAATTCGGCCTTTGGCGTCAGGGCGGCCAGGGCCTGCCGCATCGCCTGTCGAGTGGCTTCGAGAATGTTAATCTGATCAATGACATCGGCGCTCACAACCCCGACGCCGACGCTTTCGGCCGCCGTCTCAAGCGCGGCGTAGAGCTGTTCGCGCTGCGCCGGCGAAAGCCGCTTGGAGTCGTTGAGACCATCCGGCAGGCGCGCGGGGTGGAGGATGACCGCGGCCGCGACAACCGGCCCCGCCCACGCGCCGCGCCCAGCTTCGTCCGCGCCGGCCACATAGGTTAGCCCCTGAGCCCAGAGCGGCGCTTCAAACTCGGTTGTCGGCAGCTTGCTTAGCGTTCGCGTCATCATTCGTCTTTCGCGATTCGTCTTTCGCGATTCGTCTTTCGCAGCCGTCAGTCCGGCCGATGCTGCCAGCAGTAGCCCGTCGTTCCGTTGACCCAGCGCTGGCAAGGCGCGCCTTTTTTCGTTTTCGCGCCGCAACGATGGCGCTCCCGCGAGATGGTCGCTTCCGGCGGCCTGCCGGTTCCCGGCGTCGCCAGCGCCGCGCTGGTCGTAAGCGGCGGGAGCGGCGGAGGCGGCTGCGTAAACTGCCAGACCGCATTGCCAAGCCCGGCGGCCAGACCCGCAAGCAGCCCGCAGCCAAAGGTCTTCCAGCGGAGCCCGGGCAGCCGGGAGCCGCAAGACGGGCAGCGGCGACCAGTCGCGGCGAAAGCCGCCCGCGCCCGCCAGCCGTCCGGCGGCGGCGGTAGCTGGTCTCCGCAGGCTGAACAGAAGTTCGGGTATGGCATAAGGCGACGCTCCCAAGACGTATGCAGCAGTGTGCCGAAAGCGCCGCCGTCTTGGGAAGCGTTTCGCATCGTTGGCGCGGAATGGTAGGGTTAGGAGAGCAAGCGTTGCACTTCACCGCGTCGGCGTTTCCGGCGCTTGGGTCGAACGGATGCCTTCCCTTGAGCTGCTGCTGGAATGGAGCGTGAAAATCGCCGTCGGCTTCATCGCGCTGATGACGACGGTGGCCTATCTGTCGCTGATTGAGCGTCGCCTGCTGGCCTTTATCCAGATGCGCTATGGCCCTAACCGGGTCGGCCCCTTCGGCTTGTTTCAGCCGATTGCCGACGGCTTGAAGTTTATTTTCAAGGAAGACCTCGTGCCGCTCGATGCCGACAAGTTTCTCTACGTTATGGCGCCAGCGCTGTCGCTCGTGCCGGCCCTGATGACCTTCGCGCTCATTCCGATTGGCGGCGAAGTCACGCTTCCGTTTCTCGACCGCCCGGTCGCCCTGCACGTCACAAGCGTCAACATCGGGATTCTGGCCGTTCTGGCCATGACGGGCATGGGCGTTTACGGCGTCGTCATGGCCGGCTACGCCTCGAATAACAAGTATAGCCTGCTAGGCGGGCTGCGCTCCTCGGCGCAGTTGGTGAGCTATGAGCTGGCGATGTCGCTTTCCATCATCGGGGTCTTGATCCAGGCCGGCTCGCTGGACCTCGTGACCATCGTAGCGCGTCAGGGCGGGGCGTGGGGCTTCGGCTGGCACGTCTTCTGGTTTCAGCCGATTGGCTTTTTCGTCTTTCTCATCAGCATGATCGCGGAGACGAACCGGGCGCCGTTCGACCTGCCGGAAGCTGAAAGCGAGCTGGTGGCCGGCTTTCACACGGAATACAGCTCGATGAAGTTCGCCATGTTCTTCATCGCCGAATACGCCAACATGGTCACGGCGGCGGCTATGGCGACGACCTTGTTTCTAGGCGGCTGGCAGGGGCCGGGCGTCGCGCAGCTGCCCTGGCTAGGCCCGCTGTACTTTGTGCTGAAAATGGCGTTTTTCTTGTTTTTGTATGTCTGGCTGCGGGCGTCCTCGCCGCGTCTCCGCTATGACCAGCTCATGGATTTTGGCTGGAAGTTTTTGCTGCCCCTGGCGCTGGTCAACGTGGTCATCTCCGCCACGGCGGCGCTTTGGCTCGGATGAGCGAGCTGTTGTCCGAGCCGGCGGATGACGCAGCCCGCGCCTAGCTCCTACGCCTGCCGATGCCCCGCTATCTCGATCTTCGCTTTCGGTTGGCCACGCTGCTTTCCATCGTCATCATCGGGATGGTGGCCGCGCTGTATGAGCTCAACCGGCGAGCCGAGCGCCAGATCCTCGCGCAGGTCGAGGCGCAGACCGCGCAACTGACCATGGCGCTGGAGCTTGGCTTGCAGAGCATCAGCACGAGCGACTACCTGGACGACTTCATTCAGTCGCGGCGACTCGCGCCCGAGCAGCTTCAGCGCGTCCGGCGCATCGCCGTCGTGGACGCCAACGGGCTGGTGACGGACAGCACGTCGCGCGCCGAGCGCGGCCAGCGCATCGCGCCGCCAACTGACGAAACCCTGGTCGCGGAGGGCGATCCGCTGGCCGCGGGGGCGGCCGCAAACGGTCTGGCGCGCACGATTTTCATTCCGTTTCAGGCGCTCGGCAGGGATGGCGCGCCGGAGCGGAACTACGTTGTCGTGACCATTTCGGCGCAGACGCTGGCCGACACCATCGCTCTGACCTCGCGTCAGCGTCTGTGGGCGACGGGGGCGGCGCTGCTGGCGGCCCTGGCGGTCGCGGTCGCCTTGGTGTGGCGCTTTACGCAGCCTATCGGCGAACTCATCGCCGCGACGCGCCGCATCGAGTCCGGCGACTTGACCGTGCAGCTCCGGCTCAATCGGCGGGACGAAATCGGCCTGCTCGCGGCGCGCTTCAACGCTATGGCGGCGCGGCTACGCGAGGTTCGGGAGCTTGAGGAGCGCCTCAATCAAGCCGAGCGGGCCGCCGTCGTCGGGCGCCTGGCCTCCGGCATCGCCCACGAGATTCGCAACCCGCTCAACTTCATCAACCTGACCGTCGATCACATTCGCGCGCGCTATGCGCCGGCCGAAGCCTTGGAGCGGGCGACCTTCGAGCGGCTGACCGTCGCGGTCAAGGACGAAATTGCCCGGCTCAACGCGCTGGTGACAAACGTGCTTCGGGTAGGCCGTCCGGCGACCCTCGCGCTGCGCCCGGTCAAGCTTGGGGATTTAATGGCGGCGGTGCTGCACGTTGTCCAGTCCAAGGCCGAGACTCAGCAAGTGACGCTGGAGTGCGCGGATGAAACCCGGGGCCGGCCGATTGAAGCTGACGCGGACTCCTTGAAATCTTGCTTTTCCAACTTAGTCATCAATGCCATCGAGGCCATGCCGAATGGCGGCGTCCTGCGCGTCCGCATCGCGGAAGTGGCGGACGGGCAGTCGGTTCAAATTTCCGACACCGGGCCGGGCATCGCCCCCGATGATCTCGCCCGCATCTTTGATCCGTATTTTTCCACCAAGGACACCGGCATCGGCCTTGGCCTCGCCGTGACGCGGCAAATCATCCTGGATCATGGCGGCGCCATTGACGCGCGGAGCGAGCCTGGCCAGGGCGCCACCTTCACGCTTCATCTCCCATACCGTCGCCAGCCGCCCGCGTAAGCGCCCCCCCCTCCAGCGCCTGGGGGCTTTCTTGGGCTGCGGCTTTGGGGCATGATGGGCGGCCTGTTAGCGAGCGTTTGGCAAGGGAGCGTATTCAACATGAGAGGCGTCGTCCTCGCCGGCGGGCTCGGCACGCGGCTGCATCCGCTGACGAAAGTGACCAATAAGCACCTGCTCCCGGTCTATGACCGGCCGATGATCTACTATCCGCTTGAGACGCTGGTTGAAGCCGGCGTGGATGATGTCCTGCTGGTGACGGGCGGCAACAAGGCCGGCGATTTTCTTCAACTTCTGGGCAACGGCAAGGAGCTGGGCCTCAAGCGCCTGAGTTACACCTATCAGCAGGGGGAAGGCGGCATCGCCGACGCTTTGGCCCTGGCTGAGGACTTCGCCGACGGCAGCCCCATCGCGGTCATCTTGGGCGACAATGTCATTGAGAAGAGCATCGCCGGCCCGGTGGCTCGCTTTCGAGAGCAAGGGCGGGGGGCCAAGATTCTCATCAAGGAAGTCCACGATCCGCAGCGTTTTGGCGTGCCGACGCTGGACGGCTCGCGCGTGACGCGGATTGATGAAAAGCCGGCGCGGCCCGCCTCGCCCTACGCCGTGACGGGGATCTATATGTACGACGCGACCGTGTTCGACATCATTCGCACCCTGACCCCAAGCCGGCGCGGCGAGCTTGAAATCACGGACGTGAACAACGCCTACATTGCGCGCAATGAGCTGACCTGGGAAGTCCTTGACGGCTGGTGGACGGACGCCGGAACCTTTGAAAGCCTGCATGCGGCTTCCAACTTGGTCGCCGCGATGCGGGCGGCACGCAAGGCGGCGGCGAATCAGCGATGAACTTCCTGCCGACTGAGCTGCCGGGCGTCATCCTCATCGAGCCGAAGGTGTTTCGGGATGACCGCGGCTTTTTTCTCGAGAGCTATCACGCGGCGAAGTTTGCCGCGGCCGGTCTTGACGTGACGTTTGTCCAGGATAATCACTCAAAGTCAGCGCGCGGAACGCTGCGCGGGCTGCACGCGCAGCATCGTCGGCCGCAGGGGAAACTCGTGCGCGTCGTCGCCGGCGAGATTTTTGATGTCGTTGCGGATATTCGGCTCGATTCGCCGACCTTCGGGCGCTGGCTGGGCGTGACCCTGTCGGCTGAAAATTTTCGTCAGCTTTACGTTCCGCCGGGCTTCGTCCATGGCTTTCGCGTCGTGAGCGCGGCGGCCGAAGTGCTCTACAAGTGCACGACGCTCTACGATCCGACAGATGAAATCGGCGTCATCTGGAACGACCCGGAGCTTGGCATTGACTGGGGCGCTCAAGAGCCGCTGTTGTCTGAAAAGGATCGCCGCCTGCCGACGCTGCGCGAGCTGGCGGAGCGGCTGCGGGCGGCCGACGGGGCATGACGGCGCGCCCGTCGCCGACGCTGGCCGGCATATCCGTGGCCAACGTCACGCTGGATGAGGCGTTGGCTCGTATCGCAGCGTGGCTTGAGCAGCCCGGCTTCCGCCGCATGGCCGTTGTCAACGCGGCGATTCTGCTCGAAGCCGAGCGGGACAGCGACTTTCGGGCGACGCTGGCCGCGGCGGACTTGGTGACAGCGGACGGCATGTCGGCAGTGTGGGCGACGCGCTGGCTGCCGCGCCTAGGCGGGGGGCTTGTCGCGCGCGTGACGGCGCCAGATGTCATGGAAGCCGTTCTCGCCAGGTGCGAGCGGCTGGGCTACCGAGTGTATTTGCTGGGCGCGACAACGGAGGCGGTCGCCGCGGCGAGCCATCGCCTGCGGCACCGGTTTCCCGCGCTTGCGGTGGCTGGCGCGCGGGATGGCTACTTCGCGGAAGCGGATTCGGTCGCCGTGGCGGAGGCGATTCGCGCCGCGCGCGCCGATGCGTTGTTTGTCGCGATGGGATCGCCCCGGCAGGAGTTGTGGCTCGCTCGCTATGGCCCGCGCACCGGGGCGCGGTTCGCCCTTGGCGTCGGCGGCTATTTCGATATTCTGGCTGGACAGCGAAAGCGAGCGCCGCGCTGGATGCAAGCTTGCGGGCTGGAATGGTGTTTTCGGCTGATGCAGGAGCCGCGCCGGCTATGGCGGCGTTACCTGATTGGCAATGCGGCTTTTGTGTTGTTTCTCGCCCGCGAGTGGCGGCGAGCCGGTGAAAGGATGAGAGCATGAAGCGTTGGCGGGTTGGCATTCTCGGCGCGACGGGCACGGTCGGGCAGCGATTCATTCAGCTTTTGGAAGGGCATCCGTGGTTTGCGGTGACGGCCGTGGCGGCCTCGGATCGCTCCGAAGGGAAGCGATACGGCGACGCCGCGGCCTGGAAGCTGCCGACGCCGCTTCCGGCGCGAGTTGCCGACTTGACGCTTGCCCCCTGTCGTCCGCCGCTGGACTGCGACCTTGTGTTCTCGAGCCTGCCGGGCGAGATGGCGGGCGAGACGGAAGCCGCCTTCGCGGCGGCCGGCTATCCCGTCATCAGCAACTCCAGCGCCCACCGCATGGCGCCTGACGTGCCGCTGCTTGTTCCCGAAATCAATCCTGATCACGCGCAACTCATCGCCGCGCAGCAGCGACAGCGCGACTGGGCGCGGGGCTTCCTGGTCACCAATCCCAACTGCACGACGCTGGCGCTGGCGCTGCCGCTGGCGGCGCTCGACCGCGCCTTTGGGGTTGAGGCGGCAATGATCTCGACCATGCAGGCGATTTCCGGCGCGGGCTATCCGGGCGTCGCCTCGCTGGACATTCTCGATAACGTCATTCCCTACATCGCCGGCGAGGAGTCAAAGGTGGAAACCGAGCCGCGCAAGATTCTCGGACGGCTGGTCGGGGAGACGGTCGAGCTGTCGCCGCTGCGGCTGAGCGCGCATTGCCACCGCGTTGCCGTGACAGACGGGCACCTCTGCGCCGCTTCCGTCAAGCTTAGGCAGGCGGCGACCGTGGCTGATGTTTGCGCCGCTCTGGAGTCTTTCCGCGGCCCGGCGGAAGCGCTGTCGCTGCCCAGCGCGCCGCGCCGCCCAATTGTGCTGCGCCGCGAGCCGGATCGCCCGCAGCCGCGCCTTGACCGCGATCTTGAGCAGGGGATGGCAAGCGTCGTCGGGCGAGTGAGGGAAGATCCGCTGCTGGATGTCAAAATGACGATTCTTGGTCACAATACGGTGCGCGGCGCCGCCGGCGCGGCGCTCCTGAACGCGGAGTTCTTGGCCGCGACCGGAAGATTCACATAAGCTGCGAGGAGCCGTTGATCTTGCACGGCATTGCCCTCACGCGGGTACGGTGCTCGCCTATGCCTGACCAACCTGTCGCCAAGCCTGAAAACAAGGATGCCGAGCGCCCGATCGGCATTGCCGCCCAGCGCCAGTTGGTGTTCCCGGACGCGGCGGCGCGTGATAATCAGGTCCGCTCGCGCATTCCGCTAGTAGCTGAGGCTCCGGTGTTTGAGTTTGAACTGCCGCCGGAGCCGCCGCGCCAGGTTGTGCCGCAGCTGTCGCGGCGGTGGCGGATGCGCCTTCGCCAGCTTTGGGCAAAGCATGTCGTTTGGCTCGTGGCGACAGCGGCGCTGTCGCTTATCGCAGTGGCGATTGCGGCGTTTTTCTCGCCGCAGCCCAAGCCTCCGGCGCCCCCGGCTCGCCGCTAGCTTTTTGGAGGACAGTCGAAGCTTGCAGGAAGTCGCTTCAGCGGATGCCCTCGCGCGCCCGCGCGGATGGATTGAAGTTATCGCGGGCGGCATGTTTTCCGGCAAGACCGAGGCGCTCATCACGCGCCTGCGGCGCGCGCTGATTGCGCGGCAAGCGGTGCAGGCTTTCAAGCCGCGCCTGGATGACCGCTACGAAGCGGATTTTATCGTGTCGCACAGCCAGCTGCGCATCAAAACACAGCTCGTCGAGCAGGCGGAAGATATCCTTGATTGCCTGTCGCCGGCGACCCAAGTGGTTGGAATTGACGAGGGACAGTTCCTCGGCGGCGAGTTGGTGGACGTATGTTGCCGGTTGGCGGATGAGGGCCGGCGCGTTATCGTCGCGGCGCTTGACCTGGATTACCGCGGCGAGCCGTTTGAGCCAATTCCGCGCTTGCTGGCCATGGCGGAATACGTCACCAAGCCGCAGGCGATTTGCGTCGTCTGCGGGGATCCGGCGAATTTCTCCCAGCGGCTGACGGCGGATGAGCGGCGGGTGGTGGTTGGAGCGGACGGCCTTTATGAAGCGCGCTGCCGGCGCTGTTTCGTTCCCTACCCCGTTCCACCTTCAGAGACCGTGAAATCGGAAGCTGCGAAAGAGGCCGTGACATAGGAAACGAGCCATGCTCGCTTGCAGGTTTCGGGTTGGGACAGGGTATGACATTCACCGCCTTGCGGAAGGTCGCCCGCTGATTCTAGGGGGCGTGGCCATTCCCTATGAGCGCGGCTTGCTGGGACATTCCGACGCCGACGCGCTGGCGCATGCAGTAACGGACGCGCTGCTTGGGGCGCTGGCGCTGGGCGACATCGGCGCGCATTTTCCAGACACCGACTCGCGCTGGGCCGGGGCTGACAGCTTGACGCTGCTGAGACAGGCGGCCGAGCTCGTGGCTGCGCGCGGGTTTGCGGTCGCTAATGTGGACGCCTCCATTATCGCGGAGCGCCCGAAGCTGGCGCCATACGTCAGCGCCATGCGGGAACGCTTGGCCGCGACCCTTGGCGTCGCGCCTGACGCCGTGAGCGTCAAAGCCAAAACCAATGAAGGCCTGGACGCCACGGGGCGCCGCGAAGCCATCGCCGTGCACGCCGTGGCGCTGGTGTACCAGCCGGAAGCGCCCCGCTCGCTCGACGCGCTGGATCGCCCGGAAAGCCCGAACTGAGGAAAATTGCCATGTCCGCCGCCACTCGTCACCTGCTCACGCTTGATGAACTCAACCAGCTCCCGACCTGGGCCGCCGAGATGGGGCGCAAGTATTTTTCCGGCGAGGCAAGTCATTTTTTGCTCCATCACAACGTCTATGACGTGGCGCGTTCCAAGCGCGGCTACGTTGGGCTGGTGACGTTCTTGCAGCAGGAAATGCTCGGCAACAAGCACATTGTGCTGTACAACCGAAGCGAGGGCATTTCATTCGGGTCGCAAGCCGCGGAGCGCCAGTTTCTCGCCGCGTTACGGGTGGCCAACCCGCTGGCTGACGCCAAGACGATGGCGACCCTGCCGCGCGAGCCGGCGTCGGCGCTGAGCCTTGTCGAGCGGTTTCTCTATTCCGGCGACCAGGTCGCCGTCATTATCAACTTTCTTGAAACGCTTGTGCCGGCAGGCGACATAACCCACTTGAGCGGGGATGAGCGAAATTTGCTCGTCATGATGCAACGCTGGCTGACCAGCGCGCGGCTGCTCAATTCAGATAACATTGTGATTTTTCTAACTGAGAATCTATCGGATGTCGCGCAGCGACTGCGCGAAAATTCGCGCATTACGTCCATTCAAGTGCCATATCCAGACTACGCCGAGCGGCTCGACTACATTCGGCACGAGCTAGCGGATATTTCCAAAAAGCGGAACGGCCGCTCCGAAAAGAAAATTGACCAGCTCAAGGCTGATTTCAAGGTCAAGGCTGAACGCATTCTGCGCGAGGAAGGCGTTGACCGGCTCAACGAAGAGACCAAGCTCTTCAACGAGCAGCTTGAAAAAATGAAATCCGAGCTTGGCAATAGCGTGCTTGGTCTCAAAATGCAGATTAGCGACGAGCAGCTAGCGCGCTTGACCTCGGGTCTCAATCGCGTCCATATCTCATCCATTCTCAAGGGCGCGACGCTCAACAGCGAGGGATTGACGCTGGATTTGGTTCGCGCGAAGAAGAAATCCCTCATCGAATCGGAATGCGTCGGGCTCATCGAGTTTGTCACGCCCAAGTACGGGCTTGATCACGTGGGAGGCTTTGAAAAAGCCAAAGCCTACCTGCGTAACATCGCCGAAGTGATTCGCAACGGCGAAACCGAGGAAGCGCCGATGGGCATCCTGATTTCCGGCCCGGTCGGCACCGGCAAAACCTTCCTCGCCGAGGCCTTCGCTAAGGACTGCGGGCTGAATGTGGTTGAATTCAAGAATTTTCGGGACAAGTGGGTTGGGTCGTCGGAATCCAACCTTGAAAAAATCCTTAACCTTGTCAAGACGCTCGCGCCGATTGTCGTTTTGATTGACGAGGCCGACGCGACGCTTGGCAATCGAGATTCGGGAGGCGACAGCGGCGTTGACAAGCGCATTTTCTCGAAAATTGCCTCAGCGATGGGCGATACTGACAATCGCGGGCGCATTCTTTGGATTTTGATGACTTCGCGCCCGGACCTGCTTCCCATTGACCTCAAGCGTCAGGGACGCTGCGAAGAGCATATATCGCTTTTTTATCCGGACTCCGAAGCTGACCGAATGGCGATTGTCGAAGCGATGATCAAGAAAAACCGCATTGCTCACCAAGTGAGCGACTGGTCGCCGATCACGCGAAGCGAGATGAAGCTTTCCGGCGCGGATATCGAGTCCATGCTCATTCGCTGTCGGCGCGTCGCCCGCCAGTCCGGCCGAAAGGAAGTGACGCTCGACGACGTCCGGCTGGTGGCCCAGGAGTTCACGCCGGCGCGGGATGAAATCGCCATCGAGTATCAAACGCTGGTGGCTGTGCGCGAGGCGACCTCGCGCGACATGCTGCCGGAAGCGTTCAAGCATATGTCGCCGGCTGAAATCAGCCAGCGCATCGAGCAGCTGCGTCCAATGGTTCGCTAAAGCTGGCGCGCTAAAGCTGGCGCGCTAAAGCTGGCGCGCTAAAGCTGGCGCGCTAAAGCTGGCGCGCTAAAGCGTCTGGCTTGCTAGAACGCCCGCTGGTAGTCGGCAAGGCCCAGCTTCCAGACGCGCACGCCGCAGAACCGCTCGCCTTCCGGGCAAATCGGACGCGCCCCGGCCGCCGCTCGCTGACCGCACGGCGGCAAGAGCCACCGCCCGATGCGCGGGTTGATGTCCTGAATCTGCCGCGCCTCCTCGACCGAAGCCCGCCAAATTTCTTCCTGCGCCAGATAGCACAGCCGCATTCGGTGCTTGTGGTGCAGGTTGAGCAAATCCGCCGACTCGGTGAAGCGAATCGAAACGGCATTCGGCAGCAGGTAGGCCGCGTCCGCCGCCGCCACGCCCAGCGCGCGCAAGCGCCCCAGCGCTTCCCACGTCCGCGCCATGGTCTCCCGGTAGAAACGCGCCGCCTGGTCATCGAGCTGCACCAGCATCGGCGTTTCGTAATCCGGCTCTGCGTCAAGATGGCCGGCGAGCAAAGGGCGCGATGCCGGCGTCATCCGGTGGCGCTGATCCTGCGAGTCGGCTGCGTGACTGAGCTTCTTGCGAAACGTATAGCCCGGGTGCGCCAGCGCTCGCGTCAGTTTCGCGTGGGTCGTCAGGTTGAGGCTTTCCCCAAGCAGGCGGTTGCGGGTCGGATCGAGCGCGAGCGCGATGGCGTCGTCGTCCGTCAGCGCGGACGGCGGCAGTCCCAGCACCTCGCGGACAGCGTCGGCCAAAAGCTCCTCGTTGCGCGCTTTCCAGTCCACGAGACGCGATGCGCGCCCGTCAAGCGAGGCGTCAAAAGCTTCTCGAAAGGCGCGCCGCCGGCCGTCGTCCGCGCCCCATCCGGCGAAGGCGAACTCCCCGGCCGCCTCCGGCGGCAACGGCGCTTCCAGCACGGTTTGGTAAAGCGGGTCATGCGCCAGCAGCGCCTCCGCCATCGCGCCCACCACGGCGCGCGTCTCCTCTGGCGCGTCCAACTGGTTACACAGCCGCCAGTACCGCAGCAGCGTGACGCCGGATACCGTGTGGTAGAGATACGCGAAGGTCGCCACCGGCAGGACGTAGCGCGCCGCCTCCATCGAGCGCTTTGTAATCTTGCTCGCCACTTTCGGGCTGGCCGGATCATGCTTCGAGAACAGCTTCAGGTATTCCGCCGTCACGACCGGGCGCAGCATCTCGGTCAAGGCGGCGTAGGCGGCGAACTGCCGCGCCACCGCCGCTTCATAGACTGCCAGCGCCTCGCCCGCCAGCGCTGGAATGAAATAGGTTCCGGGCTTGACCGGCACGTACCGCTGGCTTACCTGCTCCGAGTTATAGAACGGGTGGGCGTGCAGAAAGCTCCAGATGAAATGCCGCGACACGTTCGCCAGCGCGAACTGAAAATGCGCGTGCTGATAGGTCGTATGGTGTCCGGCCTCGTAAATGCTGCGCGCCAGCGGCTCAAAGCCTTCCCCAACGTCCTCGTCGCGGATCAGCCCGCGCGCCGAATAACAGGTCTTCGCGGTGGCGATGACGTTCTTGAAGGGCGTCGGAAAGGCTTTGGTCAGGCTGACCAGCGGCTGCGGCGAGCGAAATGAAGCTGAGCGAAATGAAGCGGATGGGCCAGCGACAGCCATAGGTCTTCACCCGCGCTCGGCGGCGTTGGAGGCATAGACATCCAGTAGCGCCGAGCTTGGCTCCGGCATCGGGTTGGCTTCGGCAAAGGCGACATCCTCGTTCAACTGGTCGGCAATGCGACTAGCGATGGCGTCCAGCTCCGCCTGCGCGGCGACGCCTTCGGCGAGCAGGTAACGCTCGTAGCGGGCGAGCGGGTCCTTGGCCGCCCAGGCTTCGAGCAGCTCCTTTGGAACGTACTTCTGGTCGTCGTGCTCGGCATGGCCTTTCATCCGAAACGTCACCGCCTCGATGAGCGTTGGGCCGCCGCCGGCGCGGGCGCGCTCGACGGCGCGGCGCGTCGCGTCATACACCGCCAAAACATCGTTGCCGTCCACGCGCTCGCCGCGGACGCCGAAGCCGACGGCTTTATCCACGATGCGCTCGACCGCCATTTGCTTGCTCGTCGGCGTTGAATAGGCGTAGCCGTTGTTCTCCACCATGACGACGATCGGCAGGCGCTGGACGGCGGCGAAGTTCATGCCTTCGGCAAACGCGCCGGTCGAGGATGCGCCGTCGCCCATGTACACAAGGCAAACGCGCGACTCGCGCCGCAGCCGCGAAGCCAGCGCCACGCCACACATCACCGGCAGCATGTCGCCCAGATGCGAAATCGGGCCAATAAAGCCGCGCCGCAAGTCGGCGTAGTGAATCTGTAAGTCGCGCCCGCGGGTCGGGCTGTCGCGCTTAGCCATGTACTGCAAAAGCAGCTCGCGCGGCGTCGCGCCCATGACGAGCATCGCGCCGAGGTCGCGGATAAGCGGCGCGATCATGTCATTTTGCGACTTGTCGAGCGCGTAAGCGCTGCCCACGGCCGTCGCTTCCTGTCCCAGGGAGCGATACAGCCCGCCGACGACCTTGGTTTGCCGATAAAGATTGACCAGACGCTCTTCGAGCAGGCGCGTCAACTTCAGATAGTAGTAAATCTCGTGGCGTTGTTGTGTGGAAAGCTCCCGAGCCTGCGCCGCAGCCGGCGGCGAGTCTAAGATTTCAAGCGACATGGTTGGCATTGATGAACCTTTATGAAGAATTTGCCCGCCGACTATAACGCAACGGCTCCGCTGGCGACAGGCGCTTGCCTCTGGCAAACGCCCTGGGGCAAGGCGCGTCGCCGCTTTTTGCGCTCAGCCAAAATGACATCGAGCGCGGCAGGCCGTCCCGCGCCGCGCGAGTCGAAGCCGATGCGTCCGTCCGCGACGGGCGCCGGCGTTGCTCGCGGCGACGGGTTATCGAGCGGCGCCCGCGCCGGGGCGAAAGCGTCTTGGCTGGTCCGCTCCGCTTGGCTAGTCCGCTCCGCGCGCGAGGCGGCAAACATCGTCGGCGCAGCCCCACGCCAGCGTAAAGCCCGCCCCGCCGTGGCCGTAGTTGTGAATCACAACGGACGCGCCGACGCGCTCGCGCTCCAGGCGTACCGCTGACCGCCCCGGCCGCAGCCCAACGCGAACCTCCAACGCTTCAGCCCTTGCCAGCGCCGGCTCAAGCGCCCGGCAGTGGCGCAAAATCGTCTCGGTCGTCCCCGCGTCGGGCGTTGTATCCCATACGTTGGGGAGGGCTGTGCCGCCGAGGATAACGTCCGCTTGGCGCGGAATCGTGTAGCTGACGCGCCGCGGCCCCTCGTCGTCCGTCAACGCGCGGCGGACGCCCGGATTGGCGACCCGGACGACCTGCCCCCGGATGGGAAACACTTCCGGGTCGGCGGCTAACTCGCGCGCGCCAAGACCGGCGCAGTTGATCACCAAAGCGCATTCCGCGCAGGCTTCAGCCAAGCTCCGCAGCTCGCGCGCCACAATGACGCCGCCGCCGGACTCGAATCGCTTGACCAAGTGCGGCAGGTATAGCGGCGTTTCAACCACCGGCACGGTCGCGGCGTAGCCGACGACGTAGCCCGGCGGCAGCTCTTCTCCGACGAGTCGCTCGACGCCGCCGACCGCTTCGGCCCACCAGGGATGGGGCGCGTCATGGTCAAAGAGCTCGATGAACGTGGTGGGAACGACGCCTGGAGCGCCCTCCGCATGCTGGCGCATCAGCTCGTCGAAGGTCGCTTTCGACCACCGGAGAGCCTTTTCTTTGGGCGCGCAACGGTATGGATACCAAAGCGCCGCCGCCACGTTGGAGGTTGTGGCCGGCGGAAGCTCGCGGGCATGAATGACCACCCGATACCCCGCTTCTTGGAGGCGAATGGCGGAGGCAAGGCCTGAAATGCCGCATCCAATGACAAGCGTGGAAAGTGGTTGGGGCATGCTGTTTGACAGAGTCGTGAAGAAGCTTGCGTGAGCTGTGTGATGGGCGGCGCGCTGAACCGGTCAAAATCCTCGAATGCAAGGATGCGGCGCGCTCTGGGATGCTTGAAGCCGGTTGGGTTGAAGGCGCCCGAAGGGGTGACCGGTCGCCGCCGCCTTTCCCCTGACCGGGGCTTGGCGGCGGGTCCGGCCAGCGGGGGGCGCGCTCCAAATCGTCGGAGCGGTAACTCGCCACTTGACTTGAGCGCGGCGTCCCGACGCTTTTCGGCGTCGCGTTGCCGTCATTTGGCGCCGGAGCCAACATTCTGGCCGGAGCGGCGTTTTGTCCGCTCCGGAGCGTGGAGCGCCGCGCGCTAAAGACGGCTGGCGCAGACTCGTGCATTCATTTCAGTGGTTTCCGTTAAGGCCGACGTTGAGAACAACGCGCCCGTTGATTTTTCCGTGCTTCATCCGCTCAAACACTTCGTTGATCTGCTCAAGCGGTTGTAGCTCGACATTGGGTTTGACTTTGCCTTCGGCGGCGAACTGCAGGCTCTCCTGGAGGTCTTTGCGCGTGCCGACGATGGAGCCGCGAATGGTCAGGCGATTGAGAACCACGTCAAAAATCGGGGTTGGAAAGTCGCCCGGCGGCAAACCAACCATTGAGCACGTGCCACCGCGCCGCAGCATGGCGATGGCCTGCCGGAAAATCGAGGCTGAAACAGCGGCGACGACCACGCCATGCGCGCCGCCGGTTTGCCGCTTGACAGCTTCCACCGGGTCTTCTTCTTTGGCGTTGACCGTGACTTCCGCGCCTAACTGCCGGGCGAGATCGAGCTTGTCGGCGGCGATGTCCACGGCGGCGACGTGAGGCCCCATCGCTTTGGCGTACTGAACCGCCATATGACCAAGGCCGCCGATGCCGACCACGACCAGCCATTCGCCGGGGCGGGTCTGCGTTAATGGCTTTGTAGGTGGGGCTTTGTAGGTGGTCACCCCGGCGCACAACGCTGGCGCCGCCGTAACGAAATCCAAGCCGTCGGGAATCCGCCCGACGTAGGCCGCCGGGCGAGAACGTACTCGGCGAAACCGCCGTCCACGGAGTAGCCGGTGTTGTGTTGGTGGTGGCAAAGCGTTTCCCAACCGGTCAGGCAGTATTCGCACAAGCCGCAGGCGTCATACAGCCACGGGGCGCCGACTCGGTCGCCTTCCTTGACGGAGGTCGTGTTCGCTCCGACGGCAGCGACATAGCCTACCCCTTCGTGACCTGGCACCAGCGGCAACTTTAGGCTTGACGGGCCAATCGCCGTCGGCGGCGTGTAAGTCAGTGTGACACACCCCGCTCGCAACGACTTTGACCAAAATTTGACCCGGGCCAGGACGCGGCACGGTCACCTCGTCAATGGTCAACGGCGCTCCGAAAGCATGGACAACCGCAGCCCTCATCTTTTCCGGCAGCATAATCTGGCTTCCTCCTTGAAAAAAATATTGCCTTGAAGCGCCGTAGCGCGCCTCGGCTCCTGGGGGCTTTCAGTCCCCGCAAGCTCGCATTAGCGCGTCAGAGACACAAGATTCGGTAATGTGTGTGGAGGGGGTGGACGTTTTCTCGCGAGTGTAGGGTTCAATATCGCCAAATGTCTAGCGCGATTTTTGCAATGATGCGCGGGCGAGCCGTCGCAAAGCGGCGTCAAGCTGTCGCGCGCCAAGCGCTTGACGCGGTTGCGCGACGGCGTATCGCGGCATCCTCGCGGAGAGGGGGCGTCTTTCTGCCGCGGCTTGAATTCCTATGACGCGCTAATACAGTCGCTCATAAAGTCTTTGTGAGGTCCCTCCGGGAATTGCGCCCATGAGCCCTGCCGACTTTACTTATTACTGGTGGATCGGCGTTGGCGCGCTGGCTGCCGGCCTGGCGGTCTTCTTTATCAGGAAGTCGGCGGCCGGACCGGAAGTCCGCCAATCGCTCCGCTTTCCGTCCTGGTGCGTGGCGGCGGCGGCGGCGCTCGCGCTGGCGGACTGGCTTTTGTCCGACTTTGCCCCGCCGTCGCTTTTCAGGCACGCCTCGTCCGCCAGCCTCGCCTTGGCGCTTGGGCGGCTGTTCGTGCTGGCGTTTTTTGACGCCGGCATTGCCAACCGACTAGGTCTTGCCGCCGAGCGCATTTTCCGCGACATCCTGCAGGGCGTTGTCTATGCCGCCGTGACCCTGCTGGCGTTGAGCTGGGCCGGCGTGCAGGTCACGTCGCTGCTGGTCACTTCGGCGCTGTTTACGGCGATCATTGGCTTGGCGCTCCAGGATACGCTAGGCAACATTGTGGCCGGTCTGACGCTTCAAGTGCAGCAGCCGTTTGAGGTTGGCGACTGGATTCAGCTCGACGACGGCCGGCGCGCGGGCGAGGTGATGGAAATCAACTGGCGGGCGGTCAAGATTTTCACGCTTGACTGCGAGCAGGTGACGATTCCGAACGGGCTGCTGGCGAAAAGTCAGATTGTGACCTACACCAAGCCTACGGCGGTGGCGCGGCAGACGGTATTTGTGCAAGCGCCGTACGGCGTGCCGCCGGAGCGCGCGAGGGCGGCGATCCTGGAAGCTCTGCGCGATACGCCGGAGGTTTTGACCGACCCGCCGCCGGTTGTCGCCACATTTGATTTCCTGGAAAACGCCACGGTTCGCTACGCCATACGGTATTTCATCAGCAACTTTGCGCGGCGGGAGCTCATTGCCAGTCTGGTGCGCGACCGCGCTTGGTACGCCCTCGACCGGGCGATGATTGAGACGCCAATGCCGCTGTCAGGCGTCGAATTTCGCCGGCCGCGGTCGCCTGAAGCGGCGGCGCGGCAAGCGGCGGCGGAGGCGGAAAAGCTCCTTAGCGCAGTGCCGCTCCTGGCCTGCCTGTCTGAATCAGAGCGGATGCATGCGGCCCGCGGCATGCTTCGTCGCCGCTACGCTTCCGGCGAAACCATTGTCCGGCAGGGCGAGCCGGGCGAGGATTTGTTCATTCTAGAAGACGGCGCGGTGCGGATCGAGGTGGACGGTCTGGAAGTCGGCGACATGCGCGCGCCCGACTGCTTTGGCGAAATGGCGCTGATGACCGGCGAGCCGCGCTCGGCCACGATTCGCGCCATTGGCGAAGTCACCGCGCGAACCATTCACCGCGATGTCTTCTGCGACTTGCTTCGGGCTAATCCAGGACTGTCGGAAGCCTTCAGCCGCGCTCTGGCTGAGCGCTTGGAAGCCCGGCGGGCGGGGCTTGAAGCCGCCCGCGCCGCCGCCGCGCCATCCCTTCGCATGCAGGAGAAGTCGTCGCAACTCCTGGCGCAAATCAAGCGATTGTTCGCGCTTAATTAGGCGCTGTGAATAAGTCGCTGGCTTCCGACCGACTGGACATTGATGGTAGGCTTGAGCGGCTGCGTTTCCATCATTCATCGCCCGCCGTGATAAGCTGGATTCCCCGAGCGGCGATTGGCGAGCCGGTCGCCTGCGCGCTGGCTGCCGCGTCCCCGCATCATCTGTCAAGGTTTTTGAGGAACAATGACTCATTCAATTCTTTCTGGGCCAGCCGTTGGGAGCTGTGCGCGCCATCTGATCCCCCTTGTCGGCCTCGTCGCGGCGTTGCTCCTGCTGTGTAGCGCGTTTCCCGCGCGGCCTATCTTTGCCGCGACGCCTCCGCCGCCCTTTGTCGCGCTGCCCTCGATCCCTGGGGGGGAGATTGTCGCATCCATCAAATTCGATCCCAGGGTGCATGGGTTTGCGTTTGAAAACTACGGCAATGATTCCCACGACTGGGAAAACGACCTGACGACAGCTGACCTCATTCGCATGTTCGGCGCGGAAAATGTCTGTCACGACGGCTCGACGCCGGAGGATTGCGTCCTCACGGCCGCCGCCCGCGAGTGGAAAATCGCCCAGCTCAAGGGGATGGATGGCGGACACTGCGAAGGTATGGCGGTGGCCAGCCTGCGGCTTTTCACGTCCAAGCCTTTCAGAGGCAAGCGGACGCCCGGCGACTTTCAAAAGGGGGCTAAAACGGCGCAAGACCTCAAGCGCGAGGCGGTTTTGAACGTCATTGCCTACTTCCATGCCATCCAAACGCTTGATGAAGTTTTTGAAGTCGGCACGGGCGCGGCTGACACCGTGCCGTCCCGCGTCGTCCAGCGCCTGATTGAAGTCTTCCGCGATGGCGAAGACCTGCCGACGATTTGGGTCTATCAAAACGCCGAGCGCGAGGGCGGCCACGCCATGACGCCCTTCGCCGTCGAGGCGGTGGACGACCGCCATTACCGCATTCACATTTACGACAACAACTACCCGTGCGCGACGCAGTATATGGATGTGGATACTGGATCCGAAACCTGGACCTACAAGACCACGACCAAGCCCGGCGAGCCGGAGATGGTCTATGTCGGCGACGCATCCACGCAGTCCATGGGGATTACGGGCTTGTCGGCGCGGACGCCGCGCCACAAACACTTCAAGGCGCCGTTTGCCGTGGATGAGGAGTCCGAAGGCGATGACAGCGAGGAAAGCTGGCTGCCGTATCGCCACAAGGCGCTGCGAGTTTCGCTGAAGCATCCGCTCAAGCCGGCGCTTGAAGGAGAAGAGGTCTCGTTCTTCATGGACGGCGAAGGCGACTTCAACATAACGGACGGCCAGGGACGCTGCGTCGGCTACGACTTCGACGCGAAGCAAGCGCGGCGCGAGATTCCCAATGCCGACATTATCCCGTTTATGGGCGGCCTAGGTCGCCACATCCCGCCGACCATCGTCATGCCTTATGACGGAACGGCGAAGAAGCCCTATGTCATCACGGTGTCGGGCAAGCGCCTCAAGCAGGAGTCGAATGCTGATTTGCTCTACGCCGGGCCCGGCTTCGTCGTGGGCTTTGAAAAGCTGCGGCTGGACCCCGGCGAGCGTCAGGTAATCGAGGCGCGTCCCGACGGGCGAGAGGTGACCTGCGCGGCCGACGCCGACGGCGAGATTCCCGTCGTGTCGTTCGCCTTTGATCCGACCAAGCATGGCGTTAGTTACATCATCGAGCTTACGGCGGAGGACATGTCAGCCGGCGGGAAGCTTACGGTGACGTTCGACCCCGAAAGCGGGAAGCTGATGTTCCGGTCGAGCAAGACCAAGAAAGGGTTGTTCTATGTTCGTCTGACGCGGATTAACGCGGGCGGTCGGGAAGACGCGTACGAAACGGAAGCCGAGTTGGGCGCGGCGGCGGTTTATATGATGGACTTTTCGCGGTGGGACGGGGAATCGGACGTGCCGTTTTACACTGCCGCGAGCGGCAGTAGCTTCGGCGGCGACGGCAAGACGTTTCCGCGCAAGAGCCCGCAACGCTGAGCCAGGAGGCCCGGGAGACGCGGGGCGACCGCGAGGCGCGTTCTCGTCGGGCGCCAACGCCTTGTCGGGCGCTAACGCCCTGCGCCCCTGCCTTTCGGCGCCGGCATCCGTCCGTCAGACGATTTCGGCGGCGCCGTCCTCGCGGACGAAAAACTCTTCGAGCGCCGACTTCACCGGCGCAACGGAAACCAATCGTCCGCCATGGCGACGCAACTCGGCGATGGCGTCGCCGACGCGTTCGGCCGATTTGAGTTCGCAGTGTAGTCCGGCGGCTGTTTTACGCAGCCGCGAGGCGTGTCGCTCCAGCGCCTGGATGGTTTCCGGAGTCGTTTCCGTCGCGACAATCTCCAGCGTCGCCGACCGGCCGGCCTGCAATTCCGCCAGCGTGCCGTAGGCCACGCGCCGTCCTTGCTTGAGGATGGCGACGCGGTCGCAGAGCGCTTCCACATCCGACAGAATATGCGTCGAGAAAAACACCGTTTTGCCGCGGTCGCGCAGTCCGGCGATGATGTCCCGCACTTCGCGCCGCCCAATGGGATCGAGGCCCGTCATCGGCTCGTCCAGAAAAATCACTTCCGGGTCATGCAAGATGGACTGGGCGATGCCGATGCGCTGGAGCATGCCCTTGGAGTACTTGCGGAGCGGGCGATCGGCGGCGTGCCGCAGGCCGACCAGCTCCAGCATGTCCGCGATTCTCCGCGCCCGGCCTTCGGCGTTCAGGCCGCAGAGCCGGCCGAAGTAATCCAGCAGCTCGCGCCCAGTCAGATAGTCGTAAAAGTAAGGGGCTTCCGGCAGGTAGCCGATGCGCCGGCGCATGGCGATGTCATCGAGGGGGCGGCCTAGGATGCGGGCCGTGCCGCCGGTCGGATAGACAATCCGCATCAGAATCTTGAGCGTCGTCGTTTTCCCGGCGCCGTTGTGGCCGAGAAAGCCGAACACCTCGCCTTCATAGACCTCAAGACTGACAGCCTCAAGCGACTTGACGCGCTTGTTGCGCCAGAAGCCGGTGATGTACTCCATCGAAAGGCGCTCAAGTGTGACGACGGGTTGCATAGCTGCCTGGTTTGCTAAGGATTTCTTCTTTTTTCGCCGGGCGCGTGCAGTATGGTGAAAGCAACGGGGTGATTCAACCGCCGTTTTGCGTCGAGGTCAGGCTTGCCATGAGTTTACTGTCGCCTCCGGTCTGGGCCATTCACATTGCCAGCGTTACCGAGTGGACGCTGGCCGTCGTCTTGGCGTGGCGGTTGGGCGCGGCGCTGGGCCGAGCGGATGTTCAGCGATTTGCCGTGGCGATGCTGCCGCACTGGGGCGCGGGGCTGTGCGTTCTAGCCTGGCACGTCACGAACGACGCAACGGATGTGATGTGGCTTCCCCGGACGCACGAGCTCCTAACGTTGATGGGGAGCGTCAGTCTGGCGGTGGCCGCGCTGCACTTGCGCGAATGGGTTCGGCGTTATCCGCGGTTTGTCTTCGCCGCGACGGCGGTCGCCGCGCTGACGGTCGGCGGCTTTCTGCTGGCGCGGGCGTGGCTGCCGTATGGCGGGACGCGCGGGGCGATGATTCAGGTGGCCGGGCTGGCGTATGTCGGTTTCGTTGTGTTTCTGGCCGTCAACCGGCGCTGGGATCGGGAGGCGTTCAGCGTCCAAGCCATCGCGGGGTACGGGCTGCTGATTGCGTTTGTCGTCGTCACGATTGCGTTGAGTATTGTCGCGCGGACGGTGTATCGCGCGCCGTCGCTGACCCACGTGGACTGGCTGCACGGCGTCGCCGAAGGGACGATGACCGTGGCTAATCTTGTGTTGGCGTTGGGTTTGCGCCGGTCGCTGCGGGCGGTCGAGGGCGCGCCGTCGCCGGCTGCGACGACCGCCGCGGCTTGAAAAGCCGTCCGCGCCCGGTTATACGGGATTGGCTGCCGAGGCGCCCGTAGCTCAATCGGATAGAGCATCAGACTTCGGATCTGAGGGTTGGGAGTTCGAGTCTCTCCGGGCGCGCTTTGCAGGCGACGCCTTCGCGGCCAGCCGCGCGCCGGGGCGGTCGCGGCTTTCACGGCCCGGCGAAAGCGCGCCACAGGTTGACGCCCGTTTGCAAGACGCCGACGGCAAAGCCCACATACGTTCCGAACGCCATAATGCCCCGCAACTCGCGCCCGGCGGTTTCGTAGACGAGACTTTCAAAAATGTCGTTCGAGAAGGTCTCAAAGCGACGCTTGATGATGCCTTTGATGTCGAGCCGCTCGCTGAGGTGACGAACCAGATCTTGGGCAATGCGTTTCTGAAGCGGACGCTCGCTGGAAAACATCGCTTCGGGCAGCCGCCGCAGCGCCTCGTCCACGACTTCCCGAATCGCCATGCTTTCCGAAAGCTGATCCGCCAAGTCATTGATGGCGCGGTCAACGATGCGGTAAACCAAAGCGTCGCCGACCAAGAAGGTGGCCGTCTGGCGAACGGCCGGGTGGTAGTCCCGTTCAAGTCGCCGCGCGACGACGGCGCGCAGCTCATGGGCGATGCGCCACTTGGCTTCCGAAGAATCCTTGAGCGTGGCGAGCAGGTCCGTGATGCGACCGGCAACCAGCGGCAGCAGCGCTTCAGGCTGTGACCGCTCGGCGTAGCGCAGGCGGGCGAGCCGCTCCACGTCGGTATCAAGCCGAAGCTCGTGAAGCGCGCCCGCCAGGATGTCGGCGGTCAGCAGCTTCTCCGCGATGACGCCGGCCAGCGCGTCCACGAAGCGGTCGCGCTCGGCCGGCAGCAAGCCCGGCGTGAACGGCAGCTTCCAGCCAAAGGCATACACCGGCTTGAGCGGACGGAAGAGCATTTTGACGGCCAGCCAAGCGGCCCCGTAACCATGCGCCGTGGCGATGAGGAGCGGGCTACAGTCGAAAAACAGGCGCAGGAGGTTCATAACCATGCGCGAATGGAGCGGGGAGTCTGGACAACTGTCAGGCGGACGCGCGCTCGGCGCGGCTCAACTGTAACGCGCCGGACGCTCGCTTTGCATCTGGAAAGCAACGCTTCAGGCGCCCTTTCAGGCGTTAAGGGCGTAATTTGATGGTATCGTAGCGCATCACTCCGCCAATGTTGGTCAAACCGCTGATGAAGAAATCCATCCTTGACCTGTTGTTTCCGGCGCTGGCCGTGGCTTTCGCTTTCGCGCTGGGCGGCGTCATTGTCTGGCTCATGGGCGATAGCCCGCTGGCCGTTTATGAACTCTTTTTCTCAAGCGCCTTTGGGTCGCTGGAAGGCGTCAGCTACACGCTTTTCTATGCCACGCCGCTCATTTTCACTGGGTTGGCCGTGTCGGTGGCCTTTCGGTGCGGGCTCCTCAATATCGGCGCGGAAGGCCAGCTCGCCGTCGGCGCCTTTGCCGCCGCTTGGGCGGGCTTCACCCTGACTTGGCTGCCGTCGCCGCTGCTGGTTTCAGCCTGTATTGCGAGCGCGATGCTGGCTGGCGGACTGTGGGCGGCCGTGCCGGGCGTCCTCAAGTCGCGCTTTGGCGCGCACGAAGTCATCAACACGATTATGATGAACTTCATTGCCGCCGGACTGGTGAGCTACCTCGTGCAGTATCACTACCGCGAGCCGGGCGACCCCATCCTTCAGACCCATGAGATCGCCCCCGGCGCCCATCTGGCGCGCATGCACAAGCTCATTCCGGCCATCCCAGAGCGCATCCCGCTCAGCCTAGGCTTCCTCCTCGCCCTGCTCGCCTGCGTCGCCGTCTCTGTTTTTCTCTGGAAGACAAAATGGGGCTATGAGTTACGGGCGGTCGGCAGCAGTCCGACGGCGGCGGAATACGCCGGCATCAACGTCCCGGGCAACATCGTCCTCGCCATGGTCATCAGCGGCGGACTGGCCGGATTGGTCGCCACGAGCGAAGTGCTGGGCTACCGTCACCGCTACTACGACGGCTTTTCGCCAGGCTATGGCTTTACCGGCATCGCCGTGGCGCTGCTGGGCCGCAACCATCCGGCGGGGATTGTGTTGGCCGCCATCCTGTTTGGGGCCTTGATTCGCTCGCAACTCTTCATAGGCATTTTCACCGAGCATGTTTCAAAGGACCTGACCATCGTTTTGCAGGCGATCATCATCCTGTGCGTAGCCTG
The DNA here is from genome assembly GCA_002254845.1 of Chloracidobacterium sp. CP2_5A. GTDB lineage: Bacteria > Acidobacteriota > Blastocatellia > Chloracidobacteriales > Chloracidobacteriaceae > Chloracidobacterium. The sequence continues at coordinate 61,675 of NKPT01000004.1, read as the reverse complement.
TGAATATCCCGCGCGAAACGCTTTTGCCAAGCTCGCCAAATCTGAAGCTTGACGCTGATTGCAAGTTATGACGACCTATGTCGCCCGCGCTGTCGCTCCGCGTTTTCTAGTCTGTTTTGCGTTGATGGCCTCGTCCGCCATCGCTCCGGCGCAGTTCGTCCCTCGGCGGCCGGGGGCTGCCGAGGGAAGCCCGCGCCCAAAGCCGGCGGCGACTTCGGAGACGCCGCCGGTTTCATTAGTGGTGCTGGCGGCCCCGACGACCACGATGGAGTTGCTGCGCGAGCAGTCCGACCTTGAGGCGGCGCTGGCCGCCGCCACGCTTGATGAGCGCGTCGCCCAACTCAACCAATTTCTGAGAACGTACCCCGCCTCGCCGCTCCAGGGCGCGGCCAAGCAGGCGCTGGCGCGCCTCCAGGCGCAGCTTGGCGAGCAACGCTTGCGGGCCGGCGACATCGCGGGCGCGGAGGAAACTTTCCGTCAGGCTGTCAGGCTATTGCCCGAAGCCGAGGCCGCGCGCTCGTTTCAGTCGCTGATTTTGCCGATGCCCTTGCTGCTGGCGACGCAGGGGCTGCGCAAGGAAGCGGTCTTGCTGATGCGCGAGTTTCAGACGCGCGCCTGGAACAACGCCTTGGCGGTTGAGCAGATCGGGCTGTTTTATTTGAGTCTGGAAGTGCCGACCGATGCCCAGGAGGCTTTCCGGCGCGCCATCGAGCTGGACGCCGCTTCCGCGAGCTTTTACCACGGCTTGGGCGTCGCTTATCAGATTGGGCTGCGTCTTGAAGACGCCGCCGCCGCTTTTCAGCGGGCCACCGAGCTGGATCCCAAAAGCCGCGTGGCCTGGGCGGCGCTGGCCGACCTGCAGCGAGCGGCCGGAAATTACGAGAAAGCCGAGGAAAACTATCGTCGCCAAGTAGAGATTGACCCGGAGCATCCGACGGCCTGGGGCGGGCTGGCGATGTGTTACTTGGCGCAGGGCCGAGAAAGCGAGTCCATCGCGCCGATGGCCCGCATGCTGGCGATCAATCCTCGCGATGCGCGCTTTCTGACGCAGGTGGCCTACATTCAAGCGGCCAGGGGCAACCTCGCCGCCGCGACTGCCGCCGCGACGCAAGCCAAGCGCCTTCAGCCCAACTACCCTTGGCTGCGGATTGTCGAAGCCCATCTGATGCGGCGGGCAGGCGATTTGGCGGAAGCGGAAAACCTGCTTGGCGAGGCCCTTCAAACGGCCCGGTTTGCCACGCTCCAGTTCGAGCTGGGCGCGACGCTAATGCTGGCCAACGCTTACGATCAGGCGCTCGAAGCCTTCGAGACATTTCTGAAAGTGACGCCGGAGGGCGACTTCGAGGCCGTGCTGGGCGGCGCGTTGCCCGTCCGCGGCTCAAGCCTAGCGCGCCTGCTCGACCTTGAGCGGCGCGCCTCGCTGTTGGTTGCCCCCGCGCTGCTCCGCGATGAAGAGGTCGCGGCGATTGAGCGTTACGTGCGCTTCGCCCTATTGGTCAAGCAGGCTCGCGCCAAGGGCGCTCCCGCCGGGCTTGGGTTGGCGGAATCGCCGCTTGAAGCGGCCGCGAAGACCTTCGTCGCCGGTAAGGACGCCGCGCGCGGATGGCGACTGCTGCAGGCCGCTGACCTGCTGGCGGAAGCGGGCGAAGTCGGCATGGCCGAGCGCTTCGCTCGCCAGGCCATTGACGCCGCCGGCGACGCCGCCCGCGCGGCCAGCGGGGGCGTGGATGGCCCGCGCGCTGAAGACCAGCTAGCGGAGTTTTACGTCCGCGCCCAAATGACGCTGGGGTGGACGCTTTATAAGCAGGGCGAGACGGCGGCCGCCACGGTGCGGCTGCGGGAAGCGGTCAAGGCTTACCCAGCCGCGCCATCGCGCCGGGAAGCCGCCTGGCGGCTTGGCATTGTGCTTGAAGCGACCAAGCAGGACGCCGATGCGTTCGAGGCCTACAAGCTCGGCTACGACGCCAACGCCCCGACCGCCAGCGACCGTCGCGCCAAGCTGGAAGCCATTTATCGGCGACTTCATGGCTCGCTCGACGGCTTTGACGCGGCGCTGTCTCGGTGAAGCTCCTGGCTTGCGGGCGGCGCGACGCTTAGCTCGGGCGGGTTGGCGATGCGGCCCTGCGCCGCCGCGAGGTTGCGCTTCAGTCCGCGATGCTTGGCGCGCAAAACCGGCGTTCCGGCGAACCGCTGTTTGAAGGCTTCGGGCGTCAGGGCGTCCAGCTCTTCAAAGGTCGGCGCGACCATGCCCTCGCGGGGCGCCAGGCGCGGCTCCGCGGTCGGCTGGCGAAACCGCGACCAAGGGCATACATCCTGGCAGATATCGCAGCCGAAGACCCAGCCGCGGGTGTCCATCTCTGGCGCTTCGCTCTTCGATTCAATGGTCGCGAATGAGATGCACCGGCGGGCGTCCACCACGTAAGGCTCGACAATCGCCCCCGTCGGGCAAGCTTCGAGGCAGGCCGTGCAAACGCCGCAGTGGTCAGGGACCAGGTCCGTCTCCGGCGCAAGCTCAATGTCGAGGAAAAGCTCGCCCAGAAACACCCAGGAGCCAAACTCGCGCGTGATGATGTTGCCGTGTTTGCCGAGCCAGCCGAGGCCGGCCCGCGCGGCCCAGGCTTTGTCCATCGCCGGCTGGGCGTCCACCGCGATGTACCCATTTGCCGTCGGGCGCTCGGCGCGCACCCAGTCCAGTAGCGCCGCGAGCTTTTCGGTCAAAACGGCGTGGTAGTCGTCGCCCCAAGCGTAGCGCGAAATCTTGGCGACGCCGGGCGCGTCCGCGTGGCGCAGCGGCGTGTCATAGTTGAGCGCCACAGCGACCGCCGACTTGACGCCGGGCAAGAGCCGCTCTGGCCGCGCGCGCTTCTCGGCGGTGCGCGCCATCCAGCCCATCGTCGCGTGATAGCCGCGCGCTAGCCAATCCTCTAGGCGTCGCCCTTCGGCTTCGAGCGGCTCGGCGCGAGCGATGCCAACTTTGGAAAAGCCCAACGCCAGCGCCTGCGCCTTGAGGCGCTCGGTGAAGGCGGCGACGGCATCCGATGGCGCAACTGGGGGCAAGGCAGTCATGGCGACCTGGCAGACTAGGCTGGGGCTACGGCTTTTGGCTGACGCTTGCTGATGCGCGGGCGCGAGACAATCCGCAGGGGCGTCGCAAAGAAGTCAAAGTTTTCGCGCAGCCGGTTTTCGACGTAGCGGATGTAAGAAAAGTGAAGCTTTTTGGTCGAGTTTGTGAAAAGGACGAAGGTTGGCGGCACGCTCCGCGCTTGGGTGACATAATGAACCTTGACCGGCGCTTTGGTTGGCAGCGTGGCGCGCGGCGTTTCAAGGCATTCAGCGAAGAAGCGATTCAGCTCGCCGGTCGGAATGCGCAGATAACGCGCTTTATAGGCGCGGGCGGCGAGGTCAAGCAGGCGCGTTACGCGCTGTCCCGTAAGCGCCGAAATGAAGACCGCCGGGGCATAGTCGAGGAACTTCACCCGCTCGCGCAGTTGCCTTTCGTAGCGTTTGGCCGTGTCGGCGCCCTTCTCGACGAGGTCCCACTTGTTGAGCGCGATTAGGATCGACGCGCCGCTTTCCAGGACATAGCCGGCGATGACTTCATCCAAGTGCGTCGGCCCCTCGATGGCGTCGAGAATAAGGATGGCGACATCGGCTCGCTCCAGCGCCTTGCGGGCCATGATGACCGAAAACTTTTCCGCCATAGCCGTCGTTCGCCCTTTCCGGCGAATCCCGGCCGTGTCAATGAGCGTGAAGGCGCGTCCGTTGTGGACCAGATCAGTGTCAATCGCGTCGCGGGTTGTCCCGGCAATCGGACTCACAATCACTCGCTCTTCGCCAAGAATGGCATTGACCAGCGACGACTTGCCGACATTGGGACGCCCGATGACCGCCACGCGAATCCGTTCCGGCGGGGGCGGGGCGGCGACCGGCGCGTTGGTGAACGCCAGAATGTCATCCAGGAGTTCCGCCGCGCCGCTGCCGTGTTCCGCCGAGACTGGAAACAGCGCGTCAAAGCCAAAGCGGTAAAACTCGCCCGCCGCCGCGCGGACGCTCTCGGATTCGACTTTGTTGGCCACGACGAAGACTGGCTTGCCCGTGGCGCGCAGGAAGCGGGCCACTTCCTCGTCGAGCGGCGTGACGCCCTCGCGCGCGTCCACCACCCACAGCAGCAGCGCCGCGCCTTCGATAGCGAAGGAAGCTTGCTTGAAAATGTTGGCTGGAATGATGGCCTCTTCGTCCGGGACGATGCCGCCGGTGTCCGCCAGCTCGAAGCTGCGCCCAAGCCACTCGACCACGCCGTAGCGGCGGTCGCGGGTGATGCCTGGCTCGTCTCCGACAATGGCTTGCCGCCGTCCGATGAGTTTGTTGAAGAGCGTGGACTTCCCGACGTTGGGGCGGCCGATGATGACGACGCTCGGCAGCGGCGGCGGCGGCTGAAGCGCCGGCGGCAGCTCGTCCACGAGGGCGGCAAGCTGCTCAGCCGGGATGGCTTCTTCGGACGGCGGGGGCGGTGTCTGGTGGCGCATGGCGGAAAGGGGCGCGGCCTCGCGAAGCGATAAGTTTGACGCGCGACGGATGCGCCGCCGCGCTAGAGCGGCGCGATTATACATGCCGCCGGCTATACATGCCGCCGGCGGATGAAAGCTTCCTAAGCCGGACTAAGCTGGATTTTTCAGATGCGCCGGCAGCGGCAAGCTTGTTTTCACCCAGCAGGACATAGAACCCGCCCCAACTTCGCGCCGTTATCTGGAAAAGTGAAACCGCGCTCCCGTCAATGCCGTTGGCTAGGCAAGCGCCTGACCGACGCGCTCGCCGTAGCCTAGCCGGGGCGTCTTGTGGTTTTGTTAGACATCCGCCCGGAGGTTTGCGCTCGCTCATGTTTTGTCCAACCTGTGGCACCCAGACTCAGCTTCCTGACCAAAGCTTCTGCAAGGCATGCGGGATGAATTTGACCATTGTCACCAGCGCGCTCCAGCCCGGAGACGGGCAGATGCCAAGCGATATGGCGGCGGCGGTCGCTGAGCGGTTGGCGACGCTTCAGCATTCGAAGGACCAGGCATTACGAGCCAAGCTGCGCCGGGCCGGCTGGGCGCTGATGATCGGCGGCCCGCTTCTAGCGGCGACGCTTGGGATTTCGGCATCGGTTCTGGAAAACATCAGCCACTGGCTGTCCCGCTTCGTCGCCTCTTTCAGCGGCTTTGGCGGGCTGATGCTTTTCGCCGGCATCCTGTTGTTGCTTTATGCGCGGATGGCCTTTAAGAAGGAGCCGCCGCCGCAGGTCGTGGTGGTCGCCGTCCCGCCGGCCGGCATGACCGGGCAACTGCCGTCCGGTCACGCGCCAGTTCCGCCTTTCGAGCATCCCTACCGCTCAACCTTTCCAGCCCCAGCGACAGTAGCCGAGCCTGCAAGCGTGACCGAGCGCACGACCGAGCTTCTCAATGATCCGTGCCGGGAGTCGCCCAAAGCGCCGTGATCCGCCGCCGCGCCCGGTCTCGCATTGTCAGTTTCGCATTATCAAATAATCAAATGCGGTGAAACGTACCGCCAGGCGCGGCGCGGGCGCGGCACATTACCGCCGACCCGCAGGCGTCAAATCCGCTGGCGGACCGCGGAGTCGGTCCGCCAGTCGGCAGGGAGTTTTATGATGAACCGAAGAGATTTGCTTTCACTGGCGCTGACGGCGCTGATCAGCGCTAGCTGCGCCGCGTCGGCCGACCAGCCCAAGTCGTCCGCATCCGCTCAACCTGAAGGAGGTCAGCCAGCCATGACGAGTCCGGCTTACGCCAACCCCAACCCGACGCCCGGCTGCCCGCCGGCGCTCGATTTCACGATGAAAAATATCGATGGCAAGGATGTCAATCTGTGCGATTACAAGGGCAGCGTGCTGTTGATAGTCAACGTCGCCTCGCGCTGCGGCTATACGCCGCAGTACAAGGGACTGGAAGCGCTTCATCAGAAGTACCGCGAGAAGGGCCTGCGCGTGCTGGGCTTTCCCTCCAACGACTTCGGCGCGCAGGAGCCGGGCACGGACGCCGAAATCAAGGATTTTTGCACCTCGAACTACGGCGTGAAGTTTGACATGTTCTCCAAAATCGCTGTCAAGGGCGCGAACAAGCACCCGCTCTACCAATACCTGACCTCCGGCGGCGGCAATGACAAGCTGGCCGGAGAAGTGCGGTGGAACTTCCACAAGTACCTAGTTGGCCGTGACGGCAAGCTGCGCGCCGTCTTCCCGTCGAGCGTCGAGCCGCTTTCGGCCGAGCTGACGCAAGCGATTGAGGCGGCCCTTGCCGAGCCGCCCCAGTAACGACCCCAACCGCGATATTGCTGGCGTTGGCCGCGTCAAGGCTCGGGGAGGCGATGAGCGCGGCCTATCGCCGGGGCCTTTCCTCCCCGCCCTTTGATTCCTCACATCGGGCCGTAGAAAAACTCGATGCGCGGCGGTCGCGCCTCGAAGTAAAGATCAAGCGGCCCAAATTGAAGCGCGCCCTGCGGCTTGGCCGGGTCAAGCGTCGCCGTCACAACGAGCGATTGCTTGTTGCGCACAAGCGTCACCTTGATTTCGCCGGCTTCGACGCGGCGTATCTCCTGGGTCAAGTCGCGGCCGTCCCGGATGGGGCGGTCGCCAACCTTCACCAGGCAGTCGCCGGCGCGAATCCCGGCTTTTTCAGCCGCGGAGCCAGGCAGCACTTCTGTGACCAGAACGCCTTCGGTGACGCCGAAGTAGCTCGCGAGTTGCTCGGAAAGCGTTTGCGTCCGCACGCCGAGCCGCCCTCGGTCGCTATACGCCATCGTCATCCCGTTGCCTTTTAGCTCGAAGCGGCGTTGCTCGCCAAGGCGGCGCATTTGCTCCGCCATCTCGCGCATCCGCTCGGCCGATTTGCGGCTGGCTTCGGGGTCAATGGCGATTCCAAACTGCCCATCCGGCAGCGCCAGCCTGCTCACGCGCGGCTTCTCCGGGACAACTGAAACAGAAATCAGTTGCTTGTCGCGGACAACGCCCAGCGTCATGGCCTGTCCGGGCGTTTGCTTGCGGAGCAAGTCGCGAAAGTGCTCGCCGTTGATGATCGCTTGTCCGTTGATGGAGACAATCGCGTCGCCCTGCTTGAGTCCAGCTTTGTCGGCCGGGCTGCCTTCGATGACCTTTATCAAGTACACGCCCTGCGGGGGCGAGACGCCAAGCTCAGTCGCCTTTTGCTCGGAGAGCGTTTGGGGAAAGACGCCCAAATAAACGCTTGGCTGGCGGAGCGCTGACTCGATTTCGATGGGCGGGGATGAAGGCGCTTGTGGCGCTTCATCCAGCGCGGCCAGCGGTGACTCAATGGCCAGCAGCGTAGCGGAAAGGGACAGCTGAAAAGCCGTTGCAAAGGCAACCTGAGTCAGTCGCCGACCCATGGCTGCGCGAAGGGGTTGTGCAATCGGTTGCATAAAGGCTTGACCTCGCGTTTGTTGATTGTGAAGAGCAGTGGTTACGTGAGCGAATGCGCTTTTCGCCGCGGCTAGTTGCCAAGCTTGGCCGCAAACCACGACAGACGACGAGGAAAGTTCCAGCGATTTTGGCTTTTTGAGCCTGAAGCCCTGAAAAAGGCGTCCGGCGCGGAGAGCGACTCTCCGCGCCGGCGCGGGAACGTGGCGCTGCGAGGAAAAGCGCCGCTTACTGCGGCGGCGCGCTTTCCTTCGCCTTGGCGAAGTCGCCAGCCTTGAAACGGCTCATCTTGTCGTAGCTGATGTATTTGGCGAATGCCGCCGAAACTTGCTCCGGCGTCAGCGCCTTGATTTTGGCTTCAAACTCGGCGTCCCAGGTCGGCCGTCGCCCAAGGTAGCGGGCGTTGACCAGACCCAGCGCCAGTTCTCGGTCCTGCGCCCGCGACACCTGCCGACTCTGAAGATAGCCGGTCTTGGCCGCCTCGACCTCCTTAAAGGTGAAGCCTTCCCGCGCGGCGCGCTCGACCTCTTCCCTAAAGGCCGCCTCAAGCCGGGCGAGGTTCTGCGGCGCATAAATGGCGAAGGCGAGGAACAACCCGTTGCGATCCAGGGATCCCGCCTGCAACTGGGCGCCAACGCCGTAGCTGATGCCTTCCTTTTGACGAATGCGGGTGGCTAGGCGGGAGTTGAGAAAGCCGCCGCCAAAGATGTAGCCGGCCAGCGTCAAGGCAGGATAGTCCGGGTCATCGTCGCGAATTTCCAGCGGCTGCCCGGCGACAAAGAAGGCATTGGCCTTGTCGGGCGTTTCAAACGTTTCATCCGCGGGCGGAATGGCTCGAAATGGGTTCTCAATGCGAGCAAATGGCGTCTTCGCCTTCCAGTCGGCGAACAGCTCGTTGCCGAGCTTTTCGATCTCCGCCGGGTCGAAGTCGCCGACAACGGCGATCTGGGCGTTGGAGATGCCGTAAAACGTCTCGTAAAACCGCTTCACATCCGCCAGCGTCACGGCCTTGATCCACTCGAGCTGCTCGTCGGGCAAAGGCGTGTAGCGGACGTCTTCCTTGGCGTAGGGCGCGATGTGTCGCCGGAAGGCGGTAATTGCCACGTTTTGAGGCTCGCGGCGGACTTGCTCGATGCTGGCGATGGACTCCTGCTTGAGCTGCTCGAACTCGCTTTTCGGAAACGATGGCTCGCGCAGCGCTTCCGCGCCAAGTCGCATGACATCAGGCAAATTTTCCCGCGTCGTCGTCACGTTGAAGGTCACGCTGGTCGCCCCGCCAAAAATGCCACCCTGCGCCTTCAGGCGATCAAACTCATCGGCGATTTGTTGCCGCGTTTTCCGCTTCGTCCCGCGCGACAGCATCTGGGCCGTCAGATTGCCGACCGCCGCCTGGTTGCGCAGCGCCTGCTCGTTGCCCAGCCGGATTGTCATCGTCAGCGTGACGGTGTTGCCACGCGTCTTTTTCGGCAGCAGCGTCATCTCCAGGCCACCCTGCGGCGCGGGATACAGCGAGCGCGCCTCGATGTTGGCCGGCGTTGGATCAAAGGCCTCGCCTTCCGCGACGGCGACATTCCCCTTGTAGTCTTTTACCAGCGCCGCCACGTCAGGCGTTGGCGGAATTTCCGCCCGGTCTGGCTTCTCGGTCGGAATGAACATCCCCACTGCGCGGTTGTCGGCCTTGAGGTAGGCCTTGGCTACGCGCTGCACATCCGCGACCGTAACCTGCTTCAGGCGGTCGCGGTTGAGGAAAAACAGTCGCCAGTCGCCCGCGCCGATCCACTCGCTTAGCTGCAGACCCAATCGCTCGGAGTTGTTGAGCGTCTGCTCGATGTCAGCAAGGTACTGCCGCCGGATGCGCTCCACTTCCTCAGCCGTTGGCGGCTTGGCCGCGGCGGTTTCCTCAATTGTCATCAGCAGCAGCTTGCGGGCTTCCTCAATGTCGCCGGCGGTCGGCAGGATGGCTGCGAAGTTGACCAGCCCCGGCTCTTTGTTGTCGAAGCTGAAGCCCTGCACAAACGCCCCTTTCTTGGCTTCCACCAGCGCCTTGTGCAGTCGCCCGGAAGGGGTGTCCCCAATGACGCCGGCCAGAATCTGAACCGCTGGCTTGTCGGGATGGGCCGCAGCCGGCACGTGGTAACACGCCATGACCATTTTGGTGTCGCCCACGCGCCGAATGACGACCTGTCGCTCGCCATCCTGCGTCGGGTCAAGCGTGTAAGTCGGCTGCAACGCGCGCGTCGGCTTCGGGATGACGCCAAAGTATTCCTGAATCATCTTCAGCGTTTTTTCCTCGTCAAACTTTCCAGCCACGAGCAGCACCGCGTTATCTGGCTGGTAGTAGTTGCGATAAAACGCCTGGAGGCGCTCGATCGGCACATTCTCGATGTCGGAGCGCGCGCCAATCGTGGATTTGCCATAGTTGTGCCAGTCGTAGGCGACGGCCTGCGTCCGCTGAAGCAGCACGCGGTACGGACTATTTTCGCCCGATTCAAACTCGTTGCGCACGACGGTCATTTCAGAGTCGAGATCTTTCTTGGCAATAAAGCTGTTCACCATCCGGTCGGCCTCCAGATCGAGCGCCCACCGGAGGTTTTCCTCAGTTGCCTGAAAGGTCTCGAAGTAATTCGTGCGGTCAAGCCAGGTCGTGCCGTTTGGACGCGCGCCATGCTCGGAAAGCTCCTTGGGGATGTCCGGATGGCGCGGCGTGCCCTTAAACAGGAGGTGCTCCAGCAGGTGAGCCATGCCGGTCTCGCCATAGTTTTCGTGACGCGAGCCGACCAGATAGGTGATGTTGACGGTGATGGCTTGCTTTGACTGATCAGGGAACAGCAAAACGCGGAGACCGTTTTCAAGCCGGTACTCCGTGATGCCTTCAACGGTGGCGACGCGCGTGACGCCAGGCGGCAGATCCGCGGCGGTCGCTGGCGTGGCAGCCTTGATGGCGCGGGCGAGGAGCGGACTAGGCAAACACAGCGCCGCAGCTAAGACGGCGCCGGTCAACCCGTGCAGGAACGCAAGCTTCATCAGGTAAATACCTCAAAAGGCGGATTGAAAATGATGCCAATCGCATAAGCGCGGCAAGCAGACGGAGGCTTCGCCCGAGCGCAAGGCGGCTGCCCGGCGCGGGCGCTATGAGCGGCGCTACAAAATGAGCATCGCATCGCCGAAGCTATAAAAGCGATACTCGGCGGCGACGGCGTGCCGGTAAGCATTCATGACCGGCGCGTAGCCTGCAAGCGCGACGACCAGCGCCAGCAGCGACGACTGCGGCAAATGGAAGTTGGTCATCAGTCCGTCCAGAACCCGGAACGTGAAGCCAGGCACAATTGTCAAATCCGTCATGCCTTGTCCAGCGACAACCTCGACGCCGCCTTCAGTGGCGCGGGCGACGGTTTCGAGCGTTCGGGTCGAGGTGGTTCCAACGGCAATGACGCGCCGTCCCTCGCGCTTGGCCGCCGTGACGCGCCGCGCGGTTTCCTCCGGCACAACATACACTTCCGGCTCGACGCGGTGCTCGGCCAAGTCTTCCGCTCGGACGGGCTGAAACGTGCCGTAGCCGACGTGGAGGGTCAGCTTGACAATTTCGACGCCCTGCGCGGCGAGCGTCGTCAGCAGCTCTGGCGTGAAGTGCAGTCCGGCCGTCGGCGCGGCGATGGAGCCGGGCGCCGCGGCATAGACCGTCTGGTAGCGTTCGCGGTCGGCGGGGCTATCCTGCTCGCGCGCGATGTAGGGCGGCAGGGGCGTCCGTCCGATTTCATCCAAAACGGCGAAAAAGTCGCCTGCGCCGTCAAAGACAATCGTGCGCCGCCCGTCTTCAGTTCGCTCGGCGATTGTTCCGCGCAGCCGTCCGTCGCCAAAAACGAGCCGGTCGCCGACGCGAACGCGCCGGCCCGGCTTGACGAGCGCCGTCCACCGGCGGGGCGCTTGTTCCCGAACGAGGAAAACCTCGACCGCGCCGCCGCCTGGCTCGCGTTGTCCGATAAGGCGCGCTGGGAACACGCGCGTGTCATTGAGCGCCAAGACATCGCCGGAGTGGAGAAACTTCGGCAAATCGTATACGTAGGCGTCGCGCCAAGCGCCGGATTGGCGGTCGAGCAGGAGCAGGCGGGCATGGTCGCGCCGCTCGCTCGGCTGCTGGGCGATCAGTTGCGGCGGCAGGTCGTAGTGAAGCTCGGAGAGGCGCATCGTCAAAGGAAGAAATGACAGGCTTTCGCGAGAGGCTTGCGCTGGGGGAGCGAGCGTTTATTGTTCATCGCTGAAATAGCGGCGGCGCGCAACTCGATATGCCCAAGGAAAAGACCATTTACGGTTGTCAGCAGTGCGGCTATCAAAGCCGCAAGTGGCTTGGGCGCTGCCCCGACTGCGGCGCGTGGAACTCGTTTGTCGAGGAGCGCGAGGAAAAAACGATTTCGGCGGCGGCGCTGGCCCGCGGGCTGGGAAGTCCCAGGTCAGGCGCGAAGTCGGCGGGGAAAGTCGCGCCGACCCCTTACGCCCAAGTGCCGAGTCAGGATGACGCCCGCCTTTCATCGGGGATGGTTGAGCTCGATCGCGCGCTGGGCGGCGGCATCGTGCCCGGCAGCCTCCTGCTGATTGGCGGCGATCCGGGCGTTGGGAAGTCAACGCTGCTGCTGCAAATGGCTGCGGGCCTGAGTCGCCGGGGCGAGCGCGTTCTGTACGTAAGCGGCGAGGAATCCGAGCGCCAAATCAAGCTGCGCGGCGACCGGCTGGGGCTGTGTCCCGGCGATTTGCACCTGCTGCCGGAGACCTGTCTGGAGCGCGTGCTGGAAGTCGTAGCCGATCTCAAGCCGACGCTCATGGTCGTGGATTCCGTGCAGACGACCTACTCCGAACGGCTCGACAGCGCGCCGGGCAGCGTCTCGCAGGTGCGCGAAACCGCCGGACAGTGCTTGTTGCTGGCAAAGCACCAAGGCGCGCCAATTTTCCTCATCGGCCACGTCACCAAGGATGGCGCGCTCGCCGGTCCGAAAACGCTCGAACACATCGTGGATACGGTCATTTACTTTGAGGGCGAGCGCCACCACAACCACCGCGTCATTCGCGCCGTCAAGAATCGCTTCGGCGCAACCAACGAGCTCGGGATGTTCGAGATGACTAGCTCGGGGCTTGTGCCGGTCGCGAATCCGTCGGCGCTTTTTTTGCAGCAGCGCCCTATTGGCGTCGCGGGGTCGGTCGTGGTCGCCTGCCTGGAAGGCACGCGCCCGATGCTGGTGGAGTTGCAGGCGCTCGTCAGCAGCGGCAAGTACGGCACGGGCCGCCGGACGGTCGAGGGCGTTGAGCCAAATCGGGTGGCGCTGCTGATAGCGATGCTCGAAAAGCGCGCCGGCCTCCACATGCTGGGCGATGATGTGTTCGTCAATGTCGCCGGCGGGCTGACGCTGGCCGAGCCGGCAGCGGACCTCGGCATTGTCGCGGCGCTAGCATCGAGCTTTCGCAACGCGGCGATTGATCCGGCGACGGCGGTGTTTGGCGAAGTGGGGTTGGCCGGCGAAGTCCGCGCCACCAGTCAGCCGGCGGCGCGATTGCGCGAAGTCGCGGCGATGGGCTTTGAGCGGGTGCTGCTGCCCGCCGGAAATTTGCCAGGCTTGGAGGCGCCGGAAGGCGTCGAGATCGTGGGCGTTCGGTCGGTGCTGGATGCCCTCGACGCGCTCTTTTGAGAGGTTTCGCGTGACGACATTTGACTGGCTGGCCGTCGCGGTTTTGGCCTTTTCAGCCGTCAGCGGCGCGCTCAAGGGGCTTGCCAAAACGGTTGTTTCGCTTGGCGCGCTCTTGGGCGGCTTGATCATCGCGCTCGTTTTTTACGATGACATCGGGCGCGGGCTGGCGGCGCTTGGGATGGCGTCGCCGGTCGCTTACGGCCTTGGGTTCTTGTTGCCGATCGTCGCAGCCGGCCTGGGCGGCGCAGCGCTCGCCCGCCGTCTGCGCAAGGCGTTTCGGAAGACGCCCCTGGCGACGCTTGACCGAGCGGGCGGCGCGGCGCTGGGCGTCGGGCGCGCCTGGCTCGTGGTCTCGGCGGCGTACCTTGTTCTGACAGCCTTTCCGGCGCAGCCGGCCTTCGTGCTGCATGCGCGGGTGACGCCGCTGGCAAAGCCCGGCGCGCGACTGCTGACTGAGCTGGGGCGGGCCGACTTGAAAGGCCGCTTTGAGCAGGGGGTCGCCGCGCTCCGGCGCCTGAAGGAAACCGCCCTGCATCGCAAGTCTCCCGCGACCAAGCGAGACGCGTCCGCCGCGCCGCCGCGCCGCTTGGATGCCGTGGTTTCCGGGCAAAAATAGGCCGACTTGCGCCCCGCTTTCTGTGCGTCGCTTTCTGTAACGACCGACGCGAAGCCGAGGCGGCCTCTGTGTCGAGTCGCCGCCACCCGCGCGACTGGAAAGCTTGCCGCCGATCAGCTGGACTTCGCGCTAGGTTGAGGCGTGACGGACTGGCTGAAGGCGCGAGCGGGCGCGGAGAGCGGCCAACGCTTGCCACTGGTCGCCAAGGACTGCGTCCCCCAAGCGCGCTTAGGCGACGCTTAGGCGAGCGGCTTATCCATTAGCGACAGCGTATGGGCGTCGTGCAGGCGCATGACGCGCTCGGCGTCAGGATGTAGCGGTTGACGCCCCAAATCAGCCAGAAGCCGGCAGACAGCGAAGCGCCCGATGGAAGCCTCGTAGCGACTTTCCCAGGCGCGCTGGCGCGCTTCCTCGTCGGCGTTAGTCCAGGGGTACGTCGCTGGCGGGCGCGCCATTCCGATGCGCCACGGCTTAGGCGTCAAGCGGGCGCGAAAGCAAGCCTGGACGGCGCACAGCCGCCGGTAGCGGGCATCGGCTCCCAGTCGCGTCATGACTTGCTGCGCATCCTTGGAAGTCGGCTCAAAAAGCCCGTGGGCGATGAGCAGCCGCAGCCCGGCGCGGGTGCGGTAAACCCTCACGCGCCAGTCGGAAGCCTCCCGCTCATGCCATTTCCGAACTTTCGCCAGCACGCGCTCTTGCGGCTCCGCTTTGGCTTGCGAGACGCCGCCGATGCTTCGCCACAGCGCGGCCAGCGCCCCGCGCCAGTCCCCGACCAGCGCCGAGGCGAAGTCAAGGTCAATGAACATGACTTGGGCTGTATTGATGACTCGGCAGCCGGCGGCGTTGCGGGTTATGACCGCGATGCGCTCGCCCGTGGGGGCGGATACCGTTTCAATAACTGGCTCGCGCAGCGGGCGAATGTGGCCAGGGTAGTCGCGTAGCCGCTCGCCGCGGCGAAAGCGGGCGATGCGCTCCTCTAGCTCGCGTTGCGCCCGCGCCTGCGCGTCTTCAGCGGAAGCGTCCGAGCCGCGCCAGACAATCAAATGACGCTCAGCCGCGGCGCCGGCCTTTCCGCCCTGAATCAAGCGTTCCGCTTTCGCCCAATAACGAGGAATGTTCATCCTTGCGGTCCCTAGGTCGCGCGGTCTGCGCGCTTGGCCTTGGTCACGGCCGGTCAAACAGTGTTAGCATGCCAAGCGCTATCGGCGGACATCGCCGCCGAGGCGAAAAATTTCTGAAAACGAGCTTCCTCAGTCGAATGTCAAAGGAACTGTTCTCGGATGCCCGTCCCGATTCGCCGAGCGTTGCCGCGTTGAACGCCGCTCAGCGCTCGAATGGCGAAACGCGGCAGCGATTGGAAGGGTATCTCTCTGAGTGTATCGAGCGCCTATTAAGCGAAATTGGGACGCGTCTCGCCACGACCTTTCAGCAAACGCTTGGGCGACTGGCGAGCGTGCAATCCCGCTCAGTTGACGTGTTGGAGAGACTGGAAGCGGAACAGCGGTACATGCGCGCCCAACTGGAGCGGCTGACGGCCGAGCTGACCCTCCTGCGGCGCGGCGGCGCGGCGGTCAACGCCCCGCGCGGACGCCGACCCTGGACGCATCGTCACCGTCGGCTGTTTGTCATGCCGCGCCCGCGGCTGTCAAAAAACCAGGATTGAAAACACCACAGCTTTTTGGGAGCACCCCGATGGTTGGCGAGATGGAGAAGATTTTGGCCGTCATTTTAGGCGGCGGCAAAGGCACGCGGCTTTATCCCCTCACGCGCGAGCGTTCAAAGCCGGCGGTGCCGCTTGGCGGAAAGTATCGCTTGATTGACATTCCTGTAAGCAATTGCATCAACTCCGGCATTGCGCGCATTCTGGTTCTGACGCAGTTCAACTCGGCTTCGCTCAATCGGCATATCGCCCGAACGTATCGGTTCAGTCAGTTCGCCAACGGCTTTGTCGAAATCCTCGCCGCCGAGCAAACCCCCGACAATCCCGACTGGTTTCAAGGGACGGCCGATGCGGTGCGGCAAAACTTCCGACATCTGAAAAGCACCCACGCGACAACCATCCTGATCCTTTCCGGGGATCATCTCTACCGCATGGACTACGCCAAGTTCATTAGCTACCACGAGTCGCTTGGCAATGACATCACGGTTTCG
This sequence comes from Chloracidobacterium sp. CP2_5A, assembly GCA_002254845.1. Classification (GTDB taxonomy): domain Bacteria; phylum Acidobacteriota; class Blastocatellia; order Chloracidobacteriales; family Chloracidobacteriaceae; genus Chloracidobacterium. The sequence goes on along the minus strand of NKPT01000004.1, from coordinate 45,807 downwards.
GTGACGGCCATTCCGCCCGCTGACGCCTCGGAGTTCGGACTCCTCAAGGTCGATGAAGACGGCCGCGTGGTCGAGTTTCGAGAAAAGCCGACAGGCGCGGCGCTTGAAAGCATGCGGGTGGACACGACGCGGTTCGGGCTTTCCGAGGAGGAAGCCGCCAAGCGGCCGTATCTCGCCTCGATGGGCATTTATGTCTTCAACATGAGCGTGCTGGAGGCGCTTTTGCAGGAGTCAAGTCGCGTGGACTTTGGCAAGGAAGTTATCCCGAGCGCTCTCGAAACCCATCAGGTCGGGGCCTACCTCTTCAACGGCTACTGGGAAGACATCGGCACGATCAGCGCCTTTTTCCGCGCCAACATCGAGCTGACCGACGTCCTGCCGCGCTTCAACCTCTTTGACATGGTCGCGCCGATTTACACCCGCCCGCGGTTTCTGCCGGGCACCAAGGTGCGCAACGCGCAGATTATCAACTCCATCGTCAATGAAGGCTGCATTATCAACGAGGCGACCATTCGCCGCTCGATTGTGGGCATTCGGAGCCGCGTCGAGAGCGGCACCAACTTTGACCACGTGCTCATGATGGGGGCTGACGAATACGAAACGCTGGAGGATCTTCAGGAAAATCGCGCCGCCGGAAGGCCCGACATTGGCGTTGGGAAGTTCTGCGCCATTCGCAACGCGATTCTCGACAAGGGCGTCCGCATCGGGAACAACGTCCGCCTGCTGAATGAAAGCGGCGTCAAAGAGGCTGAAGGGCCGAACTACTTTATCCGCGACGGGATCATCATTATCCCGAAAGACGCTGTCGTTCCGGACAACACCACGCTCTAAAGCCGCCCCGGAAGCGAAGGAGGCGTGTCGCCATGAGCCGGCTTGCGCAACTCCGTCGTCTGCTCTGGAAAACCCTGCTCGACGCCATCGAGTATGACTGCGTCGGCTTCGCCAAAGAAGCCGCTTATTCCTTTGTGCTGACGTTCTTTCCGCTCCTGCTGTTTTTCGTGGCGGCATTCGCGGCGCTGGGAAGCGAGCAAACGGCGGCGCTTCTGGAAGGGCTGCGGCGCATTATGCCGCCGGGCACCTTCAGCGTGGTCGAGTCTTACTTACAACAACTCATGCAGGGACGTCCGGGACAGGTGGCGCTGTTGTCGTTTTTCGCCACGCTCCTGCCAGCGATCGGGTTGATCGCCACCCTGTCGCGAGCGCTTGACCGCATTTACGCCATCTCGCCCCGCCGCTCGTTCTGGCGGGAGCAGCTTCTGTGTCTGGAGCTGGTCTTTGTGGTCGGGCTGCCCTTGGTCCTTGTCTCGGTGGCCGGCGTTGTCGGCGCGCACCTTGAGCATCTCATCAGTCGGATCAGCGGCGGCGCGATCGCGTTTGGCCACTTCTGGGCGGCGGCGCGTTGGTTCTTCATCGTCTGGAGCGTTTTCCTGATTCAAATGCTGCTCTATCGGCTGGCGCCAAGCCGTCCCCCGCGCTGGCGGCACATCCTGCCGGGAGCCGTCTTTGCAACCACGCTCTGGGGACTGGCGACGCTTGGCTTTGGCGTTTATGTGTCGAACTTCAGCGCCTACGGCCGCATTTACGGCAGCATTGGGACCGTCATCGTGCTGCTGGTCTGGATGTACGTTGTCGCCTTCGTGTTCCTTATTGGAGCCGTGTTCAATCGTCGGCTGGCGATCCAGGAGCTTGAGCGCCGGCTGGGTAAGCTTTCTTCCTCGGATGCGCGTCCCGCCCTGCTGGTCGCCATAACGGAAGAGGCGGGCGATAACGAAGTCGCCCGCCTCTAAGGCAAGCCGGCTATCCGCGCTGTCACTGTGGCGGTGGCGTATCGGCCGGGGGCGGAAGTTGTCCCGGCGGGGCGGAAGTGTCGCTGGCATCCGAGCTGCGCTTAGTCAGCCCCAGTCGCAGCAATGCCGGAGCGGTCGGCGTGCCGGTTTCCTTGAGTCCGTTGGCCCGCTGGAAGCCGCGCATCGCCTCGCGGGTATTTTCATCATACTGGCCGGTGACTTCGCCTTGATAGAAGCCCGCTTCCTTGAGCTTTTCCTGGATTTCGCGGGCGCGGGATTCGGGGATTGCCAGACTGCGCGGCGCGCGATAAGGCGTCGCCGGCGCTGCCGACCGGTAAGCGTAGGCCGTCGCTCGACCGCGGCGGGCATAGCGCCCGCGCCGCGCATACCGCCCGCCACGGCGTCCCCGCGCCGCGCGACCCCGAACGACGCGCCCGCCGCGGTAGCTGCGTCCGCGCCGGCTTCGCAGGCGCGCGCCGCGCCCGCGGTAAGCGCGCCCCTGGCTGCGGGCGATGCGCCCCCGACGCTTGCGGGCCGTCGCGCTTCGCCCCCGATAGCCGCGCGCCCTCCTGCTCCGGGCGCGCCCGGAGCGGACGCGGCGGCCGCTCGCCGAGCGTCGCTTCTGAGGGCGCTCGATGGCTTCCGCTCGCGCTTCAGCGGAAAGGCTTCGATCAGGGAATCCGGTTCCGACCAGTAAACAGGCGACGACGAGCGCCATTGCGGCGCATAGCGTCCGACTCCATCGCAGCATGGAATAATTTCCTTTCAGAAGATAATGTAGCGCCAGTCAGGCGGTTCGCTTGATGACAACCACGGTCATGTCGTCTTCCGGAATGGCGCCCGCCGCAAAGGCCAACGCTTTTTCAAGGATGGTCTCGCATAAATCGCGGGCCGGCAGATGCGCGCAGCGGCGAATCACCGCTTCCAGCCCATCATAGCCAAAATAGCGGCCGGCGCGATTTTTGAGTTCCGGGATGCCGTCGCTGCACAGGACGATGGCGTCTCCGAGGGCAAGTTGCTGGGTCAGGATCGGCAGCGCGCCCAGCGTTGGCCGGACGCCCAGCGGATAATGCTCAAGCTCCAGACTCTGCAGCGTTTGCGCGCCGGCGCGGTAGAGCATCGGATATGGGTGCCCCGCGTTCGCAATGGTCGCCGCGCCGGTTAGCAGGTCGAGCAAGACATAGCAAAACGTCATCAGATCGCGGCGCGTTCCGTTTTCACAGATCAGCCGATTCATTGTTTGCATGACGCTTGTCGGGTCGCAGTCCGTCCCAAGCTGATTGAGGAGCGCCCCCTTCGCTAGCGCCATCAGCAGCCCCGACGAGACGCCGTGACCGGAGGCGTCGCCAATGACGACAGCCAAGCGGTTCTCGCCCGCCTTGATATAGTCGTAATAATCGCCGCCGATGTCCTCGGCCGGGCGGGAGAGCCCGGCCACTTCAAAGCCGGGCGTCAGCGGCTCGCGCTGGGGCAGCATGGAGGCTTGAATCCGCGCCGCCAAGGCGATTTCCGCTTGCAGGCGCTGTCGCTCCATTCTTTCCTCAAGCAGGCGCGTGTTTTCAATCTTGACGGCGGCCACGCTGGCGATGGTCGTCAGCACTTCGAGGTCGTCCGGCGTGAAGCGCCGCTCATAAGGGTTTTCAACGTAAATCAGCCCGTGAAGCTGGTCGCGGAAGATGAGCGGCACGCCCATCACGGAGCGAATGTCGCCGAGCAAAATGGACTGGCTCCCCCCGAAGCGCGGGTCATGGCGGGCATCCGAAGTCAGCACCGCCGCCCGCGAGGCGAGAACGCACTCGGTAATGCCCTGGCTCACGGCGACTTCGCTCAAGGGCATCGGACCGGTTTTGGAGCGCGCGACACGGCATTCCAGGTCGTTTTTGGCGCTGCCGCAAATGAGCAAAAAGCCGCGCTCAGCCGGCAGCGACTCGAAGATGAGCGTCATGATTTCTTCCAGCGTTTCATCAAAGCCGGCGTTAGACAGCAGCGTCACCCCAACCCGGCTGACGAGCGCCAGCAAGTCGGGGCGCTGGCGTCCAAGCTTTGTCTCGCCGGCGACATCGGGCAGCCAGTCCTTGCCCCCGGGTGCCGCCAGCTTTGTCTCCGGCGGCTGATGAGCCTCGGACGGCGCGGCCCCGGCCAGCCCGCTGGAGCTGCGCTCGAAGGCGCGCTTGATGATCTCATCCGCCGTGTGGGGGCTTCTCAGTCCAATCTGCGCCTCTGGAATCGTGCTGGAAGGCGAGCTGAAGTAGGTGACGGAAGGCGCCGCCGCGCGCGTGAGGCGATCTTCCAGGACAAGCTCCAGCTCGGTTTCCCCGATGCGAAAGCGGTCGCCGGGCTTGAGCCGAACCGGCTGATGAACGCGCTGCCCCTGGTAATGGGTGCCGTTGGCGCTTTTGAGGTCTTCCAGCGTGAAGGTTTCTCCATCACGCCAGAGCGAGGCATGAATGCGTGACGCGAAAGAGTCCGCCACGATGATATCCGCTCGAACGCTTCGCCCGAGCGTGTAGCGCGGCTTGACAAGCAATGCGCGATGCGGCGGCGCGTTATGCAGATAAATGACGAGCGAATACATTGGGTTGGGCGGGCGAAGCGATAGCCAGTCTATCCGACGAAATAAAAGGTCTGAAAAATAATCGAAAACCTGTCTAGGCGCTACTTGTTGAGCAGCGCCTGTGGCGAGCGATGCCTGCCGGCTCAGGTTGCGCTTGGCCACGCTGGCGCCCACAATGCGAACGGTATGTTTTTTCTCGTTTTCGCCCTTTTGCTGGGCATCCTGGATGGGTTGTGGTCGCCGCCGCGCAGCGGGCGCTGGTCGAGCAAGGTGGTTTGGGGGCAGTCCCTGGCGCGGGTGGTCTGGTGCGGCGCGCTGGGCGTTTTGGCGGGACAGCTCGGCGTCTGGACGGCCGAAGCGGCTTTCCTGCTTGGGCTGGGGCGACGGGCGCTATTTGGGCCAGCGGCGGCCCTGGCGCTTTTGTCCGTCTGGTGGCTCATTTGGCGGTGGCGTTGCAGTCGCTCATCGCCTGCCGCGCCGCGCGACGGGCATCCGTTCGCCGTCGTTATCCGCGCTTCCTCGCTCCTTATTGCCGCGTTGATCCTCGCTTTGACGACCTGGGAGGCGCGTCACGCCGCGGCGACGCTCCTGTGCTTCGCTTTTGGCGCGCTGCCGTTCGAAGTCGCCCGGTCGCTGTTTCCGGAGGCGCCTTATCCGGCGCGGCTGCGCTTGCTGGCGGCGTCCGGGGCGGCGGGCGCGACCCTCTGCGCGGCGGCGGTTTTGGCGGCGGCCGGGTGGGGCTACGATGTCTTTACCGGACGGGCGCTGGGCGACGATTTGGATCACTTGGGCCATGCTGTCTCAAACGATGACTCGCTGATCGCCATTGGCGCGCGGCTGCCGGAGATCGCGTTCACTGGCTTGGATGGGCGGGAGGTCCGCCTGAGCGACTACCGCGGGAAACTTGTGGTGTTGGTAGCGGTTGGGACGCGCTGCCCCTGCGTGGAAGCCTACCGCGCCCGACTCAACGCGCTGGCGGCGGACTACGCGGCGCGCCAGGTTGTTTTCATCGGCTTCAATCCGAACGCGAATGAGCCGCTTGCCGAAATCATTGAGCGCCAAAAAGCCAAGCCGTTCGCCTTTCCAGTGGTGGTCGATGAGGACCGCCGAGCGACGGACGCCTTGGGAGCGACCTGTATGACGGAGTGCTTTCTGGCGGATGCGCAGGGGCGCTTGCAGTACCACGGGCGCATTGACGACAACACCTACCACCCGGAGCGCGTGACAACCCATCTGTTGCGCGAGGCGCTGGAGTCCGTGCTGAATGGTCAGCCAGTCGCTCGCCTGTGCCGTCCGGCCATCGGTTGCGCGATTGTCCGCCGTCCGCCCAACGCGGGCTTGCCGCCGCCGCGCTGATCGCCCCAGCCGATTTTGACGACGCCCTTTGAGAGCGCCGCGTTGAACGCGCGCTAGCGCAGCCAGTACAGCACGACCACGACCGTCAGCCCGTAGAGCGCCAAGTTGACCATTGAAGCGCCATCGTTGAGCAGCGCCTTCTCCGGGCTGCCGCCGAGCTGTCGCCGGTGGATAAGGTACAGGTAGCGGAAAATCCCGTAGAGCACGAACGGCACCGTGAAGACCAGTCTGGCGGTGCCGAACTTCGCCACCGTCTCCGGCGCGACCGTATAAAACGTGTAGCAAACGACCGTCGCCGCCGTCACGATGGCGATCATCTGGTCGAGCAGCTCAATTGTGTATTCTCCCAGAATGCGCCGGTGCGCCGTCGCGCCGTCCTCAAGCAGCAGCAACTCGTGCCGCCGCTTGCCGAGCGCGAGAAAGAGCGACAGGAGCATGGCGCAGATGAGCAGCCACGAGGAAATGGTCACGGCGATGACCTGCCCGCCCGCGACCGCCCGCAGCACGAACCCGGCGGCGATACAGCCTACGTCGAGGATGACGACATGCTTGAGGCGGACGGCGTAGGCCGCTTGCAAGAGAAAGTACGCCACGGCCGTCCAGGCGAAAGCCGGCGAAAGCCAAAAGGCCGTTGCGAGCGACCCTAGCGACAGCAGGATGCAAGCGGCTATCCCGACCGGAATCGGGAGCGCGCCCGACGCCAGCGGACGGTGGCGCTTAGTCGGATGCGCGCGGTCGCTCTCGATGTCCAGCAGATCGTTGAGCAGATAGACGCCGCTGCTCAGCAGGCAAAACACGGCGCAGGCCGCGCACGCCAGCGCGGTCTCGCGCCAATGAAAAAGATGCTGCGAAAAAAGCAGCGCCGGAAAGAGCAGGATGTTTTTCGTCCACTGCTGCGGACGCAGCGCCTTGAGCAGGACTACGGGAAGAGCAACGGCGGGCGAGGCAACGGCGGTTGGCATAGCCCGCGAATATAGCCGAATGAGCAGGCGGCGCAGTAGCCCCCATCGCTGGTCAGGCGTTCCGGCGCGTTGGCGCGGCGAACTGTAGCTCATACAGCCGCCGGTACGGCCCCTGCGCGGCCGCCAGCGCGGCATGCGTCCCGGCTTCGACAATCCGCCCTCGCTCAAAGACCAGAATCTGGTCGGCGCGCTGGACGGTCGCCAGCCGGTGGGCAATAACCAGGGTCGTGCGGCCCTGCATCAGCGTCGCTAGCGCCGCCTGCACCGCCTGTTCGGATTCCGCGTCGAGCGCCGAGGTCGCCTCGTCCAGCAGCAGGATGGGCGCGTCGCGCAGGAGCGCTCGCGCGATGGCGATGCGCTGGCGCTGCCCGCCGGAGAGACTGCGCCCCCCTTCGCCAATGCGCGCGTCATAGCCGCCGCGCTCAAGAATGAAGTCGTGCGCGTAGGCCGCGCGGGCCGCGCATTCGACGTCGGCGCGCGTCGCGTCCGGTCGTCCGTAGGCGATGTTGTCGGCGAACGTGCCGTCGAAGAGAATGGTTTCCTGCGGCACGTACGCCGTCAACCGGCGCAGCGCCGCCCGCGTCAGGCGGCGAATGTCCACTCCGTCAACGGCAATCGCGCCGCGATCGGGATCGTAAAACCGCAGCAAGAGCGCAAGCGTCGTGCTTTTACCGCCGCCGCTCGGCCCGACCAGCGCCACGGTTTCGCCCCGCCGGACGGCGAACGTCACCCCATCGAGCGCCGGCGTCGCGCCCTGTGGATAGGTGAAGCGCACGTCGGCGAACGTCAGCGTCTCGTGAAACGTCGCGCGCGGCATCGCGTTCGGCGCGTCGGCAACCGCCGCCGGCTCGTCAAGGAGCGCAAACAACCGCCCGGCCGACGCCAGTACCTGTTGGTAGGCATGATACGTTTGGGTCAATTTGCGGATTGGGTCATAAAGCCGGACAAGCGCCACCAGCGTCGCCGTAAACGTCCCGGCGGTGAGTTCGCCGGCGGCGATCAGGCGGTGCGTGTAGAAAATGACGCCCGCGCCCGCCGTAATGCCCGCGATGTCCAGCAGCGGCGACGGCAGGAACAAAGCCCGCGCCGTCCGCAAGTTGAATCGCCGGAGGCGCTGCGCGGCCGCCCGAAAGCGCTCCCGCTCGTAGTCCTGCGCGCCATAGGCCTGCACGACGCGGTATCCCGCCAAGGCTTCGCTCGCCAGGGCCAGGACGTCTTCAATCGCGCGCTGCGTGGCCAGGCTCGACTGGCGCAAGCGCCGACCAAACGTCGCCGTTAGGAGCGCGATGAGCGGGGCCACGGCCAGAGTTAGCAGCGTGAGCTTCCAAGAAAGCGCCAGCGCCAGCGCCAGCAGGCACGCCAGCGTGAAGCCTTCGCGCAGGGCGTCAGCCAAGTACTGCGCTACGCCGGACTGTACCTTCTCGACATCCGTAATCAGGCAGTTGGCGATTTCAGCGACGCGGCGGGAGTCGAAGAACGCCGCCGACTGGTCCAGCGCCCGCTCGAAGATCGCGACTCGCAGCGCGACGATGACCGACTGTCCGACGGATGTCAGCAAGAAATTGGCTATAAACTCTGAGATGCCGCGCAGAAGGCTAAAGCCTATGAGGAGCCCAAGAACCGCGCCCCAGTAGGCATTGCCCGAAGGCAGCAAGTCGCTCAAGCGCGGAAGCGCCCGGCCGCCCAGGGCGGTTGGCAGCGCATCCGGTCCGCTCCCCAGCCCGTCAAAAATCGGCTGGATCAGAGCCGCGCGAGCGGCCTCGAAAATCCCGACGCCGGCCGCCGCCAGGACGGCGACGATGATCCGCCCAAGGTGAGGGCGCGCGTAGCGGAGAAGTCGCAGCAGGTTGCTCATGAGAGGCTACTTTAGAGCAAATCGCCGCGCTGTCTATCTAGCGCCTGGCTGATCGCTGGCCCGGCGCGCGCGCAGCGACGCCACTGAAGACGCCACTGAAGCGGTTGCCGCTTTCCCGCGCCCGGTGGTAGAGTCGCCGCCTATGACGAGTGCAGCGAGCGGCAGCCGCCCGCAACGTACGATTTTGTCCCGGCTCAAGCGCATTCTCTGGTGGCTGACTTTCGTTGCTTTGCTCGTCTTGGCTTTTGTGGCAGGCGGCGTTGCGACTTGCTACTTTACCCGCGGGGAACGGGTCGCCGTCCCGAATGTGGTTGGAAAGACTGAGCGGGAAGCGCGCGAGTTGTTGGAAAAAAACGGTCTGCGGGCGGTGGTGATCGAGGTGCCCGACGCCCCGGAGCCGGTCGGAACGGTTACGCGCCAGAATCCCAAGGCGGGAAGCGTGGTTCGCAGGCCCTTTCCGGTCAAGATTAACGTTAGTCATTAGCGTCCGTCGCGCGCCATGAAACAACCGTCCCGCGAGACCTTCTCGCCGAATCCGTCGGCCCTGCAGGCAACGCTATGAGCGAAATCAAGATCGCGCCTTCCATCCTGTCAGCCGACTTTGCCCGTCTGGGCGACGAGGTTCAGCGCGTCGAGGCCGCCGGCGCGGACATGCTGCACGTGGATGTGATGGACGGTCACTACGTGCCTAACCTCACGATTGGCCCGCCCGTGGTTGCCGCCCTGCGCAAGGTCACGCGCCTGCCGCTGGATGTTCATCTGATGATGACCAACCCGGATGCCTTTCTGAGAGATTTTCGGGATGCCGGGGCGGATTCGATTTCGGTTCACGTCGAGGTTGTTCCTCACCTGCACCGGACGCTCGACGCGATTCGTTCGCTGGGCGCGCGGCCGGGCGTGGTTCTCAATCCTGGCACCTCGCTGGCGCTCCTTGATGAGATTTTGCCATTTACCGATTTCGTTCTGGTGATGACAGTCAATCCGGGGTTTGGCGGGCAACGCTTCATTGAAGCTTGCCTGCCCAAGGTTGCCCGCTTGCAGCGCATGATCGCGTCGCGCGGCTTGGAAGTCGCCATCGAAGTGGATGGCGGCATTGGGCCGCGCAACGCGCGCGCGCTGGTTGAGCATGGCGCGCGCTGGATTGTCGCCGGCTCGTCAATTTTTGGCGCCCCCGATCCGGGGCTGTCCGTCAAGGAGCTGCGGGCCGCCGCGACCGGCGCGGCGCAAGCCGCCCCGTCGAGCGCCAGCTAGCTCCGGCGCTGCAGGGCGGCGGCAGCGCGGCGCGCTTGTTGGCGGCGCTTTCACTGTGGAGGGTTTTGAAGTTGTCCACATCAGGGGTTCTGGAGCAAACGTTCAGGCGGGCTGGGGTCTTGCTGGCGCTAATGGCACTCATGGCCGCGTCGCTGGCCTGCGGAAGCCCCAAGAAGAAAGTCACGACGGAAGAAGCGCGCGAGGGGCGCGACCGCGAGCTTTACGCCGAAGGGCTGCGGGCGATGCGCAAGCGGCGCTACGAAGAGGGGCGCTTGTTGCTCAGCACGCTTATTGGCAGCTATGACGGCAGCCCGTTGCTGCCTTTGGCGAAGCTGCTGATTGCCGACTCTTTCTACCGGGAGGGCGGCTCGTCAAGCCTGGCGCAGGCGGACGTGGAATACCGCGAGTGGCTACAATTTTTCCCGCAGCATCCGCTGGCCGACGACGTGCTGCTCAAGATCGCGCAGATTCACGTCCGCCAGATCGGGCCGGCCAACCTGGACAACTCGGAAGCCCGCCGCGCGGAGCGCGAGCTGCTCCGGCTGACCCGCGAGTATCCGCAGTCGAAACTCCAGCCGCAGGTGCAGGAGTATCTCAAATTCACCCGCGAGCAGCTTGGCATGCACAGCCTTGGCGTGGCGCGACTGTACTTCAAGCAGCAAAAATACGTTGCCGTGAAGGGGCGCTGCGAGGGCATCATTCGCAGCTACCCGGACTTCACCTACCTGGACGAAGCCCTGTTTTTGCACGGCGTATCGCTGACGCAACTGGAGGACACGCCGGAAGCGGCGAAGTCCTTCGCCCGCCTGGTTCGGGAGTATCCGAACAGCGAGTGGCGCGACAAGGCGGCGGAGTACCTTGAGCGTTTCGGCGTCGAGGTGCCGGCCCCGGCGGAAGGCGCGGAAGTCAGGCAGGTGGTGCGGAAAGGCTTCATCAAGCGCAAGTTCGAGGAAATTTTCGGCCCGACCGCCAGCGTGACGAAGGAGGGCATTATCCTCAAAAAGGATGACACCATTGACCCGGAGGTGGAGGAACTGCTGGTCAATCTCGGCGTGCGCACCGATGTGGTGACGCCGGATTCCACGCTGACCGGACAGGGCAAGCAAATACAGACCTACGGACGGCGCGAAACGGATGGCGGCAGCGCGGCGGCGCAAGCCGACCCGACGCCCAAGCCGTCCGCCGACCCGACGCCCAAAATCTCTGACCCTAAGAAGAACAAGAAATCAAAAGCTCAGCCGCCTCGCTAGCCCCCGCTTCTCAAATAATTTCCGACGTTTCGAGCGCCTTCGCCACCCATCGCGCAGGGCGCTCCACTGTGCCCGTTCCTGCCCTAAATGAAGAGCCTCATTACGCTGCTTTGCCTTCTTCTCATCATGCCGCTGATGCCACTGCCGCCCTCGTTCGCCCAAATTCCGGCCGCGCCGCCGCCGGCCGCCAGCGGCTTTGATTTCCGGCAGTTTGGCCCCTACTCGCCCGACTTCGTTTCGCCTTGGACGACCTTCGGCTATGAAATTGGCGAGTTTCACACGAACTACGCCAGCTTTGAGCGCGTCCTCCGCGAGTACGCGGCGAAGTCAGATCGGCTGCGCGTCTTTGAGCGCGGGCGCACGCCCGAACATCGGACGCTTTATACGCTCGTCGTCAGCTCGCCCAAAAACATCGCTCGCCTGGACGCCATCAAAGCCGCCGGCGCGAAGCTGGCCGACCCGCGTCAGTTGTCAGACGCCGCGGCCGAGCAGCTCATTCAGGACCTGCCTATCGTGGTCTGGCTCGCCTACAGCATTCACGGCAATGAATCCGCTGGCTTCGAGGCGATGATCGAGACGCTCTACAACCTTGTGGCGAGCCAGAATCCGGCGATCGCCGAGCTGCTCGACCAAGCGGTGGTGGCGATCAATCCGTGCCAAAACCCTGACGGCCACGAGCGGTTCGTCACGTGGTACAACGCCGTCGGCATCGGCCGCCCCGAGCCGTTCGCCATCGAGCACCGCGAGCCGTGGAGCATTTACGGCCGCTTGAATCACTACTTGTTCGACCTCAACCGCGACCTGCTCGCGGCGTCGCAGATTGAGTCCCGGTCGGCGATGCAGTCTTTTCTCGAATGGCATCCGCAGGTGTGCGCCGACCTCCACGGGCAGACGGTCAACTACTTCTTTCCGCCGGCAGCCCTGCCTATCAATCCGAACATCAACCGGGGGCAAGCTGACAAGTGGCTGGATGTGTTTGGACGCGGCAATGCGGCGGCCTTCGACCGCTACGGCTGGCAGTATTACGTGCGCGACGTGTTCGATCTGTTTTATCCGGGCTACTGGGATAGCTGGTCATCGCTCAACGGCGCGACCGGCATGACGTACGAGACCGATGGCGGCGGCTGGAAGGGGCTCAACTGGCGGCGTGACGACGAAAGCATTTTGACGCTGCGCGACGGCATCGCCCGGCACGTGACGGCATCGCTTGCGACCATTCAGACCGCGGTCGCCAATCGCGCGGCGCGCTTGCGCGACTACCGCGCCTTTTTCGTCCAATCCATAGCAGAGGGGCGGCAGGGTCCGCTGCAAGCCGTCATCTTCCCGCCGGAAGGCGATCCGGCGCGGCGCAACCGGCTGGTTCAAACGCTGCTCTACCACGGCGTCGAGGTGCAGACCGCCACCGCGCCGTTTACGGTCAAATCGGCCCGCGACTACTTCGGCGGCGCGCCTGCGACGCGCGAATTCCCTGCTGGGACGCTCTTCGTCAGCCTAGACCAGCCGCGCGGACGCCTCGCTAAGGCGCTGCTGGAGCCGGATACCAAGCAGGACGCCGCTTTCATCGAGCGGCAGATGGAAAAAATAAGACGTAACGCGGCCCGCGGCTCGAACGCGCCGAAGGAGGAAACCGAGTTTTACGACATCACGGCCTGGTCGCTGCCGCTGGCGCTGGATGTGCTGGCCTACTGGGCTGGCGAGCGCCCGACGGTCAGCGCGACGCCGCTTCGCTCGATTGTCGCGCCGCCGCCGCCGCCGCCGCCGCCGGCCAAGACGGCGTATGTGTTTGCCTACGAGTCGGACGCGGCGGCCAAGCTGGCGCTGCAACTGCTGCAGGAAGGCTATCGTCTGGCGACCGCCGTTCGCCCGCTGCGGGCCGGCGACCGAGCTTATCCGCGGGGCAGCTTTATTTTGCGCGTCGAGCGAAACCCTGAAACGCTCTACAGCCGCCTGTCCATTCTGGCCAGCGAATGCGGCGTCGAAGTGCAGTCGGTCAACTCGGCTTACACGGACGCTGGCATTACCGGCGTTGGCTCGGAAGGGGTTTACACGCTGCGGCCGCCCCGCATCGCCGTGATCGCGCAGGATGGCGTCAGTCAGACTTCGTATGGCGCGCTGTGGTTTATGCTTGCCAACGATATCGGCGTCGAGTTTACGCCGATCACGATCGAAACTTTCCTAAACCTCCGCCTTGGCGAGTTCAACGCGCTCATTTTGCCGGACGGCTCGCCGGGCGCGTACCGGCGGGCGTTTGGCAAGGAGGGCGTCGAGCGACTCAAGCTGTGGTGTCAGGAGGGCGGCACGCTGATTTGCTTGGGCGGCGCGGCCGCCTTCGCCGCGCACAAAGACGTCGATTTGACGAGCGCGCGCCTGCTCGACGACGAGGAAGGGAAAGGCGATCAGGCTTCATCGGAAGCCGACCAGACGGCGGACTCGCCGAAAGAAGCGAGCGCCGCTGCCGGCGAGCCGTCGCGCGACCGCGAAGCCAGCCGCAAAGAGGCAGGCCGCAAAAAAGCGAAGGACGAGAAGCCCGCCGCGCCGCCGGCGCCTGACGAGCATCCGCCCGCCGCTGCCGCGTTGGCGAAGAAGCCGCTGCCGCTGCCGGGGGCCATCTTTCGGGCGGCGGTCAACCGCGAGCATTTTCTGACGTTTAGCCATGAGCAGCCAGACCTGCCGGTGTTACTCGGCGAGCGTTTCTTCCGCCCGTCAAAGACTGGCACGAATGTGCTGACCATCAAAAACTCGACGCCGCTAGCCGGCTTTGTCTGGAAGGGAAATACGGAACGCTTCGCGGGCGATACGGCGCAGGTCATTGAGGAGCAGCTTGGCGCGGGCCATGTCATTCTGTTTGCCGAAGACCCGCACTATCGAGCGATTTGGCAGGCGCAGCGGCGCATCTTTCTGAACGCGCTGATTTTTGGCCCGACGATTACGTTTAGCACGGGGTTGCGCTAGCCCGCGCCCTTGCACGAAATCGTGCGCTCCGCGCGCGGCCGGCCCGGCGGCCGGAGGGCCTTTTCTTTTTTCCTAAGCCTCCCAAAAAGAACACTTTGGCATTCTTGGGCGCGTCTTCCGGGAACTTTGGCACGCAGGTTGTCTTTATATGCAAGCAGTGATTGCCGATTCCGCTATAGGAGGCTTCCAAGATGTGCCGCTTATCAACTGAAGACGGTTTACTTTCAGTCGCGTTTACGCAACCCTCCGCAATAACGCTCGCTCCCTCCGGCTTTGATGAGGTTTCGCATCTGCCCGGCGAGTTCGGCTTAGAGCCGGGCGTTCCCGGACTGGATGAAGGCTTGGATTCAGAAGATGCCGCGCCTGACGCCCTGCCAGCGTCGACCGCGGCTGAGCCGCCGGCCGCAGGCGCAACCGCGGAAACATTCGAGGAGCTGTATCGCCAGCACTACCGGCGGGTCTATGCGGTGTGCCTGCGCATGACCGGCAGTCCCAATGACGCTGAAGACCTGACGCATGAAGTGTTTATGCAGGTTTTGCGCAAGCTCGGAAGTTTCCGCGGGGAGGCCGCTTTCACGACCTGGCTGCACCGAATCGCCGTCAATCAGGTGCTCATGCACTTCCGTAAGAAGTCGAATCGCGTTGAGAGCGTGACGGAGGAGGGCGACCTGCCGGAGGATGTGACGCCGGTCATGATTCGGCAGGCGCAGGCGCCGTTGGTGGATCGCCTGGCGCTCCTGTCGGCGGTCAAAAAACTGCCGCGCGGCTACCGGACGGTGCTCATTCTGCATGATCTGAAAGGTTACGAGCACGAAGAAATCGGCGGCTTGCTCGGCATCAGCGCCGGCACGTCGAAGTCGCAACTCCACAAGGCGCGCGCGCGGATGCAGGAGCTCCTCGCCGGAGCGCGCGCCGCCTAGCGCCGCAAGCGAAACAGGGCTAGTCGCCCGTCCTGCCGAACGAGCGTCGCGTACTGCTGGAGATACGCCACAAAGCGCGCTCGTTCGGCTTCGTTTTCAAAGGGCGTTGTCCGCGGGTCAAGGATAGTGTCGAGCGCGATCAGCAGCCAATCCGCCTCAAGCGCCGCCACTGCCTGCGCCATCTCCTCCGCCGCGCGCGACGCCCGAGCCAACCGTCCCAAGGTGTAATCCTCAAAGGCGTAATCGGTGATGAAGGGCCGGTCGAGGTAGTAGGCGCGCGCGCCGACGTTGACCAGCCAGACGCGCGCCTGCGGTTCTGTCCGCTCGGACAAAAAGCGAAACAGCCCATACTCCGGCAGCTTGGCGCGCAAGTAGTCTTCCGCCGGGATGTTGCCCGCTCCGGCGGCGATGGCTTGCCCTTCCAGCGCCAATTCGCCCGCGCGCAGCGCGTTGGCGACCAGCAACAGCCCAACGCTCAATATCCCGACGACGCGCAGTCGCCGCGCGCGGCCGAGCCAGTCCACGGCGAGCCAAACGCCGACGACGGCGGCCGGGGCCAGAACCGGCAGGAGAAACCGCGCTTGCTGCGACGAAAACGCCCAGAGCCAGAAAAAAGCGACAACAAGCGCCGCTAGACTCCGCAGCCGGATGGTCATCCAACGCCACAGCAGAAGCGCCGGGACAAAGATGAAGTACGCCGCGCCAATTTCGCCGTCGTACCGCCGAATGTCATCGGCGCGGGCCAGCCAGCAGACGCGCCACGGCAGCATCGCGTAATCCAGCCAGTCCTTCGTTTCGCTCCCGTAGCCCTGCAAAAACAACAGATGCAGGCGCGCGCGGTTGGCGTCCCAGCCGACGCTCTGCGTGGGAAAAAGCGTGTAGAGCATCGGAAAAACCGGGTTGCGCGTCAGCCACAGGTTGCGGACGTACCACGGCGCGGCAGCCGCCAGCATCGGCAGGAAAAACAGCGCCAGCGTTGACGCGACGCGCCACAGGGAAGGCGTCGCCTGTCTTGTCGCCAACAGCCCTAGGATGACCGGCGTCAGCGCTAGCGCCAGCGGCAAAGCGAGGTACTTGACGCTTGCCGCGCCGCCAAGGAAGACGCCGGCCGTGGCGAGCGCCGAAGCGCGTCCCGTGGCTTGCCATCGCCAGAGCCACCGAAGCGCCTGCGCCAGGTAAAACGCCAGCGCCAAATCCACGTAGGGCCATCCGGCTTCAAGCCAAACCATCGGCGTCGCGGCGACGACCGCCGCCGTCAGCCAACAGCTCGTCGCGGAAAGGCCGCTGTCGTCCGCCAGTCGGTAGGCGACGACGCACAACAGCCAGCCGAAGCCGTTGTGAATGAGCGCCGCCGTCCGGTCGCCGCCGACGCTCATGCCGCAGGCGTAAAGCCCCTCAACGAGCTGCGGAAAGTAGGCAAAGATGTTGTGGGGGAGTTCCACAAAGCGCCCGGCGGCCAGGTAGCTCTTCTGGACGGTCAAGTGATAGACCAGCGCATCCTTAGCGACCGGCGGAGCCAAGGCCGCCAGCCAGGCGCTGCCAAGGCTGGCCAGGATTACGCCCTGCGCCGCGCGCGTCGCCCAATTCCCGCGTTCTCGAAGGGTTTGTCCGCTTTGGCGGACGCGCCGCCGCCAGGCGCGGTCAAATAGCCCCAGCAACCCCGCGCCAAGCAACAGGTAAGCCAGAGGGCGACCGTAGCCGCCAAAGGTTTGCGCGCCGAACGCCAGCCACGCCGCGACAACGCCGCCCAGGGCGATGTCGTCCGCCGTGGCGCGCTCGGCGTCCAGACGCAGGATCGCTCCCAAGGCTTTGCCGCTAAAGCGCAGGCCGGAAAACAAAAGCCCGACGACCGCAAGATCAAGCGCGACCTGCGCCGGCCGGTTCATGCCGTGGCGCGCGCGACAGTCGGCCCGGCGGCGGTCTCAAGGCGAAAAAGCCGGCGAAAGTTTTCCGTGGTCAGCCGTCCAATGTCGGCGATGTCCATCTCGCGCAGTTGCGCCAGTTGGCGGGCGACTTCCACAACGCGCGCCGGCTCGTTCCGTTTGCCGCGATACGGCTCCGGCGATAAAAACGGGCAGTCGGTTTCAATCAGCAGGCGGTCGAGCGGCACGGCGCGGGCGATGTCGCGCAGTTCGTGATTCTTCTTGAACGTCACATTACCCGAAAAGGAAATATGAAAACCCAGCTCGACGCCCGCTTCCATCAGCTTCCGCGAGCCGCTAAAGCAGTGGAAGACGCCGGGACGCTCTACGCCGACCCAGTAATCGCGCAGCATCGCCGCCATGTCTTCGTCGGCGTCGCGGATGTGCAGGATAATCGGCAAGCCGCGCTCGCGGGCGAGCGTCATTTGTCGCGCGAAGACCTGGCGTTGTACGCCGCGCGGCGAGCGGTCGTAGTAGTAGTCCAGTCCGATCTCGCCCCACGCAACGATCTTCGGGCGCGCGACAAGGTTGAGCAGCTTCGCTTCGAGCGACGGGTCGTAGGCGGCGGCGTCATGCGGATGAATCCCGACCGCGCCATAAACGTCCGGCTCGCTTTCGACAATCGCCAGGCCAATGTCGAGCGAGCCGCGCGCGATGTCGCCGCCGCAAATTTCAAGCATGAGCTCGACGCCAGCGGCCCGCGCGCGCTGGAGCGCTTCGGCCCGGTCGTCGGCGTAACTGGGGAAGTCTACGTGACAGTGCGAATCCACAAACATAACGCTTACTCCCACTCGATGGTCGCCGGGGGCTTGGAGGAAATATCGTAGGTCACGCGATTAATGCCCCGCGCTTCGGCAATGATGCGGCGGCTGATGCGGTGCAAGACTTCGTGGGGCAGCCGCGCCCAGTCGGCCGTCATGCCATCCTGACTCGTGACGGCGCGGACGGCGCAGACCTGTTCGTAGGTGCGCTCGTCGCCCATCACGCCGACGCTCCGCACCGGTAGCAAGACGGCGAACGCCTGCCAGAGGTCGTCGTAAAGACCGGCGGCGCGGATTTCCTCAATTACGATCGCGTCGGCGCGTTGCAGCAGCGCGACGCGGTCTGGCGTCACCTCGCCGACAATGCGCACCGCCAGCCCCGGACCCGGAAACGGATGCCGCCGCAGCAGGGCTTCCGGCAGGCCCAGCTGGCGGCCGACCGCCCGCGCTTCATCCTTGAACAGCTCGCGCAACGGCTCGACCAGCTTCAAATGGAGCGTTTCCGGCAGGCCCCCGACGTTGTGGTGACTCTTGATAACCGCCGACGGCCCCTTGACCGACACCGATTCAATCACGTCTGGGTAAAGCGTCCCCTGGACGAGAAACTCGACCTGACCAAGCTGGGCGGCTTCCTCCTGAAAGACCTCGACGAAAAGGCGCCCGATGATTTTGCGCTTGGCTTCAGGGTCCTCAACGCCGGCCAGCGCCGCCAAGAATCGCTCGCCGGCGGCGACGCCTTTGACGTTCAGATGCAGCGTGTCGCGGAACATCGCCAGCACGTCGTCAAACTCGCCCAGCCGCAAGAGGCCGTTGTCCACAAAGAGGCACGTCAGACGGTCGCCAATCGCCGCGGCGACCAGCGCGGCCGCGACGGATGAATCCACGCCGCCGGAAAGCCCGCACACGGCGCGCCCGTCGCCAATCCGCGCCCGAATGTCGGCCACCGCCGCCTCGACGAAGCTTTGCATGTTCCAGTCGGCGCGCATGCCGGCAATGCCAATGAAGAAGTTGCGAAGGATGTCGCGCCCAAGCGGGGTGTGCGCGACTTCCGGGTGAAACTGCAACCCGTAGAGCCGTCGCGCCGGGTCTTCAAGCGCGCCCAGCGCATCGTCGGTGCGCGCCGTGACCGTAAAGCCGGGCGGCGGCGTCACAACGTGGTCGCCGTGGCTCATCCAGACGTCAAAAGCTTCCGGGAGTCCCTCAAACAGACGACTGGGCGCGGTTTGACGCAGGCGCGCCGCGCCGAATTCGCGCCGGTCGGACGGCGCGACCGTCCCCCCGAAGCGCGCCGCCATGGCTTGCAGCCCGTAGCAAATACCGAGAATAGGCGCGCCGAGGTCAAAAATCGCGGCGTCGCACTGTGGGGCGTCAGCGGCGTACGCCGACGCCGGCCCGCCGGATAACACCAGCGCGCTTGGCGATTTCGAGCGGATTTCAGCCAGTGGCGCGTGGCACGGAACAATCTCGCAATAGACGCCTATCTCGCGCGCGCGGCGGGCGATGAGTTGCGTGTATTGCGAGCCAAAATCGAGAACAAGGGCTAACTCAGAGTGAGTCACGGGAAGCGCGGCGGACCGCTGCGGCGCAAGCCGGGGCTGGTCGGGATGAAGCTTTGACCCATTCAAGCACGTTATATCGCCGAATAGCAAAACGCCGTGCTATTCTTTGAAAGCCAAGCTTGGCGGATCATTGGCTGCTTGAAAAAGGCTCAGAAGCTGGCGGGAAGGATTGAGCCGCGCAGGAGGAAGCTATGGCGCGCTGGATAGCGACAATCGCGGTTTGGCTGGGGGCGTTGCTGTGGTCGGTCGTCGCTTTCGCCGCCGACTACGTGCTGGTGCTGCGTGACGGCAAGCGCCTGGAAGTCCGGGCGGACTATCGCATTGTGGGCGATGTCGCCGTTTTTACGACCTCCGACGGCCAGCGCGTTTCCATCGCGCTGGCCAACATTGATATCGCCGCCACCGAGCGAGTCAATGGACAGGGCGACGGCGAGTTTCGCGCCAATGCGGGCCTGCCGAAAGTTATTGGCGCCAGCGATACGGTCGCGCCGCTTGCCGCGCCATCGCCCGCCGCCGCGCCGAGGAGCGCGGCGCCCGTCGCGGCCCGGAAGCCAACGCGAACCCTGACCAACGCCGACTTTGGCGGCAGCCTGCGGAATGCGCCAATGCCGCGCTCTCGCTCGACTGCTGTCTCAAATCCGGCGGAGCGTCCGTCCGACGCGCCCCCCGCTCCGCTGGGGCAGTCCGGCGACGAGGCCTACTGGCGCGGCCGCGCGCGCGCGATTTTGGTTGAGGTTTACGCCCAGCAGGAAATCATTCGCTTGCTTAGCGGGCAAGAGCAGGCTTTGGAGCAGAAGATTAGCGCGCAGGGGACGACGACCTATCTGCTCGGGTGGGATGCGTTCGGAAACCGCGTGATCCTGCCCCAGGAGGTTCTCACCGCCGAGAAGCAAGAGTTGATTAGCGTGCGCGACCGCATTCGCGATGCGCAGGCGCGGCTGACTGGACTCTACGTGCAATACACGGTTTTGCAGGAAGAAGCCCGCCGCCTCGGGATCCCTCCCGGCTGGTTGCGGTAAGCCTCGCAGCCAAGGACGCCGGCAGTTTCGGCGCGGCGTGGACAGGCTCTCTTTGGAATGTCAGCGGGAGACTCTCTATGGCAGCCTACGAACGGTGGCGGATTTGGCGCCTCATCGCTTTGCTCGCTGGCTTGGGACTGATGGCCGCGCCGGCGATGGGACAGCGCCCGACAACGGGGCGGCTCAAGGTTTTCGAGCAAAGTTTTGAAGCTGGCTTGGGCCGCTCGATTCACGTTGAAAACACGTCGGGCGTGACCAAGGTCGAGGTCTGGGGCGAAGACCTGATCCACGTTATGGCGACCCGCACGGATGGGCGCTTGGTGGATGAGAAGGATGTCAAAATCGCGGCGACGCCGTCGCAGGTGACCGTGCGCTGCGCCCCGCCGATGGGGGGCATCAATCTAAAGCTCTACATTCCGGCCGAATCGCACGTTCGCCTATCGTCTCAGGCGGGCGGCATCGAGCTGATTGGTCCCGTGGCCAGCGCCACGGCTGAGACCGACACGGGCGACATCGCGGTTGAAGTGCCGCGCTGGCTCGACGCTGACATTGAAATGCGCTCTGTCAGCGGCACGGCGACAAGTCACCTCAGCTTCGCAAGGTACGATGAAAAGAGCCGCCGCGCCATCAAAGGGCGGCTTGGACGCGGCGGGCGAGCCATAATTTTGCGATCCGCCGCCGGTCATATTGATCTCAAGTCGCTGCGGTCAAGCATCGCCATCGCCGAGCCGGCGCCGCTGCCGCCGATAGCGCCAACTGCTGATGACCTGCCGTCCCAGCCGACCCGCTTCCCGCCGCCCGATGATCGCCCGGCCGATCGTCCTCTGACGCCGATTTTCGGGGGCGGCGCGCAGTCGCAGGATGAGCTTGGCGCGACGTACGGCGGCGGCGGCATTGGTCGCCGCCAGCAGCGCTGGGGCGACGATATGACCATGTCGGGCGGCATTGGCGTTCGCATCATTCCGCCGCCCGGATACGGCGGCGCGACTCCGCCTCGCTCCGCCGGCGACCGCTCGTCCGCGCCAAGCGCGTCGTCAGACCCGGACGCAGGACGCTTCTCGGCCGCCGACGAGGCGCTGGCGAATCTGCCGCGCCGCGACCCGCTGCGCTCGACGCCGGACGGCCGCCCGACGCTGCGCCGCCGGGCGCTGGACCTGCCGGCGGAGGATGGCTCGGACGCGACCGCCGACGCCGACACCATTCGCATTAACGCCCGTTTGGTGAACCTCAATGTCATCGCCACAACCCAGGACGGCCGCGCCGTCACGAACTTGACGGCGGAAGACTTCGCCATCTTCGATGAGGAAACCAAGCAGGAAATCGCCCACTTCAAGCCGACCACCGCGCCCTTCAACCTCGTGTTACTGCTCGATCTAAGCGGCAGCACCCGCGAGAAAATCGACTCCATCCGCGAAAGCGCCTGGCGCTTCGTCGAGGCGGCCAGCCCGCAGGATCGGATTGCCATCGTGACGTTCACGCGCAGCGTGCATGTGCTTTGCCGCCCCACCAATAATCGCGCGCTGCTCAAGCAGCGGATTGCGGAAATGCGCGCCACGGACGGCGGCACGGCCTACTACGAGGCCATGTGGTTCGCGCTGACAGAAGTGCTGGCCCCGTTTCAGGATGAGCGTAACGCTATCATCGTCATGACCGACGGCGTGGACAACAGCATCAGCGCGGCGTATCCGGCCCCGACGCGCGTCTCGTTTCGGCAAATGATCGAGGCGATCCTGGAGTCAGGAACGCTGGTGTATCCGATTTACCTTGATACCGAAGAGGAAAACTATCGGAATCACTGGGGCGAAACGTCCGAAGTCTATGCGCTGGCGCGAACGCAGCTTCAGCAGGTGGCGGACGCCTCCGGGGCGACGCTCTACATCGCGTCGCGCGTGGAGGACCTGGCTGGGGTCTATCAAAAAGTGATCGCGGAATTGCGCACGGTCTATGGTTTAGCGTATTACCCCACCAACGCGGAACATAAGAGCCAGTGGCGGCGTGTCAAAGTGGTCGCCCGCCGCCCGGGCGTCGTCATTCGGACTCGGCGCGGTTATTACGACCGATGACGTCGTCGCCCCGGAGCGCCCGGGCCGCATCGCCGCGGCTTGTCGCGCGGTTGTTCGCGGTGCAGCCAGGTTTTCGCGAGGCGACGGTCGGGCTTATGGTATGAAGGGCAAACTCAAAACGGTCACAGTCTGGCTTGGCATCCTGCTCAGCGTGGTCTTCGCTGGGCTCGCTTTCTATGGCATTGACTGGAAAAAAACCGGGCTGGCTCTGCGCGCCGTTCAGTGGCCTTACCTAGGCGTCGCGCTTGCGTTGATGTGGGCCGGGTTTGCCTGGCGAACGGTGCGCTGGAAGCGCCTGCTCGATGTCGGGCGCTTGCCGGATGACGCGATTCGCTTTAGCGACTGCTTTTCCGTCATGACCGTCGGCTACATGGCCAACAACATCCTCCCGGCGCGGATTGGGGAAGTGGCGCGGGCCTACTTGGTTGGGCGTAAGACCCGGATGACGAAAAGCTTCGCTCTGGGTACGATTGTCACCGAGCGGCTGGCGGACGTGCTCATGCTGCTGCTGCTCATTTCCTTCACGCTCCTGACCTTAAAGCTCCCGCCAGAGAGCAAGATCATTGCCACCAGCGTGGCTTGGCTGGGATTTGGATGCGCCGCTGGGTTGATTTCGGCGATTATCCTGCGCCCGACCGTCGCGCGCTTTGTCGAGCGAAGCGTCAGAGCGGTCGGCTTTGGTCGGCACGCCGCTCGGATGGCGGACATTGCCGACCGGTTTCTGCGCGGCGTGAGTTGCGGCGGCTCGCTTCGCGCCCTCGCCTTAGTGTGGGTGGACTCCTTTGGCATTTGGGTGGCGAGTCTTTACATGACCTGGTTCGTGGCGCTGGCCTGTAATCTGGAAGTTGGCGTCGCGCAGATGCTCTATGTGATGTGCTACGTGAACCTAGGGGCGATGCTGCCGTCCGCGCCCGGCTACGTGGGCACCTATCAGTGGTTTTGCACGCACAGCTTGAGCGCCTTTGGCGTTGAGAAGGAGAGCGCCCTGGCCTTTTCCTTCGTCTCGCACGTGGTGTGGTATGTTCCGCTCACGCTATTGGGGCTTTTGCTCTTTTTACGCGAGCGGCTGAGCTGGGGGCAGTTGACCGACGCGGAAGCGGGCGCGGCGGAGCCGCTGGACGAATCGCTTCCCGCTTGACAGGCTTTGGCGCGATCCTTAGGTTGCCGTTATAAACAGACAGATTTGTCTCCGGAACGGAGGGGGCAGCTCCCCCCCCCCACTCTTTTGAATGTGAGCGAGCCGTGATCAAGCTTGATATTGTCAATCGGGTCGCTGGGGCGACCGGAATTGCCAAATCCAAGGCGGAAGTCGCTGTGGAAGCCCTGTTCGATGGCCTCAAGGAGGCCCTTGAGCGTGGCGAGCGAATTGAACTGCGGGGATTTGGCGTCTTTGTGGTCAAGCCGCGCAAGCGCGGCATCGGGCGTAATCCGCGCACTGGCGAAGCGGCCGATATTCCCCCTGGAAAAACCATCCGTTTCAAGCCAGGCAAGGAACTCGCGCACTGATTTTTTGGCTTGGGCAAGGACGAGGTATGGGCAATACATATGTCTTCGGGGATATTCATGGCCGCGCGCGGCAGTTACGGGAGATCCTTCAGACAGTTGACTATGACGAGCGCTGTGACCGCGTCATCCTCGTCGGGGACTTGATCGACCGCGGCGAGGATTCGCCGCAAGTTGTGGAAGATGTCTTGCAGCTTTGTCGTCGCAACCCAAACGTCGTGTGCCTGCGCGGCAACCATGAGCAAATGCTCCTGGATTTGCTCGACTACGGCGATCCTTTGTGGCTGATCCCCGAAAATGGAGGCATTCAGACGCTTCAGCAATACGGCTTTGACATAGACGAAAGCACGGCCTCGCTATCCATCGGCATTCCTGACTCGCACATTGAATTTCTGCGCAGCCTGCCGTTTTTCTATGAGGATGCCAGGGCGCTTTACGTTCATGCGGGCATTGCCGCTGGGAAGCACCCGGCGGAGTGCGAGCCAGAGGTGCTGATGTGGACGCGGGATCTGAACTTTTTCACGCTGTATAGCGGAAAGCCGTGCTTTTTCGGGCATACGCCGGCCCGGTTGCTGCCGGCGGAGGGCGTGCGAAATCCAGGCGAGATTTATGTGTTTGGCAGCGCGATTGGTCTGGACACCGGGTGTACGGAGGAAGACTGCTTGAGTTGCCTGCATGTCGAGTCGCAGACCGTGTATCGGAAGTACCCTAACCAGCCGGTGTCCGCTTACGAGATAGAGATACCCTGCCTCGCGGCTTTTTCAGTATAGGCTGATTCGCTTGCGCGTCGCGCCCTGTTGCATTGCTCTTTTCCGTTGGTGGTGACCCCCGATGAACAACGACACTCGCCGAAGCTTGCTCGATCTCGAACGCTTTTTGACTGAGGCCGTTCGCTCTAACCCCGTTCTGACCCCGGATGACATCAGGCCCAATCTTCTGGTGCGTCAAATTCTGGATCAGCTCTCGCTTAAGCGATTCATCTGGGTCGGCAACCAGACCTTCGTGCCCAATCGTCTCGTGTTTAACGTGCCGAATATGCGCCCGGCCAAGCTTGAGGAGCTGGAAGTGCTCTTCAACTCCATCGTCTTCACCAAAATGGTGTATGACTATATCGCCGGCTCAGGCTTCCGACTGCTGGAGCCGCTGGTGATTGAAATTCGCCCGACCGTGAGTCGAGACGGCGCGCCGACCCACTGCTCGGTGAGCTTTGAGTGGGCTTCGCCGTCCGAGCCGACGGAGGGCTTCGCCGTGACGGTGGATGAGCAGTCAGGCTGCATTGTCGAGGTCAAAGGCCAGAAGCCGCAGATTCCGCGCCTAGCTCGACTAACAGCCCTCAATGGCGAAGTATATCGCTCGCCCTTTATCATCACGAAGCGCACGACCTTTTTGGGGCGGTTGCGCACCGTGCTTGACCTCAAATCCGGCGAAGTGCTGCGTCGCAACGACTTCGTCTATGCGCGCCAGGATCAAGCCAGCTCGCCCAACAAGAGCGTTTCGCGGCAGCATGCCTCGATTGTTTTTGACAACGGCGATTTTTACCTCTTCGATACGGGGAGCGCCAACGGCACGGCCGTTGAGCGGGCCGGACAATCCATTGAGACGCCGGCCGGCGACACCGCCGGCATCAAGCTAGAGGATGGGGATATTGTTCGCCTAGGGACGGCGCTAGCGCGCTTTGAACTCGACCCACCGCCGACCGAGCTGCCGGACCTTGCCGCCGAGACGGAGGCGCCTGCGGATGACATCAATCCAACCTCAGGTAACGCGACTGTTCGGATTTTGCGCAGTGAAATTGTCTTCGAGACGAGTAAAGTTCTAGATTCCGAATAATAACTGACGGCCGTTGAACGCGAGGGGAGGCTTGCATGATTCGACCGGGCGCTTGCGTCGTTCTGGGGCTGCACAGCCCGCGCGAAAAACTCTGGGGAATCCTCACGAGCCTTGATCCGTCGGGCGTTCACTTGCGCGGACTTGACATCAACGCTTTTGACGACTGGCTCAGCGCCATCAGCAATGGCGAAAGCAACATCGGTCTCACGCACAGCTTTTTCCCCATGTGGCGCGTCGAGCGGGTTCTGCTCGACGAGTCGCTGGGCGAAATTCATTCGATGGGCCAGCTTTTCGCCAAGCGGATCGGCATGAGCGTCGCGGATTATCTCGGGGTCGGCAGCGAGGAATCCATTAGCTGACGCGCGGCCCAGCCCCCGCGGCCGTTTGCGGGCGGCTGAGCCTTAAGTCTGAACGCAATGCGCTCGGAACAACACGTTCGCGCCTAGTCGCTCGCTGGCGCCCCAGAAGGCGCAGACCCACCACGAGACTTCATCCTGCCGATAGATGCCGCGCGTCATCGCGCATCCGTCCAGCTCGCGGAGCATATCCGCGAGCGCCGGGGCGTCGCTGAGACATTCCGCCCATCGCTCGTCATCTAGCGCCTCGAGCGTGTAATCCGCTGGAAACAGCGCCTGACAGTCGTTCAGGCTGACCCGCTCGGTCAACAGGATCTGGGCCGGGTCGCTGGACTCCGCGCCGAGCCGGTCGCCGACGAGAAATGTCAGCTGAAACAAGCGATTAATGGCGTCAAACTGGTCTTGCGTCATGGACTTATCCTTGAGGTCGTCGTCGGCGTTCCGCGGGGCAAAGTGCATGAGCGTCGCGATGGGGCTGAGGCCCTACTTGGAGCTGGGTTCCTATTTGGAGCTGGCTTCCGTCGCCGGGCTTTTATCGCTTTTATCCTTGCGGAGCACCGAGTCAATCAGATTGGCGTAGTCATGACTGCGCTCGCCGACCACGGCGTCGAGTTGCTCGATGCGTCGGTTGGCCTGGAAAAGCTCGTCGGCGATGTTGAGCGCCGAAAGGATCGCCACGCGGAGGCTGTCCACCGTATGGGTGCTACTCATGATTTCCCGCATCTTGCGGTCAACATAAGCGGCAAGCTCCGAAATGTACGCGCTGTTGCCGTCGCCGCGAATGTTGTAGACCTGCCCGTAGATGCGCACTTCAACAGTTTGCGTGCCGGCTTCACGTGGGTTGGCCATTTTGGATTGCCTCTGCGCTTGTGCCGGACTTCTGCAAGCCGGCGCGAAGATACCCTGGCTGGCTGCCGTCGCCGCGGGCCAGCGCCTTGGCCGAAGCGCGGATGGAGCGATGCTACCCTGCCTTGCCGCTTGGGTGGAAGCGACATTGGCTAGCGCCGCGCCGCTTCCGTTAGCTCTGGCTCGACGAGGGCGATGGCGTCGAGCATGGCTTCGACTTTGCTTTTGATGGCGTCGCGCTCGTTGAGCATCTGGTGCAGGCGCTGGCTCAGTCGCTCGTTTTCCTCGGCGCGCGAGGCGGCCTCGCGCTTGAGCGCGGAGACCTCGCGTTCAAGCGATTCCTTTTCCTGGCGGAGCAACTTGGCATACTCGACAATGCGGTAGAGCTTGTCCTCCAGGTGATTGAACTTCTCCATCCCGTTGAGCGTCGTCACGGCTTTCCCTCTGGCTCGGTCATATTTTTTTTATTGACGTGCCCGGCTCGGTTACTTCTCTAGGCGATTTTTGAGCTTGGTCGGTCGCGCCGCCCTGGCGAGTCAACGAAGCGTCGCTTCCAGACGGGCGCATAGCGTTTCCACAACCTGGCGGTGACGGTCGGCGACCTCGTCATCGGTGAGCGTGCGATCCGCGGCACGATACCACAAATTGAGCGTGATGGCGCGGCGGCCAGGCGGAATCTGCGCCCCGGCGAAGACATCTCGCAGCCGAACCTGCTCCAGCTCCGGGATGTTCAGGTCGAGGATGACTTTTTGAATGTCGGCAAATGGCAGCGCGGCGTCGAAAAGCGCCGAGATGTCGCGTTCAACCCGCGGATAGCGGGGCAGCGGGCGATAGGCGGCGAACCCCCGCTCGCCGGTCAATAGCGCGTCCAGCTCAATCTCCGCAACATACACTGGAACCTTGAAATCGAATCGCTCGGCCAGCGCCCGGCTGACTCGCCCAAGGCGTCCGATCGGCCTGTTGGCAAGCTGGATGACGCCGACCTGTCCTGGCAGAAACCCAGTGGCCGCGGCATCATCCGCCGGCGTCGTCATGACGACGCTCCGGCACCGCGCCACATCGCACAGCGACTCGATGACGCCTTTGAGGGTGTGGAAGCTTTCCGCGCTGGGCTGTCCGCGCCAGTCATCGGGCAGGGCTCGGCCAGCCAGCGCGAGGGCGAGACGCTCGACTTCCTCAACCCTGCCATCCGCCAGGCGAAAGACCTTGCCGATTTCAAAGAGCCGCGCGTCCTCCGCGCCAAATCGAAAGTTGCGCGCCAAGGCGGTCAGGAGCCCCGGCGTCAGCGATGCGCGCAGCTCGCTCTCATTCTGGTCAAGCGCGTTGGCGATGCTAATCCCGCTTGGCGCTCCAACGGCGGTCAGCAGGTCGGCGGAGCACCAGCTAAACGAAATCGCCTCGTGAAAGCCCAGCGTCAAAAGGGTTTGGCGCAGCGCTCGGCGGCGCTCGTCGCCGGGCAAGTATTCGCCCGCTCCATCCCAGCCGGGGAGCGTAACAGGAATGGCGTCATAGCCGACGTGGCGCGCGACCTCCTCGACTAAATCCTCTTCAATCGTCACGTCCACTCGAAAGCTCGGCGCCAGCCACTCGCTTTCGCCCTCGTCCTCGGTGACAAGCTCGAAGCCCAGCCTGGTTAGAATCTCGGACGCCCGCGACGGCGGCACATCGAGGCCAGTCAACTCGGCGATACGCGCGTGGCGCAGGCGAATGACGACTGGCGCGCGCGGCGTCGCTACGACATCGAGCGGGCCGCCCGCCGCCTCGCCGCCCGCTACTTGGATAATGATCTGGGCGCAGCGGTCAAGCGCCCGGCGAACGTTTTCAAAGTCCGCGCCTCGCTCAAAGCGCCGCGAGGCTTCGGTCTGCAGCCCCAGCTTCCGCGCCGCGCGGCGAACCGCCGCCGGAGCGAACCAGGCGCTCTCCAGCAAGACGCGCGTGGTCGCGGCGGAGATTTCGCTTTCCGCGCCGCCCATCACGCCGGCCACAGCCACTGGGCGCTCGGCGTCGCAGATCATGAGCAGGTCGGGCGAAAGCTCGCG
This sequence comes from Chloracidobacterium sp. CP2_5A, assembly GCA_002254845.1. Classification (GTDB taxonomy): domain Bacteria; phylum Acidobacteriota; class Blastocatellia; order Chloracidobacteriales; family Chloracidobacteriaceae; genus Chloracidobacterium. Next base: position 17,022 of record NKPT01000004.1, on the reverse strand, counting down.
GGTCGCGCCGTCCAGGGTGACAATTGTCTCGCCGGGTCGCGCGCAGCGGACAATGATGCGCCGCTCGGCAAGGCGCTCGAAGTCAAAGGCGTGGAGCGGATGCCCAAGCTCCAGCAGGACGAAGTTGGTCGCGTCCACAATGTTGTTGATGCTGCGCTGTCCGACCGCCGCCAGCCGCCGCGCCAGCCATTCGGGCGACGGGCCAACCTTCACGCCCTGGATGAGGCGCGCGGCGTAGCGATGGCACAGGTGCGGCGCGTCAACCTCAATCCGGGTCGCTATCCCCCCCGGCTCGGCGCGCTCGACGAGCCGGATCTCAGGAAAGGAGAGCTGCGCGCCCGTCAGCGCTGCCGCCTCGCGCGCCAAGCCGAAATGGCACAGCGCGTCGGGACGGTTGGTCGTCAGGTCAAAGTCAAAGATAAAGTCGCTCCCGTAGGGCGTGACCGCGTCCACAGCCAATCCAACGGAAGTGAATCGCTCGGCTAGCTCGCGCGCCGAGAGACAGGGCTTGACGTACATCTCAAGCCAGTCGTAACTAGCTTTCATAAAAGGGCGTGGCTCAGGAGAATCAAGACAAGAGCATGAAGAGTGGCGGGCGCTTGGGTCCCGGGTGACGTTTCTAGGGTTGAAGCTGGTGGCCGCAGACGGCGCAGACGCGGGCGCGCTCGTCAGCCCAAAAGGCGTCAAATAGCGGCTTGAGCTGGGTCGTGATATCGGTGACGCGCAGCGCGACCTCATGTAACCGGTTGCCGCAGCGGTCGCAATACCACTCGAAGCGATCCTGCTCGTCAGGCCGCCGAATCCGCTCGATGACCAGCCCAAGGGTGTTTGGACCGCGCTGCGGCGAGTGGGGCACTAACGGCGGCAGCAAGAAGATTTCGCCCTCGCGGATGGGCAGGTCTCGAAACTGACCGTTCTCAATCAAGCGCAGGGTCATATCGCCTTCGAGCTGGTAGAAAAACTCTTCGCCCGGATCAATATGGTAATCCTTGCGCTGGTTTGGGCCGCCGACAACCGTCACCATGAACTCGCGGTCTTTCCAGACTTGCGCGTTCCCTACGGGCGGGCGAAGCAGGTGACGGTGGTCTTCAATCCATTGACGGAAGTTAATCGCGGTCAGCATGCGAGGCTCGCGCTCAGAGGAAAGCTCTAGAATAAGGGCTAACGTTATTCTATGTTGATGCCTAGCGAGATGAAAAGGCTGGCGAGGAAGTCTCGGCCCGCCAAGTTGGGAGACCGCCGCGTTGCTTTGGGCGTCATCCCGTGCAAAATAGTCGCCGGGAGCCCTGACGAGCGAGTCAAGCGCGTCTACAAGCCCCTCCGATGCTGTAAAGGTCTTCCCCATCGCCTATGCGTCGAATGTTTGATGATCCGCCATTGGGCGGCGTCAGCCCGCTACCCGGCGCGCTGTTCCTGATGGCCGCTACAACCGTTGTCGTGATTGTTCGCGCGTTGGCGCCGGTTCCGCTGTTTTTCCTGCCGGAAGCGGTTTTGAACGGCGCGGTATGGCAACTGCTGACGGCCACCGTGACCCCGATGACGCCCTTCGGCTGGCTTATGGGGTTGTTGGTTCTTTACCTCTTCGGGAATGTCATGGAGCGGATGCTGGGCACGGGGCGCTTCTTGGCGCTGTGTTTCGCTGGCGGCGCGGCAGCTTATTTAGGGACGCTGCTGACCGCCTTGGCCGTCCGCTTACTGCTGCCGTCGCCGGCGCCCTCATTGGCTTTCGCCGCCAGCTCGGCCACGCTCTTTTCGCTCATGGTCGGCGCGTTTGCCGCCCGTCTGTGGAACACGCCGACATTTTTCAACTTTGTGCAACTTCGCGGGCGGACTATCTTCTATATTTCAGCCGCCATTGATCTGGTATTCCTCTTGTATGGCTATCCTGATTCGGTTTCGGCGCTGTGGGCGCTGGGCGTTGGCTTTTTCTTCATTCGCGGGGGAGAATTCGCGCAGTTTCGGGCGGCTCGCGATTGGGCGACGGGTCCTTTCCGCCGCTGGCGGATTCGCCGCAAATATAAGAACTTCAAGCTTGTCGAGTCAGAAATGCAGCGAATGTGGGATGATCTGGAAGATCGCCTAAACCGTGAGGACCGCCGCCCGCGCCGCTAGCGCTTCCAGCGACGGCGCTTGGAAGCGGGTAGCAAGGGGTGCGCCGAAGGAGTGCGCCGCATGAAACGCGTTTTAGTCGCGGATGACGACATCGGCATTCGCGCAGTCATCAAAAGCACGCTCGGCCGCGAGTTTGAAGTGGTGACGGTCGAGAATGGCAAGCTGGCGCTGGAGGCGCTTCAGCGCGATCCCCAAATCGCCTGCCTCTTGCTTGACCTTGACATGCCGGAAATGGATGGCAGCGAGACCTATCGCCGACTGCGCCAGATGCCGGCGCTGGCGGACCTGCCAGTGATTATCCTCACCGGCAACACTAGCGTGCAGACTGAAGTTGACGCCCTGCGGGCAGGCGTGGTGACCTATTTCCGCAAGCCCTTCTCGCCCGGGCAACTGCTGTCCATCGTCAAGGCGACGACCCGCCAGCGCCCCTAAGGCCCGTTTAGTAACCCGTTTAGTAATCAACCCGCTCGCATGCTTGATCTTGCCACGCTGCTCCGCGAAAAATACGAGCCGGTCATCGGTCTTGAAATTCACGCCCAACTCAACACGCGCAGTAAGATTTTTTGCCCCTGTCCCGCCGACTTCGGCGCGGAGCCAAACGCCAACACCTGCCCGGTTTGCTTGGGGCTGCCCGGCGCGCTGCCGACGCTTAATCAAGGCGTGCCGGAAAAGGCGGCGTTCGCGGCCTTCGCCCTTAACCTGCGCATCAACGAGGTCTCGGTCTTTTCGCGGAAAAACTACTTTTACCCGGACCTGCCCAAGGGCTATCAGATTTCGCAGTACGACCAGCCTTTTTCCGTCGCGGGCTATGTCGAGATTCCGACGAGTGAGCGCGACGAAACCGGGCGACCCATAGCGTGGCGCTTGAAGCGATTTCGCATTCAACGCATGCACATCGAGGAGGACGCCGGCAAGAGCCTGCACGAGGGCATGCCGGATTCCGCCAACTCATCCTACGTCAACCTCAACCGCAGCGGCGTGCCGCTGGTCGAGATTGTCAGCGAGCCGGACTTCCGCAGCAGTTGGGAGGCTTACGATTATGTGCAGTATCTCCGCCGGGCGCTGCTCTATGTGAACGCCTGCGACGGCAACCTGGAAGAAGGCAGCCTGCGCTGCGACGCCAATGTTTCAATCCGGCGACGCGGCAGCGAAACGCTTGGCACGCGCACCGAGACGAAGAACCTCAACTCATTTCGCTTTATCCAGCGGGCGATTGACTATGAGATTGCCCGGCAGATTCGGGTCATTGAAGAAGGCGGGCGCATTGTGCAGGAGACGCGCCTGTGGAACGAGCGCGAGGCGCGCACGTACGCGATGCGCGGCAAGGAAGAAGCGCATGACTACCGCTACTTTCCTGAACCCGACCTGCCGCCGCTGGTGATGAGCGCGGAAACCATCGCCGCGCTGCGCGCCCAGACGCCGGAGCTGCCGGAGCCGCGCCGCCGGCGCTTTGCTGAAGACTATGGGCTTTCGCTCGAAGACTCGACCCTGATGACGACGACCCGCGAGGCGGCGGATTTCTTTGAAGCCTGCGTCAAGGCGGCGGGCGGCCAGGCGCGCGCCGCCTTCAACTGGATTGCCAACGAGTTGCTGGCGCGCATTCCGGTCGAGAAGCTTTCCCTTGCCACATCGCCCGTCAGCCCGGCGGGCCTGGCCGAGCTGATCGCGCTCATCGCGGATGGCACGCTGAGCAACAAGCTGGCGAAGGAAGTTTTCGAGCAAATGCTGACCACCGGGAAGCCGGCGAAGGCTATCGTGCAGGCGCTGGGCGGCGGTCAGGTTTCCGACGCCGGCCAGATTGAGACCATCGCGGCGGAAGTCATCGCCGCCAATCCGAAGCAGACGGCGGAGTACCGCGCCGGCAAAACGCCGTTGTTCGCCTTTTTCGTCGGTCAAGTCATGAAGGCGACTAAGGGCAAAGCGAATCCGCAGGTGGTCAACGAGGCTCTCAAGCGCCTGCTCGACGCGCCATAGCGGCGGCCAAGATGGCCGAGGTTTGTCTTATTGAAAAATTGGGGCGCTTTCGTCGCCCTGGCCGACGCCAGTCATTCTCGCCCGCGGTTCGTCAGGCGCGCGGCGAGCGAAGATCGGCCGCGGCGGCCTCTGGCGCGTCACGGACTCAAAAATCGGTAGGCGATGCGGATGCGGCCCAACGCTTGCGGGTCAGGGTGGTATCGAAGTTCGGCCTCGTCGGCCCGCCAGTCGGATTGCCAAGCGACGGCGATGTTACCCCGTAGCCTTCGCTCCTGGCCTGGCTTGCCATCCTCGATGAGCTGAAGGGGTGTCGCTCCCTGGAGATGCCCGGAAATCGCGACATCAAGCCCGGTGACGCGCCCCTGCGACGGTTTTTTGCGCAGAATCAAGGTTTCCGGTCGCGCCGCGTCCGCTATCTGCGCGGCCTGACGCTCGGCGATGACGCAGCCTGCCGCGAGGCAGCCGGCGAGCGTCAGCTTTAGTTGTCGCGCCGGCTTCGTCATTGTCTTGGCAGGCTGCGCGCCGAATCCGACAGGACTACGGGACGATGAAGTGCACTTCCATGCCGCGCCGCGCCTCCAGAACCCGCGCCGCCGGCACTTTCAGCGCCGCGATTTCGAGGTGGCCGGCGCTTGAAAAAAGCGCGAAAAGCTCATTGGGCTGGGCTTCGGCGTAGTGGGTGACAAACTTGACGACCTCGCGGCTTTTCGCCGGATCCTGCGGGTGAATGACGACAAGCTTGCCGCCTCCCCGCAGCGCCGCCAGCGAAATGTGCTCCTTGGTGAAATTGGTGAGGCAGTTGCCGAAGCGGTCAACGTGCAGAATCGCGCCGCGCAGCCGCTTGGGATCGGAAACGTCGGGGCGCGGCGTGTCGAAGCGGACGTAATCCGTAATTGGCTCGCCCATCTTGCGCGCATCCACGCCTTTGGCCAGATACCCGGCAATGGGGGCGAAAATGTCGCGCCCGTGAAAGGTCGGGCAAACCGGCTGGCGAAAATAATAGTCAGCCGTGATGTGAATGACGCGATTGACGGTCTCCGTTTGATAGACATAGCTGAAGAGACCGTTGTCGGGGCCGATGAAGTTGTAGTTGTCGGTCATAACCAGAATTGGTCGGCGCGCCGAGCCAACGGTCGGGTCAACCACGGCGACATGCGTCGTGAAGCGCGGGAAATACGACATCGCGTTATGCAGCGTGAACGCTCCGGCAAACACGTCGTGCGGCGGAATGTCGTGCGAGATGTCCACGATGTCCACCTCGCGCTGGATGTCGAGGATGACGCCCTTCATCGCCGCGACAAAGTGATCATTGGTTCCAAAATCCGTCAGTAGCGTCACAAGTGGGCGCTTGGACATAAGGGCAGCCCCCTCCGGCAAGCTAACAACTGAAATCGTCTTGCGCGCCTGACTCTAGCACTTGGCGCGCGGCCGCGTCACCGGACACAATGTAAAACATAGGCCGGCGGCAGGTTCCACCACGTTGGATAACGCTCGACGCGCCGGAAGCGCCGGGCTAGCTCGCGCTGCACTTGGCGTCCCGGCGGCGTTCCAGCGGCGTGAATATACTGAAACAGCGTGAGCGTCCCGCCTAGCGGGAGGACGGCAGCGACAGCGTCCAGGACAGCGTCGCGCTCGCCCGCCGGCAGCCACGACAGCGGCAGCCCGCAGAAAACGGCGGACGGCGGCGCGGCTCGCTCGGCGATATGCCGCCATAAATGCGCCGCGTCGTCGCAAACCACGTTTGCCTGCGGCAGCCGCCTCCGAAGAAACGTGACGAGTTCGGGGTTGCGCTCAATGGCGAGGAAGTCCGCGCCGCGCGGCAGCGCCGCCAGAATCGCCCCGGTGAACGCGCCGGTGCCCGGCCCGAGCTCGACAACAAAGCGGGCGTGGCCCAAGTCGGCGCGCGCCACCATCGCCTGCGCCAGTTGGCGGGAGCTTGGCGCGATCGCGCCAGTTTGCCGCGGGCGCTTGAAAAACGACTTCAAAAAAACGATGGTCGCGTTTTCCATTGGAGACTACCGAGCGAAAAAGGGCGAGCCGCTGCGCTACCATATAGCGTAACCTCAGCTTGGAAACAAACGTCCGGTTGGAAACAATCATCAGGGGTGAGCGTTATGAACGAGTGCTGCGTAATCTTTCCCGTCTGTCCGACCGGCGGTCGCGCCGCGCGGCGCCAGGAAAAACCCTGGAAAATAAACGCTTTCGAGAGGGAAGTAAGGCATGAGTCGTATCGCTAACGCTTTCGCCGGGCGGCGCGGGCCGGCGCTGTTACTGCTACCGGCGCTGTTGCTGCTGCCGCTGCCGGCGCTGTTGGCGGCGCCAGCGCGCAGCCCGCGGATGGCTGGCGTTGCTGGTCACGCCGCTCAGGGCCCTGCGAAATCCGCTGCTGCCGACGGCGGCAAAGCCGGCGAGACGGCGGCTGACAAGCCAAGCGAGAAAAAGCGCCCGAAGGACGCCGCTGACGGTGCCGCTAAGGACAAAGCGCCCAAGGCTGAAAAGCCCAAGTCGGCCAAGCTTGGCAAGCCCGAAACCTGGGATGGAGAGACGGTCGCCGAGATCGTGATTTACGCCTACGGCAGCCGGCCCGTCATTGACTACGTCTTCACGAACGCGCGCCTGGAAGGCGTCATCAAGATCGCGGGCAGCGAGGATGCCCCGCCGATCGAAGGCAAGATTCTGGAGCATATCCTGCGCCGCGAGACATCCGACCGCAACTGCGTCCGCATTGAGGTCGAGTTGCCCGATCCGCAGGGTGACGAGCCACAGCAGCTGGTTTTCGGCTTCAACGGCTACACCAGCTGGGCGGCGCAGAATCGCCAGTCCATCACCCTGACGCCCCAGGCGCAGGCGACATTCCTGGCATCGCTCAAGCATGATTACCTCGCCCTGCTACGCTACAAGGAGGACGGCTTGACCGTGACCCGCGTGCCGGGCGAGCGCATCATGGGGATTGACACCATCGGGCTGGAGCTTACGCACCGCGACGGGGCGAAGACGAAGTACTTCATCAGCAGCCAGACCTACCGCATTCTGCATCTGGAGTACGAAGTGCAGCTGACGCCCGAAGATAAGCCGCTTAAGTTTCGGGAGTCGTTTTACGATTTCCGCGCCGTGCAAAACCTGCTCGTCCCGATGCGCAAGGAACTGTATGAGAACGGCAAGCTCAAGCAGCGGATTGAGTTCCGCGACGCGCGGTTTCGGCTGGCCAAGCTCGATGAGGACATTTTTCTCCGCCTGTAAGCGACTGGCGAGCCGCTGGCGGGCGCTGCGCCGGGAGAAGCGCGCGGGCGCGACCGCGGCCCGGATTGGCGCGACCGGCGTCATCGCCACGCCGCTCGACCCGACGGGCTTCATCGCCATCGCCGGAGAGCTGTGGCCGGCGGCGATCAGCGGCGGGCGTCTCGCGCCGGGCGCGCGCGCGCTGGTCGTGGGCGTCGCGGGCGCGCGCCTGCTGGTCGCGCCGCTCCCGCTCGCGCCGCCCGAGCCCCCGCGCGCTCCGTGTTAGGCTTCCCGTGTTAGGCTTACGGCTATGAGCTATCTACTTGAAGGTCTTAATCCTGAACAGCGGGCGGCGGTTACGACGACCGAGGGCCCGCTGCTCGTCATTGCCGGCGCGGGTTCGGGCAAAACGCGCGTGATCGTCCATCGGATTGCCTACTTGCTTGATCAGGGCTTGGCGCGGCCGGAGCAAATTCTGGCGGTCACCTTCACCAACAAGGCCGCGCTCGAAATGAAAGAGCGCGTTCATCAACTGGTCCCGGCTTCGCGGCGACGCGGCGAGCTGCTGATTTCGACCTTTCACAGCTTCTGCGTCCGGGCGCTTCGGCGTCACCTCGACCGCTTTGGCGGAGCCTATACCCGCGATTTCACGATTTACGACGCCGACGACCAGGGGCGGCTCGTCAAAGCCTGCCTGAAGGAGCTTGGGCTGGACGACAAGAAGTATCCGCCGCGGGCGATGCAATACGGCATTAGCGCCGCCAAGAATCGGGGCGAGACGCCGGAGACGCTGCCGCCAAGCAGCGATCCCAAGCGGGACGCGCTCATCAAGACGTTCCGCCTCTATGAGAGGCGCCTGGCGGCGGCGAACGCGCTGGATTTCGACGACCTGCTGCTCCTGACGGTACGGCTGCTGCGTCGTTTCCAGGATGTCGCCGACGATTACAATGACCGCTTTCGCTACATCCTGATTGACGAATACCAAGATACCAACCCGCCGCAGCTCAACCTAGCGCGCCTGCTGACGCAGCAGCGCCAGAACCTGTGCGCGGTGGGCGATCCCGACCAGTCCATTTACAAGTTTCGAGCGGCGGACATTCGCAACATTCTCGACTTCGAGCGGCACTATCCGAAAGCGAAGACGATTATCTTGGCGCAGAATTACCGCTCGACAAAGACGATTCTCGACGCCGCCAACGCGGTCATTCGGAACAACCGCGCCCGTCCGAACAAAGACCTCGCGACGCGGAATGCCGCCGGCGAGCCAATTCGCTGTTTCGTCGCCGCGAACGCCGAGGAGGAAGCCGATTTCATCGTCCGGGAAATCATCGCCTGGCAGCGTCGCCACGAGCATCTGCGGCCTGAGGAGACGCGCGCCGCCATTCTTTACCGCACCAACGCTCAGTCGCGCCTGTTCGAGGAAGCCTGTCGGCGGCGACTCCTGCCCTATGTCTTGGTTGGCGGCTTTTCGTTTTACGAGCGGGCGGAAATCAAGGATGCGCTGGCCTATCTCCGGCTGTTGCTCAACCCGCATGACGACGCCGCGTTTGACCGAGTCGTGAACGTCCCGCCGCGCGGCGTCGGCAAGTCGACGCTCGAAGCTCTGGCGGCGCGCGCCGGCGCTGATAGCGTATCGCGCTGGACGGCCATGACGCGCCTGCTCGAGGAAGGCGGGCTGAGCGCTCGCGCGCTGACGGGGCTGACGAATTTCGCGTCGCTCATCGCGTCGCTTCAGCGACTGCTCGACGCAGCGAGGCTGGCCGATTTGGTCTCCGCGGTCGTGACGCGCTCTGGCTACGCCGACCTGCTGGAGCAAGAGGGAACGCTGGAGGCGGAGGGGCGCAAGCAAAACCTCGAGGAGCTCGTCTCGGCCGCCGCCGAAGCGGACGAGCGGGGCGAGCGACTGCGCGAGTTTCTCGACCGGGCGGCGCTGGTAGCCGATACCGATGACCTCGTGGAAAATGCCCGCGTGACGCTGATGACCATTCACAGCGCGAAAGGGCTGGAATTTCCGCTGGTCTTTGTCGCCGGGTTGGAGGAAGGCCTGCTCCCGCATGCTCGCGTCGCGCAGGATGAGGATGACCTTGAGGAAGAGCGCCGGTTGTTTTATGTCGCCGTGACGCGCGCCAAGCGGCAGCTTTACCTAACGCAGGCCGAGCGCCGCCGGGTCTATGGCAATGAAGTCGCTACTGATCCCTCGCGCTTCCTGGATGAAATCCCGGAAGCGCTCATGACGGTCCAGTCCGGGGCGGGGACGGCCGCCCGGCGAGCGGACGACGGGCGGCCGTCCCTCAAGCCGCCCGCCAAGATTGGCGCCCAGCGCTTGACGAAGCCCAAGCCGGCTGCCGCGCAGGGGGCTGGGCGGGACGCGCCAGCTTCCGCCGCGGGCGGCCTTAGGGTCGGCGATCGGGTGGAGCATGCGACCTACGGCGCGGGACAGATCGTGCGCGTCGCCGATGGGAAGCTGGACATCGCCTTTCCGGGTCGGGGGATTAAGCGTTTCGTTGCCGAAGCCGCGCCGCTGACCAAAATCGCCCGCAAGTAACGTCCGGGGGCGCCAATGCGCGATTGACGTTCCCGTTGCGCGCTCAGTACAGTCGCGCCGTTCCCGCTTTCGATTGCCTAAAGCCAAGCCACTTTACCGCGCCTAGCGCCGCTTATGATGAAAGCTTGTGAAAAAGAAGGACGCTCGCTTACAGGTCGTCGGCGCTGAACGCGGCCCTGTCCCGCTTGCCGAGACCGTCGAAATCCTTTCCGCCCAGCGCCTGCGCAAGTCCTACCGCGGACGCGAAGTCGTCTCGGATGTCACCATCGCCATCCAGCGCGGCGAAGTGGTTGGGCTGCTTGGCCCCAACGGGGCTGGCAAGACCACAACGTTCTCGATGATTGTCGGTCTCGAGACGCCCGACGCTGGCATCATCACGCTCGAAGGCAAAGACATTACCGCCCTGCCCATCTATCGCCGGGCGCGCCTCGGTATCGGCTACCTGCCGCAGGAAGCCTCGATCTTTCGGAAGCTGACGGTTGAAAATAACATTCTTGCCATCCTTGAGACGCTTAATCTTTCCTCAACCGAGCGTCAAACGCGACTGGAAGCCCTGCTGGACGAGCTGGATATCGCGCACGTCCGCCGCACGATGGGCTACGCGGTCTCCGGCGGCGAGCGGCGGCGGACGGAAATCGCCCGCTGCCTAGCTATCGAGCCGAAGTTTATCCTGCTCGATGAGCCCTTTGCCGGCATTGACCCGAAGGCCGTGATCGAAATCCAGGGCATCGTGGCGCGGTTGCGGAGAAAAGGCATCGGCGTGCTGATAACCGACCACAACGTGCGGGAAACGCTCGCCATTACGGATCGGGCCTATATCCTTAGCGAAGGCCGCATTTTTCGCGCCGGCCAGCCTGCCGAGCTGACCTCCGATCCGGAGGTGCGGCAAGTCTATCTTGGCGAAAACTTTCGGCTTTAGGTTTTGGGTCGTCGGCAATGATGAACCTGCGTCCACAACTTGCGCCCCGCGTCGAGCAGCGCCTCGGGCTAGCGCTGACGCCCCAGATGCGCCAGCGCATCGAGATGCTCAGCATGACGCTGACCGATCTTGCCGAGTTGACCACGCAGGAAATGGCCGAAAATCCGCTGCTCGAAGAAACCGATCCGCGCGAGCCAGCCGAGGGGCTGACCGTCACGGACGATCTGCTCCCGGAAGCGGCTGGCGAGGGCGACTTCGGGCTGGTCAATGACGAGGCGGCGGATGCATCGCCCGCCGCCGCGGAGCTTGAGGCGGCGGCCGATTCGCCTGCCGAGGATGCCGCCGACGAGCCGTCCGAAGCCGTTGACCCGTTTGCCGAGATCGATTTCGGCGCGATGTTTGAAAACTACCTTGATCCGGGCTACCGCGCGCAGGGCGAGTATGAGGAACGCGAGGAGTACGCGCTGGAAAATCGGCTCAAGCGCGACCTGACCCTGTACGAACACCTGCAATCGCAAATTATCCTGCTCCATCTATCCGAAGAGATGCGGGCGGCGGCGGAAGCCATTGCGGCCAGCCTCGACGAGCGGGGCTTCCTTGCCGACTCCTGCGAGGAGATTGCCGCCATTGGCGGCTGGACCCTGGAGACGGTGGAAGCCGCCCGGCATCTGGTCCAGCGACTCGACCCGGCGGGCTGCGCCTCGTATGACACGCGCGAATGCTTCATCACGCAGCTTGAGCAGCAGGGCCATGGCAACCGCTTGGCCGCGCGGCTGGTTCGGGACTACCTGGATCGCCTCGCGCCCTTTCGCTGGCCTGACTTGGCGAAGTTGCTCGGCGTAAGCTGCGAAGCGATTGCCGAGGAGGTGGCGCTCATTCGCCAGCTTGACCCTTTCCCCGGTCGCCGCTTCGCCCGGATTGGCGAAGGCCTCCTCAACGGCGCGCAGCTCATTCAGCCGGAGATCTTTATTGAGAAAGTCGGCGATGCGTACGTGATTCGGTTCAACGACGACGGGCTGCCGCAACTGCGCATCAATGCCAAATATCGCCGCATTCTGGAAAACCCCGCCGCCTCGCGCGAGGAGCGGGACTACGTCCGCGACCGACTGCGCGCCGCAATTGACCTCATGCGCAACATTGACTACCGCCGCCGGACGATTTACCGGATTTGCGAGGCGATTGTGGAACGGCAGCGCGATTTTCTCGATCATGGCCCGGCGCGCATCAAGCCTATGATGCTCAAGGACATTGCCGAGCGCGTCGGTCTTCACCTCTCGACAGTCAGCCGCGTGGTCAACGGCAAGTATGTGCAAACGCCGCTGGGCATCATCGAGCTGCGTCGCTTTTTCACGGAAGGGCTGATCAACGACGACGGCGAAGCGGTCTCCACCGACGTTATTAAGCTCAGAATCAAGAGGCTCATCGCTGAGGAAGACCCCCGCGAGCCGCTCACCGACGATGAAATCGCCCGCATCCTGGCGCGCGAAGGGCAAAAGCTTTCGCGGCGAACGGTGGCGAAATACCGCGACCAGATGCATATTCCCGGCTCGCGCGAGCGCCGGGCCGGCATGGGCTAGGCGTGGTCGCCACTTTGTCCCCCGGATGCAACGCTTATGACTGCCTTGCCCGCCTTTCCGCCCGACCGTCTGGTGCAAGCCGTCGCGGCCGACGACGCCGTCCGCGTCGTCGCCGCCACGACGACCCGCCTTGTTCAGGAGGCCTGCCGCCGGCATGGCTCGTGGAAAACCGCCACGGTCGCCCTGGGGCGAGCCCTGACTGGCGCAGCGCTCATCGCCAGCTCGCTCAAAACCAGCGAGCGCGTCACGATTCATATTGAAGGGCGCGGTCCGATCGGCACGATTACGGCGGAAGCCAACGCGCAGGGCGGCGTGCGCGGCTACGTCCGTCACCCGCAAACGGATGTGCCGCTGCGCCCCGACGGCAAGCTGGACATCGGCGCGGCCGTTGGCAAGGGCGCGCTTCACGTCATCCGCGAGGGCGGCTTTGAAATCGGGCTGATGGAAGCTTATCGCGGCTCCGTGCCGCTGGTGTCGGGCGAAATTGCCGAGGACTTGACTTACTACCTGTCGCGCTCGGAGCAAATCCCCTCCGCCATGAGCCTGGGCGTTTACATGGAAGCCGGCGATGGGATTGTCGGCGCGTCCGGCGGCTTTCTGGTTCAAATCCTGCCCGACGCCGACGAGGCCATCATCAGCCGCCTTGAACGAACGATTGCCGCCGCCCCGCCGATTACCGAAATGGCGCGGGCCGGCGCGACGCCGGAAGACATCATCCGGGAGGCGCTTGGGGACCTGGATTGGCGTCCGCTTTCAGAGCGTTCGCTGAGCTTTGCCTGCGCTTGCTCGCGGGAGCGCACCGAGCGGTTGCTGACGGCCCTGGGCGCCGATGAAATGCAGGCAATCTTGATCGAACAGGGGCAGGCCGAACTGACCTGCCACTACTGTAACGCGGTCTATCGGCTTTCGGGCGACGACCTGCGGCGACTGATTGACGCCGAAACGGCGGGCGCCGCCTCGTAGAGGCGACGCGCTTCTTGGAGCGCGCCGCCGTCGCCGGAAGCCGCGGCTTTCGAGTCCCGCCGCGAGGTTGCTTTTCGCGCGCGCCTTGGCTATTAGCCAGGCGGTTCGCCCCATCATTCATCATCGCCAGACAACTTGCCCATGCCGCGCCTCTCGTTTCCGGCGCTTTCCGCGCGCCGACTCGTTGCCGTCCTCGCCCTCGCCACGCTCCTGATCGCTGCCGCTCCCGCGCGAGTCAACGCGCAAGTCAATCGGCAAAAAGCCGAGCCAAAAAAGCCTGAAGCCGCCGCGCCGGCCGCGAAAAAAGACGAGTCGCCGCTGACCGAGGACGCCTTCGCGGGGCTGAAGTTCCGCTCGCTGGGCCCGGCTTCGGCTGCCGGGCGCGTCTCCTCGCTCGCGGTTGATCCGCGCAATCGGCGACGCTATGTCGTCGGCGTGGCTTCTGGCGGCGTCTGGAAAACCGTCAACGCCGGCGTGACCTGGACGCCCGTGTTTGACGACCAGCCATCCTTTTCCATTGGCGCGGTCGCGCTAGACCCCAAGCATCCCTTCCGCATTTGGGTTGGGACAGGCGAAAACAATTCGCAGCGCAGCGTCGCTTACGGCGACGGCATCTATCGTTCCGACGACGACGGGCGGACGTGGCGCAATGTCGGGCTGAAGGAATCCGAGCATATTGCCCGCATCCTCGTTGACCCGCGCGATTCCGAGACAGTTTATGTCGCCGCGCAGGGTCCGCTCTGGCGGTCGGGCGGCGAGCGGGGCCTCTACAAGACGACGGACGGCGGCCAAACTTGGCAACGCATTCTCGATATCAGCCCCGACACCGGCGTGACCGAAGTCGTGATGGACCCGCGCAACCCCGACGTCATGCTGGCGGCGGCGTACCAGCGGCGGCGACACGTCTGGACGCTCATCAACGGCGGCCCGGAAAGCGCCCTCTATAAGACGACTGACGGGGGCAAAGCCTGGCGCAAGGTGACGAGCGGCCTGCCGAGCGCGGACTTGGGACGGATTGGCTTGGCCGTTTCCCCCGCCAATCCCGATGTCATCTATGCCAGCGTGGAAGCCGCCGATGGCAAGGGCGGCGTGTTTCGCTCATTGGACGGCGGCGAGACCTGGGAGCGTCGAAACCCCTTTGACCAGACGGCGATGTACTTCAGCGGGATTGTCGCCGACCCGCGCGATGTGGACCGCGTCTATGTCTTGAACGTCTCGCTGCTGGTCTCCGCCGACGGGGGCAAAACCCTGTCGCCGATGCCGGGCATGCGCCACGTCCACGTGGATCACCATGCCATGTGGATCGATCCAAGCGACCCGGACTACTACCTCGTCGGCTGCGACGGCGGCGTGTACGAGAGCTTCGACCGCGGCCAGTCCTGGCAGTTCAAGGCCAACCTGCCGGTGACGCAGTTTTACGACGTGACGGTGGACAACAGCGAGCCGTTCTACTTCGTCTACGGCGGGACGCAAGACAACAACACGCTGGGCGGCCCATCGCGCACGCGCAACGCCCACGGCGCAACCAACGCCGACTGGTTCGTCACCGTTGGCGGCGACGGCTTTCACGTCCGCGTGGACCCAACCGACCCGAACACCGTCTATTGCGAATACCAGTACGGCAACCTGTTTCGCTTCGACCGGCGAACTGGCGAGCGCGTCGGCATTCAGCCCAAGATTGGGAAGGATGAGCCGCCGCTGCGCTGGAACTGGGATTCGCCCTTCATCATCAGCCCGCATGATCCCAAGCGGCTGTATTTCGCCGCCAATCGGCTGTTTCGCAGCGACGACCGGGGCGATTCCTGGCGCGCGGTCAGCGGCGACCTCACCCGCCAGCTCGACCGCGACAAGCTGCCGGTCTTTGGCAAGGTCTGGGGCCCCGACGCGGTGGCCAAGCACGCTTCAACGTCGTTTTACGGCAACATCACGACCATCGCCGAATCGCCCAAGCGCGAGGGGCTGCTGTTTGTCGGCACGGACGACGGGCTAGTTCACATTTCGGAAGATGGCGGCGCAAGCTGGCGCAAAATCGAAGCCTTCCCCGGCGTGCCGGAGCGAACGTTTGTGAGCCGCATCGTCCCGTCGCGGCACGACGCGAATACGGTCTATGTCGCTTTTGACAACCACAAGAACGGCGATTTTAAGCCTTACGCGCTGAGGTCGTCCGATCTGGGTCGCGCCTGGTCGTCCTGCGTTGGCAATCTGCCGGAGCGCGGCTCGGTCAAGGTCATTGCCGAAGACCCGGTCAATCCCGGCTTGTTGTTTGCCGGAACGGAATTCGGGCTGTTTTTCACGCCGAACGGCGGCGGGCGCTGGGCGCGGCTCAAGGGCGGGCTGCCGACCATCGCCGTCCGCGACATCGCCATCCAGGAGCGGGAGCATGATCTGGTCATCGCCACGTTTGGGCGCGGCTTTTACGTCCTGGATGATTACCGCGCGCTGCGAGCCGTGACCGAGGAGCAACTGCGACAGCCGGCGCAAACCTTTCCGGTGCGCGACGCTTGGCTCTATGTCGAGGCCGAGCCGCTTGGCGGCGGCAAGCGCGGCTTTCAGGGCGACGCGCTCTATGTCGCGGACAATCCGCCCTTCGGCGCCACGCTGACCTACTATCTGAAGGAAGCGCCGAAAACCAAGAAGCAGCGTCGCCAGGAAGCCGAGAAGAAAGGCGATGCGCCCTATCCGTCCCGCGACGAGTTGCGCGCCGAGGCTGAGGAGGAAGCGCCGCTGACGTTTGTCGTTGTGACCGATGACAAGGGGAATGTCGTCCGCCGCATCGTCGCGCCGCAGTCGCCCGGCTTCAACCGCGTGACGTGGGACCTGCGCGCGCCGGCCCCGCAGCTTCCGCCGCCGTCCAGCGACGAGGACAATCCCTTTGCGCGCCGGCCGGCGGGGTGGCTTGTCGCGCCAGGGACGTACGCCATGACGCTCTACCAGCGGGCCGACGGCGTGACGACGCCGCTTGGAGCGCCGCAAACCTTTCAGGCGCGGTTTCTTGATGAGCGCTCGCCCGACGAGGCGCGCGCCTTTGAGGACTTTCACCGGCGACTGCTGGTTGCGCAGCGGACCATGCACGGCGCGCTCGAAACCGCGCAGGAGCTCCAGACGCGCCTTGCCGCCGTCAGGCGCGCTGTTTTGGAAACGCCGGCCGCGGACGCGAAGCTGCTGGATGAGGTTGCGGCGCTGAACAGGCGGATGAACGCCCTGCTGGTCAGGCTGCGCGGCGACCGCGCGCTTCAGGCGCGGAACGAAAATACGCCGCCGGGTCTCGCCGAGCGACTGGCCGAGGTGGTCTCCGAGC
Organism: Chloracidobacterium sp. CP2_5A; assembly: GCA_002254845.1. Classification (GTDB taxonomy): domain Bacteria; phylum Acidobacteriota; class Blastocatellia; order Chloracidobacteriales; family Chloracidobacteriaceae; genus Chloracidobacterium. Next base: position 415 of record NKPT01000004.1, on the reverse strand, counting down.
GGAGCAACACGCTGGCGCGACCAACGCGGACGCACGAGGCGCAATACGCCATTGTGGCCGAGGGGCTGCGCCAGTCGCTCGACGATTTGCGCGGCATCGCCGACGACTTGGGCCGTCTGGAGAAAACGCTGGAGTCGCTGGGCGCGCCCTTCACGCCGGGTCGCTTTCCGTCGTGGCCTGGTCGGTGACGCGCCCTGGCCAGCCAGTGACCCAGCTGGGGCGATGCGCTATGCTCCGGTCGCTCGTGGCATTCGACGGCGGAGGGAAACCCAAAGCTTATGGCTCGCGCCAAAATTGTAGCTACGATTGGTCCGGCTTCGCGCGCTTCGGAAGTTCTCCGAACGCTGCTGACCTCCGGAGTCAATGTCGCCCGGATCAACATGTCGCATGGCACGCATGAGGGCCATGCCGAAGT
>NKPT01000115.1 GCA_002254845.1 Chloracidobacterium sp. CP2_5A | reverse complement strand
CTACGACCTAGGGATTAACAGTCCCGCGCTCTACCAACTGAGCTATCGGGGAACGGAGCCGGGCGCGCGATATAGTCCTGGCGGTGCGCCGTGTCAAAGCCTCCCGCGCGGCAAGGTCCGGAGCGGAATCGAACCGCTGTAGAGGGTTTTGCAGACCCTTGCCTGACCACTCGGCCACCGGACCGCGCGGACGATGCATATCGGCCGCAAGCCGCGCGCGGTCAAGCGGCGGCTTGGCGCTTGGCTGGGCCGCGACCTATAAGGCCGCGTCGAATGCAAGGGGCGGCAGGACATGGATTTCGCCGAGGCACGCCGGGTTATGGTGGACGGCCAGCTCAGGCCGAACCGCGTGGAGGATCCGCGGATCGTCGCCGCGATGCGCGAATTGCCGCGGCACCGCTTCGTGCCGCCCGCAATGGTCGCGCGCGCCCATGCCGATGCCGACGTGCCGCTGCCCGGCGGCCGTGTGCTGCTGAAGCCGCTGGTCATCGCGCGGCTCGTGCAGCTTGCCGCGGTGCGCCGCGGGGAGCGGGTTCTCGTGCTGGCGGCCGGAACCGGCTACGGCGCAGCCCTGCTGGCTGCGAT
>NKPT01000001.1:15000-223245 GCA_002254845.1 Chloracidobacterium sp. CP2_5A | reverse complement strand
GGCGCGCTCGGCGTCGATGACCGCCTGCATGGCGATGCGCTCGATGCGGCTGCGGGCATCGGCATCCGCCGACCAGCCGGGCAGCCCCTTGCGCTGCATCAGCAAGCCGACTGGGATCACCAGCGCGCCACCCAGGACCACGGGCGTGGCAGAAATGACGTGGCGCATGGCGAGCAATTCCTTCTCGCGCGTCTCGCGGCGGGCGGTCAGCTCGTCGATGGTGCGGCGCACGTTTTCGAGCTGAAGGCGCGCGTCCTTGCCGGCGGCGATGTCGTCCTGCAGCTTGATGTAGCGATCGGACCAGAAGCTGATTTCCTTGACCAGGCGCTCGCGCACGGCGGCGAGCGTCTTGTCAACGGTCTTTTCGCGTCGGGCGCGCACCTCGTCGAAGTGCGCGGAGGCGAGATGGGTGGACGCATAGCCAAGCGCGACCTGCTCCAGGTCTTTGGCGATCCAGGGGGCGGCGAGCGCGTCCTCGATCAGCGCCATGTCGGCGGGGGCAATGGGTTCCAGATCCAGGTGGGGCGCCCAGCCGGCATCGATGGCATGACCCGCAGCGCCGATTTCCACGAACTGCAAGCGGCGCGAGACCACGCGCGTCGGGTCGGCGCCTTCCTTGACCGCGTGATCGACGATGAACATCACCTTCGGTGTGACGCCCATATCACTCGGGTCTACGAATACCGCGCCCTGCTTGAGCGTGTTGCGATGGGCCTCCAGCACGAGGTCGGTGACTGCCTGCATCAAGGGGTGGCCAGGATGCAGCAGGCTGGCCATGGGCGCACCCACGCGGTCGCTCGGACGCACATGCTGCTTCTCGAAGCAGACGCGTTCGTAACGACGCAGCACCGGGTCGGCATTGCGGCGGTCGCGGCCCGTGATCTGGCGGTCGCGCTCGCGGATGATGGCCGGCACATGGGTGATCTCGTAGCGGCCTGGCTCCCGCGGGCGCAGCTCGCCACCCAGCTGCTGGAAGGCCTGCTGGAAGAACGAGCGGATGAAATACGGCTGCAGCTTGCGGGCCTCGGCTTTTTCCATCTCCTCCTTCACCGCAAACAGGCGCTTTTCATCCATCACCTCTTCGCATAGCGCGTTGCGCTCGATGATGCTCTGGATGTGCTGGGTGTCCAGCGCGCCTTCCACCTTCCTGAGCAGGCGGGCGTGGACTTCGGGGTCTGCGCCGTAGCGGATGGCCTCGATCAAGAGGTCCTTGAGAGGTTTGTCCTCGAAGACCTCGCCGAGGATGTCGAACACGCGGCCACCCAGCGCCTGGCGCTCCACCTCTAGCTTGTCGAACAGATGCTGGAAGACGTCGCCCTCGCGCGTTTCGGCGGCCACCATGTTCCACAGATGACAGACTTCAGTCTGGCCGATGCGATGGATGCGGCCAAAACGCTGCTCGATGCGGTTGGGGTTCCAGGGCAGGTCGTAGTTGACCATCAGGTTGGCGTTTTGCAGGTTCACGCCTTCGCCGGCGGCATCGGTGGCGATGAGCACGCGCACTGCGGGGTCATTACGGAACATCTCCTGCACCTTGCGGCGCTCTTCGCGCTTGATGCCGCCGTGAATCATCACCACGGCCTCGACGCTGCCGATGAGCCCGCGAATCTTCTCCGCCAGGTAGTTGAGCGTGTCACGGTGCTCGGTGAAGAGGATGAGCTTGCGCTGACGGCCGTCGGCGTCATGCATCTCGGGGGTGTTCTGCAGGAGTTTGGATAGTTCGTCCCACTTGCGGTCCTGACCGGAATGCACCACCTGGCGGGCCTGCTCCTCCAGGGCTTCGAGGGTGAGGATCTCGGCCTCCATTTCCCGGATGGTCTGAGCGGCGCTGGCCTGATCGACGACGGCTTCCTCGAAGTTCTCGTAGTCTTCAGGCGACAGCGCGTCGGCGGCTTCCCAAATGTCATCGGGCAAGCCGTTGTTGCCGTTCAGGGTCTCGGCCAGTGACTGGCCGCGCTGACGGAGTTTTTCTTCCTCGACGCGGCGCTTGAGTTTGTTGCGCCGGCGCTTGAGCGACTGGTAGATGGCCTCGGGGCTGGAAGCCAGGCGGCGCTGCAGCGCCGTCAAGGCAAAGCCCACCGTGCCCTTGCGCCCGCCGTCGCTGAGCTGGTCGGCCTTATTGAACTGCTCCTTGACGTAGTCGGTGACGGCGGCATAGAGCGCGGCTTCGAGATCGGAGAGCTTGTAGTTGACGGTGTAGGCCCGGCGCTCGGGGAACAGCGGTGTGCCGTCGAACTTGAGCAGGTCTTCCTTGACCATGCGGCGCATCAGATCGGCGACGTCCACCTTGTGCGCGCCGTCGCGGAATTTGCCATAGAAGCGGTCCGCATCCAGCAGTGACATGAACAGCTGGAAGTCCTCTTCCTTGCCGTTGTGCGGCGTGGCCGTCATCAGCAAGAAGTGACGGGTGATCGAACCCAACAACTCGCCCAGCTGGAAACGCTTGGTCTTGTTGACCTTGTTGCCGAAGTAGCTGGCCGAGAGCTTGTGCGCTTCATCGACGATCACCAGATCCCAATGCGACAGGCGCAGCTTTTCGTGCAGGTCATCCGCGCGAGCCAGCTGATCCAGACGGGCAATCAGCAGGTCGGCGTCGTCGAAGGGATTGCCGCTGCGGGACTGTTCGACCTGCTCGCGCGAGAACAGCGCAAACGACAGGCCGAATTTTTCGAACATCTCGTCCTGCCACTGCTCGACCAGGCTGCCGGGGGCGACGATCAGCACGCGCTTGGCGTCGGCGCGCATCAGCAGCTCGCGGATGAGCAGGCCCGCCATGATGGTCTTGCCCGCGCCGGGGTCGTCAGCCAAAACGAAGCGCAGCGGCTGGCGCGGCAGCATCGACTCGTAGACCGCGGTGATCTGGTGCGGCAGCGGCTCCACGTTCGAAGTGTGCACGGCCATCATCGGATCGAACAAATGCGCCAGGTTGATCCGGTAGGCCTCGGTGGCGAGCTTGAACTCTTCGCCAGGTGCATCGAACGCCCAAGGGCGACCGGCTTCGGCCAGCGACAGGTTGGCCTCGTCGGTGCGAAACAGCATCCGCTCGCGCAGGGTTCCGTCGGCGGTCTTGTAGTAAACGGTGAGGGCGTTGTCGCCGACCGGCTCGGTGGTGACGATGCGGACCACCTGCCCCGGCTCCAGCCCCGAGATGGCCGCGCTCTTCTGGATCTGTTCGAGCTTCAGCACGGTGCGCCCCCTTGTTATTGCTTTCCGCCTCAGGGCTTGCGCCGGTTGTAGGGCGACTGGTTGGTAGGCCTGAGGGAGATGTTGTTCTCGCCCGCCTTGGCTCGCGCCGCGTCCTCCGTGCGGCCCAGCTTTAGGCCGATGACGCGTGTGGGCGTGTTCTCCTTCGCGAGCTGTTTGAGTTGCGCGACTTCGGCAGGCGTCCATTGCTTGCCGTGGTTGGCGGGAGGCTTAGCCATGTTGTGACTCCTTTCGGTCTTGGCGGTCGACGGGATTGCAGGTGGGGGTGATCGTCATGATTACCCCTACTTGCTGGGTTCGCTGTAGCCCGGCGCGAGCGCCAAGTTGGTGACGCCATAGAGGGCCTGGCGATTGCGGAGCCACAGGTGGCGCTCGCCACCCGTGAGACTGTGATCTTCGGCGCAGTCCACGTTCCAGCGGCGCAACAGGTAGCCAGCCATCGCCGCGCGGGTCCGCGCCTTGAGCGCGCCGCCGTCCATGCCGTACTCGGCCTCGATGGTGTCGGGGTGCTGCACGTTGGCCGGATGCGGCACGAGCTCGAGCTCGGTGATCCGGTTCCACTGGATGTCCTGATCGGGCTTCTCGTGGTCGGCCACAGGGCCGGGCAGGATGCGAGCGGCGTCGAGGCGGCCCAACACGAAGTCGCGAAACTCACCGCTGCGCCGGTCGAAGGCGCGGACGTGCCAACGAAGGCCGCTGTCGGCCAGTGCGAACGGGACGATCCCCGGGTCGTCAGCCCGCTCGACCGTGCGCGATAGGCGACCTCAACAGCGGCGCCTTGGTGAATGGCGCGGGTCAGGACGGACAGCAGATCCAGATCAATCTTGCCCGGCAGGCTGGTACCCTCTTGCGCCACGACACCCTTCCAGCGGATGGGCTCGCCGTCACCGTAGCCCTGGGACAACCAAGTGAGGATCCGCTCGGCGGGGAAGTCAAACAGGGGGCGGAACCAAGCGGCGCGGACGTAGACCTTGCCCTTGGTGTCGTACTCCATATTGCCTGGGGCCAGCTCCTTGTACTAGGCGATGTCCCGCGTGGCCGCCGCAGCCTGGATGCCGAAGCGCGTCACCAAGTCCTGGCGGCGGATCTCGCCAACAAACCGCAGGCGCAACTCGACGAACGCGAGCCGGCGCGTTGCGCCTGGGTCATCTCCGGGAGTCGGTCGCTCGACATGTTCGTGTGCTGGTTTCCGTAGCTTTTACGACAGCATGCGAATATCCAAAACGAACGTCAAGCAGGCGTAAAATGAGGCTGATGGCGGCGCTTTTTGATTAGCTTTTTGATTAGCAAGACGACCTTGACCCTGCTTGATCGCCAGGTGGATGCACGTCATCGCAAACGGCTCCAGGTAGCGCGCCGCCATCAGCGGGCCCATGTCCACTGCCTCGAAACCGATCAGCGTCGCCAGCGTCATCGCGCGTTGCCGCGCTTGGGCATCGTCGCCACACACCGGCATCATCGGCATGCCCTGCGGATAGCGGCTGTCGGCCCTGTTCTCGGCACCGGTGGTGTTGAAGGCCTTGACCACGCGCGCCCCGCGGGCGAGCTTGGAAAGTTCTTCCGCGCCCGAGGTGGTGGTGCCCGCCAAAAGGCCCGAGAGTCCCGGCGCCAACGGGTTGGTCGCATCGATCAGCACCTTGCCCTGCCAGTCGGGCACGCTCTGCGCAATGGCAGATACGGCGGCATAGGGCACCGCCAGGATCACGGTGTCGCTGGCAGCGATGGCCTCTTGCGTGGTAGTGACGCGGACCTTGTCGCCCAGGGCGGCCACTGCGTCCGCATACTTGGCCGGCTCGGGAACGCCGTATACGACGGTCTCGCCGCGCTGGGTGAACGCCTGCCCCAGCGCCAGGCCGACATTGCCGGCGCCGATGATGGAAATGCTCATGGTGATGTGCTCCTGTGTCTTCGTAGAATCATTGCCAGACGTGGCGGTGCTCGGCCGCAAAGTCGGTCCAGGTGGTCGCGGGTCGGCCGAGTAGGCGCGGCGCATCGTCGGTCACTTCGGCCACCCAGCCGGCCGCAATGACGCGGTTGAGGCTCGACATCGCCTGCGCCAGTGGCTCGGGCATCCCGGCCTGGCACATGCCTTCCACCGCCTGTTCTTCGCTGATGGCCACCAACTGAATCGGTCGGCCGATGTGTTCGGCGATCACCGCCAGCGCCTCAGCATGGGTGAGCGCCTGCGGCTCCGCGAGGGTGTCGCCGTGCCCGCGCGGATCATGTCGCGCAGGAACGTGGTGAAGTTCTGCCTGAAGTTCTGCGGCCGCAGCAGGGTGTAGGCGATGCCGGAGTCGATGACGATCTGGTCGCAGCGGCAGCGGCTGGCCATGCAGCTCAGCGTCCATGCTGTGGCAGCCCAGGGCGACCGCTCGGCCATCGAGCGGCTGCAACGCGTTCTGCTGGAGAACTGACCCATGCGCGTGTCACTCGCCACCGAGGGTCTGCTCGATCCGCGGAGGCTCTCCGCCTGGAGCGCGCAGCGCAGGCGGGCGATCCACATCGCCGTTGCTCGAGGTATGCGATCTGGTGGGCGTGAGGCGCGCGAGGCGGCGCGTGCCCAGATGCGACGTGCATCAGCATCAAGCGCGCCGAGCGCGAGCGCAGCGGTGTCAAGCGCCTGCAGCGCGGCGAAGAGATCCCAATCGCCGCGCGGGCGCGGCGGGTGGACTTGAAGCGCCGCTTCGACCTCGCGGCAGGCGTGCAGCGCGCGTTGCCGGGGTTGGCGCGGGCGATCGAGCGGAAACTGGACAAGGTCGGGTGAACGTCGGGCGGCCCAGGGGTCGATAACCGCCACGCCCATCGCCTCGAACGGGGCGGCATCGCAGGTGTCCACGGCCCTGCCGTTGGCGAGCGCGATAGCGGCGATGAAACCGTCGGCCACGCCCACCGCTAGACCGGCTGCCGGTGCCCTGGCCACCGCCTCGGCATAGCGCTGGGTGGCCGGTAGATCGAAATTCAATATTTGCCCGGCAAAAACGGGCAGCGCCTGCCGTTCCTGTTGCTCGATCAGACTGTTGCCGCGACGGCCGTTGGGTAGCCGCGCTACGCCCAGGCGCAGTTCAGCGACCGTCACCACGGACAGGAACAGGGTTTCCACCGGCTGCGCGTCGAGCCAGTCGATCACGCGAGCCTCGGGCGCGGCGCGTAGCGGTTCGGAGATCATGTTGGTGTCGAGCAGGATCGTTCGAAAGTCTGGGGCGTGAAAGGGATTGATCTCGCCGATCGATCAGCGCCACCTTCTCATCGGTGAGCTTCATCTTGCGGCCGATGCCGGCTAACAGGGAACCCAGTTTCAGCCGCCCTTGCGGCTTGACGGCTTCTTCCAGCAAGGCGCGCGCCTTCGCCTCGGTGCTGCGCCCATGCTGGGCCGCGCGCCGGCGCAAAGCGCGGTGTGCCTCCGCGGTGTACCTCGTCGGGCAGATTGCGAACAGTCAGGATAGCCATGCCGTCACCTCTATCAAATTGCTTCAGTGATGTCGGCTTATACGCCTGCAGTCGCTTTGACGAGGCGCCGGCACGTGAACCGTCGCGCTCATTTCGTTTCGAGACCGTCAGATGAACAACCGCGCACAAATCTTCATCCGCGCCGTCGATGAGACCAAAACCGCCTTCGACTCGATCAAGCGGGGCTTGGGCGGCTTGGCCGATGCCGCCCGCAGCGTCAACGGCGTGTTGGCCGGGCTCGGCGTGGCGGTGTCGGCGGCGGTCGAGGCCTTGCGCGGCGACACGGCGAGCGCTCGGGCTGCGTTGCTCAAGACACAGATGCGTGCCGAGTTTGCCCTGCTCAAAGACGGACTTGCGCGCCAGCAAACCGCGCTCGATGCCGCCCTCGAAGATCGTCTCGTCTCGATCCGCGACTACAAAAACGGCCATCGAACAGCGCGAGGTCGATGCCGAGATTACCCGCAAGCAGCAGGATCGGGCCCGCAGTCAGCAAGTCTCCGCAAGGGGTAAACACAAGGGGTAAATCGGAAAACGACCGCCTGCGCGCAAAGGCCGAAGTGGCCAAGGCGGGAGCCGACCTCATCACGCTCAACAACCGATGCACGGACATTGAGCGGGCCAATGCGCGCAAGGCAGCGCAAGCCGGGCGCGAGATGGCCGATGCCTTGGCGCAGTCGCCTGAGGAACTCGCGCAACTCGCCGGCACCGACACGGCGCAAGACCGCCGCGCCGCGATCGAGCGCGGCTACCATTGAGCAAGCGGCGGCGGCCCAGTCGGTCGCGCAGAAGTCTGCCGAGACCACCGCCAAAGTGTTGATTTAAGAGGCGCGGCCAGAGCCGCAGGGGAGGAAGGCGGGTATGGGCGCGGTCAGCGACCGGGCGAGGGGCAGGGCTGCCAGCGATAGGGGCGTGAGGCCCAGCGCTGACAAGCCCCCCGCAGCGATCGCCAGGACCGCCCAGGGCAGCGCAAAGCTCCGGCAGCGAAGACGGCTGAACCATTGAGGCCCGGCGGAGCGGATAAGCGGCCACGGCCTGGAAGACACGCATGCCCAAGTTGTTGCCCTTGAGCTGGTAGCGGAACTTCAGGATGGCGTTGGGAACAGATTCTTGTCCCAGATTGTGCCAGCAAAGCGGCGCATGAGCTCAGAGTCGTCCGGCGCCGCCTCCGCCCCAGGGGCGGAGAGGTTGAACCGCTAGACAGATGCGAAGCGTCATCTCCAGCGGCTTGGCCGGCCGTTACCGGCGACGGGACAGCTGAGCTCGACGCGAGCGCAGCTCCGCCCGCGAGGTCGCCACCTGGTCCATCTCAGCGAGAAGCCTCGCCCGGCGAGCGGCTTTCGAGAGCTTCTGGAAGCCGCTGGTCGCCATCGTCATCCGCCTCATCGATTCGCCTCTCAGTCCGGGACCGTCACTAGTCGCCGGATCGAGAACCTGTTCATACTCTCCATCGCTAAAGGTCAGGCGAGGATTTGACCTGAGGAGGCAAAAGCTTTGTCAGCGCCCATCTTGAGTCCGGCAATCCCGCAGCTTTCAAGCGGGAATCTGCAGCGCACGGCTGACTTCTATCGAGATTGTCTCGGGTTCACGGAGTTTAAGCTCTTTCCTGAGGGCGGATACCTTATTGCCCGGCGAGAGACCGTTGAGATCCACTTCTGGCTTGCCGGGTCGGAGGAAGAGGCGAAACGCTACGGAAGCGCAAGCGGTTGCTACATCCGTGTCCGCAACATTGGACCGCTCTACGAAGAATTGAGACGTCGGGGGGCGCCGTTTCGCTACGGCTTGACCCGTCAACCTTGGGGAATGCGCGAGATGCAGGTCGATGATCCCTTTGGAAACGCGATCCGATTCGGCGAAGCGCTCGAGGCGTGAATACAACAGGCGCATTTACCGTCAATCCGCTCGTTCGAGAGCTGCAATTCGGCCGCCAGCGGATGGGATTCACCGTATCCGCCGCGTTCTGCGCGTAAGCAGGCGCAGCCATTCCGGCGGCAGCAGCTCGTCCAGCGCCTTCTTGCACTTGGCGCAGTCCACACATCTCGCCGCCACCACGAAGGACTTGTCCAGCGCGTTCTTCCTGAAGCGCTCGGCAATGAAGGCGACTACCTTTTCGATGCGGTGGGCAGCGGCGAGAAAAGCGCACAGCTCCGCTGCGCGGTCGAACACCTTGTTGAGCTCCTCGACGTCGGTCACGCCTTCGGCCATCTCGAAGCGCTCCTTGTCGAGTTGCGCGGCCGAAACCGTTATCTCGCTAGGCGCCAGCGCGCTCGGTGGGTAGCGCGGTCTCGTCGGCGACGCTCTCAGCGATCGAGATGCTTGTCCAGGTAGCCGAGTTCGTCTTGCGAGCCGAAGATCCTGAACGCGCCTTCGCCCTGCGCCGCGCGCGCCGCCTGTTTCTTGGCTTCATTCGTGAAGATCGGCGTCGCGGCGGGCAGAGGCGCGGCAATCCGGATGTCGCCGTTTTTTGCCGGGTGAGGAAGCCTATGCCGTGGGCGGTCAAACCGTTGACAGCGGCTAATCTCAAGCAACCGCGATTTCGCGCGCTTGGCGGCGCTAGACGCGCTATTGGCTAGACGCGCTATCGAGATGCGCCTGCCGTCCGCGCAGCGGCGACTTCCGCCACCAGCGCGTCTTCGCACAGCGAAGGCGACATTTCCGAGCCCAGCGCCAGCGGCGCGGCCCCGCCGCTGTCCGCCGCGACAATCGAGACGATTTCATCCTGCAGTGGGCGCAGGCTGTGCGGCGCGCCGCGCTCTAGAATGGCGAAAAACAGGAGTCCGCGCTTCTGCGTGTACAAAATGCCCGCCAGCGCGCTCGTCGAGGACAGCGTGCCGGTTTTGCCAATCACCGCGCCCAGCAGGTCAGGTCCCGTGAAGCGACGCTGCAACGTGCCGTTGTCAATCCCGGCAATCGGCAGCAACTCGCCCAGCGAAATGTTCCGCTTTTCAAGCCAAGCGACCGCGTGCCGCATCAGCTTGACTGTCGCGCGCGGCGTCACGGCGTTTTGCCCAAGCCCGGAAGTCGTTTGCAAATAGACTTCCTGCGGCGGAATGCCGACTCTATCCACTAGGTATTGCCGCACGCCCGCCGCGCCGCCCACCCGCGCGCCGACGACATGGGTCATCTCGTTGTTGCTGTAGGCGTTGATGCCCTTGAGAATCTTCAGCAGCGGCGAGGAGCGATATTCCATCAGCGGATAGCGCGGCGTCGTATGGTCGTCGACAATGGCGTTGCCGGGAGAAATCGAGACGCCCTGATAGGCTGGCATTTGGCTAAACGCCTTGATGCCGCGCACCGCGTTCCAGACGGCTTCCGTCTTGGGCGTCCAGCGGCTGCGGTCGAGCGTGGCCAGAATATCGTTTCCGACAATGGTCGGCTGCGAGCGCATATTCAGCAGCACGCCGGGCCCGATCCGAAGGTTGCCCTGAATGTTTCGGACGCCCATTTCGCGCAGCTTCTCGCCGATGAGGAAAAGGCTCTCCGTCGCGAATGACGGGTCGTTCTCGCCGCTGATGACCAAGTCGCCCATCAGCGTCCCCGTCGTCCAGTCCATCGCGCCCGTGTAGCTGATCCGCGTCGGATAGCGGTAGTTCACGCCCAAGGCTTCGAGCGCCGCCATGGAGGTCATGATTTTCGTCACTGAGGCCGGGTTATACATCGCGCTTTCATTGAGGCTGAGCACCGGCGAGCCATCCATGGCCTCGAAGTAAATGCCGTGCGGCTGAACCGAGCGCGAATAGCTCAACAACCGGGAAGTCACGAGTTCCGGCAGGGTTAGCGGCAAAGGCGGCTGACCCTCTTCCACGGGGGCGGCCGGGCCGCTGACGGCGCCGCGGGGATCGCTGCGCGCCGCCCGAACGGTCGGGGCTTGCCGCAGGTCTTCATTCGTGATGACGCGCGGGCGCTGCTGCGCCAGGAGCGGGGCGGTCAGGAGGCAACAGGCGCTCCACGCGGCGAGCGTCATTCGAACCGGATACTTCATGGTTGAAGCCTTCCTCTCGATGCGTTGTCAGATTGGGACTGGCTAGCTCCAGCGCGGACTCGCCGGAGCGAAGGAAGCTCTATGTTACCGCTGGGTGCCGCCGACTGTCATCTCCGAAATTTTGATGGTCGGCAGCCCGACGCCGACCGGCACGCTCTGCCCATCCTTACCGCACGTGCCGACGCCCAAATCCAGCGCCATATCGTGACCGACGGCCGTCACTTTCGTCAGGGCTTCGGGCCCGTGGCCGATCAGCGTCGCGTCCTTCACCGGCGCTGCGATGCGGCCGTCCTCGATAAGGTACGCCTCGCTCGCCGAAAACACGAATTTGCCGCTCGTGATGTCCACTTGCCCGCCGCCGAACTGCACGGCGTATAGGCCTCGCTTCACGCTGCGGATAATGTCCTCCGGGGCTTCGGTCCCAGCCAGCATGTACGTGTTGGTCATGCGCGGCATCGGCAGGTGGCGGTAGCTTTCGCGGCGCCCATTGCCGGTGCGCGGGACGCCCAGCAGCTTGGCGTTCAGATAGTCGTTGATGTAGCCGCGCAGAATTCCCTTCTCGATCAGTGTCGTCCGGGAAGTTGGGTGGCCTTCGTCATCCATGTTGAGCGAGCCGCGGCGTCCAGGGAGCGTCCCGTCGTCCACGATGGTGCAGTCCTCGCTGGCGACGCGCTTGCCGATAAGGTCGGAAAAAGCCGAAGTCTTCTTGCGGTTGAAGTCGGCTTCGAGGCCGTGACCAATGGCTTCGTGCAGCAAAATGCCGGGCCAGCCGTGACCCAGCACGACTTCCATGGGGCCGGCGGGCGCTTCCACGGCCTCAAACTGCAAGACAGCTAGCCGGACAGCTTCGCGCGCCAGCGCCGCCGGCGCGAGGTCGCCTTCGGCGAACATGTCAAAGCCGCGCCGCCCGCCGCCGCCGGCGCGCCCGGCTCTAAGGTCGCCATCCTGATCGGCGATGCACATGACGCCCACCCGCGCCAGCGGCTGGATGTCGCCGGCCAGCGTGCCGTCGCTGGCGGCGACCATCACGACTTTCCATTCGTCGGCCAGGCTGGCCTGGACCTTCTGAATCCGGCAATCCTCGGCGTAGCACCGCTCGTCAATGGCCCGGAGCAGCTCTATCTTGCGCTCAATCGGCGCGTCGCTCACCGGCTCATCCAGCGGGTACAGATCATGCGCGTTGGGGCGGGCGCTGACGGCGACCGGCTCAACCGGGCGGTTGGCGTCGCGCGCAATGCAGGCGGCCGTCCGAACCGCCTGCCGGATGCTCGCCAGCGAGATGTCGTCGGTGTAGGCGTAGCCCGTCTTTTCGCCGACAATCACCCGCGCGCCGACGCCCTGCGCCACCGACCGATTGGCGCTCTTGATAAGGCGCTCTTCGAGATTGAGCGAGTTGCTGCGGCAATACTCAAAGTACAGGTCGGCGTAGTCGCCGCCGGCTGCCATCGCCTCGCCAAGCAGCGCGTTGAGGTCGTTCGCGGTCAGCCCGTAACGGGTCAGAAAAAAGGCAATCGCGTCGTGGCTCATGCAGGGCTTCTCCGGTTGAAGCAAGGAAAAGATCAGCCAAGAAAGCGCTCGACAATCCCCGGCGCGGCGCGCAGCGCGTCCGGCAGCTTGGACGGGTCCTTGCCGCCCGCTTCCGCGAAGTCGGCCCTTCCGCCGCCGCCGCCGCCGACAATTGCCGCCAGCTCGCGGATGAGTTGACCGGCCTTGAGGCGGTCGGTCAAGTCGTCGGCGACGCGCGCAGCAATGGAAACCTTCTCGTTGCTGCGCGCGCCAATCACGACCACGCCGCGACCGAGCTTGCCCAACAAATGCTCCGCCAGCTGTCGGACGCCCGTCTTGTCGAGATCGGTCGTCTCCAGCGCGAGCACCCGCGCGTCGCCAACCGTCCGCGCTTCGGCCAGCGCCGCCTCAGCCCGCTGCTGCGCAAGCTTGAGCTTGAGGCTTTCAATCTCGCGCTCTGCCTGGCGAAGCGCCGCTTGCAGCTTCTCAACCTGAGCTGGCAGTTCGCCAATATCGCCCAGCCTGAAGGTTGCGGACAGGTCGCCTAAAATGCGCTCATCGGTCTGGAAGCGCTCAAAAGCGGCTTCGCCGGTGACGGCGACGATGCGCCGGACGCCAGCGGCAATCGAGCTTTCGCTGGCAATTTTGAACAGCCCGATGTCGCCCGTAGCGGCGACATGCGTGCCGCCGCAAAGCTCCAGCGAGAAGCCGGGGACTTCGACGACCCGCACCACATCGCCGTATTTTTCGCCGAACAGCGCCATCGCGCCGGCCGCCACCGCCGCGTCCAACGGCATCTCGCGCTTGGCAAGGCTCGCGTTGCGCCGAATCTGCGCGTTGACCAGGCGTTCGATCTCGGCGATTTCGTCCGGCGACAGCGCGGCGTAGTGGGTAAAGTCAAAGCGGAGCTTGTCCGGCGCGACTTCGCTGCCCGCTTGCTTGACGTGCGCGCCCAACACTTCCCGCAGCGCGGCGTGCAGCAGGTGCGTCGCCGAGTGATTGAGCATCGTCCGTCGCCGCCGGTCGGCGTCCACCGTGGCCGTCACGCGGTCGTCAGGGCGGATCTCGCCGCGCAGGACCTCGACGCGGTGGACGATCAGACCCGCCACCGGCGCGACCGTATCCGTCACGCGCAGCGTCGCCGCCTCATTTTCGAGCAGCCCCGTATCGCCCACCTGACCGCCGGACTCGGCGTAAAACGGCGTTTCATCTAAAACAACCTCGCCGGTCTCGCCCGCCTGAAGCGCCGCCGCCAGCTCGCCCCGCCGAATGATGGCGCGAATGCGCAGGTCGGACAGCGCCAGATGGTCGTAGCCGCGAAAGGCCGTCGGCTTGCCGTCGAGCGCGGCTTGATAGGCCGGCGCGATGGCCTTGGTCGCGCCACCTTTCCAGCTTTCGCGCGCCCGCGCCCGTTCCTCCGCCAGCGCCGCTTCAAAGCCGGCTTCATCCACACGCAAGCCGCGCTGCTCGGCAATGTAGGCGATCAAGTCCGGCGGCAGCCCGTAGGTTTGGTAGAGATCAAAGGCGTCCGCGCCGGCCACCACGCCCTGCTCGGCGCGCTGGAAGGCTTCGTCCAGCCGCTTGCGCCCGGCCGCCAGCGTGGATGAAAAGAGCTTTTCTTCGGTGGTTACGACGCGGTCAATGACCGCAGCCTGAGTTTGCAACTCCGGGAAGGCCATGGCCATGTGATTGACGACAAAGGCCGCGATGTCGTGCAGGAAAGCGCTTTCGATGCCGAGTCGGCGGCCGTGCCAGATGGCGCGCCGCATAATCTTGCGCAGCACATAGTGGCGCCCGGTGTTGCCCGGATAGATGCCGTCAGCGATGGAAAAGGCCGTGGCGCGGGCGTGATCGGCGATAACGCGCATCGAGACGCCGTCCGCGCTGTCGTAGCGGTAGTCCTTCGCGGCGAGCGCGGCAATTCGCTCGATGATGGGCAGAATGAGATCGGTGTCGTAGTTGGTTTTCTTGCCCTGCAAGACCGAGGCGAGCCGCTCCAATCCCGCGCCGGTATCCACGGAGGGCTTCGGCAGCGGCTTCATCGCGCCGTCGGCGCTGCGCTCGAACTGCATGAAAACCAAATTCCAGATTTCCACCGTGGCATCGCCGGGTCCGTTGACATGTTCGGGGCGGTTGTCGGCCGGATCGTCGCCCAAAAAGTAGTGGATTTCCGAGCAGGGGCCGCAGGGGCCCGTCTCGCCCATCTGCCAAAAGTTTTCCTTCTTGCCGAAGCGCAGGATGCGGTCTTCAGGCGCGCCAATCTTCTTCCACAGCGCGAAGGCTTCGTCGTCGTCCTCATAGACGGTGAACCAGAGGCGCTCCAGCGGCAGCTCGAACTCGCGCAGCAGGAGTTCCCACGCGAAGGCGATAGCGTCTTCCTTGAAGTAGTCGCCAAAGGAAAAATTGCCCAGCATCTCGAAAAACGTGTGGTGCCGGGCCGTTTTGCCGACTTCGTCCAGGTCGTTGTGCTTGCCGCCGGCGCGAATGCACTTCTGCGATGAAGTCGCGCGGGTGTAGTCGCGGGTTTCCAAGCCGGTGAAAACATCCTTGAACTGGTTCATTCCGGCGTTAGCGAAGAGCAGCGTGTCGTCCGGCGGCAGCACCGGCGAGCTTTTCACAATCCGGTGGCCGCGCCGGGCGAAGTAATCGAGAAACCGATGGCGGATGTCGTGTCCGGTTAGCATATTCAATCACCCTCGACTGACGCGCGGGGAAAAATCGCGAACGGAGAAAAATCGCGGAAAGAAAACGATAACGCCGTCCGGGACGGCTTTCAGCGGCGCGGGCGGGCGCTGAAGGCATAGAAGACGACGTTTCGCTAAACTAGTTGTTGGTCAACTGAACGTTACGCCACGTGCTTGTCGAGCATGCGGGCGATGGTGTCTTTCGGGTGCGCGCCGGTGAGCCGCTCCTGTTCCTGTCCGTTTTTGAACACGATCAGCGTTGGGATGCCGCGAATCCCAAAGCGCGCTGAAGTCTGATTGTTTTCGTCCACGTTGAGTTTTCCAACCCGCGCGCGTCCGGCATAGTCACTGGCCAGGGCTTCGACGGTTGGGGCTAGCATCCGGCAGGGGGCGCACCACGCGGCCCAAAAGTCAACCAGCACCGGATGTTCGGACTGCAACACCTCGCGCTCAAAGTTGCTGTCCGTAATTTCAATGACGTTGCCGCCCATGATAGTTCCTCCAAAAGTTGAGTTCATTGCTCCAAATGCCGCCCGTTTCTCTTTGAAAACGAGCAAGTCAGCGATTACTAGCACACGCCTTTCGTGTCGCGCCAATCCCAAACGCTCCCCAGGTCCGGGGCGCTTCCCCGCTTTTCGGCTGGACGCCGCCCGGCTTGACTGGAAAAACTTATGCGCCTGTGGGTTGCCAAGCATAGCGAAGTTTCCGCCCGCGAACAGCTTGTGACGCAATTCGTGTTTGCCATCGCCAGTCAGGAGCTCAAGCCCGGCGACAAGCTGCCCAGCACGCGCGAGCTAGCGCGGCGGCTGGGGCTGCATCCGAATACTGTTAGCGCCGCTTTTCGGGAGCTGGCGCGCCGCGGCTGGGTCGAGCAACGCCATGGCAGCGGCGTGTACGCGCGGGCGCTGGACGGCGGCGCGGCAGACGGCCGGGCCGACCTCGACCATTTGCTGGCGTCGTTCCTTGAGCAAGCGCGGCGCTCCGGTCACTCCATAACGGCCATTCGGTCGCGCTTAGCCGCCTGGCTCGCCGCGGAGCCGCCCGACCGCTTCCTTCTGCTTGAGCCCGACCCTGAGCTGCGCCAGATTCTCGTTCACGAAATTGAGCAGGCGGCGGGCTGCCCGGTGCGCGGGATGGGCTTTGAAGCCTGTCGGTTGCCGGAGACTTACCGCCGGGCCACGCCCGTGGCGCTGTACGCCCGGGCCGGTGAGTTGGCGAAGCAGCTTCCGCCCAGCGTCGCCTGCCTGTGGCTCCGCGCGCGGGCCGTCTGGGGCGAAGTGCCGCTCGATCTGCTGCGCTCCGCGGACGGCCTGGTGACGGTGGTCTCCGGCTGGCCGGACTTCCTGCGCCTTACGCGCGCCATCTGCGCGGCTGCGGGCGGCGACTTGCTGGCCTGCAACTTTCAGGACGCCCGCGAGCCGGGGTGGGAAGCGCGACTCGCGGGAAGCTCGCTGATCATCGCCGACGCCGTGACCGCGCGGCGCCTGCCGGCGGCGGTCAACCTGCGGGAGCTGAACATCTTGTCCGATGAGACCCGCCACGAGTTACGCGCCTATGCGGAGCGGTTTCTCGTCCCGGCCGCGGACGAAGCGCCCTCCGACGGTTGATCGTCGCCAAAGCCGTGCCGCTCGCGGACGACATACAGCGGCCGCCCTTTGACTTCCTCGTAAATCTTCCCGACGTATTCCCCAACGATGCCAAGGCTCAGCAACTGGACGCCGCCGATGAGCAGCACGCTGATGAGCGTCGAGGTCCAGCCCGGCACCGTCCAGGCTAGGACGAAAAACGCGAAGAGCGCGTAAATGATGTAAAGCGCGGCAAAGCCCGCCATCCCGAAGCCAAGCAGCATCGTGGCGCGCAGCGGCCAGACCGAAAACGAGACCAGACCGTGAACGGCAAAGCGCAGCATCCGCGCGAAGGCGTACTTGCTTTCGCCGGCGAAGCGCGCCGGGGCGTCAAACTCGATGGCGGCCGTTCGGAAGCCAAGCCAGCTGACCAGCCCGCGATTGAAGCGGTGGGTTTCGCGCAGGCTGCAAAAGCTATCCGCGGCCGCGCGATTCATCAGCCGAAAGTCGGCCGCGCCGGGGATGATGGGCGTGTCCGACACCCGGTTCAGCAGCCAATAAAACGCGCGGCTCGTAAGGCGCTTGCTCAGCGAAGCGTCGGCGGTTTCGCGGCGGATGGTGTAGACAATATCCGCCCCGCGCTCCCAGGCCCGGATGAGTTCGGGGATGAGCGCCGGCGGATGCTGCAAGTCGCTGTCGAGCGTCACGACGGCGTCGCCTTGGGCGGCGTCCAGCCCGGCGAGCAACGCGGCTTGGTGTCCGAAGTTGCGTGAAAAGACGAGCGTTTTGACGCGGGCGTCCCGCGCTCGCAGCGCGGCCAGAACCTGCGGCGTGGCATCGGTCGAGCCGTCATCCACGTAGATGATTTCCGCCGCGTAGGGCAGCGGCGCCAGCGCGGCAGCCAGCGCCGTGTGAAACGCGGTCAGCGCGTCAGCTTCGTTGTAGCAGGGAGCGACAATGGAAAGTAAGCGGCGTTCGGGCGTCATGCGGGCGGGAGCGATTTCAGGGGCAGTTTTGATCCTTCGCGGCCCGCCGTTGGGCAATGTCGGCCCGATCCGGCGCCAGGCGCAGCGCCTCGTCGTAGGCGGCGGCGGCTTCTCGGCACAAGCGCAGCGCCCGCCGCGCTTCCGCCACCATGAGCCAGATTTGGGCGTCGTCCGGGGCGAGCTTGGCGGCGCGCTCCAGATAGGGGCGCGCCTGGCGCGGGCGTCCGACCGCTAGCAAAGCGTAGCCGTAGTCGTAACAGGCGCCGACGCTGTCGACGCTGGCTTCGTCATGCGTCAGCCATGGCTCAAGAATCTCGATGGCGCGATCAAATCGGCCGGCTTGACAGTAGGCATTGCCCAGCGCCCGCGCCAGCCGGCCCTCGTTGGGCGCGCGAGCGTAAGCGCGCTCCAGCGCCCGAATGCCCTCTTCCAGGCGTCCCTGCGCGCGCAGCGCGTCCGAGAGGTTGCCCAGCGCGAAGACGTTGTCCGGGTGAAAGCTCAAGATTCGGCCGTAGAGCGTCATATCGTTTCGCCAAGCGGGAACGTACCGCGCCGTGAGCCCGGCGTAGGCAATCAACAGTCCGACCGTCGCGGCAAGAAGCGCCGCCGCCCGCGCCTCGCGCGAAGCCAGGCGACTCGCCAGCGCCGCGAGCCCCCAGCCGATGAACAAGGCAAACCCTAGGGTCGGGAGAAACAAGTAGCGGTCGTGGAGAAACTCCTGCGGGCGAAAATGCCGCAGGTTCAGCGTCGGCAGCAGCGGCAGCCCAATCCAGGCCAAAAACGTCAGGGCGAGCGGCGCGCGCCAAAGCCGCCACACGGCGAGGCCGGCGATGGTTAGCAAGCCGGCGAGCGGTAGCCAAAATGCCGGGTTAGCCGGGCTTGTGACATACGTCAGCTCGTATTCCAGCCGCAGCCCGACAGGCCAGACAAGGAGTCGCAGGTAAGTCCACAACACGAGCGGGGCCGTCAGGGCCACGGTCGCCCGCGACAAGTACGGCGTGCCTTCAAAAACGCCCGGCAGGGCTAGCCAGCGAGCGAAAAAGTAGGCGGCCACCGCCGCCGCGTGAAGGACAAGCGATTGCGCGGCGGACATCGCCCGCTTAGGCAGCGGGTCGCGTCGCGCGGCGAGATGCAGCAGGAAGGCCATCGGCCACCAAAAAACGGCGAATTCCTTGGTCAGCAAAGCCCCCGCCAGCGCGCCCGCGGAAAGCCAGTTGCGCCAATCCGTCACTGCCCAGCGCCAGTCGGCGGGCGGCGAGGACTCGCCAAACCCCTGCCCCGCTTGCCAGCCCGCCGCTTGCAAGTGAAGCCCCAGCGCCAGCGTGAAAAACGTCATCAGGAGGGCGTCGGGAAATGACGCGATCCAGGCGACCGACTCCACATGCGTCGGGTGAAACGCGAAGACGACAACGGCCGTGACGCGAGCGAAGCCGGTTCCAAGCAGTTGTCCGGCTACCCGCCAGACGCCGCCGACCGCCGCGAGATAGAGCAACGCCGACGTGGCATGCCAGCCGCGCGGGTCCTCGCCGAAGAGCGCGTAGTTGGCCGTCATCCAAACAAGGTAGAGCGGACGGTAGGAGTTGGTGCGCGCATAGCCCGGCTGCCCGCTCCAAACATGCTCGGTAAAAGCGCGGCCAATGAACGACCAGGATCGGATGTGCCGGTTTTCCTCAATTTGAAGGTGGTCGTCAAAGACCCGCTCGTAACTCAGCGTTGGCGCGTAAAGCAGCGCGACGCCAAGCCATAGCCCAAGCAGCCACCAGCGCTGGCGGCGCGCGTCGGTTGCTTTCAGCCAAAAGTCACGCGGCGGCATAGAGCGGCGTCGAGCGGCGGACGCTGCGCGCCCGCGCGATGCAAGCGGATGGATTGCGCGGCGCGGCGCGACGGGACTATACTACGCGCTGGCCTATTCGTCGCCCAGGGCCTGCCCCGTCGCCGATTTGGCAGGCGAGCCGGACGCCCCCGGCGCGGCGCTCGCCTGCGCCGTACTTTCACCCTACGCTGTTACTTGAGGGCATCGCTTGAAATTCGAAGTCACCCATCTTTCCTCCGTCAAAAAGGAGCTTGTGATCGAGCTTCCAGCCGAGCGCGTCGCGCGCAGTTTCAACCGCTTTTCCAATGAGTTTGCCCGCCAGGCGCGAATTCCCGGCTTTCGTCCGGGCAAGGCCCCGGTCGCGCTCGCTCGCCAGCGGTTCCAGAAGGATATTCACGAGCGGGTGCTGGCCCAGCTTGGCTCGGAGGCTATGCAGGAAGCCATCGAAGCCTTGAAGTTGCAGGTTTTGGGCGAGCCGCGGGTACAGGACGTCCGCCTGACCGACCAGCTGCCCTTCGTGCTCAAGGTTGAAGTTGACGTTTTTCCGGAATTTACGGTGGGCGCCCTGGAAGGGCTGGAAGGCGTCAAGCGGGTGGTTCCCGTCACGGACGCCGACATTGAGGCGAGTTTGGAAAGTCTTCGGGAGCGGCTGGCGACCGTGTCGCCGGCGGAAGCCGGGCGTGTCGCTCAGCCGGGCGACATCGTCACCGTGTCGCTGACGGGCTATGTTCTTGAAGCTGGGGCGACCGCGCCGGCCGACGGGCAGTCGCCGACGATTGCGCCGCGGCGCGAGACGCTCGAAATCGGCGGCAAGTCCACGCGCGCGGAGTTTGACGCGGCGCTGCGCGGAAAAGCCGTTGGCGAGCGGGTCGCGGTGGAGATTCAGTACCCGCCCGCTGACGCCGGAACGGCGTCGACGGCCGCCCCCAAGGCGGCGGACGTGGAGGATTTATCTGGCAAGCGCGTCCAGTTTCACCTCGTGATTGAGGAGATTGTTCAGAAAAATCTGCCGCCGCTGGATGACGCATGGGCCCAAAAAGCGATTGGGGCGGATTTGGCGACGTTGCGGGCGCGCCTCCGCGCTGATATGGAGGCGGAGGTGGAAGCGCGCGCGATGACCGCGCTGGACGCGGATTTGCTCGATCAGCTCGTGGCGCGCGTCGGCATTGAAGCGCCGGAGTCGCTGGTTACGGGACGGGTCAACGAGCTTCTCGGCGAATTCGTTGCGCGTCTCCAGCGGCAGGGCGTTGACCCGCGCCGCGCCAACTACGACTTTCAGAAAATGGGCGAGGCGCTCCGTCCCCGCGCCGAAGCGGAAATCAAGCGCATCGTCGTTTTGGAGCAAGTCGCCCGCGAGGCCGGCCTGCGCGTGACGGACGAGGAGCTCTCGGATCACATTGCCGAGCTGGCGGCTCAAGTTGGCGTGGCCCCAGAGGTTGTGCGCGCTCGCTTGACAAGGGAGGACCAGCTCGATAACGTGCGAGCTACGCTGCGAAATCGAAAAGCGATGGTCATCGTGCGGAGCGCTGCGCGAGTCGAGACCAGGGCCGTTTTGCCAGCCGATGCCCCAGCGCCGGAAGAAGCGGTTTCATTCCCGTCTGAAAACTAATAGATAGGCGCTCGCTGCCGCTTGGCGATTGCAGGCGGCGCGCATCTCAATAGCCTCAAGGTACGGTTGCACTGCCATGATTCATCCGACAGCGGCCCTTGTTCCGATGGTAGTCGAGCAGACCAGTCGCGGCGAGCGCGCTTACGATATCTACTCGCGCCTGCTCAAGGACAACATCATTTTTATTGGCACGCCGATTGACGACACCATTGCCAGTCTGGTCGTGGCGCAGTTGCTGTTTCTTGAATCCGAAGACCCGGAGCGGGACATTTCCATTTACATCAACAGCCCGGGCGGCTCCGTCACGGCCGGAATGGCGATTTACGACACCATGCAGTTCGTCAAGCCAGACATCGTGACCTTCTGCATTGGGCAGTGCGCCTCGATGGGCGCGCTCCTGCTAGCGGCTGGCACGAAAGGCAAGCGTTACGCGCTACCGCACTCGCGCATTCTCATTCACCAGCCGTCCGGCGGCGCGCAGGGCCAAGCCACGGACATCCTTATCCAGGCCGAGGAAATCAAACGCATTCGAGAGCTGACTTCAAACATCCTGGCCAAGCACACCGGCAAGTCATTTGACGAGATTGAGGCGGATGTCGAGCGCGACCGCATTATGTCGGCGACGCAGGCGATGGAATACGGTATTGTGGACCAGGTGCTGACCAACCGCGTTTAGCGAAGACATTTTGCGTGGAGGCGCTTCTGGAAGGCGCGCTTGGCAATGCGAAGCGCTTCCAGCGCGCTCGTGGAGCCACCCGTGAGAGGACGAGACGACATGCTACGCTGCTCTTTCTGCGGAAAGAGCCAGAACGAAGTCAAAAAGCTCATTGCCGGCCCGACGGTTTACATCTGCAATGAGTGCATTGACATCTGCAACGAAATCATCAACGACGACGCGCGGCAGGAGTCGGTCGCGCAGCGGCCCTACTTGCCGCGCCCCGTTGAGGTCAAAGCCTTTTTAGACGACTATGTCATCGGGCAGGATGAAACAAAGAAAAAGCTCGCCGTCGCGGTCTATCAGCACTACAAGCGCATGGATATGCTGCGCAACCGCTCGGCGGGCGACGTGGAAATTTCAAAAAGCAATATCCTGCTGATTGGGCCGACCGGCACGGGAAAAACGCTGCTGGCGCAAACCCTGGCGCGCATCCTCAATGTGCCTTTCGCCATCGTGGACGCCACGACGCTGACCGAGGCCGGGTATGTCGGGGAGGATGTGGAAAACATCATCCTCAAGCTGCTTCAGGCGGCGAATGGCGAGATCGAGCGCGCCCAGCAGGGCATTATTTATATTGACGAGATCGACAAAATCTGCCGCAAGGACGACAACCCGTCCATCACCCGCGATGTGTCGGGCGAAGGCGTCCAGCAGGCGCTGCTCAAGATTCTGGAAGGGACTGTCGCCAGCGTGCCGCCGCAGGGCGGGCGCAAGCACCCGCACCAGGAGTTTTACCCAGTGGACACAACGAATGTTTTGTTCATTTGCGGCGGCGCGTTTGGCGGCTTGGAGCGCATCATCGAGCGCCGCGTCGGGAAAAAGTCGCTTGGCTTCAACGCCAAGATCGATCGTCGCCCGGCCGCCAAGATGGATGGCATTTTCAGTCAGGTTCAGCCGGAAGACCTCATCAAGTATGGCCTGATCCCGGAGTTTGTTGGTCGGCTGCCGGTCATTGGGACGCTCCATGAGCTTGACGAGGAGGCCCTCATCGACATTCTCACCAAGCCAAAGAACGCCATCATCAAGCAGTATCAGCGTCAGTTCGAGTGGGACAACGTGCGGCTGCGCTTTACGGACGACGCCCTACAAGCCATCGCTCGCATGGCGCACCAGCGCAAGGTCGGCGCGCGGGGGCTGCGCATGATTTTGGAAGAGCTGATGCTGGACGCGATGTACTTCCTGCCGAGCCAGAAGCGCATCCGCGAGTTTACCGTGACGCGCGAGATGGTCGAGGACCGGCGCGTTCACCTGCCGCTGCCGGAAAAGGCGGCGTGAATGACCTTCGCGTCGCTCGTTCTCTCGTTGGCGCCTGCTGAGCGCGGACGCCTTCCCTAGCCTTGTATAGAGCCTTACATGGACGAGTTCCACGACAGCCTGCCTGACAGCGTGGCGCGCTTTCCCGCCGTTCCTGTGCGCGACGTGGTGGTCTTCCCGCACACGGCGATTCGTTTCAAGATCGGACGCAAGCCCTCCGTGACGGCCCTGACGACGGCCCTGGAGCGGGATCGTCTGATTTTTCTCGTCACGCAGCACGACCCGACGCTTGAGGAGCCAACGCCGGAGCAAGTGTATCGCGTGGGCACGCTCGCGCGCATCACGCATCACCTGCAATTGGCCGACGGCAATATCAAGGTGCAGTTTGAGGGGTTGCAGCGCGCCCGCGCTCTGCGCTTCGAGGAAGCGCCGGGATGCTGGATGGCGTTGGTCGAGCGCCTGCCAGTCGATCACGAGCAAAGCCCGCGGATTACGGCGCTGGTCGGGCGACTGACGGGGCTGATTGACCAGTATGTGCGACAAAGCCCCGAAAATCCGGAAAACCTGCACGCCGACTTGCGGATTGATGATCCGGCGCGCCTCGCCGACAGCGTGGCGAGTCACCTGAAGATTGCCGTCGAGGAAAAGCAAAAGGTTTTGGAAACCATTTCGCTGGCCGACCGTCTCGCGCGACTGGCGGATATTTTCGACATCGAGCTTGAAAAGCTGCAAATGGATCGCGCCATTCAGGGGCGCGTCAAGAAGCAAATGGAGCGCTCGCACCGGGAGTTTTACCTCAGCGAGAAGATCAAGGCGATTCACAAGGAGCTTGGGCGCAAGGATGAGCGGTCGGAGTTTGACGAGCTCAAGCGGCGCGTGGAGGCGGCGCGCTTGCCGGCCGACGCGCGCGAAAAAGCCCTGAGCGAGTTGCGCCGGCTGGAGCAGATGCCGTTGATGTCCGCCGAGGCCGCCGTGTCGCGCAACTACCTGGAGTGGCTCATTACCGTGCCGTGGCACGAGCGATCCGAGGAGAATGGCGACCTGCAAGTCGCGCAGCAAACGCTGGACGCCGATCACTATGGACTGGAAAAGATCAAGGACCGCATCCTGGAGTTCCTGGCCGTTCGACAGCTCGTC
Organism: Chloracidobacterium sp. CP2_5A; assembly: GCA_002254845.1. Taxonomy (GTDB): domain Bacteria; phylum Acidobacteriota; class Blastocatellia; order Chloracidobacteriales; family Chloracidobacteriaceae; genus Chloracidobacterium. The sequence continues at coordinate 199,343 of NKPT01000001.1, read as the reverse complement.
AAGCGGCCGCCCGGCTCGATCTTGTGCTTTGTCGGTCCGCCGGGCGTCGGCAAGACCAGTCTTGGCAAGTCCATCGCGCAGGCGACCGGGCGCAAGTTTGTGCGGCTGAGTCTGGGCGGCGTGCGCGACGACGCCGAAATTCGCGGCCACCGGCGCACCTACATCGGCTCGCTGCCCGGCCAGATCATCCAGATGATGAAAAAGGCCGGAACGATTAACCCTCTCATGCTGCTGGACGAGGTGGACAAGCTCACCTCGGATTATCGCGGCGATCCGGCGGCGGCGCTGCTTGAGGTGCTTGACCCGGAGCAAAACAACGCCTTCCGCGACCACTACCTCGATGTTGAGTATGATTTGTCGCAAGTGATGTTTGTTGCGACGGCGAACGTCCTGCACACGATCCCGCCGGCGCTCCGCGACCGGCTAGAAATTATTCGCCTATCGGGCTACACTGAGCGGGAAAAGCTCGAAATTGCGCGGCGGCACTTGATTCCCAAGCAGCGCGAAAAGCATGGCCTGTCTGAAACGCAGGCGACGCTCACGGACGACGCGCTGGCTTCGATCATTCAAAACTACACGCGGGAAGCCGGCATGCGGAACATGGAGCGCGACATCGCGGCGATTTGCCGCAAGGTCGCCCGTAAGCTCCTGCTGACGCCGGAGGCGGAGCGCCCGGCGTATCAGGCCACCATTACGGCGGACGCGCTGCCGGAATACCTGGGTCCGGCGCGCTACCAGCCGGCGCGCCTGAAAGAGCGCGGCGAGGTTGGGGTGGCGACCGGGCTGGCGTGGACGGAAGTCGGCGGGGAGGTCCTGTTTGTCGAAACCACGCTGCTTCCGGGGCGCGGCCAAGTGATTCTGACCGGCAAGCTCGGCGACGTCATGCAGGAGTCGGCCCGGGCAGCTATGACCTATGTTCGGGCGCGGGCGGTCGAGCTAGGGATCGCGCCGGATTTTTACCGGCGGCAGGATGTGCACATTCACGTGCCGGAGGGCGCGATCCCCAAGGATGGACCCTCGGCGGGCATCACCATCGCCACGGCGCTTGTGTCGGCGCTGACCGGCATCGCCGCGCGGCAGGACGTGGCCATGACCGGCGAGATTACCTTGCGCGGCAAAGTGCTGCCGATTGGCGGGCTGAAGGAAAAGCTGCTGGCGGCGCTCCGGCTGGGCGTCCGAATGGTTCTCGCCCCCAAGGACAACGAAAAAGACCTGGCTGAAATTCCGGCTGAAGTTCGGGAATCGCTGGATATTCGCTTCGTTGAGCGCATGGAGGATGTGTTGTCGTTGGCGCTGGCGGAGTCGCCCCGCGCCCGCTTGGTGGATGACAAAGCCATCCCGGACAAAGCCCTGACGGATGATTTGTCTCCAATCTGGAACACGGATGTCACGGAGCATCTGTCATCGGTGCCGGTTGAATGAAGGTCGTTACGGCGACATTTTTGAAGAGCGCGACGGCGGCGGCCCACTATCCGCCGCCCACGCTGCCGGAAGTCGCTTTTTTGGGACGGTCGAACGTTGGCAAGTCAAGCCTCATCAACTCGCTGTTGGGCGTGAAGGGACTTGCCCGAGCCAGCAACACGCCGGGGCGGACGCAGCTCGTCAATTTCTTTGAAATCAATCGCCAACTCCGTTTTGTGGACCTGCCCGGCTACGGTTACGCGCGCGCGCCGCAGGCCGTGCGCGAGCAGTGGCGGCCAATGATCGAAGGTTACCTGTATCGCCGCTCGGCGCTGGCGCTGTGCATCCTGGTCGTGGACGCCCGCCTCGAGCCGCAACCGCTGGACTTGACGATGTATGAGTGGCTGATGGCGACGGCGCGCCGCTTCCGCGTCGTGGCGACCAAGTCCGACAAGCTGGCGCGCGCGCGCTTGATGGCCCAGTTGAAAGCTCTGCGCGCCGCTTATGGCGACCGCGTTCTGCCGTATTCATCCCTGACCCGCGCCGGCGCGGACGCCGTTTGGGAAAGTATCCAGTCCGTTTTGGCGGATTGAGCCTCGCCCCGCTCGCTTGCCTGAACCGACTAGATTCCCGGATTGACCCGTCGCCCTGCTTCACGGCTCACACTGATGATGCTTTTGGATCAACCCTCCGTCCTGAAACCTGCCATGGAAGAAACGCTAGACCCCATCGAGCCCGTCGCCGCCGGAAGCGCGGACGCGCCGCCTCCAAACGGCTTTTACGACATTACGTCCCTCAGGGACCTGCCGCTGTCCGACCTGATGCGCATCGCGCAGGAGCTGGAAGTCCCGAGCGCCGGCAGCCTGCGCAAGCAAGAGCTGGTCTTCAAAATTTTGCAGGCGCAGACCGAGCGGTCGGGCCTGATTTTCTCTGAGGGCGTGCTGGAGTGTTTGCCGGACGGCTTCGGCTTTCTGCGCGCGCCGGATTACAACTATCTGCCCGGCCCTGACGACATCTACGTGTCGCCGTCGCAAATTCGGAAGTTTGACCTGCGCACCGGCGACACCATTTCGGGCCAGATTCGCCCGCCGAAGGAAGGCGAGCGCTATTTCGCGCTCATCAAGGTCGAGGCCATCAACTTCGAGCCGCCGGACTTGCGCCGCGAGCGGGTGCATTTCGACAACCTGACGCCGCTTTACCCGAATAAGCGGCTGCGCATGGAGAGCACGCCGGAGAACCTTTCCGGGCGCGTTCTCGACCTGGTGACGCCCATTGGGCGCGGGCAGCGCGGCCTCATCGTCGCGCCGCCGCGCACCGGGAAGACAATGCTCCTGCAATCCATTGCCAACTCGATTACGCGCAATCATCCGGAGGTGATGCTCATCGTGCTGCTCATTGACGAGCGGCCCGAGGAAGTGACTGATATGCAGCGCAGCGTGCAGGGCGAGGTTGTCAGCTCGACCTTTGACGAGCCGCCGACGCGCCACGTTCAGGTGGCCGATATGGTCATCGAGAAAGCCAAGCGCCTCGTCGAGCATGGGCGCGACGTGGTGATTCTGCTGGACTCGATTACGCGCTTGGCGCGCGCTCACAACGCCACCGTGCCGCCGTCGGGCAAGATTCTTTCGGGCGGCGTGGACGCCAACGCGCTTCAGAAGCCCAAGCGATTCTTCGGCGCGGCGCGCAACCTGGAGGAAGGCGGCAGCCTGACCATTATCGCCACGGCGCTGATTGACACCGGCTCAAGGATGGACGACGTCATCTTTGAAGAGTTCAAGGGGACGGGCAACATGGAAATCCACCTTGACCGCAAGCTCATCGAGAAGCGCATCTTCCCGGCCGTGGACATCAACAAGTCCGGGACGCGCAAGGAAGAGTTGCTGATTCCGAAGGAGGACCTCAATCGCATTTTCGTGCTGCGGCGCGTCCTCAGCCCGCTATCCAGCGTCGAGTCGATGGAGCTGATGGCGAGCCACTTGGAGCGCTCCAAGACCAACGCCGAGTTTCTCGCCTCGATGAACGCCTAAGCTTGCGTCGCCCATCAATGAACCTTCTCTTTGTCGTTTCCGAGCTTGCCCCCTACTCAAAAACCGGCGGACTGGCGGATGTGGCGGCGGCGCTGCCAAAAGCGTTGGCCGCGACGGGGGTAACCGTTCGCGTTGTGACGCCGCGGTACGGGTTTATGACCGCGGCCGGCGAGTATGTCGGCGAGTTGCGCGCGCCGTTTGGCTTTCAAGTTCAGACCGCGCGCGTCTTCCGCGAGGCTCGCCATGGCGTCGAAACCTTTTTTATTGACGCCCCGGCCTATTTTCACCGGGGGCGGAAGCTTTACGGCGAGCCGGACGACCCGGCGCGCTTCGCTTTTTTCAGCCGGTCGGCCATCGAGCTGGCGCGGTGGTTTGGCGAGCCGCCGGATGTCATTCACGGCAACGACTGGATGACGGGGCTCATCCCGGTCTATCTCCGCTCGGCGTTGCGCGGCGACCCGTTTTTCGCGCGCGTGGCCACGGTCACCAGCATTCACAATCTAGCGTTTCAGGGCTTCTTTGATTTGCGCGACTTGCCCTACTTCGGGCTTCCGGGCGATTTGCAGCGCGGCCCCGACGGGCTGGAGTTTGGCGGCGCGGGCAGCATGCTCAAGGGCGGGATTTTGGCTTCGGACGCGCTGACGACGGTCAGCGAGCGGTACGCGCAGGAAATCCAGACGCCGGAATACGGCTTTCGCATGGACGCCCTGCTGCGAATGCGGCGCCACGATTTGGTCGGCATTCTCAACGGCGTGGACTACGACGAATGGAATCCGGCGACTGACGCGCATTTGGCGGCGCGCTACACGCCGGCGGATTTGAGCGGCAAGCGCCTGTGCAAAGCCGACCTGCTGAAACGCTTTGGGATGCCGGTGGAACTCGACCGCCCGGCCATTGTCATCGTGTCGCGGCTGAGCGATCAGAAAGGGCTGGACCTGGTGCGGGATGTCGCCTGGCGGATACTGCACGCCGGCGCGTACTTTATCCTGCTGGGGGCGGGCGATCCGCGCTACGAGGTGTTTTTTCAGCATTTGCGCGATACGGCCCCGCGTCGCGTCGGCGTCTATTTTGGTCTCAACGAGGCGCTGGCCCATCAGATAGAAGCCGGGGGCGATATGTTCCTGATGCCATCGGCCTACGAGCCATGCGGGCTGAATCAGATTTACAGCCTGAAATACGGCACGGTGCCGATTGTCCGCGCGACGGGCGGGCTGGACGACACCATACAAGACTTTGACCGCGTGACCGGCACGGGAAACGGGCTGAAATTCCGCGCCTACAACGCGAATCGGCTGATGGAGAAAATCTACGAGGGATTGCTCCTGTACCGCCAGCCAGAGACGTGGCGCGCGCTCCAGCGCAACGGCATGCAGGCTGATTTTTCGTGGGCGCGGGCGGCTTGGAAGTATCGCGCCGTGTACGAGCGCGTCCGCGCGGCGTAAGGCGCCGCCGGAAGGGGCGACGCCATGATCAAATACATCGGCTCAAAGCGGGCCCTGGTTCCGGCCATTCTGGAAGTTATCCGGCGCATCGGCGGCGTCCGTTCCGTCCTGGACTTGTTTTCGGGGACGGCGCGGGTCGGCCACGCGCTCAAGGCTGAGGGCTACCGCGTTCTGTCCAACGACTATCTAACGTACGCCGCGACGTTGGCGCGGTGTTACGTCGAGGCCGACGCTGAGGATGTGCTTACCGACGCCCGCAAGCTGATTGAGGAATTTAACAGGCTAAAGGGCGCGCCCGGCTATTTCACGGAAACGTTCTGCGTCAGGTCGCGTTTTTTTCAGCCGAAAAACGGCGAGCGCATTGACGCGATTCGCGAAGCCATCGCCGCGAAGGGGCTGCCGCCGGAGTTGGAAGCGGTTTTACTGGTTTCGCTGATGGAAGCGGCGGATCGGGTGGACTCGACGACGGGCTTGCAGATGGCGTTTCTCAAGGCATGGGCCCCCCGCGCCTACAACGACCTCGAGTTGCGCCTGCCGAAGGTCTTGCCGCGCGCCCGCCATGGCAAGGGACAGGCGACCTGTCTAGACGCGCTGGAGGCGGCGCGCCGCTTCGAAGCTGATGTGGCGTATCTGGATCCGCCGTACAATCAGCATTCCTACCTTGGCAACTACCACATCTGGGAGTCGCTCGCCCGCTGGGACAAGCCCGAAGTCTATGGCGTGGCGTGCAAGCGGGCGGATGTCCGCGAGCGGCTGTCGGCGTTCAACTCGCGCCCTCGGTTTGCGTCCGTTCTGCGGGAGCTGCTGGGCGCGGTTCGCGCGCCGGTCATCATCGTGTCATTCAACAACGAGGGGTATCTAGCGCGCGCCGAGATGGAGGCGATGCTGGCGGCGCTGTGGGGCGGGGAGAGCCGGGTGTGGACCATTGAGCGGGAGTTCAAGCGGTATATCGGCGCGCAGATCGGGATTTACAGCCCGCGGGGCGAGCGAGTCGGGGAAGTCAGCCATACGCGAAACAAGGAGTTTATTTATGTCGCGGCGCGCCGGGATGTCTCCGACGCGGTGCGCGGCTTTTCGCGCTGAGCGCCGATGCGGCTCGGCCGCCTGGCCAAAAACAGCCGGCGCCTTTTGAGAAGACAAGCCCGCCAAGGCGCCGCGTGTGCCGCTAACGGCGCCGCCGCTTGCGAAAGGGAAACGGCGCGCGGCGAAGTCGTCGCCGCGCGCCTGCCTGTTTTTGCAGGTTGTCGCGGAAGCGCGTTACGTCAGGCGGCCCTGCGCGGCGGCGATGAACGTCCGCGCGTTCTCGACCGGCGTCGGCGGCAAGATGCCATGCCCCAGGTTCATAATGTGCCCCGGCGCGCCTTTCGCCTTCGCCCGAATTTCCTCTACGCCGCGTATAATCCCTTCCGGCGGCCCCAGCAGCCGACAGGGGTCCAGATTGCCCTGCAGCGCCACGCGCCCCTGCGTCCGCCGTATCGCCTCGGCCATATCCGTTCGCCAGTCAATGCTCAGCGCTTCCGCGCCCGACGCCGCCATGCCTTCCAGCAAATGCGCGCTTCCGTTGACGTACAAAATCCGCGGCGCCGCGCTCCCAACCTGCTCGAACACCCGCTGAATGTATGGCAGCGCGAAGGTCGCAAAGTCCTCCGGCGACAACTCGCCGGCCCACGAGTCAAACAGCTGCAGGGCGTCAACGCCAGCTTCAATTTGCGCCTTCAGATACAGCGCCTGCGTGTCGGCCAGCTTCTCCATCAGGCGGTGGAACGCCGCCGGCTCGCGGTACATCATCGTCTTGATGAGGTGGTAGTTTTTGGAACTCCCGCCTTCAATCACATACGCCGCCAGCGTCCACGGCGCGCCCGCAAAGCCCAGCAGCGGCACGGCGTCGGCAATCTCGCGCTTGAGCGTCCGAATGATGTCATAGACGAACGGCATCGTCTCGACCGGGTCTGGCACGCGCAGCGCCGCGACATCCGCCGCCGAGCGCACCGGGTTGGGCAGCTTCGGCCCCGTTTTCTCCGTCAACTGCACTTCCAGGCCCATCGCCTCGACCGGAATCAGAATGTCGGAAAACATAATGACCGCGTCCACGCCGAGGATGCGCAGCGGTTGCAGCGACACCTCCACCGCCAGGTCAACGGTCTTGCACAGCGTCAAGAAAGGCAAATCCTGGCGGATGGCGCGATACTCCGGCAGGTAGCGGCCGGCCTGACGCATCATCCACACCGGCGTCCGCTCCACCGGCTGCCGCTGGGCGGCGCGCACCAATAGGTCATTTTTCAAAGGCATGGGCTTATCAAGCTCGCGTATGAGGGATTCGTCGCTTCACGGCCACGGAGGCGACCCTACCGGCAATCTACATTGCTCGCCGGACGAAAGTCATTGCTGAAATGGCCCGGCTGTGCATGCTTGTGCCCGCTAGGGCGCAAGCGTCGTCCGGACGCTGTCCGGCGTAAGCTCCGTAACAAAGGAAACTCAACGCAATGCCTGCAGTCCGAGCCAACCATTCCAAAACCATAGAACTCGTTTACCAAATCCTGTGCGATGACGCGCGCCTTGAAGTCGGCAACAAGCTGAGCTTCATGGGCGTGTTTCAGGAAATCTACGTCCCGGAGATTCCCTTCGGCCTGCCGCGCATGGCGGTCTGCAACCACTGGCGCGGGGCGGGAGAGTACCTATCGGAAGTGCGCATTCTCTGCCCCGGGCGCCAGCAGGCGCTCGCGGTCTCGACGCCTTCCCAGCTGAGCCTGCCGGCACACGGCTTCAACACCAACGTCACGTTTTTTCTGAACCTGCACTTCGCGCAAGCCGGGGAGTATGTCGTGCAGACGCTGCTTGACTCAAAGCTCTTCTGCGAGACCATCCTGCGCGTCGGGCGCTTGCTGCCGCCCGCCGAAGACCGCCCCAATCCGCTGCTGAACTAGGTCAATTGAACATAGGTCAATCAGCGTCGCCGCCCTCGGCGACCGAAGACTGGCGACCGAAGACTGGCGACCGAAGACGAAGGGTTCGCGCTGGGCATTCTGAGTCTGACGCGCTAGCCGCGGGCGCCACGGATGAGCGCCGACCGCGGCGGATCGTCCGCGGCGTTTGTGGTCGCCGCGCCGCTGTGCTACAGAGTCGCGTTACAGAAATGCGCTACACAATCGCGCCAGTTCCTTCCGGCACGCCGCGCAAAGCATTCGATGACTCGCTTCCGCTCGATTGAGACTCGCCCGCTGATCCGCAGCACGACCGTCCTCGCCGTTCGGCGCGGGGGCAAGGTGGTCCTGGCCGCCGACGGTCAAGTCACCATGGGGTCGAACGTGGTCAAGGGAAACGCTCGCAAAATTCGCCGTCTGTATAACGACAAAATCCTCGCTGGCTTCGCCGGGGCCACCGCCGACGCCTTTTCGCTCTTCACGCGCTTTGAAGCCAAGCTCGACCAATATCACGGCCAGCTCCAGCGGGCCGCCGTCGAGCTGGCTAAGGACTGGCGCACCGACCGCATGCTGCGTCATCTGGAAGCCCTGCTGCTCGTCGCGGACGAAAAGGCGACGCTGCTGCTGTCGGGCACCGGCGACATCATCGAGCCGGACGCCGAGTGCATGGCGATTGGGTCGGGAGGCGCCTACGCCGAAGCCGCCGCGCGCGCGCTGCTCGCGCATACTGACTTTCCGGCCCGCCGAGTCGCCGAGGAAGCCATGAACATCGCCGCCGGCATTTGCATCTATACTAACCACGCCATTATGTATGAGGAGCTTGGCTAAGCCTTCCGCTGGAAGCCGTCACCGCCATGGCCCGCGAGCGCGACTTTATTGAGCGTCGGCGAGAAAACTGGCAGCGGCTGGAAACCCTGATCGCCGCGGTGGAGAAGGGCGGGCTGCGCCGGCTGCGCCGCGATGAAGTGCGGGAGTTCGGCCGACTCTACCAGCGAACCGCCGCCGATCTCGCCATCGCCCGGCGCGAGGTGCGCGACACGCAGCTTGTCAACTACCTCAATCACTTGGCGGCGCGCGCGCACGGCGCTATTTATCGCGCGGAAAGCGGCAGCTGGCTCAAGCTCTGGCGCTTCTATCGCTACGACGCGCCGGCGCTCTTTCGCGCCCATCGGGCCTATGTGTTCGCGTCGTTTCTGGTCTTTGCCGCCTTTGCGCTCTTCGGAGGCTTGTTTGTCTGCTACGACGAAGCCTTCGCCTCGGTTATCGGGCTGTCCGGCGCGCTGGAGCAAATCAAGCGCGGTCAGGACTGGACGTCCGGCATCAACGGCGAAAATCAGCTTGTCGCCTCGCTCATCCTGACAAACAATCTGCGCGTCGCGCTGGGGGCGTTCGCGCTGGGCGTTTTCGCCGGGCTCGGCACGTTTTACATTCTGGCGTTCAACGGCTTACACATCGGCGGGATTTTGGCGCTGGCGGTGAAATACAGCTTTACGCCGATTCTGGTTTTTGTATGCGCGCACGGCGTATTCGAGCTGATGGCCATTTTCATCGCCGGCGGGTCCGGCTTTCTCATGGGCGGCGCGCTGATCGCGCCTGGCGATTGGACGCGCGGCGAAGCGCTGCTGGAGCGCGGCAGCGCGGCCATCAAGCTTCTTTCCATCTGCTTTCCATTGTTGGCGGTCGCCGGCCTCATCGAGGGGTTTCTGTCGCCGGCCCCAGTGCCGAGCGTCTTCAAGTTTTCGGTAGCCCTGCTTTGCGCCGCCTTTCTGGTGGTCTATCTTGCGTTGCCTGCGGCATCGCGCCCAGCGCCGATGCCTTCCGAGCGACCGAGGTAGCCGCCCCAAGCCGTCTCCGGGATAGCGGAACTCCTTCGTGAAAGGCCTAAGGTTATGAAACCCGTTCTTGAAGACGTTGACATCGAGCAGACCACCGCGCTTCTTTCCGAGATTATGGAATGCGAGCTGGCCGGGGTGGTGTGCTACACCCACTTCGCGTTGATGGTGACAGGGCCAAACCGCATTCCCATCGTGGATTTCTTCAAGCGGCAAGCCGGCGAGTCGCTGGCTCACGCGCAACAGGTGGGCGAAATTCTGACCGGGCTGGAAGGGCATCCCAGCCTGCGCATCGCCGCGATTGAGGAAACCCACCGGCACAGCGTCCGCGACATTCTGGAAGAGAGCCTCGCGCACGAGCGCCGCGCGCTCGACCTGTATAAAAAGCTGCTCGCCGTGGTCGCCGACCGCAGCGTGTATATCGAGGAATTCGCTCGCACCATGATCGGGCAGGAAGAGCTGCACTGCATCGAACTCAAAAAGATGCTGCGCGATTATGGTCAATGACCCTGGCTTCGTCACCGCTTCGGCCGCGGCCGACGAGCCGCCGGAAGCGGACAAGCTTTACGACCTGCCGCGCCTGATGGCGCAGCGGGCGGCATGGCGCCAAGCCCGCCGGCGCGTCGTCTTCACCAATGGGTGCTTTGACCTCCTGCACCCTGGTCACGTCGCTTATTTGCGCCAGGCCCGCCGGCTGGGCGACGCCCTGATTGTCGCGCTCAACAGCGACCGCTCCATCCGCGAACTCAAAGGTCCCGAACGCCCCATCCTGACGCAGGTCGAGCGCTGCCAAGTTATGGCGGCGCTTGCCATGGTGGATGCCGTGACGGTCTTCGACGCCCCGACGCCGCTGGCGGTGATTGAAAGCCTGCTCCCGGATGTTCTGGTCAAGGGCGGCGACTGGCCCGTGGAGCGCATTGTCGGGCGGGACGTGGTCGAGGCCCACGGCGGCGTGGTCTATTCGCTGCCGCTGGTGCCAGGGGTCTCGACCAGCGACCTCGTGCAACGCATCCTTGCGCGTCACGCCAAGCCCGTCGCGCCGACCGCAAGGTGAATCCGCCGTGTCAACCGTGACGCCCCAACTTGCCCTGCCGACACCGTTTGGCGATTTAGCGCGCTCGCCCGAAGGCGCGCGTCTGCTGCAACAGCTCCGACAAGCGCAAGGCGTCAGCGCCATATCGGGCCTGACGGGCAGCGCGCGGGCGCTCATTCCGGCGCTGCTGCACGCTGTGACCGGGCAGTCGGTCGCCTTTGTCGCGCCGACGCCTCAGGATGTCGAGCTGATCGAGGCGGACGTTCGCTACTTTACGCGCCTGACGCTGGGGCTGGACGCGCAGGCGAGCGACGGCGTACAGGTCTTTCCCGTCATGGAAGGCGGACCCTACGCCGCGACGCCGCCGCATCCTGACGTGCTTGAGGCCCGCGCGCTGTGTTTGACGCGCCTGCTCGAAGGCGGCAGCCGGGTGACGATCCTTCCAGCGCGGGCGCTGGCGGAAAAGCTTTTGCCGCCCCAATCGCTCGCGGTTGGCAGCGTGACGCTCGACGTGGGCGAGGAATATCCTCTGGATGACCTGCTCAAGCTGCTCGACGGCACGGGCTACGTCCGGCGCGAGCCGGTGACGGCGCTTGGCGAATACAGCCTGCGCGGCGGCATCCTAGATATTTACTCGCCCGCTCAGGAAAACCCGACGCGCCTGGAGTTCTTCGGCGACACGCTCGAATCCATCCGCGAGTTTGATATTGAGACGCAGCGTTCCATCGCCCGGCGGGCGAGCTGTCGCGTGCTGCCGCTGCGCGAGCTCGCCGCGCTGCCGGAGAGCTTGCGCGCCTGGGCTGCGCGCGCCCGCGCGCACTGGACGGACGCCCGCTTCGCCGCCGAGCTGCGCCCCCGGCTCGCTCTGGCCGACCGCGGCGAGCTTTTCAGCGGATGGGAGACGCTGCTGCCGCTGGCGCGCCCGTTGACCGGCGCCCTTTTTGATTACTTGGGCGCGGCGCGGCTCGTCGTGGACGAGCCCGCCGCGGTTGAGCGAACGCTGGAAAGCTACTTGCGTCGGCTTCACGAGCAGTTTGCGGCGGCGGACGAGGCGGGGGAGCTGGCGCTGTCGCCGGAAAGCTTCGTCCTGGACGCCGCGACCCTGCGCGCTGGGCTTGCGGCGCGACCGCGCATCGAGCTGCGCTCGCTGGGCGTGATAGCCGACCGGACGGACGCCGGATTCAGCGGCGAGCTGGAAGCTGGCTGTTCAGCGACGCATGGCGTGGCGGCCGTCGAGCCGCTCTTTCTCTTTCCGGCGGCGGAGACGCAGACCGAGATCGAGCTGAAAGCGCAGCCCATGCGCCGGTTTCACGGCCGCCTGTCGCAGCTTGCAACGGAGCTGCGCGAGTTACGCCAGCGCGGCGTGACAACCCTGTTGGTCATGCCTTCGCTTGGGGTAGCCGAGCGGGTGCGCGACATTTTGCGCGAGTATGACATCGCCGCGGGCTGCTATCCCGACGCGCCGACGCTGCGTCGGGCCATGGGCGAAGCCAGCCGCGCCGGCTGCTTCGTCACGACGGGCAGCCTGTTGAACGGCTTTCGCTTTCCGTCCGGGCAACTGGCTTTCATCGTTGAGCGCGAGTTGTTTGATGAAGCGCCGTCGGTCGAGGAGGTGCGGCTGACGCCCGTCGGCGGCGCGCAGCGCAAGGCTTCCGTCAGCAGCTTTTTGTCGGATTTTCGAGACCTGAAGCCGGGCGACTTCGTCGTTCACGTCAACCATGGGATTGGGCGGTTTCTGGGTCTTCAGCAGGTGCAGGTGGATCAGCGGATGCCGCCCTGCGAGTTCATGGTGCTGGAGTACGCCGACCGGCAGCAGCTTTCCGTCCCGGTTGAGCGGCTTGATTTGGTGCAGAAGTTTTCGAGCGCGGACGCGAGCGGGCCGCGTCTTGACAAGCTCGGCGGCGCCGCCTGGGCCAAGACGAAGGCCCGCGCCAAGCGCGCCATGCGCGACATGACCGAGGAGCTGCTCAAGCTTTATGCCGAGCGGCAGCTCGTGCAGGGCAGCGCCTGCGGCCCCGATACGCCGTGGCAGCAGGAGTTTGAAGAAGCTTTTCCGTATGAGCTGACCCGCGATCAAGCTACCGCGCTGGCGGACATCAAGCGTGACCTGGAGTCGCCGACGCCGATGGACCGGCTGTTGTGCGGCGATGTTGGCTTTGGCAAAACCGAGGTGGCGATGCGAGCGGCTTTCAAGGTCGTGATGGAAAATCGGCAAGTCGCCGTGCTGTCGCCGACCACGGTGTTGACCTTCCAGCACGCCAAGACCTTCCGCGAGCGTTTCGCCTCGTTTCCGGTGACGATTGACTCCGTGTCGCGCTTTCGGACGGCGAAGGAAATCAAGGACACGCTGGAGCGGACGGCGCGCGGCGAGGTAGACATCCTCGTGGGGACGCACCGGCTGCTGTCAAAGGACGTGACCTTCAAGAATCTCGGCTTGGTCATCATTGACGAGGAGCAGCGGTTTGGCGTGGCGCACAAGGAAAAGCTCAAGCAACTGCGCCGAAAGGTGGATGTCCTGACGCTGTCGGCGACGCCCATCCCGCGGACGCTCAACCTAGCCATCGCCGGATTGCGCGACATGTCGGTGATCGAGACGCCGCCGCGCGACCGCCTGCCCATCCATACGGTGGTGGCGCAGTTTTCCGAAAGCGTCGCGCGCAGCGCGCTGGAAAACGAGCTGGCGCGGGGCGGGCAGGCGTTTTTCATTCACAACCGGGTGGAAAGCATTTACGCCATGGCCGAGCTGATTCAGCGCCTCGCGCCGCAGGCGCGGATTGGCGTCGGTCATGGGCGGATGAGCGAGAAAGAGCTTGAAGCCGTCATGCTGCGCTTCGTCAATCACGAGCTGGACGTGCTGGTTTCGACGACGATCATTGAAAACGGCATTGATATCCCGCTAGCCAACACCATTATCATCAACCATGCCGATCACTACGGGCTGGCGCAGCTTTATCAGTTGCGCGGGCGCGTCGGGCGGTCGAATCGGCGGGCCTTCGCGTACTTGCTCGTGCCGCCGGAAGCCGAGCTGTCCAGCGTCGCCCGGCAGCGGCTAGCCGCCATCCGGGAGTTTTCCGACCTGGGTTCAGGCTTTCGCATCGCGGCGCTGGATTTGGAGCTGCGCGGCGCGGGCAACCTGCTCGGCGGGCAACAGTCGGGTCACCTCGACGCCATCGGCTTTGACCTGTATTGCCGCCTGCTGGATGAAACCGTGCGCGAGCTACGCGGGATGCCGATCGAGGAAGCGGTTCAAACCAGCATCAACCTGCGGATGGATATTCGGCTGCCGGAGTCCTACATCGGCGACGCCGGGCAGCGCCTGCGAACCTACAAGCGAATTTCATCGGCGGCCGATGAAGCCGCGCTGGAGGCGCTAGGGCAGGAGCTGGACGACCGCTACGGCCCGCGCCCGCCGCAGGCGCTGGCGCTGTTCGCTTATGCGCGCCTGCGACAGGCGGCGTCGGCGCTTGGCATCTTGTCCATTGACTGGGATGGCAGTACGCTGAGCATCAAGTTCGCCGGCAAGCCGCGCCTCGATGTCGCCGCGCTGACCCAACTGGTTGCCGAAACGCCTGGCGCTCGGCTCGCGGGCGCGCAGACGTTGCGGCTGCCGCTGATGGAATCGGAGCCGGCGGCGCTGTTTGCGGCCATTCGCCAGTGGCTAGCGCGGCTTCGCCCGTCCCCTGAATGACCTGCGGCCTCGCCGGCGGGCTCCGCTTGCGTAGCTTCATCCGTCGCAGGCGCGCGCCGCGAGCGTTCAATGACGCGAGCGTTCAATGATAAGCGGTTGGTTATGAACAGTCAGCATAGCGCAAGCGCGGTCGCCCCGGCGGGTGATCAAACTCCTCGCGGCGCGGGTCGCCGCCGGATGATGAGGCGCGTATGAAGGTTCTCGTTCTCGGTGGCGGTGGCCGCGAAGCCGCCATCGTGTGGAAGACGCTCCAGTCAGCGCGGGTGGAGCAGGTTTATTGCGCGCCGGGCAACGCCGGCATCGCTCGCATGGCGACCTGCTTGGACATTGACCTGAAGAAGCCTGACAAGCTCGCGGCCGTCGCCAAGGACCTGGGCGTCAACCTGACGGTTTGCGGTCCCGAGCAGCCGTTGGTGATGGGCGTCTCCGACGCCTTCACGCGACTGGGGCTGCGCTTCGTCGGCCCATCGCGGGCCGCCGCCGCGCTGGAGGGCAGCAAGGTCTTTGCCAAGGAGTTTATGTCGCGCCACCGCATTCCGACCGCCACCTTCGCCGTTTGCGAGACGATAGAAGAGGCGAAAGACATTTTTGACTCGAATCTGCTCGACGGCTTTCCGGTGGTGATCAAGGCCGATGGGCTGGCGTCCGGAAAAGGCGTGTTCATCGCGCCCGACCGGGAGCAGGCGCTGGACGTGATTCACGGGCTGCTGGTGGAGCGCAAGCTGGGCGAGGCTGGGCGGCGCATCGTGCTCGAGGAATGCCTGACGGGCGTTGAGACATCGTTTCTTGTTTTCACCGACGGCAAAACCATGGCGCCGCTTGCGCCGGCCCGCGACTACAAGCGCCTTGGCGACGGCGATGTGGGGCCAAACACGGGCGGCATGGGCGCTTATTCCAGCCCGGACCTGCTCGACGCCGGGCTCCAGCGCAAGATTTTGCGACACATCGTGCAGCCGACGCTGACGGGGCTTCAGTCGGAGGGCATGACGTTCAAGGGCGTGCTCTACGTTGGGCTGATGCTGACCGAGCAGGGTCCGCGGGTGCTGGAGTACAATGCCCGGCTGGGGGATCCTGAAGCGCAGGCGATTCTCCCGCGCTTGAAGACGCCTTTCGTGGACGCGCTGGCGGCGATTGCGGACGGCACGCTCGACGCGGTGGAACTCAAGTGGTCGGATGAGGCGGCCGTCTGCGTCGTGCTGGCTTCGGAAGGCTATCCCGAGACTGCCGTGACCGGGCGCGTCATCGCCGGCGTTGAGAAAGCCGAGCTTCACCCCGGCGTGTTGCTCTTTCATGCCGCGACAAAGCGCGACGAGTCGGGACAGCTAGTGACAAGCGGCGGGCGCGTCCTTAGCGTGACGGCGCTTGGCGACAACTTGGCCCAGGCGCGGCAGCGCGCCTACGCCGCGGCGGCGGAAATCGTCTTTCAGGGGAAGCAATACCGCTCGGATATTGCCAGCGCGCCTTCCGAGTCAGCGTAGCGGAAGCTGCGTCGGCGGGGAGCCAGCGACTTGAAGCGCGGCTTGGGGCGGCGCTGACTCGAAAGCGCGCTGACTTGGAAAATGGCGCCGCCCTTCACGACCAGTCGAGCTCATCGGCGCGAAAGACCGGCCCTTCCACGCACGACCGGCGATAGTCGCCGTCCCCGTCCCGACCTTTCACGGCGACAACGCAGCCGACGCATACGCCAAACCCGCACGCCATCCGCTCCTCAACGGAAACATAGGTCAGGATGCGCGCTTTCGCCGTCAGCGCGGCTACGCCCGCCAGCATCGGATGCGGCCCACAGGCATAGGCGACGAATTTGCCGGCCTGGGCGTCTTCCGCGCGGTCCTGCAAGAATCGTTCAAAGGGAAGGGTGACGAAGCCCGTCACGCCCTGCGAGCCGTCGTTCGTCGCCACGTGAACCGGGACGCCCAGCGCGGCGAAGTCGTCTAGCCCAATCAAGTCCGTCCGCGAGCGCCCGCCGAGGAAAAGGCGAGTCGGCACTTGCTCCCGCTTGAGCTGTTCCGCTAGCGCCAGCAGCGCCGCGCTGCCGACGCCGCCCGCGATGAGCAGCGCCTCCCGCCCGCCGACGGCGACCGCGTCGGTATCGAAGCCCCGCCCCAGCGGGAGCAGCGTTCGCGCGCCGTCGCCCGGGCGCAGCTGCCGGAGCGCCTGCGTGCCGCGCCCAAATACCTGATAGATAAACTCGATGCTGGTCGCTCGCGCCGTCGCCCGGGCGCGGTAAATCGCCATCGCGCGTCGCCAGATTGGCTCAATCGCGCCCGCCGGCTTGAGCATGGCGAACTGTCCCGGCGCGAACGCCAGTTTCTCCTCGGTCATCAGCGTCAAATGACCATAGCCGCCAAAGGCGCGGTGGCCGGTCACGGTCAGCTCTATGTCCTTCATCCGCCACGCTCCCTTCGCGCGCCCTGTCGCGCGCATGCCGGCGCGGCTTGCATCCGGCATCCGAGCAAGGTAGCCATGAGAGCAGCCCCGCGCTGGTGATCCGCCCATGCCGTTTGACCGCCAAGCCCTCGATGACCTTCGCTCGCAGGCCGATATTGCGCGCGTGATTTCCAACTATGTCACGCTGCGCAAGCGCGGGGCGAGCTACATTGCCTGCTGTCCGTTTCACAACGAGAAAACGCCGAGCTTCAATGTGCATCCTGGCAAGCAGGTGTTCAAGTGCTTTGGGTGCGGCGTCGGCGGGGATGTCTTCACGTTTGTCATGCGCATGGAAGGCGTCGCGTTTGCGGAAGCCGCCCGAATGGTCGCCGAAGTCTGCGGCTTGCCGCTTCCCGAAACGCGGGTCGTCGCGCCCGAAGCCGGACGGGAAGCTGATGAGCGCGAGCGGCTGCTGCGCCTGCACGAATTGGCCGCCCGATTCTTTCAGGAGCAGCTCGCCCGCCCGGAAGGCTACGCGGCGCGCGAATATCTCGCGAGCCGCGACGTCGGCGAGGCGACGTTGGCCGCGCTGCGGCTGGGCTACGCGCCCGACCGCTGGGAAGCTCTGACCAAATTTCTGCGCGACCACGGCGCGACCGAGACCGAGCTTGAGCGCAGCGGTCTTGTCTCCGTTACGGACGGCGGCAGTCGCTACGACCGATTTCGCGGACGCCTCATGTTTCCCATCGCTGATTCACAGGGGCGCATTATCGCGTTTGGCGGGCGGACGCTTGGCGATGGCGAGCCAAAGTATCTCAACTCGCCCGAAACGCCGCTCTATGTCAAGGGGCGCCATCTTTACGGCTTGCACTTGACGAAAGAAGCCGCGCGGCGAGCCGGATTCGTCATTCTCGTCGAAGGCTACATGGACTTTCTACGGCTTTATCAAGGCGGCGCGCGCAATGTGGCGGCGACGCTGGGGACGGCGCTTACCGAGGCGCAGGCGCGTCAACTGCGGCGGTATCTCGAAACGCCCAAGGTTGTCATCAACTTCGACAGCGACCACGCCGGACAGGCCGCCACGCGGCGCAGCTTCGAGCTGTTTTTGGAGCAGGGCTTTCGGGTCAACGTCCTGCGCTTGCCGGAAGGCAAGGACCCGGATGACTTCGTTCGGGCGCGCGGCATGGGCGAGTACCGCGAGCGTCTCAAGCAGTCGCAGCCGCTGGTCGAGTACCTTGCCGACATGGCGCGGTTGGAGCATGACGTATCGCGCCCGGCCGGGCGGGCGCAGGCGGTGAATGCGGTGCTGCCCTACATTGTCAAGATCGGCGATGCCATCGAGCGCGATCTGGCGGCGGAGCGACTGGCCGACCGCCTGCAACTTGACGCCAACGCCATTCGCGGCGAGCTGCGCCGAGCAGCCCGCGAGCGTCGGGCGGAGCTTGCCGCCGAGACCGTCGAGGCGGCGACCAAGCTGACGCTCGCCGAGCGGAATGTTCTTCAGGCCGTGCTGGCGCATCCGCCGCTGTGCGCCGTCGCCTTTGCCGAGCTGGATGACGAGCTGATTGACCTGCTGCCGGGGCGCGTCTTCTTTCGCGCGGCGCGCGATGTCTATGCCGGCGGGGGGACATTTGAATACGACTCGCTCGCCCGCGCCGTCGCCCGGTGGCAGCGGGCGGAGACGCGGACGGACGCCCGCGGGCAGCTCGATTTCTTTTCCGACAGCGACGCTGCGGCGTCTCCGCTCGATTTGGAAATGGAAAACTACGTCGCGGAGCTTCTTTTGCGCGCCGAGCCGCCCAAAAATGAAGAGCAAGCCGACCGCTTGCGGGCCATTCTGGAGGATGGGCTGCTTGCGCTTCAGCAGTGGCGCATCGAGCGCCGGAGCGCCGCGCTGCACCATTTGGTACGGGCGGCGGCCGAATCTAATGACGAAGCCCTGGCTTTGCATCACGCCAACGAGCGCCTGCGCCTCAAGCGCGCGCGCCTCGCGGCGCTTCACAACCGGCAGAAACGATCATGACGGAGCTTGAACATGACGGAGCTTGAAGCGGGAAGCGACATCGTGGCGCAGGTGACGGCGGCGGCGGGCGATAAAGCTTTTTTGTCGTTCGATGAGCTCAATGCGCTTCTGCCGCCGCGCGTCACGGAAGTGGCCGTGATTGAGGCGCTGCTGGCGGCGCTTGAGCGGCGCGGCGTGCGGGTCGGCGAGGAGCGCGACCGCCCGCGGCGGCCAGCGGCCGCGGCTGCGGCGGCCAGTCCCGCGCCCGCTTCGCCGACCGCGTTTTTCGAGGATCCGCTACGCCCCTACTTGCAGGAAATGGGACGCATCGCCACGCTGTCGGACGAAGCCGAGGCCGCGCTGGTCGCCGGACTCTGGCGCGCGACGCGCAGGTTTCGGAAGCTGCTTGCGCGCATTCCGGCGGCGGCGGCGCTGACGCTTGAGCAGGCGGAAGCCCGCGCGGACGGTCGCCCCGGCGCATCCGACTGGCTTGACGCGGCGACGGACGTCAGCGGCGCGCATCCGTTTGACGAGTCCCCGAATGATGCGGCTGCCGACGCCCGGCGGGCGACGCTGCCGGAAGCTCTCGAGCGCGTCCGAAAGGCTCTGGAAGCGGTTCAGGATGAATACAACCTGCTGGCGGCGGTGGCTCATATGCCGGATGCGGCTCAATGGCAGCGGCGGCGGCTGGCGCGGGCGCGGGTGGCGCTGGCGCGCGCGGCGCAATCGCTGCCGCTTGCGCGGACGGGCTACGCGGCGCTGCTCGAAAAGCTGGAGGCGGGCTGGCGCGCGGACGCCCCGTGGCTGACGGCGGCGGCGGACGCGGACGACGTGAAGCGGCATCTCGCCCAAGCGCGGCAAATGTTTGACCGCGCCGCCGCCGCGCGGCAACGGCTGGTTGAAACCAACCTGCGGCTGGCGGTTTCGGTCGCCAAGGGCTACGCGCGCCGGGGCCTTAGCCTGACCGATTTGATTCAGGAGGGCAATCTCGGCCTGTTGCGCGCGGCGGAGCGGTTCGCCGGGCGGCGCGGCGAGCGGTTTGCCTCGTACGCGACGTGGTGGATTCGGCGCGCGATAGCGCAGGCGCTCAGCGAGCAGCCGCGCTTGATTCGGCTGCCAGCCGCGACGCGGGCCGAACTCGCTCGCCTGCTCGAGGCCATGCATCGTTTGACGCTTGAGCTTCAGCGCGAGCCAAAGCAGGCCGAGCTGGCCGAAGCGTTGGGGATTTCTCTTGAAAGGGCGCAGGAGCTGCTACAGCTAGCGCAGCCGCCGGTGAGTCTTGAAGCGCCGACCGGCGACGAGGAAGGCGGCAGCCTCGGCGATTTCATTGCGGACGCCCGCGCCCCCAATCCGCTGGATGACGCGGCTCGGCAACGTCTTCGAGAAAGTCTTGACGCGGCGCTTCAGTCGCTCAACGCCCGCGAGGAAAAGGTTTTGCGCATGCGGTTTGGGCTGGGCGCGGACGGCAAGACCTATGCGCTGGAAGAAGTGGCGCAGTTTTTCGCGTTACCGCGCGATAGCGCCCGGCGCATCGAAGCCGAAGCCCTGCGCAAGCTCCGCCGACCCGGACGGAGCCAAAAGCTGCGGCGATTTCTAGAAGCCGACGAGTAGCTTGCAGAGGCGGCTCGCGGAAGCGCTTGGGCGGCCCGGGGGGAGCTTCGAGCCAAGCGCGTTTCCCCTACGCCTTCGCCGGGCCGCCCGCCGCCGTCCTTCCCTAGTCATCCCGCCGGACAAACGCGCCATGCAGGCCGTATGGCACCGTGACCGGCAAGCGCAGCCGCGCCACCGGGCCGCGCGCGACCTGCCGCGCGTCGAAAATCGCCAGATCGCTTGCGCCGCGCTCCGAATCAAAGACCATCTGAAGCACGTGACCGGCGTTTTCTTCCGTCGCGCCCGGTGTCGGGACAAACACCGGCTCGCCGACGTAACCCTTGGGCGCGAAGCTGTAGCTCTGCGTTTCTCCCGTCCACGCGTCATGCGCTAGGACGCCCTGCAGCGGCGCGTTGCCGGTCGGCGCGTCCGCCATCGCCATAAACGCCCATCGGCGCGGCAGCCCGACCCGCGCCGGATGAATGCTCGGAAACTCGACCGCGCGCTCTAGCAGTCGCTCCCGCCGCGTTTCGCCCGTCGTTAGATTGATGACGAAGCGAAAGAGCTGTGACGCGGCGATTTTCTCAATTTCGACGTGGCGATACATTGTCCCCGGCTCGAGCGCGGGGAATGTCTCATAGGCAATCGAATCCACGGTCAGCTGGTCGCCTTCGACATGCGCGTTGACGTGATGAAAAACAAAGCAGGCGTCAGTTTCATAGACGCGCATCGGGCCGCCGTTGCGCGGGAACAGCCACACCTTTGTCGGGCGGTTGGGCTGAAAGACCAGGCACTCGGCCGCGCCGCGAAAGCCCAGCCAGTAGGGGAATGGATTGACTGTCACCGGGTTTTGGAAAAACACCGCGTAGTCATCCGTCAGCGCGAAATCGTGAATGAAGGCGAAGCCCGGCGCTTCCCGCCGATGCCTTGACAAGACCGTGAAATCGGCATCGAGCTCGTAGAGATTGATCGTCGAGGAAAGGCCGGGCTGGACGCTGAAGTTGACCATGCGCCCGGTACGCCGGTCGTAGCGCGGGTGCGCCGCAAAGCTTTCGTCGCCGGCCAGCGCGCCGCCCAAGTCATCTTCGCCGATGGTGTCGAGCGTTTGGGGATCAAGCGCGTAAGGCTTGCCGCCCTCCCACAGCGCCAGCAGCTTCCTGGGCGAGTAGGCGACGTTGGTGTTGGCAATGTTTTTAGCTTTTAGGTCAAAGGCGTTCGCCAGCCAGCCGCCAGGCTTCTGCGTGCCGAAGACGCCGCGCTGCAAGAAGCGGCCGGCCTTTTCCTCGGCGACAAACCCGGCGGTGCGGACGTAGCGATTCCGAAATCGAACGCGCCCTTCGCCGGTGAAGTCAAACGCGCAGATCATGCCGTCGCCGTCAAAGGGATGCTGAACGGATTGCCCGCCCCGTTCGAGCCGCCCCGGGCCGTTGCGGTAGAGCGTGCCGCGCAGCTCGCGCGGCAGCGCGCCCTCAATGTCGTCAATCCATTCGTCGCGCTCTTCGGTGAGCGAAACGTAGCCGCGAATCCAATCGTCACGGTTCCAGCGGCGGGTTTCAGGTCGGAGGGCGGGAGCAGCCATGGATGCCTTCTTGTGGATGCCGGGATTCGGCTTGGGGCGTTGCCAATGATGCGAGACGCTCAAGCTCTAAGACCGTGCGTTCGAGTTCGTTCGCGAGCGCCAGCGGCGGGCTGCCGGCGAAAATTTCGACGAGCGAGCGGTAATACCACAGCGTGCCTTCGCGGCGGCCCTCAAAGCGTAGCCAGAGCGACTCGCCGACCGCCCGGTAATCGAGCAGGATCGCCCGCGCATTGTGAAGCTTATCGGCCAGCGAGACGAGCCGCGAGGCTTCCGGGAGCGTCCGCAGGCGGCGCAAATAGGCTTCTTTGCGGGCGCGCCAAGGCGGCTTTGGCGTCTGGTCGGCGTCGGTACAGTCGTCCACCAGGGCGGCAACGCGATCGCCGAAGCGCCGCCGGATTTCCTGTCGCGCCGCGTCGCCGCCCTGGTCTTCGACGGCGTCGTGCAGAAGCGCCGCGATGGCTTGATCCTCGTCAGCCCCATGTTCTAGCGCGAGCGCCGAAACGGAAAGCAAATGCGCGATGTAAGGCGTTGTCCCGCCCTTGCGCTTCTGGCGGCGGTGGAGCTGGTGAGCAAAGACCAGCGCCTCATCATAGCGTTCGCTCAGCATAGGCTTTTGCCTCCCGGTCATTCGGCGAAGCGTTGCATTCGGCGAAGCGTTGGCGGCTTCGTTCGGGCGCTTCGCTCGCGCAGCTTGTATGACGCCGCGTCGCTTCCAAGCTGAAGCTCTTATTGATTGACGCGCCGCGAGCTAGGCGGCGGCGAGCGCTTCCAGTCGCGCCATCCAGGCTTTACCGCCTAACGGCTTGATACCGTTGATTCAAGTCGGCCGGCAAGAGCTGATAAGGCAAGAGCTGATAGATTGTGGCAGGCAGCCTGTGGACTGGCGCTTTGCCAACGAACAAGCCGCAACCTGCGGGCCTCGTCGGCCCGCCCCGTTAGGCCGTCGCGAGCTAACGGCAGCCTGCCGCCTAAGGAGCGCTGAGACAGCCAGCGAAGCTTGCTGGCGGAGCGTCCCTCTCGAAGCGATTCCTAGCCTTCGATGTACTCATCAATGCTCTTGTACTCTCTCTTCTTTCCAGAAAAACTCTCGAAAAGCCGTCGATGACGTTTCAAGCCGCACTCGTCAGCTCGAGTTTCGTATTCTTGAACCCAGGCAATCAAATTGGCTAGCGTTTCTTTCTGCTCTTTCTCCGAGGAAAACTTTTCAGGCTCCCATGGCCTCTTCAAGCAGTGGGCAACGCATACCTCAATTCCGGGGTTGAGAAACCGCAATTCATCGCAGAAAGGAAGGGCTAGCTCGATCAAGTCGCTATAGCAGCCCTCAATAACCCAGCGCTCGTTGCTGTCCAGGAACGCGCGGAGAGCTTGCGCGCTTTCTTCGAGCGGCAGGCGTTCCGCGCCTTCTGCCCAAGTTATTTCGTCCAGGGAAAGCCAGGGGATCGATTGGCTGCGTGCCAATTGACGGGCCATGGCGCTTTTTCCCGCTCTCGCATTACCCAGCAGAATGACTCTCATGGCGCGTTTCCAATTCAGGCTAACAATCAAACTGAGCGGCGCGGGCAGCCCGGCGCGCTTGGATTGGCAACTGACATCGCTCCGCCCCCCTTCGCTCCGGGGATTTTGCTAGGCCTTACTGCTGACGTAGCGCCGCTTGGGGCTGAAGCGGCTCCCACACGTTCCACTCTTCCACGATCTTGCCGTTCACAATGCGCGCGAGATTGATGCCGATAAGCGTGATTGGCTCGCCGGTCGCGCGCGACTTGACGCGCGCCGTCATGCGCGTGGCCACCTTGTTGCCCTCTACAAACTGGTCGTCGACTTGAAACGAGTCCCCGCTGTAGATGAAGAGATGGTGAAAGTGCAGAATGCTCTGTCGGAATCCTTCGAGATCGCGATCCCCGGCGGACGCGTGACCGACATAGTTGGGAGCGATCACCTCGTCCAGCGCAGAGAGGTTGCAGGCTGCATAGGCGTCGACCAACTTGCGAAACACCGCCTTCTTGGATTCGGGGCTTTCAATTGGCGCTTGAGGGATCATCGCTCACTCCTTTGGCATGTTGAAACCGTCCTGGCTGCTGGTTGATACGCTGACGCGGGTGCCGTGATTCGTATGCGCCCTTTCCGCGCTCAGCGCTTTGATCTCAAGGATCTCAAGGCGGCCAGCGCCGCGGCCACCTCCCGCCCCTTAGCTTCAATGATGTCCCTGAGCTCCTCGGGCATCCGGGGTGTCCGCCACCGGCTTTTTGTGCGGGTTGAGGCCGTGAAGGTCACACGCGGCTTCTTCAATAGCCCCATCGTCGCGAGGTTTATCCTTAAGCTCTCTGAAAGCTCTCTAAGCCGCTCGTTCCACTGAGCGGCTTGCTGATTCTTGGTTGCGGACTGGTTCTTGAATGGCTGCGCTTCCTCGGCGGCGCGCCGTTTGCGCTCGCCCATGTTCACCGTCGGCTTGACGCCCTGCGCCCGCCAGTGTAACAGCCGGTCGCGTCCGCGACCAGCGCGTTGGGCAACCTCCGCCAAGGCGCTGCGTCGGCAGGCGGGCGCCGTGTGCTAGGCTTGCTTAGGGCGTCGCTACGGCGAGAGCTTCCCGCGCCGACACCTGACGAGGAGCGCAACCGCGATGACCATCCCCATCGCTTCTTCCGCGCTGGCTGACCTGGCCCGCGCCGAGCGGGATTATCGCTTTCTAGTCGAGTGCTTCCGGGAAGCGCTCGAAGAAGCTGGCGAGTCGGACCTGGTCGCCGCGCTATCGGTCCGCGAGGGCGCGCGCCCGCTGCCCGAACGCCACGAACGGTTTGTCCAAGTCTGCTCAATTGTTTTTCAGTTGCTCAACATGGCGGAAGAAAACGCCGCCGCCCAAAATCGTCGGGCGCTTGAAGCCAGCGCCGGCTGCGCCGCCGAGCCGGGACTGTGGGGCGCGGCGCTCCGCCGCGCGCAAGCGCTCGGTGAAGACGCCGCCGCTATCGCCGCCCGCCTGGCCTGCCTGCGCGTCGAACCCGTCCTGACCGCGCACCCAACCGAAGCTAAGCGAGCGACTGTCCTCGAACACCACCGACGACTGTACCTCCTGCTTGTCAAGCTCGAAAACTCCGTCTGGACGCCCAATGAGCGTCGCGCTATTCGCGACGACATCAAGCGCGAACTCGAGCGACTGTGGCGCACCGGCGAAATCTACCTCGAAAAACCCGCCGTCGCCGACGAATTGCGCAACGTCCTGCACTACCTGACGACGACGCTCCCCGAAGCCGTCGGGTGGCTCGACCGGCGTCTGCTGGAAGCCTGGGATGAACTTGGACTCGATCCTGCCGCGCGACCAAGCGACCCGGCGCAGTGGCCGCGCCTGACATTCGGCACGTGGGTCGGCGGCGACCGCGACGGCCATCCGCTCGTCACCCCTGACACCACCCGTGAAACCCTGCGCGCGCTGCGCCGAACCGCTGTCGAGCTGCTGCGCCGCCGGCTGACCGATCTCGCGGCGCGCCTCAGCCTCTCGGACCGCCGCCAGGCGCCGCCTGACGATCTCCACGCGTTTCTGCGCGAAGCCGCCGCCGCTGCCGATCCGGCGCTCCGCGCCGCCCTGACGCGCAACCCCTATGAATCCTGGCGGCAGGCCGTCAACGTCATGCTCGCCCGCCTGCCGAACGACGACGCCCCATCCGCGGCGGCTCAAGCGCCCTACCGGACGGCCGCCGAGCTGGCGACCGACTTGCGCCGTCTCGGCGCGGCGCTCTGCGCCGTCGGCGCGCGGCGGCTCTGCGAAGGCGATGTCTGGCCGGCGCTCCGTCTGGCGGATGTGTTCGGCTTCCACCTTGCCGTCCTCGACATTCGCCAAAACAGCGCCATGCATGAACGCGCCGTCACGGAACTTTTAGCGGCAGCCGGCGCGAACGACGACTACGCCGCCTGGGACGAGACGCGGCGCATCGCTTTTTGGAACGAGGAGCTCGCCCGCGCGCGCCCCTTCGCCGCGCCGAACGCGCCGCTCGGCGCCGCCGCGCAAGCGGTTGTCGGGGCGCTACGGGTCGTCGCCGAACATGGCAAAACCTATGGCTGGGACGGCCTCGGCGCGCTCATCGTTAGCATGACGCGCTCCGCCTCGGATTTGCTCGCCGTCTATGGTCTGGCGCGCGAGGCGGGTCTGACCGTGCCGACGCCGGACGGTCTGGCGTGTCCGCTGCCCGTCGTCCCGCTGTTTGAAACCATTGATGATTTGACGCGCAGCCCCCAAATTCTGGCGGCGTTTCTGACGCATCCGATGACGCAGCGCAGCCTCGCCTGGCGCCGCCAAACCAACCAGCCGCCGATCCAGCAGGTCATGATCGGCTACAGCGACAGCAACAAGGACGCTGGCCCGATTGCGAGTCTGTGGGCGCTCTATCGCGCGCAGGAACAGCTCGCCGAAGTCGGACGCGCGCGCGGCGTCGCCATTCGGTTCTTTCACGGACGCGGCGGCACGCCGAGTCGCGGCGCCGGCCCGACGCACCGGTTTCTCAGGGCCCTGCCGCCGCGCGCCGTCTCCGGCGACCTGCGACTCACCGAGCAGGGGGAAACAATTTCGCAGAAATACGCCAACCTGATCACGGCGACCTACGAGTTGGAGCTGTTGGTCGCCGGCGCGCTCGAGGCTGTCGCCGCCGCCCAGCGGACGCCGCCGGAGGCCGCGCATCCGCTGGAAAGCGTTCTCGACGACCTGGCCCGCCACGGACGCGAAGCCTACCAAGCGCTGCTGCGTCAGCCCGGCTTTCTGGAGTTTTTTGCGGGCGCAACGCCGATTGACGCCATCGAGGCCAGCCGCATCGGATCGCGGCCGGCGCGGCGCACCGGGCAACGAACCCTCGCCGATCTGCGCGCCATCCCGTGGGTTTTTAGCTGGAGCCAGGCGCGGTTTTTCCTGCCCGGCTGGTATGGCGTCGGGACGGCGCTCGAAGCCCTGGCGACCGCCGACCCAGCGCGGTTCGCCCTTCTGCAACGCGATGCCCTGCCGTGGTACCCGACCCGCCTGCTGCTGATGAACGTCGGCAGCCAAATCTTGCTGGCCGACGTCGCCTGGATGCGCGCCTACGCGGAGCTAGTTCCCGAAGCCGCTGTTCGCGCGAACATTCTGGAGATGATTTTGGCGGAGTTTGACCGGACGCGCCGGTGGGTTGAAGCCGTTTTTGGCGCGCCGCTCGCCGAACGCCGTCAGCGAACGGCGCTCACCATGCAACTGCGCCGCGCCGGCCTGGACGCCCTGCACCGGCGACAGATTGAGCTTCTGAGCCTATGGCGCGACGAGGCGACGCAGTCCGACGCGGCGCGGCGCGAGGCGCGGCTAATGGATTTGCTGTTGACCATCAACGCCGTTTCAAGCGGACTAAAAAGCACCGGGTAGCGCGCTTCCCGAAGTAAGCGGAACGATTTTTTAGGGTTCCCGATCAGCGCGCTTGGGGAGGGTCGTCATCCTCGACGACCTGGGCAATGCGCCGCCGCCTCTAGACCTAAAGCTCGCTCAATCAGGTTGGTCTTGGTCGTCATCCGCGCCGCCGCTTCTAACGGCGCTTGTGTTTGCGCCGCGCTCCCGCGCAAGATATCCCTTGCGCGGGCAAGCCGCGCCCGCGTCACCGCCATTGTGTTCCGTCGTCTGAGTCTCGCAGATGCCGCTGACCGACCTCCACAATCAGGCTGTCCCTAACTGGAAGCGCCCTAACTGGAAGCAATGGCTGCGCCGCCTTAGCGTGGCGGCCATCGGGGTGGCGGCGGGCTACGCGCTGGTCTCGGTGGCCGTCGCCATCCCGCTTTCGGCGCTGCTCGTCTCGCCGCGCCGAAAGCGTCGCCGCCACCTCGAAAGCCTGCGACTGCGGGACTATCTCTGGGCGCGGCGCATCCCGTACCGCGAAACGCAGTTTATCTCGTATGACGGGACGAAGCTGACCGGCTGGTTTCTGGATCGCGGCTGGTGGCGCCCGACAGTCGTGGCGCTCCACGGCGTGACCGGCAATCGGACGAGCCTCATTCGCTTCGGCGTCATGCTCTACGCGGCTGGCTTCAACGTGTTTCTCTTTGACGGGCGGGCGCATGGGCACAGCGGCGGGCGCTTTGTGACCTACGGCTATCATGAAGTGCGGGATGTCAGCGCGGCGCTTGACCACATCTCGCGCAAGTTTCGCCTGCGCGATCAGCGGTTCGGGCTGGTTGGCATCTCGATGGGCGCGGCCATCGCTCTTCAGACCGCAGCCCGTGATCTGCGCGTCGCGGCAGTGTGGGCTGAAAGCCCATTTTCGTCCCTGCAAAAGATCTCGCGCGAGTACATCGCCGAGCTGCTGCCGGTCCCCTCGACGGCGCTCGCGCCAACCACTTGGCTGGCCGAACTCATCGCCAATTACCGGGGCAACTTCTCAGTTTCGGATGTCAACCCGCTGGCCGTCGCCGGCAAGATCGTCTGTCCGGTGCAGCTTGTTCACGGGCTAGCCGACGAATTCGTGCGCCCGCATCACTCGCAGGCGATCTTTGACGCGCTGGTCAACGCGAAGGAAAAAGACCTCTGGCTGGTCGAGCGGGCGACGCACGCCCGGTGCTATCGCGCCGCCGTCAAGGAGCATCACGACCGGTTACCGAAGTTCTTTCGCCGCCACCTCGGACGATAACCCCGCGCTCTACGCGCTGAAAATACGCGCCGCGCCGGATCGCTGGCTCACAGGCCGGCTTTACGCCGCCGGACGGCGGCTCTGCGCCCGGCGCTGCCACGCGGGCAGACGCTCAAAAATTCAGCCGCAAGCCGGCCTGCACCAAGCGCGGCGGCCCCGGCAAAATCCCGCGCACCCGGTCGGCGATGTAGAGCCGGTCAGTCAGATTCTTTGCCGTGATGAAAAACGTCGTCCGCCACGGCTCGACGCGGTAGTTTGCTGTCGCGTTCCAAATTGTGTACGCCGGCAGCAGCCCAAGCTGCCCATTGGCGAACACCGCCGGGTTGACCGGCGACGTAGGGCGCAGGTTGAGATCGTCTCCGAACTGCTCGCTGACGTGGACGGCTTCCATCTGTACGTCGAAGCCCCGCGCGTGCGAGTACCCGAACGCCCCAGTGAACAGGTGCTTCGGCGTGTAGGGAATCCGATTGCCCGTTACTGAAACATTGGTAAATCCAGCCACGCTGCTGAAGCGCCGCCCCTCAAAGCGGGCGTCGCCTACGAAGGTGTAGTTGATGCGCGTAAAAACGTTGTGCGCGGACCTGAACAACAGACCGCTGTCCACCCGCCCGCAGAGTTCCAGCCCCTGATGAAGCGTCTTGCCGCCGTTGGTGAGCGTCGCGCCGACGCCGCCCGCTAGGCTCGCCGGGACAATTTGGTTTGAGAAATTCAGGCGGAAATAGGAAGCGTCCAGCCGGACGCCCTGCGCCGGCAGGCTGCGAAAACCGACCTCCGTATTCCAGCTCAGCTCGGGGGCAAGGTCCACGACGCCGCCGACATTGGAGATGATGTCTTCCGTGCGCGGCGGCGCGAAGCCCCGGTGCACGCCCGCGAATACCGTCACGCGCTGCTTGATATTGTAAGACGCCCCAACGCCTGGCACCGCCTGCGTCAGAATGGTCTTGCCGCGCGCGCCGTTCCCGTCGTTGGCCAGCCGGTTGGCGCGGACAAACGACACCCGCTCCACGCGGACGCCCGGCGTGATGGTCAAATTCCCAATGATGAAGCGATTCTGGATATAGCCGGAAAAGGCGTCGTTGCCGCGAAAGTTGTTTTCAACGACCACGCCCGTCCGCGCCGTCGGCGTCGAGCCATTGACTTGTCGCCGCTCCTGATTTTCCCGGTGGTAGCGGAAGCCAAAGTCAAGCTCGTTGCGAACCCGGCCAAAGCCAAAGCTCGCCCGCGCCTGCGGCGTCACGCCGAACGTGTAGTAGTTGCGCAGCCGCCCCTCGTTGCCGCAGGTGGTGAAGAGGTCAATCATTCCCCGGCAGCCGCCGACGCCGATGCGATTCGGGCGCTGCGCGGAGTTGCTTGACTGCCGCCACCAGTCGCGGTCAAACGTCGAGCCGTAAACGCTCGTCGTCAGCAGCAGATTCGGGTTGATCACAAAGCTGTGGACGACCGCCGCGCCGAAGCGCCGGAAATCGGTTGCGTCATTGCGAAATGGGTTCTGGCGCGGGTTAGCGGCGAATTCATCGAGCCGCAGTCCTGAATAGGTCACGCGCGAGTCTTCATCGTAGTAGCTCGCTTTGAAGGTTAGCGCGTGCCGCAGGCCGAAGGTTGAGACCGACTTGAAGTTGAAATCGTAGAGACCGCTGCGGACGTTGTCGCGCGCGCCCTCGCCCTGCTTGCGCATGAAATCAACCAGGAAGCCGGTACTGCCCAGCTTCCAGCCATAGGTGACGAGACCGTTGAAATAATCGCGGTTGCCGCCGACCAACAGCAGCGAGCCGCTTGGCGAGTCGGGCGGGTTGGGCGTGATGTAGTTGATCACGCCTCCAATCGTGACCGGGCCATAGAGAATCTGCCCCGATCCCTTGATCGCCTCGATGATTTCAAACCGCTCGACAGGCGGATGATAGTAAGAAGCGTTGTCGCCGTAAGGCGCGAATGCAAGCGGCAGCCCGTCTTCAAGCAGTAAAACCTTCGCCGAGCGCGTCGGGTTGAGGCCGCGAATGCCGATATTGGGGCGTAGCCCGAAGCCTTCCTCATCGCGGACGTGGACGCCGGGCAGCTTGCGCAGCGCCTCGTTGACATTGAAGACGCGACTGAGTTGTAACGTGCGCTCGTCAAGAATGTCGACGGCGCCGGGGATGCGCGCCAGCGACTCGCTTGCGCCGACGATGCTGTTGGCGCCGACAACGATGTTTTCCGCGAGTGGCGAAATATCGAGCGTCAAAGTGACCGTCGCCACGCCGCCGCTCACTTTGACGGCTTTTGTCGCCGCCTGGCACTGGTCGGCTGTCACCGTGATTTCGTAGTCGCCCGGCGTCAGTTGATCGAACTGGAATGCGCCGTCAGCGTTGGTCTGCGCCGTTTGAACAACGCCGACGGTCAGCCCGCGCAGCCGCGCCGTCGCGCCGGTAATCGGCGCGCCGCTGGCGGCGACGGCGCGTCCGCTTACGGCGGGCGGCGCTGGAGACGCCGCTGTTTGCGCCGCGGCCTTTAAGGCGGCGGCGCCGAAAAGCAGGCTGACCATCAGCGCCAGCTGAACAACGAGCGCCGTCCAGCGGGATGGTCGAGTTGGCTCGGACAAAGCGTTCATGACGTAGACTCCTCTCAAAAAGCGCAGTGGTGAGTTGGCGATGCAGTCGCCCCTTGCCGCGGGCAAGGCTGGAGATCGTGTCTAGTTTATATTTAAGTCGAAAATCATTTTCAATAAATAAGCTCTAAAAAACGCCGACCGTGGCGGAGTCGGCGTTTTCGCGGCGCCTCACACCCGCATGAGCTCTTCTTCCTTGGCTTTGGCTAGGTCATTGAGTTTCTGGGTAAAAGCGTCGGTATGCTTCTGAATCTGATCAAGCGCCGTTCTTTGCTCGTCTTCCGAGATGAGCTTTTCCTTGAGCAGCTTTTTGATTTCCTCGTTGGCGTCGCGGCGGATGTTGCGCAGCCCCGTCCGGTGCTCTTCAGCGGTGTCGCGCACGGAGCGCGCCAGTTGCTTCCGCCGCTCTTCTGTCAGCGGCGGAATCGGCAGGCGCACCACCTTGCCGTCATTGGAAGGCGTGATGCCAAGGTCGGAGGATTGAATCGCCCGCTCGATGGCGCCCAGAAGCGACGTGTCCCAGGGCTGAACCGTGATGAGCGCGGCCTCTGGGGCGCTGATGTTGGCCAACTGGTTGAGGGGCATCAGCGTGCCGTATGACTCGACTTGAATGCCGTCCAGCAAGCTGACTGAAGCGCGCCCGGTGCGGAGCGAGCTAAAGCGGCGGCGAGCGTCTTCAAGGGTGGATTCCATGCGGGCTATGGTTGCTTTCAATATATCCTCAGTTGTCATGCGGGGTTCCTCGTCAGAATCGCAAAGTCGCGCCTTTGGCGCGGCGCCGACCGCGCCGACTATGAAGCGCGCCAACTATGAAGCGCGCGCGGTTGCCGAAGGCGGGGCGACGCTAACCAGCGTGCCGATTGGCTCGCCGGTCACGACGCGGTAGATGTTGCCTTTGGCAAGCAGATCAAAAACGATGATGGGCAACGCGTTGTCCTTGCACAGCGCGATGGCCGAGGCGTCCATGACATTCAGCCCCTGTTCCAGCACTTGCTGGTAGGTTACATGCGTGTAGCGCCGGGCCTGAGCGTCTTGCGTCGGATCGGCTGTGTAAACGCCATCCACCTTGGTCGCTTTCAACAGGACATCGGCCTTGATTTCGCAGGCGCGCAACGCGGCCGCGCTATCGGTTGTGAAAAACGGGCTTCCCGTTCCGCCAGCGAAAATGACGACTCGCCCCTTTTCCAGATGCCGAACGGCGCGGCGCGGAATAAACGGCTCGGCGACCTGCCGCATTTCAATAGCCGAGACGACCCGCGTCACGAGACCGAGCTGTTCAAGGGCGTTTTGGAGCGCTAGGCTGTTGATGACCGTGGCCAGCATGCCCATGTAATCAGCCGACGCCCGATCCATCCCGGCGGCGCTTGCCTCCGCGCCCCGGACGATGTTGCCGCCGCCGACCACCAGCGCCAGCTCAATGCCAAGCTGATGCACGTCGCGCACCTGCTCGGCGACTTCTTGGACAGTGACCGGGTCAATGCCAAACTCGCGCTTGCCTTCGAGAAATTCGCCGCTCAGCTTGAGTAAGACGCGCTTGTACGCCGGCAGTGAAGCCTTCCCTGATGGCTGCGGGGGTAAGGCTGACAGGAGTTCCATAACCGCTCCCGAGTAACGTCAATCGCTGGGCGGGGAGGGGTGACGGCGGAATGATCCAGCTCGTCGCTTGCGTGTCCGACGGGGGGGGGCGGCGCTTTCGCCCGCCCAAAAAAACGCCCGCCCAAAAAAAGCGCCCCATTTGGAATGGGGCGCTTAGGTCACTGTCCGGCTGTCATCGCAGCCACTTCGCCGGCAAAGTCATCGGCCTTTTTCTCGATGCCCTCGCCCATTTTGAAGCGGACAAACCGGCGGATGCGGATATTCTCGCCGGTCTTGGCGATAATTTGCTTAACCAGCTCGGCAATGGTCATGCTCTGATCCTTGACAAACGGCTGCTCAAGCAGGCAGGTCTCGGCGCGGAATTTGCCGATCCGGCTCTCGATAATGTTTTCGATGATGTTGGTCGGCTTGCTGGCCGTTTTGGGATCGGCGGCGACCTGCGCCCGCGCAATCTCGCGCTCTCTTTCGAGAATGTCGGCCGGGATTTCGTCGGCGGAAACATAGTCGGCGTTGAGGGCGCAGATTTGGAGCGCAATGTCGCGGACGAACTCCTTGAAGTCATTGCTGCGGGCCACGAAGTCGGTTTCGCAGTTGACCTCGACCAGCACGCCGATGCGTCCGCCGGTGTGGATATAAGCTTCGACAAGCCCTTCAGCCGCTACCCGCGATTCTTTCTTGCCCGCGATATGCTTGTTGCGCTCGCGCAGAATGGTGATGGCTTTCTCTTCGTTACCCTGCGCTTCCTCGAGGGCTTTTTTACACTCCATCATGCCGGCCCCGGTTTTTTCCCGCAGAGCCTTGACTGCCGCTGCACTCACATCCGCCATGAAAGCTTCCCCTTAAAGATAAAGTGTGTCGATTGGCGCGCCACAGTCCTTACGCTGGCACGGCTTCAACCGTGGCCGCTACCGGCGCGGGCGGCGTCGGCAGCGCGCCCGCAGCTTCAGCGCCGCCAACTCCCGCCCGGTCGCTGTCGCTCTTCTCGAGTCCCATCGTGCGTCCCTCGATGACCGCGTCAGCGATTTTGGCGCTGATGAGGCGCACCGATCGAAGCGCATCGTCGTTGCCTGGGATGACATAGTCAACCCCAAGCGGAGAGCAGTTGGTATCCACCACCGCCACGACTGGAATGCCCAGGCGATTGGCTTCAGCAATCGCGATCTCTTCTTTCTTGGTGTCAATAATAAAGACCGCCTGCGGAAGACGGCTCATCGCGCGAATGCCGGAGAAGTTCCGCTCAAGCTTGGCGAACTCCTTCTCGCGCTGCAGGATTTCCTTCTTGGTCAGCGACTGGTAGCGCCCATCCGCGCGCATCGCTTCCAGCTCGCGCATCCGCTTCATTGAACGCTGAATAGTTTGGAAGTTCGTGAGGAGTCCGCCCAGCCACCGCTGATTGACATAGGGCATGCCGCAGCGGGTGGCTTCCTCGGCGATAGAATCCTGCGCTTGGCGCTTTGTCCCGATAAACAGCACCGTTCCGCCCTCGGACGAAACCTGCGTCACGAAGCGAACCGCGTCGCGGAGCAGCCTCTGCGTTTTCTGGAGGTCAATAATGTAAATGCCGTTTCGCTCGCCGAAGATGTATTCCTTCATCTTCGGGTTCCACCGGCGCACTTGGTGACCGAAGTGTACGCCGGCTTCAAGCAATTCCTTCATTGTGACTGCAACTGCCACTCGCGACCGCCTTTCTTGCGCAGGCCCTAGGCCTGCTTGGATGGTTGATGTGCTCGCCGCGCGGGACCCAGGCTGACTGACGTCCTTCGCCTGAGACGCACCCAATCGCGCGGCAATGGGATGCCGGCGCTGCCCCGCCTGTCGCGGGGGGACGAGCCGGCTGCCACGGCATGACCGCGACTTATCGCTTGGAGAACTGGAAGCGCTTGCGCGCGCCCTTTTGTCCGTACTTCTTGCGCTCCTTCATGCGCGGATCGCGCGTCAGGAAGCCGGCTTTCTTCAGGCGTCGCCGCAATTCGACGTTGAACTGAAGCAGCGCCCGCGCAATCCCATGCCGAACCGCCCCCGCCTGTCCCGATACGCCGCCCCCGGCTACGCTGACCAAAACATCGAACTTGCCCAGGGTCTCCGTCACCTGGAGCGGCTGGCGGATGATCATCCGCAGAGTTTCGTTCGGAAAGTAACCCTCGAAAGTGCGCTTGTTGACCGTGATGTTGCCGTCGCCGGGGCGCAAGAAAACACGCGCTGTGGCCGTTTTGCGGCGACCTGTCCCGTAATACTGAATGAGCATCCCCACGCTTCGCTTACCTCTTCAAATCGCAATCTCAACCTTGCTAAGTCGCTCGGCCGACCCGCCTTCGCTGCGTCTTCACTGCGCCCGAAGCGTGTCGAGCGCCAGCGGCTCCGGCTGTTGGGCCTGGTGCGGGTGATTGGGGCCGGCGTAGATGCGAAGCTTCTTGGCCATCTGTCGCCCAAGCTTCGTCTTCGGCAGCATCCCGACGATAGCGTGCTGCAGGATGCGATCCGGAAACTTAGCCAGCAAGTCCTTGGCCTTGGTTTCGCGCAGCCCGCCGGGGTAGCCGCTGTGCCGCCGGTAAAGCTTCTGGTTCCACTTGTCGCCGCGAAACACGACTTTCTCGGCGTTGATGATGATGACGCCGTCGCCCATATCCATAAAGGTCGTGTAGCGCGGGTGATGCTTTCCCATCAGAATGGGCGCGATCTGTGACGCCAGCCGCCCCACGGTCAAGCCGGCGGCGTCCACCAGAAACCACTTGCGGTCGGGTTCAGGCAGCGGCCCTTTCGGCACGAAGGTCTGACCCGTGTAAGCCTTATGCGGGCGGCGGCGAACCATTGTCCGCGGCGATCCCGCCGCCGACACGGCTTCGGAAGCCGCGGCGGTTTCCATTGCTGGCTCTGATGTTGATTCACTCATAACAGCTCGATCTTGCTCCTCACAGCGGCTTTCACCGCGCCTCGCGCCTATGCCATCCGGGCTGGCGCCAACGTCGCGGACGACAAATCTCTGGCGCGGGGACGCCTGCCAGCCGGAAGCAAAGCGAACGGCTAGACTACGGAACCGGGCGCCACGCTGTCAAGGGGCGAGCTTTGATGAAGTCGGTTCGGGGCGGGAAGGCGCGCCGCCCGCCTGCATCTGCTGCGCGAGGAGCGAGCCGCCGATGCCCAGCCCCAGCAACCCCAGAACGACGCTGAGGCTGGTCAGCGGCGGAAGGTGAAACCAGTCGAAGGCGAGAGCCAGCATCTTGACGCCGATGAAGGCGAGAATGACGAAAACCGCTTTGTCGAGGTGAATGAGCGCTCGCTTAGCCGCCGCCACGAGGAAATACATGGAGCGCAAGCCCAGCACGGCGAAAATGTTGCTCGTATAGACCAAAAATGGGTCCTGCGTGACCGCGAAGATGGCCGGCACGCTGTCAAAGGCGAACATAATGTCCGATGCCTCAATAACCAGCAGGCACAGAAACGCCGGCGTGAAGGCGTGCCGATATACGCCGCGGCTGTCCGGCACTTTGGTCAGAAAGCGCCTCTGATCGAGCCGCGTCGCGATCCGATGGGGAAAAAAGCGCCGCAGGAAGCGCACTGCCCAGTGGTCGGCGTAGTCTATTTCCTCTTCCGTCTTCTGGCTTCTGGCGCGCAGGAGGGCATAGACCGACCAGAGGATGACCAAGCCAAAGCCGAAAAACACCGCCCGCTGCAGCTCGATGCGGAAGCCAAAAACGCTCACCGCGCCAACCGCGCCCGCGCCGAAGAGCAGCCCGACCCCAAGCCCGATAAACAGCGCCCGGAAAATCAGCGCGCCGATAATGCCCCAGTAGAGGATCCGATGATGTAGGCGTTCGGGGATGGCGAAGGCGGAAAAAATCGCCATGAAGACAAACAGGTTGTCCACGGCGAGGGATTTTTCAAGCGCGTAGGCCGTGACAAACAGCGCCGCGGCATCCGCGCCGCGCACGGCCGCCACGTAGCCGGCGAAGGCCAGCGAAACCGCCACCCAGATGGCCGACCACGCGGCCGCCTTCCGCATGGAAACCGGCCGGTCGCTTTTTCCTGAAGCGAGGTCAATCCACAGAAAGAGAAAAACCAGCGCGACGAAGACCAGGATTTGAACGAGATTTGAAGCGGCGGAAAGCGCCGGGCAGGGCGACATAAAGGGCTAGTCTGGCGACTCGTTGCGGCTTTGCTCGCGCAAGCCAATGATGGCGTTCTTGGAAAACTCGATTTTGACGGATGGCGCAACGAGCAACTGAAGCGTGTTTTCCTTCTGGTTGATGCCCGCGACCGTCCCGTAA
The DNA here is from genome assembly GCA_002254845.1 of Chloracidobacterium sp. CP2_5A. GTDB lineage: Bacteria > Acidobacteriota > Blastocatellia > Chloracidobacteriales > Chloracidobacteriaceae > Chloracidobacterium. The sequence continues at coordinate 162,399 of NKPT01000001.1, read as the reverse complement.
ATGCCGCCCTCAGTCACGACGCGATCCCCGTTCTTCAGGCTGTTGCGCATATTGTCAAGCTCTTTCTGACGCTTCCGCTGCGGCACAATCACCAGAAAGTAGAAAATCGCCACCATCGCCGCAATCGGGACAAGCTGGATGAGAAAGCTTCCTCCGCCACCCTGCGCCAAGACGATGCTCATAGTGAATCAGACTCCTCGGATGAAGGCTGCTGGCGGCGAAACTCGGCGACGAAGCGTCCGAACTCGCCCCGCTCCAGAGCGTGCCGAATCCGCCCCATCAGGTCAAGATAGTGATGCACGTTGTGGTATGTCGCCAAGACCGACGCGAGAATTTCCCCCGCCCGCGTCAGATGCGCCACATACGCCCTTGAATACCGTCGGCAAACAAAGCAGGCGCAGGCGGCGTCGAGCGGCTGGTCGTCTCGTATGTAGCGCGCATTGCGCAAGTTGAGCTTGCCCGCGGACGTAAAGACCGTCCCGTTGCGGGCATGGCGCGTCGGCATGACGCAGTCGAACATATCCACGCCGCGCGCCACCGATTCGACCAAATCCGCCGGCGTCCCCACGCCCATCAGGTAGCGCGGCTTGTCAGCCGGCAGGCGCGGCGCGATGAAGGCGGTCGTGTCGTACATGTGATGTTTTTCCTCGCCGACGCTCAAGCCGCCGATAGCGTAGCCGTCAAAGCCGATTTCCAGCAGCCCCTCCAGCGAGCGGGCGCGCAAGTCGGCGTAAATCCCGCCCTGCACAATGCCGAACAGGGATTGCCGCTCGCGGTCGGCCTGGGCGTCGAAATGCGTCCGGCAGCGGCGCGCCCAGCGCTCGGTCAGCTCCAGCGAGACGCGCGCCTGCTCATGGGTTGCCGGATAAGGCGGACACTCATCGAAAGCCATGACGATGTCCGCGCCCAGCGCGATCTGCGCGTCCATCGAAACTTCCGGCGAGATAAACAGTTGCGAGCCGTCAAGGTGCGACCGGAAGGCGACGCCGGCCTCGCTAATCGTCCGCAGCTCGCCAAGCGAAAAGACCTGGTAGCCGCCGCTATCGGTGAGAATGGAGCGCGGCCAGCTCATGAAGCGGTGCAGCCCGCCAAGCTCCCGAATCACTCCGTGGCCGGGCCGCAAAAACAAATGGTAGGTGTTACCGAGAATGATGCGCGCATCCAGCGCCTCCAGCATCTCCTGCGTGAGCGCCTTGACCGTTGCCGCCGTGCCAACCGGCATGAAGACCGGCGTCTCGATGACGCTGCGCGCCGTGGTCAGTCGCCCGCGCCGGGCCTCGGTGGCGCAGTCGCGCGCCAGCACTTCAAAGCGCAGGCTCATCGCTCTCTCATGATGTTGCCCGCGATTCGCGCGGCCAGGTCGCGCGGGACAAGCCGCGTCGCCTGCGACAGAAGCGCGTTGGCGAAGCCGGACACAACCGAGCTGCTGCGCCGCCGAATGCCGGCCAACGCCGCCTCAACGACTTCTTCGGGCGTCTGCGCGCGGCGCAGCATATCGCGCGCCGTGCCTTCCGCCATGTTGGCAGTGTTGAAGAACTCCGTCGCCGTCGCGCCGGGACAGAGCGCCATGACGAGCACGCCCTGGCCGCGGCATTCCTCATGCAGGGCCTCGGAAAAGCTTAGGACATAAGCTTTCGTCGCCGCGTAGGCGCCCAGGTTGGGAACGGCCTGAAAGGCGGCCGTCGAAGCCACGTTGACCACCACGCCCTGCCGCCGCGCCAGCATGCCAGGCAAGTAGCGATGGGTTAGCTCGGTCAGCGTCACAATGTTGAGCTGGAGCATTTCCAGGTTGCGCTTGAGATCGGTCTCCGCGAAGCGCCCCCCAATGCCGAAGCCGGCGTTGTTGATGAGGCCGTCCACCCGTAGGCCAAGCCGCTCGGTTTCCGCGTACACCTCGCCCGCCGCTTCGGGCAGGCTCAAGTCCTTGGCTAAAATGTCCACGGTCACGCCGCGCTGCTTGGCAAGCTCGGCGGCGAGGCTGCGGAGCTTGTCCTCGCGCCGCGCAACGAGAACGAGATTGGCTTTCTCTTGCGCGAGGCGGCGGGCGAAAGCTTCGCCGATGCCAACCGACGCCCCGGTGATGAGTATGTTCTTTCCGGCCCAGGTCTCCATGCCGCGCGTTTCCTCGTCGTTTCTCAAGCGCTCCCTGTCAAGCTCGCGCTCAAAAGCCCTCTCGCGGTATGCCGAGCTGGCGGGCGCTTGTCAAAGGCCTCCGCCCGGCGCCGCCCCTCACGGCAACCCGCCGGCGCGCTCCTGGTCAATGACCGAGCGAAAATAGGCGATGGTCTTTTCAAGCCCGACCTCCAGCGGCACTTTGGGCGACCAGCCCAGCCGCTCGCCGGCCAGCGTGATGTCGGGACGGCGGCGCTGCGGGTCGTTTTCCGGCAGCGGTCGGTGAACGATGGGCGACGCCGAGCCAGTCATTGTCAGCGTCTTGCGCGCCAGCTCCGCCACGGCGAACTCGCCCGGATTGCCGAGATTGACCGGCCCGGTGAAGCTCTCCGTCTCCATCAGGCGGATCAGGCCGTCCACGAGGTCGTCCACGTAGCAGAACGAGCGGGTTTGCGAGCCGTCGCCATAGATGGTCAGCGGCTCTCCCCGCAGCGCCTGGCAGATGAAGTTGCTCACGACGCGCCCGTCATTCTCCAGCATGTTCGGGCCGTAGGTGTTGAAAATCCGCGCGATGCAAACATCCACGCGATGCTGCCGCCGGTAGTCCATGGTCAGGGTTTCGGCGACGCGCTTGCCCTCGTCATAGCAGCTTCGCGGGCCAATCGGGTTGACGTTGCCCCAGTAATCCTCCCGCTGCGGGTGCACAAGCGGATCGCCGTAGATTTCCGAAGTCGAGGCAAGCAGGAAGCGCGCGCCGACCCGCTTGGCCAGCCCGAGCATGTTGAGCGTGCCGAGCACGCTGGTCTTGACCGTTTGGATGGCGTTGGCCTGATAGTGAACCGGCGACGCCGGACACGCCAGATGGTAAATCTGCGTGACTTCCAGCCGAATCGGCTCAATGACATCGTGGCGCGCCAGCTCAAAGCGCGGGTGCTCCAGCAGCGGGCGAACGTTCGCCCGCCGCCCCGTGTAGAAGTTATCGAGACAGATGACTTCATGCCCTTCGGACAGAAGCCGCCGGCAAAGGTGCGTGCCGATGAATCCGGCGCCGCCGGTGACAAGGATGCGGTTGGTCATGCGGTTTCAAGCGTCAAGCGAAATGTCAGGCGGAATGGCGGAGGGCGACCGCGTCGGATGGCCTTGGCGCGGGGCCCCAAGCGGGTCCTAGGTTAGGCGTCGAGGTCGAGCGGGGCGTCTCGCGTCGCCTCGGTAAGGCTGGTCTCGGGAATGCTGGTCCTTGCTCGCAGGTCGTCCTGCCGAGCGACAATCTGCATAGTTTCCAGCAGCTTGCTGAGAATCGAAAGCGTGGTGTAGTGCGACGCCGGCACCGTGTCGAGCAACTCGCGCACCGTCGGCGCCTCGGCATGCAGGCGATACCAAATGTCATAGGCCGTCGGCAGCAGCGCCTCGTCGTCATCCCAGCGCAGGTCGTCGCACAGCGGGCGGTACTGGCTGCTGGCTGGAATCTGGCGGCGCAGTTGGTGGACTTCATCCTGCATGCGGACGGCTTCCATGAGCATCGTCATGCCGGGCAGGAGAATGTCGCAGCTTGCGCCCTCCGTCACCTCGCGCTCGCCGCCCTTGAACTCAAACGCCCCTTCCGTCGGCGGCGGCTGAAAGAGCTGAAAAAACGCTTCGCTGCCCGTCAGATGCCCCAGGGTCGAGCGGCACAGGTGTCCGCTGTCAAAGAAGATTTCAGCCGTGACGATGCCCAGCGGGTCGATCACGCGCAACGTTCCCGTCATGCCCGAGCTGATAATGGTTTGGATGACGGTCGGCAGGTCAAAGAACTTCAGATTGCCGCTCAATTCCCGTTGTCGCTCCTTGCGCATATTGCGCACGGTGGCTTCCAGCCGCTGCGCGAAAGTAAAGCACAAGCGGAGCGCGAGGTCGGGGAAGCCGGCCACAACGCTGTGAAAGCTGTCGCGCGAAATGCGGAAGATTTCTCCGCCGCCCGGCATGCGCGCCGCCGAGCCCCGCTCGGACTTCGTGAACATCGCCACCTCGCCAATCACGTCCCCGGCGGCAATGTAGGCGACCGGCGTCATCTCCGGCGAGCTTTCGGCCACCGGGCGGCGAATCTCCACCACGCCCGATTTGATGACATAAAGGTAATCCGCCGGATCGCCAATGTGGAAAACGTCATCCCCCGGCTGGTAGGAAGCCACTTGCCCGCGCAGCAACAGCGCCTGCAACGTCTGGTCGGAGAGCGTCGAAAACAGCTCGCATTCGCGCAGGAACGCAAACTCCGCTGTCGCCGAGCGAGGTTCTGGTGAAGCCATAGGACGTCGCAACCCGGAATCCGAAAAAGTCTCGCGCAAGCTGTATTGTGCACCATGTCAACCGCGGCGGGTAGGGCGCCCGAGCCGCCGGCGGCGCGCCTCACGGACGCCGCAGCTCGCGCTTCACCGCGTCCGCGACGCCCCCGGCGGACAGGCGCGGCAAGTAGATGTAGCTGCCGCCAAACAGCTCCGCCAGTTGTTTGGCCTCGCCGCGCGAGACAAAGCGATTTTGCGTGTCAATCACCGCCATGCGAATGCCGCCGGAAGCGTAAACGCGGGCCAGATCTTCCAGCTCGCGGCGGATGAGGTCGGCGCGCGACAGACCGGCTTCGCTGGATTCAGGCGGGCGGGCGGGCAGGTTGCCGCGACCATCGCCAATCACGACGGTCAGCGCCTCGGCATAGGTTCCGGCGCGACGGACTTCCTCGATCAGCGCCTGCGCCCGGCGCAGGGCGTCATTGAGCGGCGTCGCCCCGCCGGTCGGAAGGCTTTCAAGCTGGCGCTTGGCGGATTCGACGCTCTGCGTCGGGGTCAGCAGCACCCGGCTTTCCTCCCCGTAGCAGCCAATCAGCGCCACCTTGTCGCGGTTGACATAGGACTGGCGCAGCAGCTCCACAACCGCGCCCTTGGCCTGCCCCATGCGATTGGCTGCCATGCTGCCCGACGCGTCCACAATGAAAACGACGAGCGCCCCGGCGCGCTGGCGCAGCTTTTTGAGTCGGACATCGTCTTTTTTGAGCAAAATCCGCTCGGTCGCCGGCGCTTGTCCCGCGGCCGCCGCCTTTTGGCGGCGCGACGGCTGGTGCGGCGCAGCCTGGCGCAGGGTCGCCTCGATAGCGACGCGCCCGCGCGACGGCTCGCCGGGAACGGAGCGAACGTAGCGCCCAGACTGAAAGTTGTCGCGCTCGGAGCGCTTGCCATAGCGTCCCAGGCGCGCCTTTTTGGCGAAGAAGTTGAAATCGGCGTCGAGCGTCGCCTCCTCGGCGTCAAAGACCAGCGCCAAGTCTTCTAAATCCTCCGGCGGCGAGGGCGGCTCGGCGTCGTCTTCAGAGCTTTCCGAAGGCGGCGGCGGCGGCGGCTCCGGCTCTTGTTCCGGCCGCTGCGTGGCGCGCGGCAGCAGGGCGAAAAACTCAGCCGTCCGGCAATCATCCTCGTTGACGGCGGCGCGGCCTTCGAGCGCGGCGTTGGCTTGGGCGGCGAGCGCGGCGAAATACTCGGCGCGCTGCCCGACCGTGCCCAGCGCGGCGGCGCGCGCGCAAATCCACTGCAGCGTTTCATCGGAAAGCGTCACGCGCGAAAGTCGCTCGCGCGCCTCGGTCAGCAACGCCCTGAGCGTCGCCGTCTCGTCAGCGTAGAGCGCCTGAATCGCTTCCGCGTCGCGCTCAAACGCGGCGACGGTTTCGATGACTTTTTGCCGAGTCTCCAGGTCGGGACGGCGCGGCGCGGCGACAATCAGACCCATGCGATCGAGGATATGCCAGCGCGCGCCGCCTGCTTCGGGGTTGAAGGCCGCGATGAGGGCGAAGTCGGCCGGCGACGTGATGGAAACGCCTTCGCGCTCCACCCGCAAGCAGCCGTTGTCAAGACAGGTCAGCAGCGCATTTTCCGCCTGGGTCGGCAGGAGGTTGAGGTTGTCAGCGAAGACATAGCCGCCGTTGGCCTGCGCCAAGACGCCCGGCATAAAGCGGCGCTTGCCGCCGGCGAGCGTGGCTTCGAGGTCAAGCCCGCCAAAGAGACGGTCTTCGCTGATGTTGGCCGGCAGAATGACGAATGGCGGGCGTCCGGCGGGGCCGTCCGGGGCAATCTCGGCAAAGGCGCGGACAAGAACCGATTTGGCGCTTCCGGTTGGCGCGGCGAACGCTAGCCCGCGCAGTCGCGGCTCGATCGCCAAAAGCAGTAGCGCCCGCTTGACTGGCGCGTGGCCGACAACGGCGACAAAGGGAAGCGCGCCGCTGCGGGCCGCGCCGGGAAATGGCTGAAGCTTCATTGGCCGGGTCATAGGTCGCGCTGGCTGGGCCGCCCCTGCTGGATCGCGCGCGGCGCCCGCCATCGTTTTGCTATAAAAAAACTTACTGAAAAAACGCCGCTGAAGCCACGCTGGGTTGGCGCGCGACGCGACCGGCGGCGCGGCGTCCGCTTAGCTTGTGTCCGCGCCGCGCCATTTCTAAGATGGCGGGGCTATGGCCGACCGCACCTTTACCCGCCGCGATCTTCGTCCGGAGCGCAAGCCGGAATGGCTCAAAATTCGGCTTGCCGCCCGCGAGAAGTTTCAGGAAGTCGCCCGCCTGGTGGACGACCTTTCGCTCAACACCGTTTGCCAGGAGGCCCGCTGTCCCAACATCTGGGAATGCTTCTCGAGCCGGACGGCGACCTTCATGTTGATGGGCGACATCTGCACGCGCCACTGCGGCTTTTGCGCCGTCGCGAAAGGCGCGCCGCGCCCGCTCGATCCGCAGGAGCCGCGCCAGGTCGCCGAGGCCGTCCATAGGCTGGGGCTGCGGCATGCCGTCATCACATCCGTCAACCGCGACGAGCTTCCCGACGGCGGCGCTCGGCATTTCGCGGCGACGATTCGCGAGGTGCGGAGCTGCAATCCGGGCTGCCGCATCGAGGTTTTGATTCCTGATTTCTGCGGCAATTGGGACGCGCTAGCCACAGTGATGGATGCGCGCCCCGACGTGCTCAACCACAATACGGAAACGGTCAAGGCGCTTTACAAGCGCGTCCGTCCCGACGCGGTCTACGGTCGCTCGATGGAGTTGCTGCGGCGGGCGGCAGCCTATCGCTCGCCCGACTACCCGGTATTGACGAAATCAGGCGTCATGCTGGGGCTGGGCGAAACGCGCGACGAGTTGCTTGAAACCATGCGCGACCTGCGCGCTAACGGCTGCGACATGCTGACGCTGGGGCAGTACTTGCGGCCGAGCCTGCGGCACTTGCCGGTTGAAAAGTTCTACCACCCCGACGAATTCGCCGAGCTTAGGCAAATTGGGCTGGCGATGGGCTTCAAGCGCGTCGAGGCCGGCCCGTTAGTTCGGAGCTCTTACCACGCCCGCGAGCAAGTGCCCGAGGCGGACAACCCAGCCGATGGCCCAGCGGTCGCGCCGCGGGCGGACGCCTCGCCAAGTCCAACGCTCGTGACCCTCGGGCGCCGCCGGTCGGCGCCGTAGCCGCTCTCGCCGCGCCTTAGGCGGAGCGTCGCGCGCGCGACCATATCGAACGGCCTGGAACGCTATCGAGAGGCTTGGAACGGACGCGTCACCCGGCTCGCTCGTCAGGACCCATCGTCTCCAAAAAGAGCGTTTCCAGCGATGGCCGCTGGACCCGCGCGCCATAAATCGCCGCGCCCTGCCCGACCAGCCAGCGAACGACTTCGGGAACGTCGGCTTCCGCCGCCACGCGCATCCAGACCTCGCGCTCCGTCGTCCGCAGCGTTTTGCCGAAGGACGCCAGCCCGTTGACCAGTTCCGCCGAAACCGCGCCGAGCGTCAGATGCAGTTCGGGAGCAAAACCCTCGCGCAGCGAGGTTTCGTGAATGATCTGTCCGCGCTTGAGAAACGCGACGCGGTCGCAAACCGCCTCGACGTCGCCCAGAATATGCGAGTTGAAAAACGCCGTAATCCCTTCGCCGCGCAGGCGAAGGATAATGTCGCGCACAAGAATCCGTCCAATCGGATCCAGTCCTGACGTCGGCTCGTCGAGAAAGACGAGGCGCGGGCGGTGAATGAGCGCCTGCGCCAGACCCAAGCGCTGCTGCATGCCCTTGCTGTAGGTCCGCAGCGGACGGTCGGCGGCATCGGTCAAATCCACTTGCGCAAGCAAATCCGCGATGCGCTCGCCGCGCGCCGCCGCCCCTACGCCATGCAGTCGCCCGTGAAAGTCGAGCAGCTCGCGGCCAGTCATCCAGTCGTGAAAGCGAAAGTGTTCGGGCAGAAAGCCCGCCCAGCGGCGCGACTCGCGCGAGCCAACCGGATGCCCCAGCACGCGGCCGCGGCCGGCCGTCGGGCGAACAAGACCCAGCAGCATTTTCATCGCCGTGGTCTTGCCGGCTCCATTCGGACCGAGAAAGCCAAAGATCTCGCCCTCCGCCACGCGAAGCGACAGATCGGCGACCGCGACCTTGTCGCCGAACGCCTTGCGCAGCCCTTCGGCCTCTATCACCCAGGCCATCTTTCCGCGCGGCGGGGTTAGCGCAAGGCGCCGGCGATGGTCAGAGCCTCCTGTTCGGTCAGCGCGCCGCTGAGAATGAAGACCTGGTTGTCTTCCGTCCACAGCAGCGTGGTTTTCATCCCCTGTCGCCGCCAGCGGCGGCTTTCCCGCGCCGCTTCATCAGCCGCCCTGACCTGCGGCGTTATCAGAAAGGCCGGACGGCCGCGGACCATAACTTGCCGCGCGTCGTGAGCGCTCGCCGGCATCGGAACGACAAGCGTGGAGCGCCAGTCAGTCGCCGCCGCCATCGCGCTCGCCTGCGCGGCGTCTAGGCCCATGATTCGGAGGTAGGCGTAGCCAAACGGCGTCAGCGACGCGCTTTCCGGCAGGGTCACTTCCGGCAGTCTCGCTTGGATAAGCGAGAAGAGCCGGCTTTCGCCGCGCTCAAAGCTGGCGCCGCGCTCAAAGCTGGCGCCGCGCTCAAAGCTGGCGCCGCGCTCAAAGCTGGTTTCCACCCGCCCGCCGAGCTTGACGGCAATGGCTTGGCCATCTAGAGCCGGGGGCAGCGTCGCGTCCCGCAGGTCGAGAAAATCAAGCACTTGGTTGGCGAATTTGACATCCGCCTTGAAGCGAACGCCGCCGCCGCTGGAAGCGGCGCGAATTTCTTTGATGGTCACGCCCTCCGGCAACCAAGTTGGCATTCGGATGGTCGCGCCCGCCACTCGCTCGGCCTCCAGCGCCGACGTCACGATGACCGACCGCTCGGCTGGCGGCTCAACCTCGACGCTTTCGCCGATGAGCGATGGCAAGTCAAACTTGGACTGGATGCGGTCCAGGCGTTGCCGCAGCGCGGCCATTTGCTGGTCGTCGAGGCCAATCGCCACGACGCGCGGCAGCCGGAAAGCTTCCAGGAAGGATTGCCCGACCGCGCGGGCGCTTGGGGAAAACAGCGCCGTGAAGACAAGCGCGCCGCCGCCTAAGGCGGCCGCCCACCAGATACGCCGAGAGCCTAAAGACTTCGCTGCCGACATGGATTTCGCGCTCCTCGCAAGATCAAAGATGGCGCGCCCTGTATGACACGTCCGCCCGCCTTCCGCAAGCATCCCGCCAAGCGTTGTCAACGGCTTTGGCCGGTCAGCCGGGCGACTGTGTCGACGTAGGCGTCGCTGATGGAGCGCCGCCCCCGAAGCGCCAGCGCGAAATCTTCCCGCCGGCGCTCCCAGACGGAGTCGCGCAGGGCATCGAGGCGCTCGGCGAGGCGGCTTTGCAGATGGCGCGTTAGACCGACCAAGTCGCTGACATCCGCGCCGCGAATCGTTTCCCCCGCGCCAAAATCGAGAAAGGCTTCCGGGCGGGGCTGGTCGTCAAACTCGTAGCGGATGGCGGCTGGCACGACAACGCACGTCGGCGCGCGGCGCAAAATATGCGCGACGCCCTTGAAAAAAGCGATGGGGCGCTTGTCGGGCGGCGTAATCTCGCCCTGCGGAAAAATCCACAGCGCCGTCCCCGGCGAGCGCAGCCGCTCGGCGGCGTAGCGAATGGACTGCGCGACGTCGCGCGCGTTTGTCCGATCAATGGAGAAGCCGCCCATCCACCGAAAAAACCGGAAGGCGCGCAGCGTTTTTTCCTCGCTCATCATGTAGCCGTCGCGCCCGGTCCGCCGGACGACGAAAAAAGCGAGCAGCGGGTCCCACCAGCCCGGATGGTTGGCATAGATCAGTAGCGGCCGGCGCGGCTCTGCCGTGAAGACATCAACGCCGCGCCACCAGACAGCGTGGAAGGCGCGGCGCAACAGATACCGGTTGTAGTAGTGAGCGACCCGCTGAAAACCGGGCGACGGCTGCGCCGGAAGCACGACCGGAAGCGACTCAGGCGGCGTTGAGCGGGCGGTTGGCGGCGTCCACCTTGACCACCCTAGGCTTGAGGCTTCGGGCTTCCTCATCCGAGAACAAGCCGTAGGTGATGATGATGACGAGGTCGCCCGGCGTCCCTAGACGCGCCGCCGCGCCGTTCAGACACACGACGCCCGACCCGCGCGGCCCTGAAATAGCGTAGGTCTCAAAGCGCGCGCCGGTGTTGATGTTGACGACAGACACCTTTTCATTGGGCAGGATGTCGGCCGCGTCCAGGAGGTCTTGGTCAACCGTCAAGCTGCCGGCATAGTTGAGGTTGGCTTCCGTCACCGTCGCTCGGTGAATCTTCGATTTGTGCATCACGCGAAACATAGGCGCATTAGCTTTTGTGAGCCGGGCCGTCCTTGCCCCTCACCGAAAAAATATCCGCGTAGTCTGTCGCTTCATCGCCCGGATCCTGCATTTGCTGAAGCCGCCAGTCGCGTCGCTTGCCCGTAACGGCGAAGGTCAGCGCGCCTTTGCGCGCGCCTGGGTCGCCGCCGTTGATGCAGCTTGCGCGGGTAATGATTTTCCCTTCAAAATCGAAGGCGCGGGCTTCAACCCGCGTCACAAGGCCGTCAATCTCGATAAAATCGCCGGTTTTGGGATCGCGGTACGCCCCGTGGACGACGAGCAGACCGTTCCGGTCGGTCACGGTCAGGTCGCCGAGCGTCTTCCATTCGCCCCAACTGATCCAGTGCAACTGAAACTTGTGGTGGCCAATCGGCTGATGGTAGCCCGCCTGACTGTTGACAGTGGCGCAGCCGGCGGCCTCCTGCGCGGCGGCGGCGACCGGCGGACTGGCCGCCAACAGCCAACCGGCGGCCAACCATGAAAACCAGGCCTGCATAGGGCGTCCTCCTAGGCGCGCGGGGCGACGCGATGTGGAACGTCTGAAGTGTCGAGCGGATCAGGCGCAAGCGGCTCCGGTTCCGGACTGGGAGGCGTCAGCGCGACGCTGTCAATGAGTCTGATGTCTCCAAACCGGGCGGCAATGGCGACCAGCGCGGGCTGGGCGATTTCGGCAATGGGCTCGAGCGTCTGCGCGTCAACGACCTCGACATACTCAATCCCGGCGCGCGGCTCGGTCAGCAGGCGCTCGCGGACCAGCGCCTGGATGACGGACGGGTCGCGCTCGCCGTCGGCGAAGCGGCTTTGCGCCAGTTCCAGCGCGCGCGGCAGGACCGTTGCCGCCCGGCGGTCTTCGGGGGTGAGGCGGGCGTTGCGGGAACTCATCGCCAGCCCGTCAGCCTCGCGCACCGTCGGGCAAAAAACCAAGTCCGGCGGAAAGTACAGGTCTCGCGCCATCTGCGCGATGACGCGACACTGCTGATAATCCTTCAAGCCGAAGTACGCCCGACGCGGGAGCGTGATCATGAAGAGCTTGGCCACGACCGTCGCGACGCCGCGAAAATGACCGGGGCGCTGCCCGCCGCACAGCGGCTGCGATACGCGCGTGACCTCGACGAAGGTCTGCGCGTCCGGCGGATACATCGCCGCGGCGCTCGGCGTGAACAGGATGTCCGCGCCGACCGAGCGGGCGATTTCCAGATCGGCGGCTTCATTCCGCGGGTAGCGTTCCAAATCTGCCGGATCATTGAACTGGAGCGGATTGACGAACAGCGACACGACGCAGACGTCGTTTTCCTGCTTGGCGCGGCGCATGAGCGACACATGGCCGTCGTGAAACGCCCCCATGGTCGGCACCAGGCCGATGCGGATGGCCTTGTCGCGCAGCGTCAGCGCCGTCTGTTGCATTTCGCGCGGCTCGCGAATGACCTTCATCGCTCGATCCCAAGCTCCTTCCAAGCGACGCGCCGTGACAGGCGCCCTTTATCAGGCTAGGCGCGAAAGCGAGACATTACGCAGCGCGTCACGCGAGCGCAAATGTTTTTACGTCGGCGACGCGAGCTTCTAGGAAAGGCGTCCGCCGCAGACGCGGCATAGGCAGCGCTCCTCGCGAATCAAAAAGCCGACCCAAAACAGCGGCCAACAGAGAAAAAGCAGCAAGACCAAAATGATCCATCCCGCCGCCGAGACCTTGCTGACGAAGCGCGGCGGCAGTCCCGTTCGGCAATATGGGCAGACGAAGCCGCTTATTCCGCCCGGCGGATGGTAATGATAGGCCGCCGGCGGCGCGCTTGGAAAAGGCGCGACTGCCGGCGGCGCGGGCGGCGACTCCGACTGGCCGAGGTAGGTTGGCAGCTCGAAGGCTGAAGCTCCACAGCGCAGGCAGCGACTAGCTGCCGTTTCGTTCATCTGTCCGCAGTTGACGCAAACAATCATCGTCGCTCGTCGAGGGCGGCTCAGCTTGGCGTTGAGTCGCCGTTGGAGTCGCGGGGATTTGGGCGCAGGTCCTCGAACGCCACTGCCGCGCCGCGCTCCGTCGCCGGGACGGTCCAGGCGAAGACCACTTCCAGACCAGCTTCCCCGGCGACTCGGCGGGCGCCATTCGCCGCCGGCGCCGCCGTCTGCGGCTCAATCATCGCCAGAACGCGCAGCATGTCGTGAACGTGGCGGGGCGTGTTGCCAAATTCGGTGGCGGCGTCCGGCGTGACAAGGCGCGTCAGCGCGCCGGACTTCGCCAGCTTGGTCGCTAGCGACGCCGCGCGCGCCACGCCGATTTCAAAAGCGGCCATATCGTCGCGGGTCAACTCGCGCGGGGCGCGCGGATCAAATCGAAGCGTCACCCGCCGATCGTCTTCGCGCATGCGGTCGCGCACCATGAGCTTGCGCGTCTTGGCCGTCGCTTTCCAGTCAATGTCGCGCCGCCGGTCGCCATCGCGGTACTGCCGGATGGCATAGAGGTCAGCCCCTAGTCCGCGCTGATTGGTCTCGCGGGCGCCGAGCGCGTCAGACAGTCCCGCCGGCAGCGGCGCGCCGGCATCCACGGGGGGATAAACCACGATGGCGCCCGATGCCGTGAACCGGCGCGTCTTTTGCAGAAAGCCAAAGGGAAATTTCGTCGTGACGGTGAATCCGACGATCTCGTACCGCCCGCGGGCCGGGAACGTATGCTCAATCGTCTGCCGCACCTTCGCCCGCGGGCCGACGATGACAAAGTGGGCGAGGCCCTCAAGGCTGGCGGCAAGAGGCTTGGCTTTGCGCCGCCAGCCCCAGCGCGACCGCGCGGGCGGCTCGGCGCTTGCCGCCGGCGCCCCGGCTTTCTGAGTCAAGCGAGCGCCGATGGTCAGCGACATGGAGGGGATGAGGTATTTCTCATTCGCCACGCTCACATCAAGCAGCGCGGCTTGACCGGCGTGGATGTGCTCTGGAAACCGCAAGCTGACGCTTAGCCCGCGCAACATGCTTTCGGATACAATCCCCGAGGCGACGATGACGCTGATGAGAATGGCGAAAATGAGGTAGAGCAGGTTGTTGCCGGTGTTGAAAGCCGACAGCGCGACGACCACCGTCAGCAGGACGAAAAACGCCGTTTCCTGCGTCGGGGCGTAACTGATGTCGAGACGGGATAGCTCCAGCCGCACCCGGCGGGCCAGCTTGGGCACGACATACAGCCCGCCGATCAGCGCCAGCGCCAGCGCCGCGATGAAGAGGTATTGCGCGCCGGCGTAGGCCCCTAGGGACTGGGCCGTGAAAGCCAGGAACAACGACAGGAACGAGCCGCCAAACAGCAAGCTGGCGATGACGAGCGCGATGGCTGCGCTTTTGAGTTCGGCGCGAAAGTCAGGGGCGGCGAGCCGGTCGCGGAGTCGCTGGAACATAGCGGCGCTCGGGTTGATGCAGAATGCTTGACCGCCCGCCGACGGGCGACGCTCGCAGGACACTACGCCGACGGCGAAAGAAAAGCGAGGCGGGACGGCTTGAGCGGGGGCGCCATCCCGCTTGACTCCCGATTGGTTGCGGGAACCGGTCCGGACAACGCCCAGGGCGGCGCGCCGGCGACTGACAGCTTAGCGTCCGGCAAAAAAAAGCGGGGACGGCGTTAGCCATCCCCGCGACGATAGGTTAACGGGGTTAGAACCGGAAGCGTCCGCTACGGGTCAGCGCGCGGCGTTCCCAACCGTTGAGGTTGCGGCCGAAGTCCGGGCTGTTCATGTTGTTTGTTGACTGGGATGCCATAGAAGTCCTGGTTGAACGCATTGAAGTAATCAGCCCGCCGCTCGAACGTGTATCGCTCCGCTAGCTTGATCCGCTTGAGCGAGCTCAGGTTGGCGTTGTTGAAGTCAGCGCGGCGCGGTGCCGTTGCCGACCGTGTTGTGATGAGCGGGAAGCCGGTCGCCCCGACCACCGGCGCGAAGCGCTGACCGGTCATGCGCGGGTTGCTGAAGGTCCGCATATTGCGCGTCACCGGGTCAAGCGTGAGCGCGCCGTTCGGGCTAAGGCGCTGTCCCCAAGCCCAGCGCTGTGAGGCTGAGCGTCCAGAGCAAGCCTAGGCTCGGCGCCCAGCCCGCCCGGCGGAAGCGCTCGTCTGTAACAACAGATTCAACATATTTACCCCAAATAACGATTGAGCTGTGTCTCAAGGTCTCGGACGAGGCTTTGAGACGCAGTCGCTAACGGGCAAGCTGCCGGCCACAGCCGGCGGCGGCAGAGGCTTCCCCGATCTTGAGTCGTCTCTTGAGTCGTCGCTCTGGAGCGGCTTGTTTTTGGTCGTGGCTAGTCAGTCCGGCGTCGCCTGGCTTGCTTCACCGCCCGGTTGACGCGGCTGGGGGCGAGTTACAAAGCGGCATTGCCGCTGGCGCGGGGCGGTTCGCTCGCCTAACCAGTCGCTCTCGTTTTTCCGGCAGCGACCTGCGAAGGCTTCTTTATACATTTATACAAATTTATACAAAAGCCTTGCTTTCAGCCCGCGAGACTCCGATTTTCTGGAAAAGTTTCGTTTTTCGTACAGCTCGCCGCCGCCTGGCGAGCGGGGCTCGGCGCGGGCTGCTGCCCGGCGCGCGGCGACAGCTTCGCGCGGGCGAGCCCTGGATTGACAGGCAGGGAGAGCGCATCGCTTTTGAAAGCCTAACAGAGAGCGGTCGGGGCGCGCCAAGCGCATGGAACGAAATTTGCCTTTTTCGGGGAAGTAACCTTTACCATAAGGAGGGATTCAACGCTATGAATCCAAACAGCAGGCTTATGCCGCAGCTTGTCCGGCTAGCGGCGCTGTTTTTGGCTTTGGGGTTAGTCATCAATTGGTCAGTTGACGCCCAGACCATTTACGGCAACCTCTCCGGACGAGTCACTGACCAGACCGGCGCGACCGTCGCCGGCGCGCGCGTCGAGGCTCGGAACATGGACACGGGAGAAACCCGCGAGACAACCACTGGCAGCGACGGCGTGTATCTCTTCCGAGCGCTGCCGGGAGGGCGTTACTCGGTCAAGGTTTCAGCCGATACGTTTGAAACGCTTGTCCGCGAGCCGATTGCCGTCACCGTCGCGCGCGACGCCAGCGTGGACGTCGAGCTCAAGCCTGGAAGCGCCCAGGAAGTCGTCACGATTGAGGGCGACGCGGCGCTCATCGAGACCACGCGCAGCCAAATCAGCAAGCAGGTGGATTCCCGACGCATTCTGGAGCTGCCAGGGCGCAACACGCTCAACGGGCTGGCGTTGCTCCAGCCAGGCGTCGTCAACAATCAGAATGGGCGTCCCGGCTCGGGTTTCGCGGTCAATGGCGCGCGCACCCGCTCCAACAACTTCCTGATTGATGGCACGCAAAACAACGACCCGTCGCTGTCCATCCCGACCCAAAACCTCCCGCCGGAGGCGCTGGCCGAGTTTCAGATCATTACTAACAACTTCTCGGCGGAGTACGGGCGCAACGGCGGCGCGATCGTGCAGCAGATCACCCGCTCTGGGACGAACGAGTTCAGCGGCATCGCCCACTACACTTGGGCTGGCAACGGGCTGGACGCGCTGACGACGGCCCAGCAGCGGACGTTCAGCGCGGCGCGCGCCGCTGGCTTCAGCGAGCGCGAGTCCTTGCGCCGGGCGCGGAGCGTGACGGTGGACAACACCTGGGGCGTGACCTTTGGCGGCCCCATCAAGAAAGACAAAATTTTCTTCTTTACCAGCTTTGACCGAAACACCTTCCGCACGACCGTGTCGGGGACCAATACGCTGGCGCTGGCGCCGGCGGCCGTGACCGCGCTGCAAAGCTACGCCAACAGCGTCACGTCCGGCCCGGACGCGTTTGCGCCGGGCGCGCTGCAATTCTTGCTCAACACGTTTCCAGTCGCCAATGATCCGACGCCGCGCGGAACGCTGACCATTCGGCGGCCGTCCGACAATGCGATCATCCTCACCTTGCCGGTTCAGCAGTTCAATCGAGCGCTCCAGGGCGCGCCGCTGCCATTTGGCACGACGTTCTGGCGCATCCTCGCCCGCGGCGACATTCAGTTGACCAGCAATGATCGCTTCACGCTGCGCTACTTGCAGGATCGGTCGCGCGACCCAGGCGCGCCCGCGGCGATTCCGGGCAACGAAGTCGGCACGAATGTGGACAACTACAACGGCGCGGTGAACTACATTCGCACCTTCGGCCCGCGCGCTGTCAACGAGTTCCGATTCAGCTATGTGGATCGGTCGCTCAACTTCCCCGAGAATTTTCCCCCGGCTTTTGCGATTAGCGGTTTCAATAGCGTCGGCAACGCCAACTTCCCGCAGTTTCGCAATAGCAAAGTTTTGGAGTTTACCGACAATTTCACCTTCACGGCCGGTCGGCACACGCTGAAGTTCGGCGGCTCTTACAACCGGGTCAACCTAGACTCCTTCTTTGCCCCGAACTTCCGCGGCACGGTGCAGTATCCTTCGATGCAAGAGTTTCTGTTTGACCGAAACGCGCTGTTTTCCCAGTACGCGGGGACGGGTCTTGTCCCGGCGATTGTCCATGAGCTGGGCGTTTTTGCGCAGGATGACTTCCGCCTCGCGTCCAATCTCACCCTCAACCTCGGGTTGCGCTATGAGTACGTCTCGGCGCCGTTTGGATTTTTCTCCAACGCCGAGCCGGACATTAATAACTTCGCCCCGCGGGTCGGATTTGCCTGGAATCCCCGCGTTGGCGGCGACGGCTTCATCGCGACGATGCTAGGCGGCGATAAGACGGTCATTCGCGGCGGCTACGGCATCTCGTACGACCAAATCTTTCTCAACATTTTGCTCAACACGTCGCGCAATTTTCCGCGCGGCGTCAACATTGCTCTCGGCAACATCAGCGGGCAGCGGCTCTATGTGCCGGCCAACCGTCCGGCGCCGCCAACGCCGCAGCAGTTTACCGGCAATCCGGACCTGCTCCCGGTGCGCCTTTATTCGCCCAATAAGCGCGTGTCGCTTCCGTATCAGCAGTCGTTCAACCTCGGCTTTGAGCGGCAGTTGTTTAACGACTACGTCCTAAAGGTGTTTTACATCGGCTCGCGCGGGTTGAAGCTGGTACGCGAAGTTGAGGAGAACATAGGCTTCTTCCAAGCGGCCATTAACAACAACCCGGCGTTTTACGCCAACGTCCTGCCGACGCTGCGTCCGGTGACGATTAGCGGGCAGCCGGCGTTTCGTCGCGATCCCGCGCGCGGCTCGATTCTGGTGGGCGACGGCCTGGCCAGCTCCTGGTATCACTCGCTCCAAGTCACGCATGGCAAGCGATTCCGCCATGGCATCCAGTATGAGCTGAACTATACGTGGAGCTCCTTCATCAACGACAGCGATGATATTTTAGGCGGACAAACCAACTCGACCCTGCCGGCCAACCCGCTCAACTATCGGCAAGACCGAGGGCGCTCGGGTTTGGATCAGCCACACCGCTTCGTGGCGAATTACACGTTCGAGATTCCGCGCATCCAGATGAGCAACTGGTTCTTCGACCGCCTGCTCAACGGCTGGTCAATGAGCGGGGTTTCGACCTTCTCTTCGGGGACGCCTTTCAGCATCCTCAACGCGACGAACGCGCTGGGCATTCTGCCGGGTCAGATTTCAACGGTTGAGCTCTCGCAGCGCGTTCGAATCAACCCAAGCGGCGTGCCTGGAACCGCGACCGGCACGAACCCCAATCCGTTCTTCGTGCTCAACCCGGCGAACTCCGGCATCAATGGCGACTCCGGGCGGAACAATGTCCGCACAGGGGGCACCGCCTCGACAAACTTCGCCTTTGTCAAGAGCATTCGGACGTTTGGCAGCGGCGATCGCCAGCAATCGCTCCAAATTCGCTGGGAAGTGTTCAACGTCTTCAACCGGCGCAACTTTACGGTGATCCCATCCAATACGGTCAGCGCCGCCACGAATCCGGCGCTGTTCCTCAACCTTGGTCAGACCAACGTTGGCGGGCGCTCGATGATTTTCACGGCCCGCTACATTTTCTAGGCGCATTTTCTAGGCGCGACCGATAAGCTTGCCCGTCGGCGCTTGCACCGGCCGACGGGCTTTTTGTCTCTACGGCACAGAGGGGTCCGTCGCCGCCAAGGCGGAGGCGCTCGGCGCGCTGCCGACGCGCGCGTCGCAATCGCGCCTTCAGGTCGCCCAGGGGCGTCATGGGGGCGCCTCGCGGGCGAAGCGCTGGAAAGATGTAGAAAAGCTAGAAAGCTGTAGACAAGCAAGAAAGCTAGAGAAAAGCGGCTGTCATACTTTTTTCCCCGCAACCTGGTTTTCCCGCGCCTTGGGGACGGGTCCGCGCGGGATGGCCGGCGCCGCTAAGCGGAAGCTAGCGGCGAGCTCGCGCGGATGCTTGACGCGGCTGCCAGCGACCCAATCCTGGGCGTGGCGCATCGTTATAATGATAATGCTTCCAAAGTCCCTTGTCCCGAATCCCCAAGCTCGGCGTCGCTTCTATGAGTCTGCTTACACTCCAGCGTTGGCTGACCGGCGTTCTTGTCTTGGTTGTCGCCATCGCCGTCCCGCGCCAGGACGGCGATCCAACCGCCGCGCCGCCGTCCCTTCCGCCGCCCGCGCCCGCCGCGAGCGAGCTCCCGTTTGAAGCGCGCGCGGTGGCGCGGCGCATTGCGCAGGCCGTCGAGGAACGGCGCTATGCCGATGCGCTCCGCGATTTGGGGCTGTTCGCCGCCGCCGCGCCGACGCTTTACGCGCTCAACCACTACGACTACCTGCACGCCCGGCTGGCGCTGCGCGCGGGCGACTTGGCGCTGGCGAAACAGCGTTTTCAGGCTGTTTTGAAGCGCGCGGACGCGCGAATGCTCGCGCCCTACAGCTTGCGCTACGTCGCCGAGATCGCCCGCCGCGAAAGCCAGTCCGGCAAGCCCGAGGCTGCCAGCGAAGAGCGCGCCGCGCTGACGCGGCTTGTCCGCGAGTTTGCGGGGCATCCGGCCGCCCGACCGGCGACGCTGCGTTTGGCTGAGAGCCACGCGGCCGCCGGTCAACTGGACGCCGCCATCGCCCTTTATCGCCAGCTGGCGCCGCGCAGCCGCGAATATGAAGCCCGGCTTGGTCAGCTGCTGCGTCGCGCCGGAAGCGAAGCCGAAGCGCAGGCGATTTTTCGGCGGCTGCTCGCGACCGGCAAGGACGACGCGGCGTTAGTCGCGGCTGAAGAGCTTGATGCGCAGGGCGACGCCGCCCTGGCGCCGACTGACCGACTAGCGCGGGCGCGGCTGTATCTGGCGAATCGGCAGACGGAAGGCGCGAAGCGGCACTTTCGGGCGCTGGTTGACCAAGTTCCAGCCGCGCCGAATCGGGCCGAGGCGCTGTGGAGCGTTGGGCGGGCCTTTTTCATCGAGGAAAGCTGGGATGAAGCCGCCCGCTGGCTGGAGCGCGCGCATGAGGAATACCCGACGTCGCCGGACGGCGAAAAAGGCTACTACCAATCGGGGCATGCGTTCCAAAATGCCGGGCGCTACAGGGAAGCCGTCGCGCGCTACGAGGCGTTTATCGCTGAATATCCCAAGAGCGAGTTTTTGGGCGGCGCGTATCTCAACGCCATTGACACGCTGCGCCTGGCAGGCGACCTCGACGCGGCGCTCGCCTGGTGCGATCGCGCCGAGGCGCGCTTCCCGCGCGAGTTGGCCGGCGTGACGGCCCGCTTTCAGCGGGCGAAAATCCACCTCTCGCGCAACGAGTTCGGTCGCGCGCTGGCGACGCTGGAAGCGCTTCGGCGCGAGTCGCTGGCGCGACGCGGCCCTGGCTCAACCAACGCGGCGGAAGTCGCGTTCCTGCGCGGGCTATGTCTGGAGCGGATGGGGCGCTTTGCCGAAGCGGTCGAGGCCTACCTTTCGCTGCCGGACACGCGGGCGAGCTACTATGGTCAACTGGCGACCGAGCGACTGCTGGCGCTGGCGCGGGAGGAGAAGGCGCGCGGCGTCATCAGTCACCGCTTGGCGCGTCTGCGTCAAGCGGACGACAAGGACGCGCTCCAGCAGGCGTTGCGCCTGACGAGCGACGCTTCCATCCGGCGCGAGTTGTTATCCAAGCTGGAGGCGGTGTACCGGCGGCTGCCGGCCTACGCGCGGGCCTGGCAATACCGCGCGCCGGATCTCGGACGCGCCTTCATTGCCGACGCGGCGTCCGCGCCGGCGGCGCGCAAGGCGTCCGAGGAGTTCGCGTTTCTGGGGCTTTACGACAACGCCCTAGCCGCGCTGGAAGCGCCGGCGGGCGACGCCTTCGCGCAGGCGGTTTACGCCGGGCGCGGCGATCAGGCCTGGAAGGCGATTGCCTATGGCGAAGCGACGTTTGGGACGCTGCCGGAAGATTTTCATTTGGAAGTCATGCCGCGCCAAGTCGCGACGTTGCTCTATCCGGCGCCATACAAGGATGAGTTGCTGGAGCACGCCCGACCCCGCGGCGTGGACGCCCGGCTGCTGTTGGCGATTGCGCGGCAGGAGTCGCGGTTCAATCCGACGGTGAAGTCGCCCGTGGGCGCGCGCGGGATGTTTCAGTTCATTGACGCCACCGCCGACCGAACGGCGCGGGCGCTGAAGCTGAACGACTGGACGCGCGCCGACCTTTACGACCCGCGCTTGGCGGCGCAGTTGGCGGCGGCCTATGTCGCGGAGCTGTTCAGGCTGTTTCCAGAGCATCCGGCGGCGGTCGCGGCGGCCTACAACGGCGGAGAGACGGCGACGGCGCGGTGGCGCGCACGCGCCGGGGAAAGCGATCGCGACCGCTTCGCGGCGGAAGTGGGCTACGCGGAGACCAAGGACTATGTCTTCAAGGTCATGACGAACTACCGCGCCTACCGGCAGTTGTTTGACGCCGACCTGCGCCCGCCGCCCCGATAGCGGGCGCGTCGCCGCTTGGGCGACCAAACAGCGCCAGCGCCTTCGCCCTTTGACGAGCGTGATCCGCGATAGGCGCGGGGTAGTCGTCGCCGATGACGCAGCGGAAGGCGCGCTGCGCGTCCGGGGGCATCCGTGCCGGCTCGTGAATCCAGCGCTCTGGCACGGCGCGCAGTTCCGGCACGTAGCGCCGGATATACGCCCCGGTCGGATCAAACTTTTTCCCCTGCGCTGTCGGGTTGAAGATGCGAAAGTACGGCTGGGCGTCCGTCCCCGTCGAGGCTGCCCACTGCCAGCCGCCGTTGTTGGCGGCTAAGTCGCCGTCCACGAGGTGCGTCATGAAGTGACGCTCGCCGCGCCGCCAATCAATGAGCAAATCTTTTGTCAGGAATGACGCCACAATCATGCGGGCGCGGTTGTGCATCCAGCCAGTCGTCAGCAGTTGTCGCATGGCGGCGTCCACAATCGGAAACCCCGTGCGCCCGTTGCGCCAGCGGTCGAGCCATTCCTCGTTGTTTTCCCAAGCTAGCTCGTCAAAGGCCCGCTTGAACGCTCCGGTTTCGACATAGGGAAAATGAAAGAGAATTTGCCGGTAAAAGTCGCGCCAGATCAGCTCGGCAATCCAAGCCTCCGCATCCGGCGCGCCTTCGGGAAAGGCGTCGCGCGCCGCCCAACAAACACGGCGCGGCGAAAGGCAGCCAAAGCGCAGGTAGGGCGAAAGCCCCGATGTGCCGTCTTTCGCTAAAGCGTCGCGTTCTGTGGCGTAGCGGCCTAGTCCGGCCTGAATAAAATCGGACAGCCGCGCTTGAGCCGCGCTTTCGCCGCCCGGCGGCAGGGTGGCGGCGGTCGTAAAGCCAAGCGCAGCGAGCGTCGGAAGCGGATCGCTTGAAATATTGGACGGGGTCTGGATTGCGTCTGGGGCCGGGCGCGGGCGCGGAATCGCCTGGGCGAGGACCGCGTTTTTGTACGGCGTAAAGACCGTATAGGGCGTTCCGGACTTGGTTTTGATGGCGGTTGGGGCGGTCAGCCCGCCATCTTCAAAGCCTGCAACCGCGCACAAGCCGGCGAGTCGGGCTGTGACCCGCGCATCCCGCGCCAGCGCGAACGGCTCAACGTCCAAATTAAAGTGGACGGCGGCGGCTTCGGTTTCCGCAACCAGCTGGGCGAGCGCCTCCTCGGGCCGGCCGCGCCGGAGAATAAGCCGACCGCCGCGCGCCCGAAGGCGTTCATCCAAGTCGCGCAGGCTGGCAAGGAGAAACGCCACGCGATTCGCTCCGGTGTCGGGGCGGCGCAAGATGGCGTCATCGAAAATAAAAACGGGAACAATCGCCTTGGTCGCGGCGTGAGCGGCGAGCAAAGCCGTGTTATCGTCAAGGCGCAGGTCGCGCCGAAACCAGTGAATGATGCGTTTTGTCATAGCGTCCAGGCTCGGGACTTTGTCAGCTTAGCGAGGGATGCTGGCGCATATCGCCGCCCCGCGCCGTGACTTGAGAGACGCTGACGCTCGAAAAAAACAGCGAAAAGCAAAGGAGCGCGTTTGGCATGCCCTACCCCAACGACCCGAATCGGGCGCTCGCGGCAGACGCCGCCCCCTCGCCGATGCCGCCTTGGCAACGCCTGAGGGATGTCTTTTTCTCTCCAGGCGCGGTGTTCGCGGCGGCGCGGCAAAAGCCGGACTTCGTCGCGCCGATGCTAGCGATGGCCGTCTTGGCAGCCAGCTTCTCGATCGTTTTCGCCTATTGGGTCAAGGTTGACCACAGGGAAGTCGCCCGCCGCGCAATTGAACGGCAGCTTGAGCTGCAAGGCAAACGCTGGAATGACCTTTCCGACGCCGAACAGCGCCAGTATGAACAGGGGATCGAGTTCAGCGCTTCCCTTCAGCGCTTCGCCCCGGCGGTGGGCGTTGGCGTCGGCGTCCTGTTCACATTGGCGCTGGCCGGGCTGTACTACCTGGGCATGCTGCTGATGCGCGGGCAGGCGAGCTTCGCGCAGACGCTATCGGTGACGGCTTACGCTGTCTATGCCACGGATAGCGTCAAGTACGCTCTTAGCCTGCTCGTGATCCTCCTCCGTCCACCGGATGTCGAGCAGATCATTAAGGCTCGCGGAAGCTTTGTCGTGAGCAATCCGGCGCCGCTCTTGCCGGAGTCGCTGCCCGCCTGGCTGTTGGCCGCCGCGAGCTGGGTGGACGCTTTTTCAATCTGGTTCATCGCGCTAATGGCGATTGGGCTGGCGGCCATCGCCTACAAGAAGACGCCGCGGCAAATGGTTGTCATTCCAGCCGGTTTGTGGCTGCTCGGCGTTTTCGGGTCGGCGATCTTTGCCCTTGTGACCGGCGCGAAGTGAGCGACTTGCCGACGGCTGGCGCGCGGGTTACGATTGGCGAGTCAAGCGCGGGACTTTAGCTCAACGGTTAGAGCAGCGGACTCATAATCCGTTGGTTGTAGGTTCGAATCCTACAAGTCCCACCATATCGCTTCCGTACCCCTATTCTTCCCTTGCCATTCTGACAGTTCCGCTACGCCGCCTATGGCATCGCTCTGGGATAAAGCGCCGCTGGGCGACACCGGCTTGCAGGTCAGCCGGATTGGGCTTGGGTCGAGCTACGGGATTGGCGCGCGCGAAATCGAGGCGGCCTACGAGCGCGGCATCAACTACCTGTACTGGGGCTCGATTCAGCGCCCGGATTTCGGCAAGGCGATTCGTCGCTTGGCGGCGCGCGACCGCGAGCGGCTCGTGATCGTCGTTCAGACGTACACCCGCGTCGGTTTTCTCATGAAGCCGGCGCTGGAGTCCGCCCTGCGCGAGCTCGATACGGACTATGCCGACATTTTGTTGCTGGGCTGGTGGAATGATAGGCCGCCGCGCCGCATCCTTGACGCGGCCGCCAAGCTCAAGTCCGCCGGTCGCGCGCGGTTTATTATGATTTCGTGCCACGAGCGAAAGATGTTCCAAGCCTTCATTGGCGATCCTACATTTGACGCTATTATGGTTCGCTACAACGCGGCGCATCCGGGCGCGGAGACGGAAGTGTTTCCGCGCCTGAGCCGGCGGCGCGTAGGCGTTGTCGCCTACACGGCGACCCGGTGGGGATCGCTGCTCGATCCGCGCCTGACGCCCACGGGCGAGCGGACTCCGAGCGCCGCCGATTGCTACCGCTTCGTTCTGACGAACTCCTGCGTGGATGTCTGCCTGGCGGGACCAAAAGACGCCGCGGAACTCGAAGCCGCCTTCGCCGCCCTTGACCAGGGGCCGATGTCGGACGACGAGCTGGCTTGGATGAAGCGCGTTGGCGCGGCGGTGCGCGAGCATCACCGCCAGCCTTGGCTGGCGCGCTTTGTGGCGGACCTCAGGTCATAAGCTGGCGGCGCGGCTTATGCCGGCGCCACGGCCACGCCTTTGATTTCAATCAGCAAATCGGGGTGCGGCAGCTCGCGAACCGCCACGGTCGCGCGGGTTGGGCCGGTCGCGGCGGTGAAATAGCGATCGTACACCGCGTTGAAGGCGGCGTAGTCAGCCATATCCGTCAGAAATACCGTGACATCCACAAGATGATCGAGGTCGGCCCCGGCGGCGCGAAGCACCGTCCGCAGGTTTTCAATGACGGCTTCAGTCTGCGCCGCGATGTCGCGCTCAACGCGCCCGTCAGCGAAGCGCGTGACGCCGGCGAAGGAGTCATCCGCCTGCCGCGATGACAGCCCGGAAATGAAAATAAAGCCCCCCGCCCGCCGGGCGTGAGGATAGTTCGCCCGCGGACGGGCAAAGTCGGTCACAAGAATGGTATCTTCGCGCATGGCTGGCTGATCCGGCGAGAAATTGGCTTCGCAAGGACTGAGCAAAGGAGACGGCTTGTGATTCCCATCCGCGATGATATTCCCTCAAGTCGCGTCCCGTTTGTCAACCTGAGCCTCATAGCGATTAATGTAGCGGTCTTTCTGTTCGAGCTAACGCTTTCAGAGCGCCAGTTACGGGCGTTCTTTTATCAGTTTGCCGTTCAGCCCTACGAGTATTTTCTCTACTTCAGCCCGCTCAATCACGGACGGGTCGAGCTGGCCGACCTGGCGATACCGCTGTTCGCCTCGATGTTTTTGCACGGCGGCTGGCTGCATATCATCGGCAATATGCTCTACCTGTGGATTTTCGGCGACAATGCCGAGGATCGCATGGGCCACGTCAAGTATCTCATGTTCTATCTGTTGTGCGGCCTGCTGGCTTCCGGGGCGCACATCCTGTCGGATCCGACAAGTCACATTCCCAGCCTGGGGGCGAGCGGCGCGATTGCCGGCGTGCTGGGCGCGTATCTTTGTCTGTATCCGCAGGCGCGGGTGCTGGTGCTCGTGCCGGCGCTGTTGTTTTTATTCACGGTTGAAGTGCCCGCCTGGATGTTTCTTGGCGTGTGGGTGCTTCAGAACTTCGCCTCCGGCGTGGCCACGCTCAGCGTCGAGACGGCGCAGGGCGGCGGCACAGCCTGGTGGGCGCACATTGGCGGCTTCGTCGCCGGCGCGACGCTTGTCTGGGCCTTTGCGCGGCGCCAGCCGCCGCGCCGCGTCGCGTACTATGCCGACTGGGACGACTGAAAAACGACGCGCCGTCCCTCGATGCCCCATGGCTCGTGCAGCAGCCGCTCCACGGCCGCCGGATAGGTTTTGTGCTCGGCGGACAGAATCCGGGCCGCCAATGTTTCCGCCGTGTCGTCATCTAGCGCCGGCACGGCGGATTGCATGACAATGGGGCCGTGATCCAGCTCGTCATCCACCAAGTGGACGGTGCAGCCTGAAATTTTCACCCCATAGTCAAATGCCTGGCGCTGGGCGTCGAGACCCGGAAAGGCGGGCAGCAGCGACGGGTGGATATTCACAATGCGGTTGGGGAACGCCTGCGTGAAGGTCGGCGCGAGCAAGCGCATAAAGCCGGCCAGGCACACTAAGCGCGGCTCAAAGGGCAAAACCGCCGCGCGCAGCGCGTCGGAATGGGCGGCGCGCGAAAGACCGGCCTGCGGAACCACTCGCGTCGGAAGTCCTTGCTCCGCCGCAAAGGCTAGCCCGGCCGCGTCGGCGCGATTGCTGATCACCGCCGCGATGGTCGCGCGCAGTCGCCCCTGGCGGATGGCTTCTGCAAGCGCCCGGAGATTTGACCCGCGACCAGAGATGAGGACGACAAGACGCGGCGGCTCGCTCATGCGTGAAAATAGCCCTTGAAAAGCTGGATGGTCGGCGCGCTCGCCGCCGGCCAGGCCACCGTCACGACATCAAAGCGGTAAGGCGCGTCCGCTGGGCCAATCAAGGCTCGGTAGCGCCGGGCGGCGCGGCGCAGACGACGCTGCTTGCCCGCTGTGACCGCGCTTTCAGGCGCGGCGACCTCCAGCGCGGCGCGCGTTTTGACTTCAACAAACGTTAGCGTTGGCCCATCAAACGCCACGATGTCAATTTCTCCGTGGATGCGAGCGCCGGAGCGCGTCCGCCCTATGGGGACGCGCGCGTTACGGGCGACCACTTGCATGCCATACCGGATCAGAAACTGGGTCGCAAGGTCTTCGCCGCGCCGGCCCAAGTCGCGAGGATTTGATTGCGGGAAGTCGGTCTTCAGCGCCGCCTGCGTCATGAGCGTTGCGGATGGCTCTGGCCGGGCTTGGCCGCCGAGCGGCGAAAGGGCGTCAGGCTCGCTCGCAGCGCGGCGTAGGCCCAGCGCGTCGTTGTCGCCTTCCAGGATGGGCGGTGCGCTAGGCGCTCCAGCCGCGAGAGGCGTTTCTCCAGCAAGTCGCGCTCATCGTCAGTGTAGTAGCTGCGACCGCCGGTTGGGTCCAGCCGTTCCGCCAGCGTCTTTCGCATCTGCTTGGCTAGGCGACCAACCTCCCGCGGCGGATAGGCGGCCAACACCATCTCCAAGTCGCGCAGGCGCGTCAGCGAAGTGTCAAAGCCCAGCAAATCCTCCAGGATGTAGGTTTCCGGCGGCTGCCAGTCGGGCACGGAAGCCACTCGCTGAATCGTCCAAACCAGGCGTAGAAACAAGCGCCGCAGCCACCAGAGCAAAGCATTAACCTGCGCCAGCTCCTGAATGTCCTGCCAGCGGTGGGCGTAGGCGCGGCGCGCCGCCGGCTCGGCGTCCTCCGGCAACGCGGCGTGCCAGTTGCCGAAATCTCGCGCCAGAGCGCGCAGGGCGGCGCGCGAGCGCGTCATAATCAACGCCGCGGCAATTTGCTTGAGACGCTGGATGGTCGTTTCAAGCGTCTTCCACTCGACCAGAACGCGCTCATCCGTCAGGTCCGTGGTTTCAAGCTCGCTGAGCGCCACAATGTAAGATGAGAGCTGCACCGGCTCCCGGCGATCCAGATCGCGGATCATCGTCGGAATGCGCGAGCGATACTCAAGGCGTTCGGTCTCGCTCAGCGCGAGCAGGTCATCCAAGCGCCGCTGTATGCGCCGGAGACAGCTGCGCGCGGCCACGACTTCCTCGCGGGTATAGGCTTGGCTCGCCAGCTCAAGAGCCATCTCGATTGACTGGGTAATCACCGTGGTGTCGCCGGTTTGCGGCATCACGTGCTGCGCTAGGCGCTCAAAGGTATAGGTCGCCATCGGCAAATCGCTGCGCGCCAGAAAGGCGCGCTTGCCCAGATCGTCCACCGACAGCCGAGCCCCGTGGCGGTCGGCTTTTTCGGCGGAAAAGATGCGCTCCTCCACATCCGCCCGCTCCTGGGCGCGGGTGAGAACGCTGATATGGAAAGCCCGCCAGAAACGCAGGAACGCTTCCTTGAGAATGTCCTGCGGCTGGCGCATGGTTGGCGCGCCGGCGAGGCCGGCTTCGCGGTTCCAGTGAAAAGCCAACGGAAAGCTCACTTGGGTGAAGGCCATCTCTTGCTCAATGTGCCAGGACGCGATCCCGTCCAAGTGATACTGCTCGACATCGTTGGGCGTCCGCCCCGTCAGCAGTCGAACATAGGCGCGGCTCCATTCCAAAATCAGCCCGCGCCAATGCAGGTAGCGCTCGTAGCTGTTTTCCCGGCCCCGCGCGTAGTCGTCATCGAAGGCGCGCCGCAGGTGGTTGAAACAGTTGAGCAAATCGCTCGTCACGAGGTTTTCGATCTGATGGCGCGACTCCCCCGTGTCGCGCACCGGCGAGGGAAGCGAGCAGCGGTGCTTGATGGCGCTGACCATCAGCTCCGCCAGCGTGTTCCGCTGATTGAAGACATCCATGCCATCCGCCAACGGCAGCGCGTTGCGGCGCGCAAAGTGCGCCGCCCCCTCGGAAAAACGCTCCACGGCATAGATGTCGCCCGTCGGCGTAGCGAACTTGCGCATCGCGTCATGGCAGTAAAAGGCCAGCTCGCAGAAGTCGCCAACGCGCTTGAGCAGGAACAGCTTGCTGCGCAGCGTCAGGGATGAGCCAAGGAACTCGCGCTCAAAACTGTAGAGAAAGCGATGGAGCGCATCGGGCAGCAGTTCGAAAAAAATTTGCCGGAGGAGCGGCACATAGGACTGCCGGACGGCTTCAATAAAGCGCGCCCCATCCTCGGCGAGCGTCTGCGCGGTGACGGCAAGAAAGCGCTCGACAAATGTGATCTGACTCTCCAGCGACTCGGACAGATGGTGCTGAACATACTCGCCCAGAATGTAAGCCACCGGATGGTCGACTCCCTGGTTGCGCAGCATGATGCCCGGAATGCCGCGGCGCTTGGCGAGGGCCTCGAGCGTATATTCAACCGCCGTGGCAAAGAGCGTGTCATCGGTGATTTTTTGCCACTTGCGCGCGCTGATGAGCATTGCCAGCAGACCCGCCTCGCCCTCGCGATCGAGCAAGGACCGCTCTTCAAGCAAGCGCTTGAGATAAGCGGCGTCGGAAGGCGAGTAAACCGCCGTGCCGTTTTTATCCTTGAGAACCGTGGTCTGGAGACTCACTTCCGCCCGGTCGGCCGCCGTCTGCGGAATGAGCGGATGCTTCAACAGCGCCTGGAGCACCTGGATGGCGCACCGGTCGGTTTCTTCCTGCGTCAACTGGCGCTCGTGTTCGCGCGGGAGCGCGGCGCGCAGGATAGACTCCAAGTTGAGGTCCACCGCCAACTCAACCGGACGCATGTCGGCCGGAAAATCTGGAATAAACTCGCGGCAGTACGGCAGCAGAATGTCAGCCGCCCGCACCTCAAACTCAGCGATCTTGATTTCGCCGGTGCGAAACTGCTCGCGGCGCCAGTCCGCGATAACGGCTGTGATTTGATCCTTGATCTCGGCGATGCGCACCTGCTGGCGCAGCGCGGCGCGCAGCTCGCTCAGATTCAGAACCTGCGTTGAGCGGCTGAGGTCCGCTCGCAGCGGGGCGGTCTCCCGGGCATCGCCCTTGTCGGCTACGCTCAGCGCCGGTAAGCCGAGCTTGCTCAGTCGCTCGTTTAGCTCGCGCTCAATCTCGTCAAGCGACGGATTGGCAGGCGACATCTCTTCTGACACTGCTTGCCGAGACGCGGCCGCCGGCGGAACTGCGGTTGAAGAGGTCCGCTCCATAGAACAGCCACCAACAAAGTGAAGAATGTGGACGGAAGGCTGCGCGAGACGCGCTTTATGCGACCAAAACCGCCCCGCTTGATGCAATCCGAGACGGCAAGCCACCCTGCTATCCCTGGCTAGGCGTGCTTTTTGATGAGCCGCGTAATATCCATCGCTATCGTAATTTGGTCGGTGACTTCATAGGCTTCAAACGAATACATCAACAGGGGCGACGTCAGAATTTCCCGGACCGCGGCTTCGCCAAGGCGGTCTTCAAGCTTGGCGTGGACGGCATGACCGCCCTCGAAGAAGATTGTCCCGGACAGCACGCCGCCCTGGTCGCTTTTGATCAGCGTGGTCAGCTTGCCGCTCAGCTTGTGCCGAACGATGAGGTCAATGCATTGGGCGAGAGTGATTTGCTGAAGCGGGTCGGGCGTCGCCTTGCCCGTCGAGATCGCCTGATGCTTGGCAAGGGCGCTGTTGACGCGGATCAGCAGCTCCTCCAGCGCAAAGGGCTTTCCCAGATAGTCATCCGCGCCCAGGTCGATGCCCTCCGAGCGTTCCGTGACTTCCCGCTTCGCGCTCAAGAAAATAAACGGAATGTTCTTGGTTGTCGGATTGAGACGAACCAGCTGGCAAACTTCATGGCCAGTCACGCCGGGCATCATGACATCGCATATAATGAGATCAAACGGGCCCGCTTGCTGAAGCAGCCGCATGGCCATAACGCCGCCATCGGCTTCCACCGTCTCGTGTCCGCCGCGCTGCAAAGACATTACTGTCGCCAAGCGCACATCCGGCTCGTCGTCAACTACAAGAATGCGTGCCATAAGTCTTTTCGTCGCGTGAAGCGAATAGGCTAAAACGCTGGCTCCTGGTATTCCCCGAAAACAGGTCGCAGGCAGTCGCAAATCTCGCCGAGCGTGGCGTAAGCCCGCGCAGCCTCAATGATGAGCGGCATCGTATTCGCGCTCCCGCGAGCGCCTTCCACAAGCGCCTGCAGGGCGCGCTCGACGGCTGCGTTATCCCGCCGCGCGCGCAGCGCTGCCAGCCGTTCCCGCTGCGCTCGCTCGGCGCGCTCGTCAATGAGGAGCAGCGGCACTTCCTGCGACTCCGACTGCGTGAAGCCGTTGACGCCCACAATCACCTTGTCCTGAGCGTCAACCGCTTTCTGGTATTGGTACGAAGACTCTTGAATCTCTTTTTGCGGGAAGCCGGCCTCGATGGCAGCGACCATCCCGCCCATCGCGTCAATGCGCCGAATGTATTCGAGCGCTTCCGCTTCAAGATCATTGGTTAGCTTCTCGACAAAGTAGCTCCCGCCAAGGGGATCAACCGTATTCGTCACGCCCGTCTCGTGCGCGATGATTTGTTGCGTGCGGAGGGCAATCGTCGCGGCCTGCTCCGAAGGCAGCGCGAGCGTTTCATCGAGCGAATTCGTGTGGAGAGACTGCGTTCCGCCAAGCACCGCCGCCAACGCCTGAATCGCCACGCGGGCGACGTTGTTGTAGGGCTGCTGCGCCGTCAGCGTGCAACCCGCTGTTTGGGCGTGGAAGCGCAGCATCCAGGAACGCTCCTGCCGCGCCCCGAAGCGATCGCGCATAATGCGCGCCCAAAGCCTCCGCGCCGCCCGATACTTGGCAATTTCCTCGAAGAAGTCGTTATGGGCGTTGAAGAAAAACGACAGGCGCGGCGCGAAGTCATCCACATCAAGGCCGGCGTCGAGACAGCCCTGAACATACTCCATGCCGTCGCGCAGGGTGAACGCCAGCTCCTGCGCCGCCGTCGCGCCCGCTTCCCGAATGTGATAGCCCGAAATCGAAACCGGGTTGAACTTCGGCATGCGCTCGACGCAAAACGCGATGCTGTCCGTCACCAGCCGCATCGCGGGGCGCGGCGGGTAAATCCACTCCTTCTGGGCGATGTATTCCTTGAGGATGTCATTCTGGAGCGTGCCGGACACTTTTCGCAGGTCAGCGCCCTGCTTCTCCGCCGTCACGATGAACATCGCGAAGATGACCGACGCTGGGGCATTGATGGTCATCGAGGTCGTGACTTGTTCCAGCGGAATCCCATCAAACAGCGTTTCCATGTCGGCCAGGCTCGATACCGCCACCCCGCATTTGCCGACTTCGCCGAGCGAGAAGGGGCTGTCCGCGTCATAGCCCATCAGCGTCGGCAGGTCAAAAGCGACCGAGAGTCCAGTTTGACCCTGCTCAAGCAGATACTTGAAGCGCCGGTTGGTGTCTTCCGGCGAGCCAAAGCCGGCAAACTGACGCATAGTCCATAACTTGCCGCGGTAGCCCGTCGCGTGAACGCCCCGCGTGTAAGGGAACTCGCCCGGAAACCCAAGATCGCGCCCATAGTTGAAATCCGGCAGGTCAGTCGGCGTGTAGAGGCGCTTGACTGGGCGCAGGGAAACCGTCGTGAAAGTCGAGCGGCTTTCCGGCAGCTTGGCGAGCGTTTGCGCCAGCGTGGTCTCTTCCCAGCGGCGCTCAGCGGCTTGCAGCGCGTCCATCTCGGCGCTCGCGTCCAGTTTTGTCGAAACCGCGCTCATCGATCATTTCCCCTTAGCTATTTACGGGAGCTATTTACGGGCTTCCGTCCTTGCTTTTCAGCTTTTAACCCGGGTTGCGCAAGATTTTTCCCGACTATAGCCGAGCGCCAGTCCGAGGGCAACGCGCGGGCATTCGCTCCCCCGCGACTTACTCTGGAATGGGTCGCCCCATGCTTTGGTAAATCATCTCGATTTCCTTTTTCTTTTCGGAAGCTTCCTTGTTGTCAGCGTCTAGCGCCAACGCTTGCCGATACATGCGGAGCGCCGCCGGATAATAAATGCGCGGGCCGGCTTGCCCGAGATCGCGCAGGGCGTTGCCATACGCAACCTTGGCAGCCACAAGCCGGCCCTTGAGAGCGGCGTCTTGGGGCGCGGCGGCGTAGCTTTCCTGAAGCTTGCGCGCCTTTTCTGCCAAAGCTGCGGTTTCGGGCTTGAGAAGCTTGAGGAAGTTTTCATCAGTCACTGGGTCGCCATACTTGGGCGCCGCCTGACCGGACGGCGGCGCGGGCTGGTCGGCGGGCGGTTGCGCTTGCGGGCTAGCGCCGTAGCCTCCGGCGGCCGGCGCGGTCGCCTTTGAGGAAACCGGGCGGGGCGCGTCGCCGCAGGCGCTGACCAACAAGCATCCCCCCACAACCGCGGTTTTGAGAAGCGTTGCTAGGTTCATAAAGCTGTCTCCGCAGGTGTCAAGTCCCAACGACCTACCCTATCACAGCCCGCGCAAGGCGACCACCGGCCATCGGCGACTAGTCGCCCGACTGGCTGGCCGGCGAGCCGGCGTCCAGCGCCGGCTCGCGCTCGACAACGACGGCGTCTAGCGACTCCGGCGTTTCCAGCCTGATGACGGAGACAAAGCCTTCAGCCGCCAGTCCCAGACGCGCTTGCCGGAGCGCGGCATGCTGCCGCTCGACGGCCGCCGACGGGACTTGGCGCGCCGAACGGCTGGCGTTGCCCGCGAGGCAGTGGTCAAGCGGCAGGTCGAAAACAATCAGCAAAATCTCAACGCTATGCGCCGCCGCGAAGGCGCGCAGACGCGCGCGCGCCGCCGCTTGGCTGTGGGTGGCGTCCACCACAACGAGCTTGCCGCGCGCCAGCCGCCGCGCGGCAATGAAATATAGCGCATCGAAAGCGTCTTCGGTGGCCGACTGATCGCTTTCGTCGTCGGCGACCAGCGCCCGGAAAGCGTCTGACGAAAGCACTTCCGTGGGCGCGAAATGCCGGCGCGCAAAGGTCGTCTTGCCTGAGCCAGACGCTCCGGCAAGGGCGACCAGCGTGCGCGGCGGGATGCGGATGCGCATGGAGGCGGAGCGTTGCGGATCGCTTTCCATTGGTTCAGCGCGAGCGATGGGTTTAGCGCGGGGGGGCGGCTATCCGAAAATGTAGGTCTCAATGACTTGCGCCACGCCGTCTTCCGTATTGGGCGCGGTCAGCTCAAAGCCCATCGCCTGGAGTTCCGGCGCGGCATTGCCCATCAAAATGCCGCGCCCGGCGTAACGCAGCATGTCAAGGTCGTTGTAGTTGTCCCCGACCGCCAGAATGGCTTCTGGCTCGATCCCAAGCTGCGCGGCGACATGAGCGATGCCGGTGGCCTTGGAACACTCTGGGTGCATCAGGTCAAGAATCGTCATGTCGTTGCGCGGGTAGGTCGTTATGAGCAGGCGGGCCGCGGCGGCCATATCGCGCTCCAGCGCCTGCGCCAGCTCCTGCATCGGCGCGCAGGAGCCGCAAAACATGACTTGCGTGACCGGCGCGGCAACCGACCGGCGGAGATCGTCCACCTCGTGAACATACTGGCGGTTGATTTCCAGGTAATACCGCAGCGAGGCGTTTCGCTCGGAAACGCCGTCGGTCAAGATTCGCCCATCGCCTTCCGGGTCATCCAGCGCGATGGTGTCCGCGCCAAAAGCCTTCCCAAGCTCAAGCAGCTCGCGCGCCACGTCCAGATCAAGCGGCTGGTAATGGTGGACGGCCGCCGTCTCAATATCCTTGACAAGCGCCCCGTTGTGCGTCACGAGCGGCGTCGCGAGTCCGGCATCGCGGGCAATCGGGCGCGCTGAATGAAAGCGCCGCCCGGTGGCAATGACCACGGCTACGTCATACGCCCGGATCGCGCGCTCTATGGCGGCGCGCGTGCGCGGCGTCAGCTGGCTGTCCGGGCCGAGGAGCGTGCCGTCCAGATCAACGGCGAGCATGCGATAACGGGTCATGGCGAAGGGCTCCGTGGGGCGAATGCTCGAAACCATTCACCGAGGCGCGACAGGTCGTCAATAACGACCTCCGCCTCAGTGAGCTCATGAGCGGGGCGAAAGCCGTAAGTGACGGCGCAGGTAAGCGTTCCGGCGGCGCGTCCGGCGCGAATGTCATTCGGGCTGTCGCCAATCATCACGGCGTCGGCTGGATTTTTGACGCCGCAGGCCGCCAGCCCGGCGAGCGCTGGGGCCGGATGCGGCTTGCGCTCCGGCAGGGTGTCGCCGCCAATGACGGCGACGAAGCGCGACCGCAATCCCAGGCCCTTGAGGATCGCTTCCGAAAAAGCGGCCGGCTTGTTGGTGACCACCGCCTTGGGGAGAGCGGCAAAATGCTCAAGCGCTGTCAAGACCCCAGGGTAAGCCTGCGTCGTCGCCAGCAGGCGCTCGCCATAGCGGGCCTGGAAGATTTCCAGCGCCGCAGCGATAAAAGCCTCTGAAAAGACGGCATCTGGGCGCGCCGCCGTCAGCCCGCGCTCGACCAGCCGCCGCGCGCCATCGCCCGCTAGGCGCGTCACGGCCTCGACGCCGAGCGGCGGCAGCCCAAGGTCGGCTAACGTCAGGTCAAGCGCCGCGGCCAGGTCGCGCCGGGAGTCAACCAGCGTGCCATCCAGGTCGAACAGTAGCGCCCGGACGCGATAGATGGGCGCGGTGTCAGCCAAGCGGCTTCCTCAGATCGCGCAGCAGCTTGAAGGCGGCCCGAATCGGCACGGCGAGGTTGTTGCCCGGCACCTGCCCGCCGCCCTCGTCCACCGTGACTTGGGCGTTGATGCCGATAACCTTCCCGGCGGTATTAAAGATGGGGCTGCCCGACCCGCCTTCCTGCGTCGCAGCGTCGTGGACGATGCGCCCGGCCACTAAGCGGGTGACGTGTCCCTGCGTGACAAGCGGGACCAGCTCGCCGCGCTGGGCCAGCAGAATCGCTTTGTCCGAAACCTTGAGGCGCCGCTCGAGGTCGCGCTTGAGCTGCCCGTCGGTGAGCTGCGCGACTAGCACCTCAACGCCATTCGGAAAGCCCATCAGCAAAATCGCCTGTCCGGTGATGTCCGGCATGGCCCCAGAGTCATCCGCGCCAAAGCCGTCAATGGGCAGAATCGGTATCTTGGCGTCGCCGGGCGCGAAAGAGCACATCGCCACGTCGCTTTCCTGCGAGAATCCGACGGGCTTGAGCGCGAAGGGCGTTTTATGATCGGCGAAATAAGCCTGAATTTCCTTGATGTACGGCTTGCCGCCAAGCTGCGTAATCAGCTTATCGGTCGGATCGGTCCACCACGGCTGCGCGATATGCCGATTGGTAAGGATGACGCCTTCGTCCACGACAAATCCCGTGCCGCTGAATTCTTCAAAGAACTCGTTGCCCGTGCCCTCGAAGCTCACGTTGAGCTTGCCGTCGGCGGAAAGCGCCCGGCTGTCGTCAAAGCTGTGATCGAGGTAGCGCAACGGGCGCTGCTGCGCGTCGCGGTAGGCATAGGACCCAACAATAAGGCACACCCCGCCCCGGTAACTGGTCGCGATTTTAGGCGCGAAGTTGATCGCTTCCTCGTAGTCCTTGATCCGGTTCTTGAGCTTTTCGTTTTCGTCGAGAAGCGTATCAATCTGCGCGCCCGAGTCGCGGTTCTTGCTCCGCAAGTCCTCGGTCAGCTTGGCGTAGTTCCACAGGAAAGCAAACACGATGACCGTGGCCGACATGACGGAAACTGGGATGAGCACCGTCAGCAGCAGCGCCACCGCCCGCACCCAAGCGGGCATCTCAGCGTACAGGGCGAATACCAGCTCCTTGAGAAAGCGCGTAGCCGTTCGCGGGTGGAGTTGCCCGTCGTCATCCACTTCCGGAAAGTGCAGGACGCCGTAAGCCGCGGATGAGCTTGCCGCCTCCGGCTTCGTGACCACCTGAACCATGACCTTCGCGCTCTCGCGGCCGTCTGGCGCATCGCGCGGCGCGACCGCCACCACGTCGCCGTTGGTCAGCGCGATGGGCGTCCCATGCGCGGGGGTATGCAGCTCGTCGTTGATACGAAAAGAATAATGGTCGGCGTCATGAACAAGCAGCTCCAGCCGCTGCGCGCGACGGTGAATGGCCGCTACCGCGCCCGGCGACTCCCCGGCCGGCAAGTCGAGAACGACATCGCAGCCCGCCCCGGCGCCAATCGTGACCGCTTCCTTGTCAAAGACAAAGGAGCGCCCTCTCCCCGCACCGGTCAGGGACACGACCAGCAAGTTGGAAACCGGGTTACCGATGCCCATGGCGACTAGCGAACTGGCTCCTTGGCGAATGAAAGCGACGGGACCGACGGCGCGCCCAGCCGCCGCTCGTTGGGGATAAAGCTCGTTGAGTTGTAGATTGGTTTCACGAGCGCCAAGTCTTGAATGAAACGCCAACGCTACGAAGTCGCATGTTACTTTCGGACTGGCTGGACGACAAGGCTTTCCATGATCTTTCGCGCCGCTTTTCGCCGACTAGGCTTTGGCAGGGAGGGGAGCGTTATCCGATGGGCAGGTCATCGAGCGCCGCGCATAAGCTTTTCCTAGTTGGCTTTATGGGATGCGGCAAGACGACGCTGGGACGGCTCGCGGCGGCGCGCTTAGGCGGGCGCTTTTTTGACCTTGACGAGCGGATTGTCGCCGCCGCCGGCCGGCCAATTCGCGACATTTTCCAACTCGAAGGCGAGGCTGGCTTCCGCCGGCGCGAAAGCGACCTGCTACGCCGACTCTGCGCCGAGGAGCAGCGCGACCGCCGCTGGAGCGTGATCGCGCTTGGCGGCGGCGCGTTCGCGTCGCCGGAAAACCGCGCCTGCATCGCCCAGTCCGGATGCAGCCTTTGGCTGGATGTCCCCTTTGAGGTTCTAGCGGCGCGCGTGGCCCGGGACGGTAGCCGCCCTTTGTGGTCCTCCCTGGAAGACGCCCGTTCGCGCTACCAGTTGCGGCGAAGCGATTACGCGCAAGCCGACATCCATCTCGCGGTTGGAAACGCGACGCCCCAGGAAGCGGCCAGCCGTATCATCCGAGCCCTCGCCGCCTGGCATTTCGCGCACAAATCGCTTGACAGGTCGCCGGCTGACGATGCATAAGGCTAGCCGGCCTTAGATGGCGCCAAGCAGGCGCGCCGCAAGGCGACGGCTTATCGCGGGGTGGAGCAGTCCGGTAGCTCGTTGGGCTCATAACCCAAAGGTCACGGGTTCAAATCCCGTCCCCGCATCCATTGGGAAAGCCCCGAAGTCATCGGGGCTTTCGCTTTTTGTCGCCTTTTCGCCGACATCTTGCGCTGACATCCGCCCAGCTCTATGGCGGGGCGCTCGCCTGTCGCCGGGCTTTCTCCAGCCACTCCTTGACCAGCGGCGAATCCGGCAGGAGTTGGGCCGCGACGACCAACTCCCGCTCGGCGGCGACGGGGTCGCCGGCCTCAAGCAGCAGAATGCCAAGCCGCGCGCGTGGTCCGCCGGCTTTCGACAGCAGACCTGTGAGCCGCCGGTAGACGTCAATCGCAGCGGCGCGCTCTCCAAGGGCGACCAGCCCCTCGCCAGCCGTCAGCAAGACTTGTGGGGCGTCCGGGCCGTAGCGCAATGCGGTCGCCACTTCCGCCCGCGCCAGTTCAGCCTCGCCCAACGCCGCTAGCGCATTGGCGTGCAGGGCGTGAATCAGCCCCCACTCGTTGGAAGGCAGCGGCAGGCCCGGCGGCTCTCTGAGTAGCATGCGCGCCAGGCGTTCCCGCGCCGCTGTAAACGCTCCGGCGTCAAGATCAAGCGTCGCCAGCATGATGTGGGCCGACTTGGAGCGCGGCTCAACTTGGATGGCTTTTTCATAAAACGCCCGCGCCTGCCTTGGCTGAGACCGCGCAAGCGCGTCGCCGACGTTGGCGTAGCCAAGCGGGTGCTGCGGATCGGTTTCAATAAACCGGCTAAACAGCGTGTAGTTGTCGCGCCAGTCAAGGTTGCGCTGAGCCGTCCGGTAGGCGTAGCTCCCCGCGACGGCGAACAGGGAGACGCCCAAGCACAACCGCACAACCACCGCCCGCGCCTGTCCTCCAGACCACGCCGCCAACCGGGGCGCGCCTTGCCAGGCGAGCCAAGCGCCGTAGCCGAACGCAACAGCGTACCCCGCCGATGGAACGTACAACCATCGCTCGCCGATGAGCGCGCCCAGCGGTATCGGGACGTTGCTGACGATGGACAGCGTGATAAACCAGAAGCCGACGGCGAAGGCGACGAGCGGCGCGCGCCGCCAACTCAATCCGAACGCGACGAACAAACCGCCGTTCAGCAGCAGGCCGAACGTCTTGAGCCAGTTCCAGTCAAGCGTTAGCGGAACGTTGATCTGGTCGTACCACGGGCGGAGCGGATGCCCGACGAAGATCAGGCGATACCAGACCAGTCCGGTATCGAGCATGACGACGGCGCGTTGCCCAAGCGAATAACCAGCGAGTGGAATAACGCCAACGCCGGAGGTTTGCGCGAGTCCTTCGCTGGCTAAGGCGCGCAAGCCAAAGTACGGAACCAGCGCCGCCGCAAACACCCAGAAGGGGGTGGTCAGACGCCGCAGGCTGCGCCAACGCGCCGCGGAATCGCCGCGGATGAAGCACCGGCGTCGCGCGCGGAGCGCCTCGGCCAGCCACAGCGCCGCCGGGAGAACAACCATATTTTCCTTTGCAAGGGCCGCTGCAAGGTAAGCGGCGGCGGCGGCGACCCGCCAACTCAGCCCTCGCCGGCTTCGCCGTGACTGGAGCCAAGCCCACCACATGAGTCCCCCGCAGGTCATCCCTAGGAGTTCGCTGCGGCCGACAATGTTGGCGACCGCTTCGGTGTGGACGGGATGCACGGCAAACGCCAGGGCGGCGACGCCAGCGACGCCAAGGGCGGCGCGGTGGCGGCGCAGCAAGTAAAACAACAGAGCGACGTTTATCGCATGCAGCAGCGCGTTGGTGAGGTGGTAGCCCGCCGCCCACAAGCCCCAGAGCGCATATTCCAGCGTGAAGGTCGCGAGGCTCAGGGGACGGTAGTTGCCGCCGCCGCCGGTTTGGTGACTCCAGTAGCCCTTGGTCAGCAGCCAGGGTATGCGTCGCCAGTCCGTGATGTACGGGTTGGACTGAACGATGCTGATGTCGTCAAAGGCGAAGCCGTTGGCGAGCGTGTTGGCGTAAACCAGGACCGCAAGGAAAACAATGAAAAAGCCGACCCGACGTGGCGCAAGCATATTCAGTCACGGCGACGCTCTTAGAGGGGCTTCGGCCGGGGGCGCGTTGAGCGCGGCGCGCTTCCGGCGGACAAAGTCGAGCCTGGCTTGCAAGGACGGCGCGCCCGGGACAAGCTGCAAGCCTTTCAGCAGCGTATCCTCAGCCTCGGCGTAGCGTTCCAGCTCAATCAAGACGGTGGCCAGATTGCCATACGCGCGATTGTGGTCCCGGTCGTGAATGGTCAGCCGCCGCAGCCCGTCCAGGGCGGCTTCGACCTTTCCAGCCCGTAAAAACACCTGGCTCGTTTCAAACAGAACAATTGCCGACGTCGGGTCTTGATGCAGCGCGATCTCAGCTTGCGCGAGGGCGGCGGGCAGGTCGCCGGTCAGGGCCAGCGACTTGGCGTACAAGGCATGCCAGGTGGCCCATTCTCCCGTTGGAATGGGCAGGTTTTCCGGCTCCTGCGCCAGCAAGCGCGCTAACCGATCGCGGGCCGCCGCCGCCCGTCCAGCGCGCAGGTCGAGTTCAGCCAAGCTGCCATGTGGGGATAAAAAATCAGGGTCAAGCTGAAGCGCCGTCTCCTGTAGCGCGCGCGCGCGCCGCGGGTCGGTCAGCATGAGCTCGTGACCGAGCATCATGTAGCCCGAAGGGTTGTTCGGCGCGTCGGCGACCAAGCTTTCAAACAGCGTGACGTTGTTGCGCCAGTCACAGTTTCGCTGGACGGTTGCCAAGGCGTAGAGCGCAAGCAGTCCAGCCGTTGCTCCCGCAGCCAGGGCGCGCGTTGCGCCGCCCCTGCGGATGCACCAGAGCATGCCTGTCGCCATCGCCAGCGAAGCGGCGACAGAAGGCAAGTACAGCCAGCGTTCCGCCAGCAATGCGCCGATTGGAAGCAAGACATTGCTTGTGACCGCCAGCGTGATGAACCAAAAAGCGACGGCGAACGTGACCAGCGGCGCGCGCCGCCGACAGAAAACCGCCAACCCAATGAGACCGACTGTGATGACCAGTCCCGTCACGCCGCGCCAGTCCAATATAGGCGTCAGATTGAACTCGCGGACGCTGTATTGTATTTGCAGCGGATAGCCGACGAGGACGAGCCGATACCAGGTCGCGCCGACGCCAGACATAATGATGAAGCGCTCCCACGGGCTCCAGCCAGCCAGCGGCACCTGTCCGACTTCAACCGCTTGAGCCAGCGCTTCGCCGGACAGGGAGCGCAACCAGAAATACAGCCCGAGCGCGGCAGGGAAAATGAGATAGGGCAACCCGCGGCGCGGCAACCAGTCCGACAGCGGCTGGCGTGGGCGCGGGCGGGCGCGTCCGGCCAGCCATTCGGCGACAAACAGCGCCCCCGGCAGCACAATCATGTTTTCTTTTGACAGCATGGCCGCGAGATACGCCGCCGCCGCGCCGCCGCGCCACGTCCAGCCGCCGCGCTTGCCGTTTAGCCATGCCCACCACATCATCCCGCCGAAAAACATTCCTAACAACTCCGCCCGTCCGACAATGTTGGCGACGGCCTCCGTATGTACCGGATGCGCGGCGAACAACAGCGCCGCCAAGCCGGTCAGCGCCGCCGACAGGCGATAACGCCGCAGCAAAACCGAGAGCCAGCCAACATTGGCGGCATGCAACAGGACGTTGGTCAGATGGTAGCCGAGCGGACGCAGACCCCACAGTTGGTAGTCCAGCGCAAAGGTCGTGACTGTCAGCGGCCGATAGTTGCCGCCGCCGCCGCTGATGTGGCTCCAGTAACCCCGCAGCCAGATCGCCCGCCAATCCGCCTGATGCACAGCTGGATTGTTGACAATTAGCGGGATGTCGTCATAGGCGAAGTCATTGCCGAGCGTGTTCGCGTACACCGCCACGGCGAGGCTGGCCGCCCAGAGCGTCAGGGGCGCCGCGCGCGGCTTCCACGCCTTTCTCGACATTCCCTGCGGCGGCGTGCGCGGCGTGGTCATTGGCGAGCCTGTCCCAGCAAGGGCCGTTGGCGCGTGGTTTGGAGAAAGGTCGGCCGCGCCGCGCCGGCCCCCATCGCCTCGATAGACCGGCGGGCAAGGTCGAGCAAGCGGTTTCGCGCCCAGGACTGCTCGCGCGGGCGGCGCGAGCGAAGTCGATTCTCAACCGTGAGCAGAAACTGCTGCCAAGCGGTTTCAAGCTCGTCGGCAATGCGCGGAAGCTGTGAAATGTCGTAGGGTACGGCCACTGCCGCAACGCCCAGCCGCGCAAACACGGCTAAATAACGGGCCGTCGCCAAATCCGGGCAACTGAGTCGCCGCCGTCCGACTTTCAACTCGATGCCGAGCAAGGTGTGCTGAATACGCACGGCGGGACGCCGCAGGCAGGGCGCGCTAAAGAGTTCAAAGCGTCGGGTGCGCTGGCTGAGCGCGAGTTGTTCGTACAGCGCCGGCAGCGCGCGATCGCCGAGCGCCTGCGCAACTTCCGCATGTAACCTGGCGAGCTCTTCTTCGGTCATGGTCGTCATCGCGCGTCCATTCTCGCCTGGCGGCCGCGCTCAGGCGGCGGTGGGGATCGTCCGGTCTTCGGGCAGCGCCGCGCCCTCGGCATAGAGCATATGCGGCGTCGCGTGGGCGATACGCGCCGTGTAGAGGCCCGGCTTTGGCGCGACGGCGCGCGGCATGACCACGGCATGATTGCCGCGCGTATGGCCCTGCATGAGTTCCCCCTCGCGCGCCGGGCCCTTGACGAGCGCTTCCACCGTTCGCCCGACCCACTGCCGGTAATTATGCCAACTCCAGTGTTTCTGGCGCTCGATCAGCCGCATCAGCCGCCCAACCTTGGTCGCCTGCGGAATGTCGTCAAAATGGGCGGCCGCCGGCGTTCCCTCGCGCTCGGAGTAAACGAACATAAACGCCATGTCGAACCGCGCGGCGTCATAAAGCGTCAGCGTCTCCTCAAAATCCGCTTCCGTCTCGCCCGGAAAGCCGCAGATGATGTCCGTGGAAAGGGTGGCGTCGGGAAGCTGGGCGCGAATGGCGGCGACGCGCTCTAGGTAGTACTCCCGCGTGTACTCGCGCGCCATCCGCCGCAAGGTGCGGTTCGAGCCGGACTGTACCGGCAGGTGAACGTATCGGCACACCGCCGGCGTTTCGGCGATCGCCGCGATGATGTCGTCGGTAAAGTTGATAGGGTGGCTCGTGATGAAGCGAACGCGCGGGATGCCCACTTGACCGACCATCCGCAGCAACTCAGCGAACGAAGGGAAGCCAGGCAACCGCTTACGGCGCGGACCTAATCCCGGCTCCAGCCCGTAGCTATTGACGTTTTGCCCCAGCAGGCTGACTTCCGCGACGCCGGCGTCGCGCAGGGCTTCCGCCTCGCGCAGGATGTCGGCCGCCGGACGCGACACTTCGGGCCCCCGCGTCGTCGGGACGATACAGTAGGTGCACTTGTGATTGCAGCCGCGCGTGATCGCAATGTGGGCGGACAGCGCGCCTTTCGGGGGCGGCGGCGCGTAATCGCGCAAGTCGTCCTTGAAAGCGAAACTCTTGAAGCCGCTCTGCCGGAGCGCCGGAATGAGGTCGGTCAGCGCGCCAGGACCAAGCATGAGGTCCACGCCGAACTTCGCGCCCATCGCCTGCCCTTCGGGCAACTGCGCCAAGCAGCCCATGAGACCGACCGTGACTGAGCGGCGCTTTTTTTCTTTGCGCAGCGCGCCCAGGATCGAGCGGGCTTTCTCAACCGGCTTGCCGCGCACGGCGCAGGTGTTGACCAAAACGAGATCGGCGTCGTAAATGTCGTCCACAAACGAGTAGCCAATCCCGGCCAACTGCGACTGGATGGCGTGCGTGTCGTACTCATTCATCTGACAACCGAGCGTGATGACGCATGCTTGCATAAGCGAACGCTGTCCTGCCTTGGCGCGCGGGATAAGGCGTGACTATAGCGCGCGGCGGCGGCTTTTCAATCCGCCGGCGAGTCGCTTGATCCGCGCCGCTTTATCCGCCGGGGCTTGACCCCGGGCCGGTAACATCCAACAATGCGCCAGTCGTTTCGCTCCACGGCTCGCCGTTCGGTTTGGGTCGCTTCCTCAACAACATGACGCTTTGCCTTTGGTTATCCGGCTATGAAGTCTTTCACTCGCACCCCATCGCGCTTAGCGGTAGGCGTTTTTAGTTTAGCTTGCGCGGCCTGGCTCACAGGCGTTCCGGCTCTGGTTGGCGACGCCGGACGCGGAGCGGTACAGGCTCAGGAAGTTGAGTTTGGCTTAGGCCCGGAGGCGGCGAGCGGCGA
Source organism: Chloracidobacterium sp. CP2_5A (assembly GCA_002254845.1). GTDB lineage: Bacteria > Acidobacteriota > Blastocatellia > Chloracidobacteriales > Chloracidobacteriaceae > Chloracidobacterium. The sequence goes on along the minus strand of NKPT01000001.1, from coordinate 118,116 downwards.
CGCCTGGAAGGGTAAGGAAGTGACGACGTCCTACATTGAGGCGCTGACGCTGGTCGAGGAGCGCTATGCCGGCCCGCTTGACCATGAACGCCTTTGCGACGCCGCCGCCACGGGCATGCTGCGGATGCTTGATCCGCACTCAAACTTTTTCACTCGCGAAGAGTTCAACGAATTCCGCAGCCAGCAGCAAGCCAACTACTCCGGCATCGGCTCGCTCATTGCCCAGCACGGCAGCAAGGTTTACATCTGGTCGCCAATCGCCGACACGCCGGCCTACCGCGCCGGATTGCGCTACGGCGACGAGATCATCGCGGTGGACGGCGAATCCGCCGAAGGCTGGGATGTATCGAAGGTGCGGTCGCGGCTGCGCGGCTTGCGCAGCACGGCCGTCACGGTGACGGTCAGCCGTCCGGGCGAGCCGGCGCCCATCACGGTGCGGATTGTCCGCGATTCCGTCGGACAGCCTTCCGTGTCGAATGTCTTCATGCTGACGCCAGACATTGGGTATCTGGCGTTTCGGCGCGGCTTTGCCCAAGCAAGCGGCGAAGAGGTCGCGGCGGCGGTGCGCCAGCTCAAGGCGCGCGGGGCTAAGGCGATCATTCTTGACCAGCGCGACAACCCGGGCGGATTGGTGGACGCTGCGCGCGCCATTGCTGAGCTTTTTCTTCAGCGCGGGCAAAAAATCGTCAGCATTCGCGGTCGGACGCCGCGCGGCGCGACGTATGAAAACGCTCTTACTGCCAACAGCTCCAGCCCGGAGGATATTCCGCTCGTCGTCCTGATCAACGGCGGGAGCGCCAGCGCGGCGGAAATCTTGGCCGGCGCGCTTCAGGATCACGACCGTGCCCTGTTGGTGGGCGAGACGACCTTTGGCAAGGGGTTGGTGCAAACCCCCTACCGCTTGCCGGACGGCTACGGGCTGACGCTGACTTCCGCGAAGTACTACACGCCGACGGGGCGACTTATTCAGCGGCGCTACGACAACGTTTCGCTTTATGACTACCAGCGCCGCCGCTCGGGGGCGGACGCCGCGGGCAAGGGTGGATTGACCCAATACCTGACCGACGGCAAGCGAACGGTTTACGGCGGCCTGGGGATCACCCCGGATATTGAGGTCAAGGGAGAGACCTACACCTTGGCGCAGGCGCAACTCGCGAGCCTGACCTTTTTGTTTACCCGCCTGCTGGTTAACGGGCAGGTGGACGGGCTGGCTGACTACCGCGCGCCGCGCGACGTGGATTTCAGCCATACGCTGCAAGATACCGACTATCCGGTGACAGAAAAGCTGTTTGCGGCGTTCAAGGCCTTTGCCCTAAGTCGCTTGCAAGACTTTGGCCTGTCGCCGAGCGCCCTGGCGGGCAACGACGCCTTTTTGCGGCAGCAACTCCGGCGCGAAGCGTTGACGGCGGCCTATGGCTTTGACATCGCGCAGGAAGTCGTTATTCGCGAAGAGGCTGTGGTCAAGCGCGCCATGGCCGAGATTCCGCGGGCGCGCGCGCTAGCGGAAAGCGCGCGCCGGCTGACCGCGCCGCTAGCGCGTCCGGCGGACAGCTTCAAGAACTAGCGCGCCGGGCGCTGACGCGACGCGGCCGCCGGGGAGGGCGACGCCTCTCGCAAATAGACCCGCATGCAGGATGCCGATCAGAGCGTAGCGCGGCGGCTTGTCGCAGGCGAAACGGACGGCGAAGACCGCCACATCGAGTCTTCGCTGCGCCCGCGCCGGCTGCGCGACTATGTGGGGCAGACCCGCGCCACTGACAATCTAGGCGTTTTCATGCAGGCGGCGCGGCGGCGCGGCGAGCCGCTGGATCACCTGCTGCTGTGCGGGCCACCGGGCCTTGGCAAGACAACGCTGGCGATGATTGTCGCCAACGAAATGGGCGTCGAGATTAAGTCCACAGCCGGCCCGGTGATTGAAAAGGCGGGCGACCTAGCCGCGCTGCTGACCAACCTTCAGGAGCGCGACGTTCTATTCATTGACGAGATTCACCGCCTATCCCCGGCCATTGAGGAAATCCTCTATCCGGCGATGGAGGATTTCCAGCTTGACATCGTCATTGGGCAGGGTCCGTCGGCGCGCTCGATCAAGCTCGATCTGCCGCGCTTTACGCTGGTTGGCGCGACCACGCGCGCCGGACTCATCACGGCTCCGCTGCGGGGGCGCTTCGGCATCAACCTGCATCTCGACTTCTATACGCCGGAGCACTTGCAGCAGATTGTCGAGCGCTCATCCCGGATTCTTGACACGCCGATTGACGAGGCGGGCGCGGCTGAAATTGCCCGCCGGGCGCGCGGAACGCCGCGCATTGCCAACCGCCTGCTGCGCCGAGTCCGCGATATTGCTGAAATCATTTACGACGGGCGCATCACGGCCGCCGTCGCCGCCGAGGCGCTCGACCGGCTGGAGGTGGATAAGTTCGGTCTCGATGAAGTGGATCGGAAGCTCTTGCTGACGATTATCGAGAAGTTTGACGGCGGCCCCGTGGGCTTGGGGACGATCTCGGCGGCCATCAACGAGGAAAAAGACGCCATCGAGGAAATCTACGAGCCATATCTCATTCAGATTGGCTTCCTCAACCGGACGCCGCGCGGGCGAGTGGCGACCAGCGCGGCCTACGCGCATTTGGGCGTCGCGCCGCGCGCGCGCGCTGAAACGGCGCAGACGCCGCTCTTTGGCGAGTCGTGAAGAAAAGCCATTGACAAGCCGCGCCGAGGTCGGTACAAAGTCGGACTTCTATTCCTCAGTAGCTCAATGGCAGAGCATTCGGCTGTTAACCGAAGGGTTGTAGGTTCGAGTCCTACCTGAGGAGCCAAAATTCAATCCGCCGATTTCAGCGGTTCTTGTGTAACGAGAAGACCCCGTGGGGCGATCCCCTCGGGGTCTCGTCGTTTCCGGCGCGCCCAGGCCGGCTTGCGCCCGCCTGCACATTTACCTTGCGGGCGCTCACCGAAATGTCCTCTCACCAGACAGCGGAAACAGCCGCGAGATCGGAGATCGTTGCGGGTGCCGGCGACATCGCCTTCAGGGGGTGTTGAACGGGCTCCAACGGCCTTCTCGATGACCGGCCTATCCAGTCCCGCGGCATCCGTGACGGAAACCTTCCGCGGCCTCCCGCAAAAGGAGGACCGGATGCCGGCCAACGAGCGCGTCCCAATCTTTCTCGACGAGGTGATACCGGAGATCGCTACGATCCTTGCCCGGGGTTACCTGCGCCATCGAAACGGACGCCGAATCGCCCCAGATTCCGGCAGCGAGGCCGAGCATGTGGCGCAAGTTGAGGAAGCTGAAGCGTTTACGGAGAAACGCCCTGATATTCCGGGCCACCGAAGCCTTCATTCATTCACGAGTTAACGCCCTGAGATTGCGGTGCGGACGAGCCGCCCGCCGGGTGAAGCCCATGAACCAAGGAGGTTTCGGCTGGAAGCGACAACGTAGCAAGAGGTCCAGGGGCGCTCCCGGATGACCGTCGGAGAACTCCGGGACAAGCGCCTTGAGGCTTTGGGGAAGAGACCCGCTCCTGCCACAAGGGGTTTCTTCGCAAGCGAATCGCCTGGCGTATCTAGTCCCTGGCAGAAGGCGACCTTTTGGATCGGGCCCGGCGCAGGGCCGAGGAACTGGCCAGTGACGCTGTGACCTGAGAGCGCAGTCTCCGCCTGATCCGGTCGCCTCAGGGATCCGCTGAGGTCAAAGCGAGAACGGCGACCAGCCGCCTATCCCCGTCGCGCGACCCGAGGCTGCCGCTGCCCGGAACTCTGCTCGCCCGCGAGTTCCAAGGGCCGCGACCTGGTGGTCAAGGCGCTCGACAACGGGTTCGATTTCGACGGCCGACGGTACAGGTCTCGCTCAGCCATCGCCCAGGAGGTCGCCGGGAGCAAGTGGAACGGGTTCCTCTTCTTGGGTATCGCCGATGCCGCGGCCAAGGGCAGGAGCCACAAACCCGAGAGGAGGAGCGGAGGAACGAATGAGCGGATGCGCCATCTAGACATGCAAGTCCACAGACGAGGGGCTGGAACAGGAGTTCAACAGCCTCGACGCCGAGCGGGAATCCGCAGGAGCCTATATCGCGAGCCAACGACACGAGGGGCGGGTGTGCATCCCGGATCGTTTCGACGACGGCGGTTTCACCGGTGGCGACTTGGAGCGGCCCGCCCTCAAGCGACTCTTCGCCGGCATCGAGTCGGGCGACATCGACTGCGTGGTGGTTTACAAGGTCGACCGGCTGAGCCGGTCTCTCCCGGACTTCGCCCGCATGATGGAGCTTTTCGACAAGCGCGCCGTGAGCTTCGTCTCGGTCACCCAGCAGTTCAATACGACCAGCTCTATGAGGCGGCTCGCTTTGAACATCGTTTTATCCTTTGCCCAGTTCGAGCGGGAGATCATCTCGGAGCGCGCCCGCGACAAGATGTCCGCCGCGCGGCGCAAGGGCAAGCGGGTCGGCGGGATGCCGGTTCTCGGGTATGACGTGGACCCGAAAGGCGAAAGGCTGATCGTCAACGAGGGCGAATCCGTACAGGTCCGGGGGATGTGCCAGCTCTACCTGGATCACAAAGCCTTGATCCCTGTCGTTTAGGAAATCGAACGGCGCGGCTGGAAGAGCCAGCGGTGGACCACCAAGAAGGGTCAGGAGCGCGGCGAAAAGCCTTTCACCAAGAGCAGCCTCTTCCGTCTCCTGACCAACGTGATCTGCGCCGGCAAGACGACTACAAAGGCGCCTTTACAACGGCGAACACAAGGAGATCGTCGACATCGATTCTGGCAGCGGGTGCAGGATGCTCTCTGGCGGAACGGCGCCACCGGCGGCAAGGAGGCGCGCAACAAGTACGGAGCCCTCCTGAAGGGGATTCTCTACTGCGCTCCCTGCGGCACTGGGGTGGCGCATGCCTACACGGCCAAGGACAACGACGGCAAGCGGTATCGCTACTACGTTTGCCTGAACGCCCAGCAACGAGGCTGGTCGTCTTGCCCTGAATCGCCCCGCCTTTCCCGGAGGCTCCAAGCCTTGAGAGGATGGAGTCATGACGAGGCGCGTGAGCGGGCGGTGCGGATGGTCCTGGACGCCAGGGCGAGCGCAGCTCCCAGCGGGCGGCGATCACGTCGGGGGCCGGGAAGATCGGCTGCAAGGGGGAGAAGCTGCGGACGCGGGTTGGGCGGGCCGAGCGCGACCGCGGGCTGCGGTCCGGGCTGACGAGCGACGAGCAGGGCGCCCGTGGCCATCCATCGGGGGGCGCAGCGGCACGCTACAGCGACAATCGCTGCGCTTTCACGGAAAGTTCTCTAACGCTCTAATAGGCGGCGAATTCGCTCCGCGGCTTCCTGGCAGGCGGCGCGGGGCGCGTCACGGTGTGTCACGAAGCGGATCTCCGCGTCGCTCACGGCGCCGGCCAACACGCCAACCGATTTGAAACGGTGGCAAAGGTCGGGCGCGGAAAAGCCAGTTTCAGCGACATTGCCAATCACGATGTTCGTTTCGACTCGGCTCAGGTCAACGCGCCAGCCGGGAAGGGAAGCGAGCGCGGCGGCCAACGCCTTGGCGTTGGCATGGTCGGCGGCAAGCTGCGCCGGCCCCTCATCGAGCGCCACGAGTCCGGCCGCGGCCAAAACGCCGACCTGCCGCATGCCGCCGCCAAACATCTTGCGCGTGGCGCGCGCCCGCTCGATAAAGGACCGCGAGCCGGCGATGATGGAGCCTGCCGGCGCGCCAAGCCCTTTTGACAGGCACGTCATCACGCTCGAAAAGCCGCGCGCGAGTTCCGCCACCGGACGGCCCAGCGCAACCGCCGCATTGAACAGCCGCGCGCCGTCCAGGTGGACGGGCAGCCCGCGGGCCGCGGCCTCGCGCAAAATGACGGCTGTTTCGGATTGATCGGCGACCGTGCCGCCGTGCATGTTGTGGGTGTTTTCAAGGCAAATGAGCGCCGTTTGAGCGCGGTAGTACGCAGTGGGCTGAATGGCGGCGGCGATAGCGCTCCAGGTTGGGTGTCCGCGCTCCGCGGCGACCAAGCGCGGAACCAGCCCCGACAGCGCGGCCAGCGCGCCAAGCTCCCACTCGTAAATGTGAGCGCGGCTTTCGACGATGACTTCGCTGCCCGGCGGGGCATGCAGCCGGATGCAAATTTGGTTGCCCATCGTCCCGGTCGGCGTCCACAATGCGGCCTCGAAGCCGAGCAGCTCGGCGGCGCGCTCCTGAAGCGCGTTGATCGTCGGGTCTTCGAAGTACACGTCATCGCCGACTTCGGCGCGATACATAGCCTCGCGCATGGCAGGCGAGGGGCGCGTCACGGTGTCGCTGCGCAAATCTATCGGCAGGTCGGAGCGCGTCATGAAACAGCTTCCAGCTTCAGAAAAAGTCATCCCGCCGTTTGAGGCCGTCTATGCCTGGGTCAGACGCATTCCGCCCGGGCGCGTGATGAGCTATGGCCAAATTTCGCGGCTCATAGATGAGCGCCTGTCGGCGCAGGGCGTCGGCTGGGCGCTTCAAGCCTGCGCGCGGGCCGCCTGGCCCGTGCCGTGGCATCGGGTCGTCAATGCGCGCGGCGGGATTAGCGCCGGCAAGCTATCGCTTCATCTGGCGGACGCGCAACGGGCGCGGCTGGAGAGCGAGGGGGTCGTCTTCCGGGCCGACGGCACGCTCGATATGGCGGTTTATGGCTGGGCGCCGGGCGAATCGCTTATTTTGGAGGATAAATGACCCGAATCGTTCGCACTTCGACGCGCTCGGCGGGCTTGTCTTCGGTGCCTGGCTCAAGCGGCGTGGCAGCGATTTTGTCCACGACGTCGAGACCCTCGACGACGCGCCCAAAGGCCGTGTATTTGCCATCCAGCGATTCGGCGCGGCGCAGGCAAATAAAGTAGTGCGTGGTCGCGCTGTCCGGGTCGCGGCCATGCGCCATGGAAAGAATGCCCCGGTCGTGGGGCGTATCGTTGAATTCCGCCTTGAGCGGCGACGTGTCAAAGAGCGTCTTGCGATTCGGGCTATTCGCCGGCCACTTGGCCGGGTCGCCGCCCTGGATGACAAAGCCTTTCACGATGCGGTTGAATTCCGTCCCGTCGAAGTAGCCCTGTTCCGCTAGGCGAAGAAAGTTTCGCGTGTGGTTCGGGGCGATTTCGGGAAAAAACTCCAGCGTGATGTTGCCGGCCGCCGACTCGATGACGGCGCGGGTGGCCTTGAGCTCCTCAATCGAAAGCGTGGCGGCGCGGCTTGGCTTGGGCGTTGCCGGCTGTGGCGGCTGCGGCGTTGTCGCCGGACGGGTTGCCGGGCGCGCTGGTCGGCGCTGTTGCGCTGTCGCCGAATCGGCAAAGCCATTGGCAAAGCCAAGGAGCGCGAAGGTCGCAAGGATTGGAAAAAGCAGCCGAGCGGTCATGTCAAGCCTTCCTGGTTATTTCAAGATGCGGTTGACGAGCAAACGTTACAGGCCAAACGCCGCTTCGTCGAGACGCCGGGTCGAGACGCTGGCGGCTTGCGCCGACCACTAGCTGGAGTGCTAGCGTTACAGCCTAGATACTGCGCGAGACACGTCTAAAGGATTATGTTCCACCCTTTGAGAGAAAGCGTCCGAGCCGCGATCCAAGCTGCGGTTGAGCGGCAGTTCGGGATCGTTCTCGCGGACGTGGCGGTTGAGTTCCCGCCCAACGTCGCTCTGGGCGATCTGGCGACGCCGGCGGCTTTTGAAATTGCCAAGCGGCTTAAGGCGGCGACTGGCGAAAAGCGCTCGCCGCGCGATATCGCGCTGGCGCTCGCCGAGGCGTTGCGCGCCGAGCTCAGGGACTTCGATCGTATCGAAGTCGCTGGCGCGGGTTACGTGAATCTGTTTTTGCGACGGCCAGAGACGCTTCTGCGGGCGCTCGACGCGCCGGCGGCGGCGCTCGCGCCCCGCTTCGGCGGCAAGGTCATCGTCGAGCACACGAGCGTCAACCCCAACAAGTCCGCCCACATCGGACACCTGCGCAACGCCGCCCTTGGCGACGCGCTGGTTCGCATCCTGCGCGCCGCGGGCGAGACGGTGGAGGTCCACAACTACATTGACGACACTGGCGCGCAGGTGGCGGATGTCGTCGTGGGGTTTGTTTATATTGAAGGCAAGTCGCTGGCTGACGTGGAGGCGATGACCGGCAAGTTCGACGACGCTTGCTGGGACCTCTACGCCCGGGTCGGCGCGTGGTATGCCGAGGACGAATCGCGCCTGCGCCTGCGGGCTGAGACCCTCCATGCCATCGAGCGGCGCGAGGGCGAGTTGGCGGCGCTGGCCGAACACATCGCCGAGCGCATCGCGCGGTGCCACCTCGCCACTATGCAGCGGCTAGGCATTCAGTACGACGCGTTGCCCTGCGAAAGCGCCATTTTGCAACTGAACTTTTGGGCCGACGCCTTCGAGCGCCTCAAGGCGGCCGGCGCCATTGTCTATGAAACCGAAGGTCGGCGGGCCGGCTGCTGGGTGATGCGCGCCGATCCGGAAGCGGCCGCGACAGCCGACGATGAGCACGACGCCGACAAAATTCTGGTTCGTTCAAATGGCACGGTGAACTACACCGGCAAGGACATCGCCTATCACCTGTGGAAGCTCGGCTTGCTTGACCGCGATTTCCACTACCGGGCGTTTTACCGCTATCCGGACGGTCACATCGCCTGGATGGGCGGCGCGACGGCTTCCGAAGCGGACTCGCCCCGCGCGCAGTTCGGTCATGGCGCGGCCTACTTGAACGTCATTGACGCGGGCCAGAGCTACGCGCAGGCGTTCGTCAAGCGCGGGGCGCTCGCCGTCGCGCCGCCGAGCGCCCAGGACAGCATTGCCGCGAGCGCCCATATCGCCTACGAAAAAGTGGCTCTGACGCCGGCCAGTTGCCTTGAGCTGGGCTTTACGCTTTCGGAGGAAGACCGGAGGCGACCATTTGTCTCGATGAGCGGGCGGAAAGGGCTGGGCGTCAAGGCGGATGATTTGCTTGACCGTCTGGAAGGGAAGGCGCTGGCGCATGTCGAGGCGAGCCAGTCCGCCCTGCCAGAAGTCGAGCGGCGGGACATCGCCCGCAAGGTCGCGGTCGCGGCCATCCGCTACTTTTTGCTCAAGTTTGCGCGAACGACCCTCATCGCCTTCGACTTTGCCGACGCCCTGGCTGAACAGGGGGAGACCGGCGTGTATTTGCTCTACTCGCTGGTGCGCATGGCGAGCATTCGCCGCAAGCTCCGCGCGGCCGGGCTGGACTTTCCCGCCCCGGCCGCCGCGTTGCGCGACCACCTTGCGCAACTCGAAGCCTGGCTTCGGGACGATGGCCAGAGCGCCAATGAGTTTTGGGCGCTGGCGGCGCTGGCGCTGCGCTACGACGCGGCGCTAGCGGAAGCGCGGGAGACGCTGGAGCCGTCAGTGGTGGCAAAGTACGCCTTCCAACTCGCGCAAGCGTTCAGCGCGTTTTACAATCGGCACAACATCCGACACGAATCAGACAATGTCCGGCGGGCGTTTTTGATAACGCTGGCGAGCTTGGTCGAAAGCCGGCTGCGGGCGGCGCTGAACGTCCTCGGCATTGACGCCCCGGAGCGCATGTAGCCCCCCCTCGCTCTCCTGGAACGCTTGCCGGACGACCGCTTGCCGCTATGACAACTGCCTTGCCACCATCGCTAAATGTGTCACAGTACTGGCTCGCGCCGGTGCCAGAAGCGGCCAGCGCCTATCGTCCGGCGTGGCTGGTTGAGTGCAGTCTGAAGTTTCACAGCTTGCGGGCGCGAATCAAGCACACCGACGAGCGCCGCTTTCTGGCTTGGGCGCCGCGCGGCGAGGGCAGCCCGGATTGGGAAGCGCCGCCGCTTGATCCCGCCGGCTTGACGGACGCGCAGTTGTGGAAGTCTCCGCCGCGCGAGTTGCCGCATCGCCTCCAAGGGTATCTGCTTGACGAAGGCGCGCTATCCCGGCACGCGGATGAGCTGGTTGCCTGGCTGTCGCGGCGCGAAAAGCTTCGGCTGTGGTTTAACAAGCAGTTCGACGCGTTTTCCGAGGTTGGGGAAACGCGGGAAAGCTTTGTCGGGCGGCTGGCGGAATCGGCCGCCGATGCCATCGAGGACGAGCTGGCGGCGCTCACGGCGCGCGTCAATCTGAAGCTTTTGCAAGTGCAAGCGGCGGCTGAGCGAAAAGGGCTTGGCAAGCATCTGCCGGAAGCCAAGCTCAATGAAATCCTCAACGACCGGCGGCAGGAGTTTTTTTCCTCGATCACCCGCCTGGAGTCGCTCTTTTCAAGCGGCGAGCGACTCATCGTCGCGGCCGAGGACAATCAGCCGCTAAGCCAAGCGGTGAGCGACCCAGACTTGCACGAAACGCTGCTGCATATCGAAATGGATGTTCGCCGCCAGTTAAACGACCTATGCACCCGTTGCCTTGAGGCGGCGTCAGCTTGCGATCCGTTTGAGGTCGGCCTTCAGCCCGGGCAGATCGTTCTGTTGCGGAAGTTCGTTCTGTGGCTACCTGAGCTTGGGCAAGCGTGATTTCGGGCTAGGGAGCGTCGCCGGGGCCTGACCTCTAGCGCGCTTTACGCGCCTAGGTCGCGACCCCCGGTTCAGTTACAGCGTCAAGCGCGTGGAGCGCGGCGGCAGCGGCGAGCGGGGATGCGAGCGGGGATGGACGCGGAAGGCGAGCCGCCAAGTTTCGGCTGGGCGCCAGATGTCACGCCGGATTTCGAGCCTGCCGGCGGCGCGCGCGACAATCACAGGCTCCCCTGCTACGCTGGCGTTTCGCGTCCTGCCGGTTGTGGATCAACCGCTGTCCCCGCAATAAGGGCGCTTTCACGGCCAAAAGCTGCCCCGGTAAGCGCGCTGCCGAGCTATCGAATCCGTATCACATCCGCGCTTTTTGGCTATTTTTGGCTTGTTTGGCGTTGCAGGCGTGGGCGGCGCGCTGATGAGACGCTTATGACAGGCCCGTGATGTTGCCTTCGTCGTCAATGTCAATCCGCTCGGAGGCCGGCGCGAGCGGCAGGCCCGGCATGCGAGCCAAGTCGCCCGCAATCGGGATGACGAAGCCCGCGCCGGCGGCGATTTCGATTTCCCGGATGGTCAGCGTGAATCCGGTCGGGCGTCCAAGCTGTTTCGGATCATCCGAAAATGACTTCTGCGTCTTGGCGATGCAGATGGGCAAGCGCGTCAAGCCCAGCTCGGCAATCAAGCGCAGGTCGGCTTGGGCTTTGGGCAAAAATCGCGCGTCGCCGGCGCCATAGACCCGCGTCGCCACGATTTCAATCTTGCGCTCAATGGGGTCGTCCAGGCTGTAGAGCGGCTGCCAGTCGCCCGTCGCGCGCTCAACGGCCGCGACGACTTCATAGGCCAGCGCCTCCGCGCCCGCGCCACCCTTCGCCCAGGCTTCAGAGACGGCCGCCGCGACGCCCATCGCCGCGCAGCGTTCCTGAATCCAGGTCAGCTCTTCAGCCGTATCGCTCGTGAAGCGATTGATGGCGACGACTGGCTCAACCCCGAACGCTCGCGCGTTTTCGAGATGTTTTTCCAGATTGCCAAAGCCGCGCTCAAGCGCTGCCATATCGGGCGCGCTCAACGCTTCGAGCGCGAGGCCGCCTTGGTATTTCAAGCCGCGCGCCGTCGCCACCAGGACGACAATCGCCGGCGACAGCCCGGCCGCTCGGCACTTGATGTGGAAAAACTTTTCCCCGCCCAAGTCGAAGCCGAAGCCGGCTTCCGTCACCGCGTACTCGCTCAAGCTCAGCCCCGCGCGCGTTGCCAGGATGGAGTTTGTTCCCTGCGCGAGGTTGGCAAACGGCCCGAGGTGAATGATGGCCGGGCTGCCTTCGAGCGTCTGGGCCAAGTTGGGCCTGATGGCGTCCTTGAGCAAGGCGACCATCGCGCCGTGGGCTTTGAAATCGCGGGCATAGAGGGGCTGCTTGTCCCGCGTCCGTCCGACAAAAACGCCGCCGAGCTTTTCTTTGAGATGAGACAGCGAGTCGCACAAGCACATTGCCGCCATGACTTCCGAAGCGGCCGTAATGTCAAAGCCAGTTTCGCGGGGGACGCCGTTGACCTTGCCGCCCAGCCCGACCACGATCTGCCGCAGGGCGCGGTCGTTGACATCCAGGACGCGCTTCCAGCGAACGCTCGTCGCGTCAAGCCCGCGGGCCTGGGGGCGCTGGTGAAGATCGTTATCCACAATGACGGCAAGGAGGTTGTGCGCGGCCGTCACGGCGGCGAAATCGCCCGTGAAGTGGAGGTTGATGGCGTCCATCGGAGCGACTTGCGACCATCCGCCGCCGGTCGCGCCGCCTTTCAGACCAAAGACCGGGCCCAGCGACGGCTCGCGCAGGACGGCGACCGCTCGGCGCCCAATCCGGTTGAGGGCATCCGTAAGGCCAATCGTGACCGTCGTTTTGCCTTCGCCGGCCGGCGTCGGCGTGATGGCGGAAACCAGGATCAGCTTGCCGCGGCGCGGGGCGTCGGGAGCGCCGAAGCGCAGCGGCAGCTTGGCGGCATAGCGGCCGTAGGGTTCAAGCTCGTCAGTCGCGACGCCGAGGCGTTCAGCGACGGCCGCGATGGGTTGCAACGTCACGGAGCGGGCGATGGCAAGGTTGGACATGGCGCGTGTTGTCAGGCGTGCTGAGGGGTACGGGGCGAATGGCAAGTCGCTTCCGCGAGCAAAGCCGGCGCAAGTTTTCATAGCTCGCCCGCGGACGAAAAGCGTTTTGGCGCAAAGCCGCCGGATGCCCGTCAGCTTGTGGCAGGCGGCGGGCGAAACTATCCTGCGGGGGTCAGGAGGCGCGGCGGCTTGGACGCGTGGATTATTCTCGCTGCCATTGACGATGACTTAGCCGACGCCTGGGAGCGGCGCTGCGGCGACCTGCCCGGCGTATCGATTTATCGCGGCTCGATCCTTGACTTGGCGGTTGACGCGGTTGTCAGCCCGTCCAACAGCTTCGGGTTCATGGACGGCGGCCTTGATTATCTCTACGCCCGTCGCTTCGGCTGGGAAACGCAGGCGCGACTTCAGGCGCTGATTCGCGCCCGCCACCACGGCGAGCTGCTGGTGGGGACGGCGGAAATCGTCGAGACCGGGCATCCGCGCTCTCCCTACCTGATCGCGGCCCCAACCATGCGCGTGCCGATGGCGCTGGGCGACACCGTGAACGTTTACCTCGCGGCGCGCGCGGTCCTGCTGCTCATCAAGCATGGCGTTATGCCAGCCGGCGCGTTGGCGGGCGAGCCGGTGGCTGCGGCCGTTCAGTCGGTAGCGTTTCCGGGCTTGGGCACCGGCGTTGGGCAAGTTAGCCCCAACGCTTGCGCGCATCAGATGCGGGCGGCGATTGAGGAGGTCGCGCTGGGGCGGGGGCAATACCCGCGCAGTTGCGCGGAAGCGCGGGAGCGTCACCAGCGCCTCTGCGCCGGCCCAATGCCGGATTCCCCAATGCCGGATTCCCCAATGCCGGATTCCCAGCGCGAATAACTAACGCGCTTAGGGTCGCGGTCCGCGGCGACCTCAGCTTGTCAACGCGACCTGTCAACGCGCCGCCGCCGCGAAAAGCGGGAAAGAAACGGGAAAGAAATAGGCTCGCTACCTTCCGTCAAGCGGGCGCCCGACTGGGCGGCTACGGCGTACAAGGCTCACATTGGCCGGGGCTACTTCAACTTTTGATTTCTTTCAGGCTTCTTTCAGGCGACGAGCGAAAAATGAGCGTTGGTCCGGGAGGGCAAGACAGGACGCCGATGCCCAACGCTCCGCGGAGCGTTTCTGGACGGGGACTCTGGACGCGGACGCCGCCTTGTCCGACTGGCTTGCCAGTCAGGGGCCGCCCGAAGAGTCACCCGAAGAGTCAAAGGCGGGAAGGCGGGCTGGGGCGCGCCACTGGGATCGGCTGCCTCAACCCGCCTCCGCTGTGGCCCCGGTGCCGCGTGGCGGCTCATCTCGTCCGTTTTCCAAACAAATCGATTTCCAAGCAAATCGAGCGGCCCAAGCCGGACTGCAACGGCAGCCAGCGCTCGGCAGCGTAAAAAGCGGCCAGCCGCCGCCCTTTACAGAAAGCGCCATGCTTACAGAAAGCGCCGCGCGGCGGCGCGGAGGTCAATCGGGGTAATGCCCAAGATAGCCGTCGCCGCAAGGTAGAGCGCGCCGTAAAGCGCTAAGCCGCCCAAATCCGCCAGCCAGCGGGTCAGTCCCGGCTGGATGAAGCTGGCCCCCATCAGCGCCGTCGCCGCCCAGGCGCCGGCGGCGGCGAGCAGAGCGCACAGCCACAGGCCAGCGAGTTCAAGCCCGTTGGTTGTGATTGACCCCAGGGCGCGCTGAAGCGCCCGGCGCAACAGGAAAAACTCAACCCATGCGGCCGCGCCGGAGGCGGCTGCTAGTCCGGCAACCCCCCACAGGCGCGGCAGGCCCAGCCAGCCGGGCGCGTAAAGCGCCGCCGCCGCCCCGCCCGCCGCGCCCAGCGCCACCCGCGCGAGCGCATAGCGCAGCGGCGTCCGGGTGTCGCCCAGCGCGTAGAAGCCGGAAGCGTACAGCCGCGCCTGCGTCGCCGCCCGCAACCCCGCCGTCGCCGCCGCCAGCGTTAGCCAGACCGCCGTCGCCGCCCGGTCGTCAAAGCGTCCGCCGCGATACAGGACGCCGACAATGCTGCCGCCCAGCGCTAGAAACGCCACGCTGGAGGGGATGACGAAAAACGACATCCGCCGCGCGGCGCGGGCCAGTCGCTCGCGCATCTGCGCGGCGACGGCTTCGCGCTCGCCCGTGGCGCTCGCCAGCTCCGGCAACTCGGCCGCCGAAATCGCCAGGCCGAAGAGGCTGACCGGCAGCATGTACACGTCCTGCGCGTAGCCCAAAATGCCGACCGCGCTCGGTGAAACCAAGCTGGCCAGGATGTTGTCCAAGTAGCCGCTGATTTGCGCGACGCCGCGACTGACGAGCGCTGGAAAGAAGTTGCGAATGACCTCGCGCGTCGGGGCGAAATCCGGACGCGGCGAGACGACCAGCGGCGGAGCCGCGCGCCATGCGGCCGGGAGCTGGATGGCGAACATCGCGACGCTTCCAGCCGCCGCGCCCCACGCCGCCCAGATGACGAGCTGCTCCAGCGGACGACCGCCAAACAGCAGCAGCGTGGCGATGACGACCGCGTTGAGCGCCGTTGGCGCGGCGTAGGGCAGCAGAAACCGTCGGTGACTGTTGAGGACGCCCAGGCACCAGGCCGATAAGACCAGCAGGCCGATGCCGGGAAAGAAAATCCTGACCAGCCGAACGGTCAGCGCGTAGGTTTCGCCCGTAAAGCCCGGCGCGATAACCTGCGTCAGCCAGGGCGCAAGCGCCACGCCCAGCGCGACTAGCGCCGAGACCGCCACGCAGAGCAGCCCGAAAATCGCGCCGGCCAGGCGTCCGGCGTCTTCCGCGCGGCCTTCGGCCAACAGGCGCGAATAAGCCGGAATGAACGACGCCGACAGCGCTCCCTCGCCAAGCAAGTTTTGCAGAACGTTCGGGATGCGCTGCGCCGCGCGATAGGCGCCGGCCAGGTCGGAGTCGCCGAAGTAGTAGGCGAAAACTTTGTTTCGGGCGAGTCCTGACAGCCGACTGGCGAGAATGCCCAGCCCGACCAGCAACGACGCCGGAAGCTTCGGTAGCGTCGGCATGCGCGTCTTCTCCGGGTCTCGTCAGAGCGCGGCGAGTTCGGCTTCGAGCTTCTGCCGCTCGTACAGCGCCGCGTACCGCCCGCCCAGGGCGAGAAGCTGCGCGTGCGTCCCCTGCTCGATAATCCGCCCCTCTTCGAGAAACACGATATGATCGGCATCCTTGACGGTTGAAATCCGATGGGCGATGAGGATGGTGGTTCGGTCGCGCCTGACGTGGCGCAAATGCTCCAGAATGCGGGCTTCGGTGTCGGTATCCACCGCCGACAGCGCGTCGTCGAGAATCAGAATTTTCGGATTGCGCAAGAGCGCGCGCGCCAGCGCCGTCCGCTGCTTTTGCCCGCCGGACAGCGTGATGCCGCGCTCGCCGACGATGGTTTCAAAGCCGTTTGGAAAGCGCTCGACATCCTCGCGCAAACCGGCCTGCTCGGCTGCCTGCGCGATCGCTTCCGGCGACGCCTGCTCGACGCCGAAGGCAATGTTAGCGGCGATGGTGTCGCTGAAGAGAAAGCTTTCCTGCTGCGCGTAGCCAATGGCGGCGCGGAGTTGATCGAGCGGGTAGTCGCGGATGGGGCGGCCGTCAATCAAGAGCGTCCCTGGCGGCGCGTCGAGCAAGCGAGGCAGCAGGTTCGCCAGCGTGCTCTTTCCAGCCCCCGTCGGGCCGATGATGGCCAGCGTCGCGCCGCGCGGAATCATGAGCGACAGGTCGCGCAGCGCCGGCGGTCGCGGCTCGCCGTCGTGACCGGGATAGGCGAAGGTTAGATGACGAAGCTCGATGTCGCCCTTGATGGGCGGCAAATCCGAGGCGGCCGTCGCGTCGCGGATGGCCGGCGCTTCGTCAAGGATTTTGGAAAGCCGCCCCATGCTTGCTAGGCCGCGCTGCGTCAGGTTGATGACCCACCCCAGCGCAATCATCGGCCAGACCAGCATCGTCAGGTAGAGGTTGAACTCCACAAACTGCCCCAGCGTCAGCTCGTCGCGCAGGACAAGCCGCCCGCCATACCACAGCGCAATCGCCGGCCCCAGCCCGAACAAAATGTCCAGGATGGGGCGAAACAGCGCCGACAGCTTGACCAGTTGCAGGTTGCGCCGGACAAACTCGCGGTTCATGGCGTCAAAGGCGGCTTCCTCAGCGGCTTCCTGCGCGAAGGCGCGCACAATGCGCGTGCTTGAAAAGTTTTCCTGCGCCTTGGCCGTCACGAGTCCGAAGTATTCCTGAATTTGCTCCGAACGCTCATGGATGCGCGCGCCAAAATACTTCGTCGCCGCGGCCGCCAGCGGCAGGGTGATGAGGGCAAAGGACGTAAGCGCGGCATTGATGGCGACCATGGACGGCAGAACCAGCGCCACGGTGAACAGCGTGTTGAGACCGTAAAGCGCTGCCGGCCCAATGAGCATGCGGACGGCCCCAATGTCGTTCGTGGCGCGCGACATCAGATCGCCAATCCGCTGACGTTGAAAGAACGCCGGCGGCTGCTGTTGCAGGTGCGCGTAAAAAGCGTTGCGCAGGTCATACTCGATGTCCCGCGAGCGGTTGATAAGAATGCGCCGCTGCCAGAATAAAAACAGGCCCCGAACCGCCGCGATGCCGACGACCAGCAGCGCGTAGCGCGCCACTTTTTCCTGCGTGATGTCGGACCGCAGGTCATCCACGGCCGTCCGAATGACCTGCGGCGACAGGCGGTTGGCGTAGGCGCTCGCCAAAATAAACAGGCCGCCCAGCGCGAAACTTCCCCAGTAGGGCGCGCAAAAGCCGATGAGTCGTTGCCACGGCGGCGGCGGTTGCGTTGGCGGCGGAGCGAGCGAGGCGTTCGGCGTGGATGGCGTCATACGGGCGAATGCCGCGAGCGAGCGCGAAGGTGCGGCCGGCGCAAGCCCGGGCGCGAAAGCGTGTTTATAGCCGAGTTGGATGCGGTTGACACGTCGCTTCAGCCGGCGTTGACGCGGACGGGCGCGCTCGCCAAGATAACCCCCGGCCCGGCTGAAACAGCGCCGGGCATGCCACCGCATCACAGGCCTCCGCCATGCGCCTCCGGCTCGTTACCCTGTCGCTTTTGCTCCTGCTGCCCGCGCCGGGATGGTCCCTGCCGCCGGGCGCGACCTCCCGGGCCGTCCAGAAGCCCAAGCCCGCTCCTGTTCGCCCGTCCGCCGCGCGCGCGCCGACCGAATACGCCCAGCTCTTCAACCGCCGTCTCGCCAACGGGCTGGAAGTCATCGTCTACGAAGACCACGCCGTGCCGCTGGTGACGATTGAACTGGCTTGTCGGAACGGGTCATACACCGAGCCGCCCGAGCTCAACGGCCTGTCGCATCTCTATGAGCACATGTTTTTCAAGGCCAACCGCGCCGTGAAAAATCAGGAAGAATACCTGCGAGCCATTGGCGAGTTGGGCATCATTTATAACGGCGCGACGCAGACCGAGCTGGTCAACTACCACTTCACAACGCTGAGCCGCCACCTGCCGACGGCGCTGCGCTTCATGCGCGATGCCGCGTTGTATCCAGCCTTTGACGAGGAAGAGTTCGCCCGCGAAAAGGAGGTCGTGCTGGGCGAGATTGACCGCAATGAGTCCAGCCCCTACCACTACCTTTCGACGGAAATGACGCGGCGGCTGTTCGCCAAATACACGAGCCGCAAAAATCCGTTGGGGACGCGCGAAACCGTCGCCAACGCCACGACCAGCCAGATGCGGCTTATTCAGCGGCGCTACTACATCCCGAACAACGCGGCGGTGCTGGTAGCCGGCGACGTACAGCCCGAAGAAGCGTTTCGGCTCGTGGCGCAGTATTTCGGCGACTGGCCGCGCGGCGACGATCCCTTTGAGAAATATCCGCTTGTCGAGCATCCGCCGCTGGAGAAGAGCGAAGGCGTCGTTGTCGCCCAGCCGGTGCAAACCGTGACGCTCCAAATCGGCTGGCACGGGCCTTCAATCGGCAAGGACGACGCGGCGACCTACGCGGCGGACGTCTTTTCATTCATCCTGCGGCAGCCGAACTCGCGTTTCCAGCGGGCGCTTGTGGACAGCGGGCTGACGACGGGCGTGGATTTGATATATCTCACGCAGCGCAACGTCGGGCCGATTACGCTCACCTTACAAACGACGCCGGACAAAGCCCGCGCCGCGCTCAAGGCCGTTTACGCCGAAATCGGGCGCTTCGCCGACGCGGACTACTTCACTGACGAAGAGCTTGCCGTCGCCAAAATCCTGCTCGAAGCCGACGATTTGTTTTCGCGCGAGAAAGTCAGCGAGCATATTCATTCGCTGAGTTTCTGGTGGGCCTCGACGGGGCTGGATTACTTCCGCGGATACCTCCCGACGCTGCGCGCGACCTCGCGGGCGGACATTCAGCGTTACCTGCGCAAGTACGTCATCGGGCGGCCGCATGTGACCGTGGCGCTGATGTCGCCGGAGGCGCAGGCCAGCCTGAGCCTAACGGAAGCGGAACTGATCGGCGAGCCGGCTCGGACGGCGGACGGTCAGTAGCCCAGTTCGCGCAGGCGCTCCGCCGTCAGCCGGGGCGCTGTGGGCGATGTGTAATGCAGCAATCGCTCAACGTGCTTCGCCAGCACATCGGCTTCCAAGTTGACGGCCGCGCCGGGCTTGAGCCGGGGCAGCGTCGTCCAGTCAAGCGTTGTCGGGATGACGGCAATTTCAAACCAGTCATCGCCCAGCGCCGCCACGGTCAGGCTGACGCCATCTACGGCGACGCTCCCCTTGTGAACCAAATAGCGCCCGATCTCCGGCGGGAAGCCGAAGCGCATCAGGACCGAGTTGCCGCTGGGTCGGCGCGCCAGAAACCGCCCGACGGCGTCCACGTGGCCCTGCACGATGTGGCCGCCCAGCCGCGCGCCAACGGCCAGGGCGCGCTCCAGGTTGACGCCGTCGCCCGGTTGCAACTCGCCCAGGTTTGATACCCGCAGCGTTTCTTCGGAGGCGTCGGCCGTAAAGCCGCTCGCCGTCAGCGACGTGACGGTGAGGCAGACGCCGTTGACAGCGATGCTGTCGCCGAGCTTTGCGCCTTCCATGACGGTCTGCGCCGCGACGCAGACAACGCCGCCGCTTGCCCGGCGGTCAAGGCGTGTAACGCGCCCGACTTCCTCGATGAGTCCGGTGAACATGGGCGGCGTTAGGCGTAAGCCGGCGCGTTGCCCGGTCGCCACTTGATGTTGCAGCCAACGCTCGGCTTTTGGTCGGCTAGGGGCGGCTCGCCGGCCAGCGCGGCGTCGAGCGCGCGCCGAAGGTCATCGCCGGTGACGGGACGGCCGTTGCCGGGACGGCTGTCATCCATCTGTCCGCGATAGACGAGCTTTCGCTCGCGGTCATAGACAAAGAAATCCGGCGTGCAGGCCGCTTGAAAAGCCTTGGCGACCTCCTGCGTTTCGTCGTAGGCATAGGGAAACTGAAAGCCCAGCTCGCGCGCCATGGCTTTGAGCGAGTCCGGCGCGTCATCGGGGTAGGCCGCGGCGTCATTGGAGCTAATGGCAATGACGCCGACGCCCTTGGCGACATACTCGTTGGCCAGCCGGGCCAGCTCGGTCTCGATGTGCTTGACGTAGGGGCAGTGCCGGCAAATAAACATCACGAGCAGCGCGGGACAGTCGGCAAAGGTCGCCAGCGAAACCTCGCGTCCGGTGGCGACATCGGCGAGCGTGAAATCCGGGGCTGGCGCGCCGAGCGCCGGCATTGCAGATAGCGTGAGCGCCATGGCGAGTCTCTCCTCAAGGTATGGTGGAGGGATTTTTACGCTGAAAGCGGCGCGGCTTGCAAACTGGCGCGGCCTGCGCGCTTTCCAAGCTCCTCCGGAACGGCGATTGACGTTGCCGCCCGCTTCGCCGCGCCCCATGACGCTGCAGAAGCTCGATCATGTCGTCCTGGCCTTATGGTCTTGCCCGCGCGCCAGCGAAAGCGCCGTATTGCCCTGCTTGTCGGCGCGCGTAGCGTCGGGGGCCCTTTGGCGAGCGGCAGCTCCGCAATCGCGAGCCGATTTCTAACTTCATCAAGATCCTTTCCGCGCAACCTGGGCGGCGGGCGCCAGGCAGACCCGACCTGGGTCAATCGCCCGGCTTGGCGACCGGATAGGCGCTCGTTTTTCCGGAAAAGACGGCGTTTTGTAACGTAGAGTTAAGGCGTTTCCGGTCTCATCGAGGCTATCTCATCGAGGCTATTAGACGGCTCAGGATTCAAGCCGCGACTTGACGTCTTTACTTTTGGGCGGCGGTAGGCGAGGCGCTGCGCCATCGCTTTTCGCGCTAGTTCGAGTTAAGGAGACGCGAGAATGTTGAGGAAAGACGCGACAACGGCGAGGGAATTCGCTGCGCTGCGCCGCCGCTCGGCGCTAGCCGGCTGGTGTATTTTACTGACGTGTTGGCTTGCAAGCGCGGGCTGCGACCGCGATGCAGCGAATCCAGGCGGCGGAGTCGCGGGCGTCGCCCCGCGCGCGAAAAGCGCGGCTCAGCCGCTCGATCCTGCCAACTTGCCGAAAACCATGGCCGGCGTTGGGGGCATTGAACTCGTCCTCATTCCGGCTGGCGAATTCACGATGGGCGATTCCAGCGGCGAGCCGGATGAGCAGCCAACGCGCCGCGTCGTCATTAGCCAGCCGTTTTATCTCGGCAAGTATGAAGTCACGCAAGCCCAGTGGAAGCAAATCATGGGCAACAACCCCAGCAAGTTCGTCGGCGACGACTTGCCGGTAGACAGCGTGTCCTGGAAGGACGCGCAGGCGTTCATCCAGCGCCTCAATGACGCGGGCGACCCGCTCTTTTACCGTCTGCCGACGGAAGCTGAGTGGGAATACGCCTGCCGCGCCGGGACGACCGGCAAATACGCGGGCGATCTCAACGCCTCCGCTTGGTATTTCGAAAACGCCGGCGGAAAGACCAAGCCGGTCGGCAAGAAAGCCCCGAATGCATTCGGGCTGCACGACATGCACGGCAATGCGCGCGAGTGGTGTCAGGATTGGTACGACGACCTCTACTACAAAAAGTCATCGTCGGATGACCCGACCGGGCCAAGCAACGGCACGTGGCGCGTGGTGCGCGGCGGTTCCTATCTCGCCAACGCGGCCGCCTGTCGGTCGGCGGTGCGCTATAAGCTTGACCCGGAGATCAAGCTCGATTCAGTTGGGCTTCGGATTGCGGCGAGCATTCGTTAGCTTTCGTTCCGCAAGGGCGTAGCGGAGAGGCATTGCCGAGGTCGCCAGGGACGGCTTCATCCCGAACCGCTCCGCCCTTGGGATGGACAGCCGCGCGGCTGTCCACAAGCGGCCAGGCTGACGCGCGCCGCCCGCTAGGGCTGGGCGTAATATCCCTCGCGGCTGGCGCGCACGACCGCGTCCGGGTGCCGCAGGCGCACCGAAATTCGCCGAAAGCCCGCTTGCCCCTCCGCCGCCTCCGGCTCGTACGCCAGCGTGTAGCTGGTTGCCGCGTCCCTCGCGATGGCCCGAAAGGAATCGCTATAGTCCTTGCCCGGCACCATAGGAAAGTCGCGCCCGCCGGTGAGTGGCACGAGGCGCGCCGCGTCAAGCGGCGTCAGCACGCGCACCCGTCCGGCGACGGTGAGGGTATAGGATGGCGAGGTCACGCTGTACACCGTCACCTCCTGCTGATTGACCCGTTGCAGCAAGTCGTCCAGGTTGACGTTGCTGGCGCTGTCAAAGCCGTCCGTCAACACGATGACCAGTCGCCGCAGAAGGCGCCCGGCGCGCTGCTTGGGCGCTTGTTTGAAAAGGCTGACGGATTTATCCACGGCGTCGAACAGGCGCGTCGAGCCGCCGAAGCCCCTGAAGCGATCCAGCTTGGCCAGCAGCTTGCGCGGCTCTTTGGTAAAGCCTTCGAGAACGCGCACCTCGTTGTTGAACGTCAGCAGAGCGAAGACGGAGTCAGGGTGCCGCTCCGCGAGAAACGCCTCCAGCGCGCGGCGCTGGAGCGCGACCTCTTCCGGGGTCACGCTGCCCGAAACGTCAAACGCGAACACCACGGCCAGCGGGCGCAGCGCCTGCTCCCCGTTCGCTTGGAAGAATTCGATGCGGCGCGGCTTGCCCTCTTCGTAAACGAGAAAATCATCGCGGCGCAGTCCGGTCAGCGGGCGTCCCTCAAGATCGGTGACGGTGACTTCAATCATCACGAGATTCCCGCGCAGCACGATGTCCTCCTGGGCTCGCCCCCAAGCCTCGAAAAGCCCGGTAACCAGAAAGACCATCGCGAACAAGCTCATCCAAGCCGCCAGAATTCTCGTCGTCATAGGCATCGCTGATTTTTCCGTTGGTTAAGGTAAGTTATACAGCGGATTCTTGCTCGGCGCGTTATAGTTAACTCCCCTGATAATTGTTGCCAAGGGCCGCGGCATTCCGCGAGGCGCGCTACCGTGATTCGATTTGAAGACATCGCCGAGAAAGTCGAGCGCTATCACCCGAACGCTGACCTTGACCTCCTGCGTCGGGCGTATCTGCTGTCGGCGCAAATGCACAAGGGACAGGTGCGCAAATCCGGCGAGCCGTATCTGATGCACCCGCTCGCGGTTGCTTATATCCTGGCCGACATGCGCCTGGATGTCATCTGCGTTACTACCGGGCTGCTCCACGATGTCGTTGAAGACACCCACGTTACGCTTGACGAGCTTCGCGCTCAGTTTGGCGCGGAGATCGCCCACTTAGTGGACGGGCTGACCAAGATCTCCAACATTGAGTACACCTCGCGCGAGGAGCGGCAGGCTGAAACCGTCCGCAAGATGCTGTTGGCGATGGTGGACGACATCCGCGTGGTGCTCGTCAAGCTTGCCGACCGCCTGCACAACATGCGGACGCTCGACCACCTGCCGCCGGACAAGCGCGCGGCCAAGGCTCAGGAAACGCTCGACATTTACGCGCCCATCGCGCACCGGCTGGGCATGGGGAAAATTCGCGGCGAGCTTGAAGACCTCAGCTTTCAATACCTTTATCCAGACGACTATCGCCATTTGAAATCCATCGTAGATCAGCGTCGTCCCGCGCTTGAAGCCGACCTGGCGCGCGTCCGGGCGACGCTTGCGGAGACGCTCCCGACGCAGAACGTCAAGATCGTCGAAATTCAGGGGCGCATCAAGCGCCTCTACAGCCTGTACCGCAAGCTCAAGCAGCAGGCGATCTCGATTGACCAAGTCTATGACCTCATGGCCGTGCGCGTAATTACCCAGGACATCGCCGACTGTTACGCGGCGGTCGGGGTGGTGCACAACATCTGGAAGCCTGTGCCGGGGCGATTCAAGGACTGGATCGGCATTCCGCGCAACAACCTCTATCAGTCGCTCCATACCTCGGTGGTCGGGGATATCGGACACGCCTTTGAGGTTCAAATTCGCACGGCCGAGATGCACAAGGTCGCGGAGGAAGGCATCGCGGCGCACTGGCGCTACAAGGAAGGGCGCTCGGCAGTCAAGGAGGACCACGAAGCTTACGCTTGGCTCAAGCGTCTGGTGGAGTGGCAGCAGGAAGTCGCCGACTCGCGCGAGTTTCTGGACGAGCTGAAAATCAACCTCTACCCCAATGAGGTTTACGCCTATACGCCGAAGGGCAAGGTGCTGGAGCTCCCGCGCGGATCCTGCCCAATTGATTTCGCCTACGCTATCCACAGCGATGTCGGCCAGCAGTGCGTCGGCGCGAAGGTCAACGGCAACATTGTCAAGCTGTCGTACGAGCTCAAGAACGGCGATGTCGTCGAAATCATGACTTCGCCCACCGGCAAGCCGAACCGCGACTGGCTAAAGCTGGTCAAAACCGCCCGCGCGCGGAACAAGATTCGGCGCTACTTGGTCGAGACCGAGCGCCAGCGGTCGCTGGAAATCGGGCGCAAGTCGCTGGAGCGCGAAGCCGACCGCCTCAAGCTCAACCTGCGCAAGCTGCTGGAAGCGGGCGACCTCAACCGCGTGGCGCAGGATCACGGCTACCAGCGCGACGAGGACCTGATTGCCGCCATTGGCTACGGGAAGCTTGAAGCGCGCCACGCGCTGTCCAAGTTCGTTTCGCCGGCTAAGCTCACGGCGCTCGGCGCGCGCACGCCGGCTAACGGTCTGGCTAAAGTCAGCCGGCTCGTCAAAAAGTATCTGCGGCTCGGTCCCGACCGCATTCAAGTGCGCGGCATTGATGAAGTGCTGGTGTTTCGGGCGCGCTGCTGCTCGCCGATTCGGGGCGAGAAAATCATTGGCTACATCACCCGCGGAAAAGGCGTTGCCATTCATCGGGCTGACTGCGCGAACGCCGCCAACTTGATGATCAACCGGGAGCGCATGATTGACGTGGATTGGGTTATTGAGACCGAAGGCACGACCACGTATCCGGTGACGCTTTCCGCCACGACTGAAAACCGTCCCGGCATCCTGGCCAATGTGACGACCGCCGTCGCCGAAATCAAAACTAACATCCGCGAATCCCACGCCCGCGTCGGCTCGGACGGCTACGGGCGCATCACTATCACGATTGATGTGCACGACGCCCAGCATCTTTCGCGCGTGATGCGCGCGATTCGGAATGTCTCCGGCGTCATCAGCCTGGATCGCCTCGTCGCCAACGGGGACGACGACCGCTGAGCGGCGCCCGTCGTCAGCGCCGCGCCAGCAGCTTGCCGACGCGGGACGCCTCGCGCAGACCGGAGAGGTACGCGCCATGCGCCGTGCCGCGATACGCTGCTGACGTGTGCTCCCCGGCGAACAGCAGCCGCTCGCCGACGGGCGCGGCCAGCGCCGCGAAATCCTGCCGCGTCACGCCTACCGAAGCGAATGAGTACGCGCCATAGGCGAAGACGTCTGCGCCCCAGCGCGTCACGAGCATTTTTTGCGGGGTTGGAATGTCCTTGCCAAACATCACGCGCAGCGTCTCCATGACTTCGCCCTCGATTTCCGCGTCGGTCTGCCGCTCAAACGCCCGTCCGTAGCTGTCAAAGGCAAACGTCACCAAGGCGTTGGCGTCGCAGAAAGCGCGGGCGTTGAGGAAGTAGCAGTATTTCCCCATGACTGCCGATTGGTAGCCAAAGTAGTGCGTTTCCACGTCCCAGAACGGCTCGCTGAACACAAGGCAGGCCTTGTTGACAATGCCCATGTCAACCCGCGCGATGGCTTCGCGCTTCCGCGCCGGAAGCGCGGGGGCAAAGGCGACGGCGTTTTTCTTCAGGACGCCGAGCGGCAGCGTCACGATCGCGGCATCGGCTTCGTAGGCGTGACCGTCCGCCGCGGCGACGCTGACGCATTCCTCGTCGCAAGCGATGGCTTTCACGACTGTCTGAGTTTTGATGTTCAGCCCCTTCGCCAGCAAGTTGGTCACGGCGTCGTAGCCGTCAATCATCAGCGCATCCTTGCCGGGATATTTTTCGTCGCTTTGCCACTCCCGAGCGGAAAGACGCTCCAGCGCCCCGCCGCTGTCAAACTCCGCGTAGGCTGACAGAAAGTAGCGCAGGAGCGGGTCTTCCAGCGCGGCGGGGTCCAGCCGCTTGAGCGCGGCGGCGAGGCTTTCATCGCCCGCTTGCCGCGGGGCGTCGGCTTCAAGCTTCTTCAGGAGCGCCCGGTAGCGCCGCTCCCGCTCAACGACCACCTTGCCGGGAATCGGCTGCCCGTCGCGGTCATAGATGACAACGCTTTCGTCATCAGTCAAGAAGGTGCGCGCTTTAGCTTGGGCGGCAAGGTCGGTAATCGGATTGCCGTTGGGGCCGTGAATCCAGGCCGCGCCCAAGTCAAAGGGAAAGCCCAGCGAGCGGTCGGTGCGGATGCGACCGCCAACATCGTCGCGCGCTTCCAGGACGGTCACTTCCGCGCCCGCATCCGCCAGCGCGCGGGCGGCGGCGAGTCCGGCTCCGACCACGATGACGCTGCCGGCGACCGAGCGGCCCGGCGTCGCCCGAACTGAAGCCAGGAATGCGGCCGATGCCGTCAGAAAGCGCAGGAAGCGTCGCCGTGAAAGTCGCCCTGAAAGCGGAGGCGTCAGTGAAGTCATGGACCTTGTGACCTTGTGAAGGATGCAAAGCGAGCGGGCGGCAGGTTACGCGCAACCGCCGCCGGCAAGCAAGGAAGCGCGGCGACGGACAGCGCCAGTCCGCGCGCCCGGCGCTCGCGTTGCCTGTCGCTCGTCGCCCGCGCCGCGCAGCGACGACAGCGCGCGGCGGGCTTCCGCCGGCAAGCGCATTGCCCGGCCTTGCGCGTCGGTCGGCAGGTGGAGCGTCTCGCCCGTCGCCAGCAGGGCGTTGTCGTCTTCGCGGTAGATAGCGTAGGCGAAGCCAATCTGCCGCGAGCGCAAGACCGTCAGGCGCGTCTCAATCCGTAGCGCGTCGTCATAGCGCGCCGCCGCCTGATACCGAGCGCGCGCTTCGGCGACTACCAGCCGGATGCCTGCCGCCTCCAGATCGCGATAGGCCAGTCCGCAGGCGCGGCAGTAGTCCGTCCGCCCGACTTCCATCCAGACCAGATAGTTGGCGTGGTAGGCGACGCCCATCTGGTCGGTCTCGGCGTAGCGCACTCGCAGGCGCGAAACGACCGCCGGGGCCTCAGCCAGGGGGGCATCGGAATCCAATCGGCGTTCGGGCATCGGGCTTCTTGCCGGCTCAATCAGCCGCGGCGGCGGGCCACTGGTGGCGCCGCGGGTTGAGCTGCGCCTCGCGCCCGTCGCGGTAAAACAAGTTGAACGTGTCAAACGGGATGACGCGCCCGTCGGGATGGACAATATGCACGCACGACCGCTTGACTGAGCGAACGTCAAGGCTGTGGGCGTCCATAAACTGCACAATCAAAATCCGGAAGATGTTTTCATAGGTGAGCTGCTCCGGCGCGCTCGCGAGCGGCAGGCAACACAAAAGCTGCTTGAGCGAAAGCGCCTGCATGGCCGGCGCGTGCCCGGTCGAAAACGTCTTGAAAATCTGCTCGCGCAGCGCCGGACTGCGCTCATAAGCGATGGCGCTGCCATCGCTTGTCAGGAGCAGTTCGGGGTCAATGAGTCCGGTTAGCGGGATGACCTCGCCGCCTATTTTCAGCGCGTAGGCCATCGCCAGACAGTCGGGATGACAGGGCACGGGCAACACGTCCTGCGGCTTGAGCCACGGCGTCTGACGGAGCAGGGATTGCCGGACTTCGCCGAGCGTCAGGCGGTCGCGCGCCGGGTTGAAATTTTCCGTCCGCCCGGCGACCTGTACCGGTTGAAGCGTCACGCCCCGGATGCACGGATGCTGAAGCGCGAACGCGACGATATCGCCAATTTCATCGTCGTTGACGCCCTTCTTGAGCGTGACAACCAGCGTCGTCGAAACCTTCAGGCGGTCGAGGCGTTCTAGCGCCTGCTCGCGTATCGCTCGCAAGTCCGCGCCGCGCAAGTCGCGCAGCGCGTCCGCCCGCAGCGAGTCAAACTGCAAATAGACCTCAAAGCCTGGCATATAGCTCGCCAGCCGCTCGGCAAAGGCGGCGTCCTGCGCGATGCGAAGCCCGTTCGTGTTGACCATCAGATGCTTGATGGGACGGCGGCGCGCAGCGTCGAGAATCTCAAAGAACTGCGGGTGAAGCGTCGGCTCGCCGCCGCTGATTTGCACGATGTCCGGCTCGCCCTCGTTGCGGACGACGCAGTCCAGCATGAACTCGATCCGTTCCAGCGAGCGATGCGTCGGGCGGTGCGGCCCTGACTCGGCGTAGCAAATCGGGCAGGTCAGGTTGCAGTGGTCGGTGACTTCCACAATGGTCAGGCAGCCGTGCTGCTCATGATCGGGACAGATGCCGCAATCGTACGGGCAGCCGTGCCGAATCGGCGTGTTGAACTTCTTGACAAGCTGGCCAGGCTTGAGAAAAGCGCGCTGCTGTCTGTAAAACGCCGCGTCGGTCGAGATGAGCGCGCGCTCGCGTCCGTGCGTTGGGCAAAGCTTGTGCATATACACCCGTTCGCCCTCGATGACGATTTTGGCTTCGACCTTGTGCAGACAGATGGAGCAAATCGCGTTGGTTAGCTCGTAAAACACATAGGGTCGGTCAGCCATGCGGGCATTCTCCCTCGCCTGTCAGAGGCGATAACATCAGGTTGCGCGGCTGACGCCCCAGCCGCCACAGGTCGTAGCCGGCCGCGCCCATCCCCAGCAGCGCCGCCGTCTGAATAGCGGTCAGCCCCCACGGATACAAAAACGGACGCGGCTTAATGAATTCCGCCGTGAGGCGAAAGCCGAAGTAACCAAGCAGAAATCGGCGAAACATCGCGCCTGGCGGATCGTCCGCGCTGGCCATCCAGCGAAGCGTCGCGCCAAGCGCCGCCAGATAGGCGATTTCGTACAGCTGCGTTGGATGGCGAGGCAGCCCGTCGCCAAAGTCCACGCCCCACCAAAGATCGGTCGCCACCCCGCAGGTGCCGTCCGTCAGGCCGGTTAGAAAGCATCCGACGCGACCGATGGCTATCCCGACGATCAGGGGCGTCACGTAGGCGTCGCCGGTCGCCTGCCGAACGCCCGTCAGGCGCTTGGCGACTTCGACGCCGGCCCAGCCGCCCAGCAGCCCGCCGACAATGGACTTGCCCTCGAGCCAGATGAGCGGGTTGGCTCGATAGCGCCAGTAAAGCGTTGGCGTTTCCAGCCAGGCCAGCAGCTTCGAGCCAAGCCACGCGCCAAAGAGGCAGCCAACCAGCGTCCAGACGGCTTGCTCAGCGCTCAGCTGGCGGCGACGCGCCCGGACGTAGAGCCGAAAGCCAACGCCGTAGGCCAGCGCCTCGCAGACAAGATGGATGGGAATGACCATCCCCGGCAACCGAATGTCGTGCGGGAAGCTCATGGGGGCGCGCGCGGGCGGCGGAAGTTAGCGCGACTGGTAACGCTCAGCCGTCCTGACCCTGACCAGGGAAGACTCAAGCTCGGCCCGCAGGCGCGATAGGTCGTCGTCGGGACGCTCGGATTCAGCTTTCTTGAGCGCCAGCTCCGCCTCGCGCAGGCGCGCGCGGGCATCCTCGATGTCAATGTCTTCAGCCAGCTCGGCCCGTTCGGTCAGCACCGTCACGCGGTCGCCAAGCGCTTCGACAAAGCCCTGGGTCACAAACGCCAGGGTCTCCTTACCGCCCTGGCGGTAGGTCAGAAGTCCGGCTACGCCAAGTTGCGACATGAGCGCGGCGTGACCAGGCAAGATGCCGATTTCGCCGTCCAGCGCCGGCAAAACGACTTCCTCCGCGGTTTGGGAAGGCAAGGCCCGTTCGGGCGTTACGATGTCGAGTGTGAGAGGCATATCGTTTGAGAGCGTCTCTTTTGTGTCAAAGTGGGTTTGGCGGCACGATACCAGCTCCGCCCCCTGTTTGAAAGCTCGCGTCAGATGGTTTACCCGCTTTACCTGCCGGCCGAGCTGAGCCGGCCTAGCCGCTCAAGTTTATCAAGACGAGGAGACTGTTCATGGCTGTTGAAATGACTGGCAAATACCTTGGCGCCTTGCGCGTCGAGATGACCCATGTCCCATCAGGCGCAACGCTCCAGACTACGGCCCCGACGGACAACCACGGCGACGGCAGCGGTTTTTCGCCGACCGACTTGGTCGCTACGGCGCTTGGGTCGTGCATGATGACCCTGATGGGGATTGTCGCTCAGCGCGACAACCTTGACCTTGCCGGCGCGCACTTTCGCGTCGTCAAGCACATGCAAGCGACATCGCCGCGTCGCGTCAGCGCCTTGCCAATTACATTTCATCTCCCCGGTCGCATTCCTTTCGAGGCGCGACCAAAACTGGAGCGCGCCGCGCTGACCTGTCCGGTGCATCACAGTCTGCACCCGGATATCGAGATGCGCGTCGAGTTTCTCTACGACCTATGATCGGGCGCGTTGACAGCCGCTGAGCGGGCGGCGTAATGTCTGCGCGCGTTGCCATCTTGCGGGCGTAGCTCAATGGTAGAGTACCAGCTTCCCAAGCTGGGTGTTGTGGGTTCGAGTCCCATCGCCCGCTCCAGCGCCGCAAGGCAAAAAAGCGAGGCGGAGCCGCGTAGCTCCGCCTCGCTCGCTTGACGCTGTCTGACGACTCAGCGTTAGAAGTTGCGGAACAGCGCGTTGGCGTCGAGCGTGCCGTTGCTGACGCAGCGGCCGTTGAGCGACGAAATCCGATAGACGCTGCTCATGATGTTGTTCTTGATGGTGAGGCCGCGCGCCGAGCGCCGGGCGGCGTAGAGCGCGACCACGCCCGTCACGTGCGGGGTCGCCATTGATGTGCCACTCAGCGAGCCATACCGGCTGGCCGGCAGCGTGGACTGGATGTTAGAGCCGGGCGCGCCCAGATCAACGCTCGCGCGGCCGAAGTTCGAGAAGGACGACAGCGCGCCGGCGCTCGTGATCGACGCGACCGCGATGATGTGGCTGTGGCTGTAGCTCGCCGGGTAGGAGGGCCGCCGGTCGTTGTCGTTGGACTCGTTGCCGGCCGCCGCGACGAACAGGATGTTGCGCGCCTGCGCCCGCGAGATCGCGTCAAACAGCGCCTGCGAGTAACCGCCGCCGCCCCACGAATTGTTCGTGGCGACGATGTCAAGGCCGTGCCGGACGCGCAGGTCCGTGAAGTAGTCAATCGCGCGGATGGCGTTGGCGGTCGTGCCGCCCTGGGTGCCGAGGAACTTGCCCGAAATCATCGTCACTTGCCAGTTGACGCCGACGACCCCGATGCCGTTGTTGCCGACCGCGCCAATCGTGCCGGCGACGTGCGTGCCGTGCGAGTCAATGTTGGTCGAGCCGGAAGCCGGGCCGTCATAGACCGTCCGGTCGTTATTGGCGAAATCCCAGCCATGCGTGTCGTCCACGTAGCCATTGCCGTCGTTATCGCGGCCGTCAATCGGGTCAAACGGGTTGACCCACATGTTGGCTTGGAGGTCGGGGTGGTTGACCTGAATGCCTTCGTCAATGACGCCGACAAAGATGTTGCGCGAGCCGGTGCCGTTCGTGACCGAGGTGGACCATACGGCGGCCGCTTCGCTGCCGAACTGGTTGCTCGTGCCGGAGCCGGTTTGGAAGCCGTACATGCCCCACAGAGAGCCGTTGAGGAAGAGCGGATCGTTCGGTCGCGCCGCCTGCAGCTTGGTGTAAATCCAGTTCGGTTCGACGGACTTGACCGCCGGGTTGTCCTTCAGGATTTCGCAGGCCGCCTTGACGCTCAGCCCCGGCGGCAGAGTTTCCAGCTCGACTTCGCCGGCGGCCCGTTCCCGGCCACTGCGCAACGGCGTGCCTTCTTCCAGCGTCTGTCGCTGATTGGCCGAAAGCAGCGTAGCGGCGCGCGACGCGCCGATCATGGCGCGCGCCTGCGCCCGGCTGCGCTCGTCGGCGTCCTCGTAAAACTGAACAATGACTTGGTTGGCGACGTAACGCGGCTCGCCCGCTACGTCCACCGGGTATTCATCGCCTTGCGAGCCGCCCGCCGCTGGCGGCAGCGGCCGGCTGATTTGGCTAAACGTGGTCGCCGTCAGGCTGCCGGCACACAGGAGCGCAAACGCATAGATAAAAGACTTCTTCACGAGGGGATTCCTCCAAGATGATTGAGCGGAAGGTTTTTGGCGCGCAGGCGTCCAAGCGCGCTGTGCGCCTCAGGATAGTACAAACAGCGTGCCAAACTTGGCGCGGCGCGCCCAAAGCGTTGTCAGCAATGCGGCCAGCGCTTGCGCGGGGGCGCGGATGCCCCCTTGAAACATAGGTTTTTCAACGACTTTCCGGCGCTCGGCGGCATCCGGCGAGCAAAAGGCTTGAGCGCAAGGAATACTTAACACTACTTTCACACACTCGCGCCCAGTCCCGTCAGTTGTCGCCACAGCGTCAAGCGGCTTGCTGTCAAGCTTGTTGACGGCAAGTATCTTCACGATGGTTTTAGAGGCTAGTCTGTCGCCACGATGTCGAGTGTTATGCCTGCCGCCGCGTCGCGCGGCAGCCGCCAAGAGCGGCTGATAGCGCGGCTACAGATTGAGATTGAAGAGCTTGACCGGCAGCGGTCGCCGCTGGCGATTGAGCGACGCTTTGCGCTGGTCGGGGCGCTGGCGGACGCGCAGCGCTTTGATGAGGCGGCGCAGGCTTTGGACGCCATCGCGGTCGGCGCGCAGGAGGCTGAGACCATCGCCCGCGTGCACGCGCAGCGGGGCGAGCTGTTGCTTCGGCAACGTCATATCCCGCGCGCCATTCATGAGGTCAATCTGGCGCTCAAGCTGGGCGAGTCCGTACAGGCTGACGCCTTGGTTGGGCGCGCTGAGGCGCTACTGGGACGCATCTACGCCGCGATTGACGAGCCGGCCATCGCGCGCGAGCACCTGGAGCGCGGCGCTCGCCTGTTAGAGGGGCTGCGCGACGCGGGCGCGCTGGCTGAGTGCCTTTGGCAGCTTGGCGTCCTGGCTTATCACGAGGGGCGGATCGCGGAGTCGCAGGCCGCCGTGGCGCGCGCGCTGACGCTGCTTGAGGCGTTGCCCGGCGGCCTGCCGGCGCAGGACATCCGTCTTGTGGGGCAACTCCTGGACCATCAGGCGTTTATCGCTTTTGAATCGGGCGAGCTCGCCGTGGCGCTGACGCTGCTCGAAAAGGCTATTGCCCACTGGGCGCAGACGGAAGACAAGCTCGCGCTAGGACGGGCCTACGACTTGGTCGCTGACGCGCGCCTGTATGCGGGCAAGTGGCGCGAGGCGGAAGAGGCGCTGGCGCAAGCCTTGTCGCTGGTGGCTGATGATCAGGCGACGGAAAGCCTCGCGCGACGCACCGCTAGTCGGCTGCGCCTTTGGCAAGGCGACCTGGACGCCGCCGAGCGGCAGGCCCGGCTGGCTATTGAGCGCGGACTCGCGGCTGGGCAGCCGGCGGCGGAGGCGGGCGGCTGGGAAGCGCTGGCGGATGTGCGGCTGGCACAGGGACGTAGCGAGGAGGCCATTTCGCTCTTTGAGCAGGCAACCCGGATCAATGCCAAGACTAACCGCGTCGCCCGGCTGCCGGTCAGCCATCTGCGGCTTGCCGAAGCCTGTCTGGCGGCCGGCGACGCGACCCGCGCGGAAGCGCATCTGCGCCGCGCGCGCGAGCTGTTTGGCGACTCGCCCAAGCTGCACTCAAAAGGCTTCGCCTGCCGGCTGGATGGCGAGTTGCACCTTCATCGGCAGAATCCGGGCGAAGCCGTAGCCGCCTTCACGCAAAGCTTGTCGATGTTTGAGGCGGCGGGCTTCCTCTACGACGCGGCCTGTAGCCACCTTGGCGCCGGGCGGGCCTTTCTCGCTCTGGCGAACGCGGCGCGGGCGCGCATTCACCTGGAGGCCGCGCAGCGGATATTGACCGAGTTGGGCGCTAAGCGCCTAAGCGCGCAGGCGGCGCAACTGCTGGCCGAGACGCAGCGGGCGGATGCGACGTGGGCCTCGCCGCCGCCCGCGCCAAGTTTGGACGCCCTCCTGATTGAAAGTCTCGTGGCGGCTTCAGCCTCGCCTGATCTGCTGTTGCGCGAGTTGGCCATCCTGCTCCGCGACGAGCTGCGGTTGACGGCGGCAATCTTCGAGCAAATGCCGGATGGCATTCGCCTGCATGCGGGCGGCGCGCCCCAGGCGGAGCGGATGCGCCGCGCCTTGGAAAGTAGTCTGCACGACGAGCGATCCTTTCCCGATGACCTGACCGTCCGCGTCTTCAGCGACGCGCGCCCCGGACCCGACCTCGCCCCGATGCGGCGCTTTTTTCTATGCCTTGCGGGCGCGGTTCCGCCGAGCTTGGCGACGACCATCGAGGCGCTGGTTCACGTGGTCGAGTTTATCCTGGAAAACCATCGCCTGCGGAACGCCGCGCGGGCCGCGCGGGCGGTGGTCAGCAGCGAGCCAGTCGCCAATCGCTTTGCCCATATTGGGCTGCTGTGCGAATCGCCGGCGATGCTGGCCGTGGCGGAGCGGATTGAGAAAATTCGCTCGTCGGACGTGACGGTGCTCATTACTGGGGAGTCCGGCGTTGGAAAGGAGCTGGTCGCCCGCGCGCTACACGCGACCAGCCGCCGCCGCGACCGAGTGTTTTTGCCGTTCAACTGCGCCGCCATCCCGGCGGAGCTGGTCGAGAGTCGTCTGTTCGGGCATCGTCAAGGGGCTTTCACCGGGGCGAACAAAAGCGCGTTGGGGATTATTCGCTCGGCCGCCGGCGGCACGCTGTTTCTCGACGAGATTGGCGAGCTGGCGCTGCACGTCCAGCCTAAGCTGCTGCGCTTTCTTCAAGAAAAGGAAATCCACCCGGTCGGCGACGAGCAGCCCATCAAAGTGGACGTGCGGGTGATTGCCGCGACCAACCGCGACCTCGAAGCCGAAGTGGCGCAGGGCAAGTTCCGCGAAGACCTCTTTCACCGGCTCAATGTTGTGCGTCTGCACGTGCCGCCGCTGCGCGCGCGCCGGGAAGACATCGCGCCGCTGACCAAGCACTTTCTGCGGGAGTGCGCTCGGCGGGAAGGCAAGACCGTCTCGCTTTCCGAAGCCGCTTTGGAGCGGTTGTGCAGCCTGCCGTGGCCAGGCAACGCGCGCCAGCTCAAAAACGAAGTCGAGCGGGCCGTGGCGCTGGCCGAACCCAATGACGTCCTGACCCCTGATCACTTTTCGCCGGAGCTGTGGCGCTCCGCCTCGCTCGCGCCGAGCGGCAGCTACCCGTTGCCGTCGGCGGTCGCGGGCGTCCGCCGCGGCGCCGGCGAGCCACTCGCGTCGGGCGGCGCGACGCTGGCCGAGGCGGTTGAAGCCCTTGAGCGGCGGATGGTGGCGGAAGCCCTGGAGCGTCACCAAGGCAACGTCACTCATGCCGCCCGCGAGTTGGGGCTGACCCGGCAGGGGCTGATTCTCAAGCGTCGCCGCTACGGCTTGGAAAAAGAGCCGTCTTGCGTCGCGGCGGACAACGCGCCCAAGCTGGCCCGGTGGTCGTCGGGCCCCCGCTAGGCTAGGGCGGCGGCAGTCCCCAGCGCCGTACCGTGCCGTCAGGGCCGCACGACAGGGCGTGCGCGCCATCCGGGTGCAGCGCCACGTGGTGCACCCGGTCAGCGTGGCCGGTAAAGCGTATGATTTCGTGCCCGCTTTCAATGTCCCACAGCCGAACGGTGCGATCGTCGCTCCCGGAAAGAAGCCGCTTGCCATCGGCTGAGATCGCCAGGCTGTTGACGTAGTTGCCGTGACCGACAAAGACCTGGAGCGGCTTGCCATCCTCGACCTGCCAGAGCCGAATCGTGGAGTCAAGATTCACTGAGACCGCCCGCTTCCCATCCGGCAGAAACGCGACTTGCGACGAGCCATAAGGGATTTGCCCGATGTCGAGCCGTTTGATGCGGCGGCGGCTCTCGCTTTCCGTCGCTTTGACCTGCTTGAGATCGCCGCCCACAAGACGCTGCCGGCCGTCGGAGATGGCCACGCTCAGGGAGTCGTAGGTGGCTTCGTCAGGCGGCAAGTAAAGCAGCTGACGCCCGGTTTGCGCATCCCACAGGTGAATGTCGCCGCTGACCGTCAGCGCGATTACCGACTGACCATCCGGCGCAAACGCCGCGCAGGCGATTTCGTCGGCCGGCTTGGTCAGCCGGCGCAGCTCGCGGCCGGAAGCGGTTTCCCACAGACGAACCGTTTTGTCTTGCCCGCCCGTCACAATCCAGCGCCCGTCAGGCGAAAACGCTACCGTCGTGACATGGGGATGCCCAAAGAGGCGACGCAACTCGCTTCCGCTCTGGGCGTCGCGCAGCCGAAGGCTATCATCCGCGCCGCTGAACACGGCGATGCGGTTATCGGGACTTAGCGCCGCGCAGCGCGCCGGAAACATGCGCCCGGCCGCGAAGCGCGTGATCTCTCGCCCGTCTTCGGTCGAGAACATGCCGATGGTCTTGTCGCGCCGCGCCGAGTGAAAAGACTGTCCGTCCTGCGAGAAGGCGATGCTGTTGGGATAGTGGTGACCGGCGAAGACGGCAATCTCGCCGACTTTTTCCGCGACGCGCGGCGGCGCGGGCGCGCCGGCAGCGCTGAGCGAAGGGCTTTGACCAGGCCCATTCGTGATGACCGGCGAAACTTCGGTCAGCGGCCCGGTGATGATTTCGAGCGTGGAGGTCAAATCGAAGAGCAGCGGCGCCTGCATCCCCTCGGCCGTCAGCGGCGGCAGCGGCGCGGGCGTGGCGCTCCCCAGCGTGAATTTCCCCGACGAATAGCCAAGCGACGACTCGCCCATGGCCGCGAGTAACGCCTGCGACAGCTCTTCCGCCGTCGGTCGGTTGGCGGGGTCTTTTTCCAGCGCGTGCAAAACCACCCGCTCGACTTCAATCGGCACGACCGCATTGTAGGCCCGCAGCGGCGGCGGCGGGTCGTTAACTTGCATCCACATCACCGCCACGAAGTCGTTGTCGGCTGACTCGAAGGGGAGCTTTCCCGTGAGCATCTGGTACATCATGACGCCCAAGCTATAGACATCCGCCTTGCCGTCGTATGGCTTGTTGCGCATGCGCTCCGGCGACATGTATTCCGGCGTTCCCATCAGGATGCCAGTCGCCGTCAGGTTGCGCTGGCCCGGCTCCTTAGGCGGGCGCGCCAGCTTGGCGATGCCAAAATCCAGAACCTTGACGATTTCCCCCCTTCGGGCGCGGTGCAGGAAAATATTATCCGGCTTGATGTCGCGGTGAACGATGCCTGACGCATGGGCTTCCGTCAGCACGTCGCAGACCGGGATGATGATCTCCGCGCAGCGCTCAATCGGCAGGACGAATCGCTCTTGCAATTCATCACTGAGCGGGCGTCCGTCGAGCAACTCCATGACGAGGTAGGCATGGCCGTCCTGGGTAATGCTGAAGTCAAGAACGGCGACTGCATTCGGATGCGAGACTGAGCAGGCGGAGACGCCTTCCTGCCGAAACCGCTCGAGGTTTTCGGGCGTTGTGTTGTGGACGTTATTGTGCAGCACTTTGACCGCCACGGGGCGGTTGAGATTGAGGTGCGTTGCCCGATACACTGCGCCAAAGCCGCCAACGCCGATTTTGGCGTCAAGGCGGTACTTGCCGTCGAGGGTGACACCAATGAAAGGATCGGGGATCGTCGTCAAGATGGTGTCTCCGCTAGAGAACCTAGGCCGCGCGGGGCAGCCTAGCTATTTTGCGCCAAACCGCCCAGCGTGACAACTAAATCGGTTGTTCCGCTTTTGACGGCTGAGCATATCAAAATTTTAGCCTTGGCGCTTACGGATGTAAGCGGATGTAACAGACGGCGATTCATTCGCCTGGCGCTTCGCGCCGCTCAACGCAGCGCTGGAAGCGCCCGCGACGGGCGGCAAGCCGCGGAGGGCGGGCGCGTGGATATTCCGGTGGATTGAGTGGCTCTGCTGGTTGTCTGGGGGGATTCCGCTCCTGATCTGCGGCGGGCTGCCGCTGGTAATCCAATCCAGTCGCCGGCAACCGACTCAGTGGCGCTTGCCGCCGGAGCCAGTGGAGGCGTCATTTGAAGCCGGTGGCGCGGAGCGTCGCTATTTATTTATAAGCCGCTCAGTTTTCGTCCCGTTGTCGCTTCGTCGCTGGGCAAGTCCGCCAAGCTGTGGCTTTACCGAAGCTCCATTGACCCCTGTCTGGTCGCGCTGGCGCTGGCAGGCAATAACCTGATGCTGGATTTACCCAGCCCTACGCGGATGCGGCTTTCATTTGTCGCTGACCAACGCGTTGACGCTGCCGATTCTTGCCCGCTGGGAAAAACGGCGTATCGACCGCCCGGCGAGTCGAACCCGAACCGGCTGTATCGAGCGTTCCATAGCCTCCGCAGGCAGGAAAAGCGAACGCCCGAAACGATTTTGCCGGGATTTGAACTTGCCCGCCTGGAAGCGCTTTCAAACGATGAATTGCGCCATCTCATCCAAAAAGGCCTCATCCAAAAAGGCTTTGTGTCAGCGCGCAACCTGGAGCGGCTCGCCTTCAAGGGCGCGCGCCTCAGGCGTGGCCTCTGTTGCCGCCGCTTAGCGGGATTCTTCTCAGTCGAGAAAAGGCCCGAGCCGAGCGAGCGGCCGGCATCAGGCGTTTCTAGCGCTTTTCCGAGGGAAAGCAGGTTGGCGCGCCCCGCGCTTTTGCGGAGGGGAGCCGGCTATTTTGCCGCCGAGCGCTGCTGGTAGCGAAACTTCAGCATCAGGATGAGCGCTACCAAAACCAGCGTGAGCGCGTTCCAGACAATCAGCGCCACATCGTGACGCAGCAGCCCATACGTCAGCCAGAGCAGGACGCCGGCGGAGAACACAACGTACATTCCGCCCGAAACATCCTTGACGGACTTCGTGCGCCAGCTACGCCACGCTTGAAGCGCGAAGGAGAAGCTGGTGAGCGCCCCGGCGATCAGGCCCAAGGCGGTCAATGCGGTTGACGGAAGCATAAACATACCTTTCCTGCCACGGCCTTCAGGGCGTCAGCCAAGTTCCGCGCCACTGCGCGGCGTCGGCATCCCAAGCGAAGGCGGCTCGCTGATGACCGCGCGCCGCGAGATGCAGCCATTCCAAGCGGGCGACCGTCGTGACGCACGCCGCGAAGTTGACAAAGCCTGCCTCGCTTTCCAGCGCCGTCGGCGACCGCTCGATGAACGCCGCCGGCAGCCCGCTGGTCGGCTCTTCCGCCGGCGCGCTCGGCGCCGTTTCCGCTAGGTAGCAGCGCCGCGACATGAGCTTCGTCCGCGCCCACGCCTGTTCCGCCACCGCGTCGCCAATGTGAACCCGCGTCGTTCCTTTGGCGCGCACCTGCACCTTAGCCGCTGGGTCATAAAACGCCCATGCCGTCGTGTGACAAGCTTGTAACAAGCGAACTTTGGGGGCTCGCGCGTCGGTATGAAACGCTAGCTCGCGCCGTTCGGGCGACGCCCGCCGAAGCACGACCACCCGCGCGTCGCAGTCGTCCGCGCCACCGGTGGCCACGACCGGCGTGTGAAACGGATGCTTCGCCTGCCGCGCGCCGGCTTCCAGCGCCGCCCAGGCGGTGGCGAGAACCGCATCGAGATCGGTCAAGAGAGGCTCGCTCATCATCGGAAACGACTCACGCTCGGCTCGTCGGGGATATAAAACCGCCAGAGTAAATCGCGGCCCTTCGTAATGCCAATGCGCGGCGAGCAGGCGATGGCCGGGCGGCGCGCTCGGGGCAGGACGCGCACCCGGTCGCCGACGCGGTCGCCGTTATGCTCGCGCCCGATGCCAAAAGCGCGGCACAGGCGTCCGGGTCCACGCGCCAGCTCGCTCGCCGGCAGCGGGCGCGCCGCGCGCGCCTGCATCCGGTCGAGGCCGCGGGTTGGCGCGGCAGCGCGAATGAGCGCCGCGCCGGGGCCGGCGGCGTCCGTCGTGAAGTTTAGGCAGTAGTGCATTCCGTAAATCAAATAAACGTACAGCCGGCCGTGGGTCTCCCGCATCAGTTGGCCACGCGGACCTCGAAGCGTTGCATGCGAAGCCGGGTCGTCCGCGTAAGCTTCGGTCTCGACGATAATGCCCCCGACATCCTCATGGAGCAGGATGCACCCCAGCAGGTCCTGCGCGACCGTGACGGCGTCCCGGCTGAAAAAGTCTTCGGTCAGGGCGGCTTCCAATCGGTTCATGCGCCGGTCGCCTGTCGCCGTTCGGCAATGGTCTGGAAGTATTCCGAAAGGGGCTCTTCAGCGAGCTCGGCCGCTTGCATGTCCACGGCCAGCAGGTCTTCGCCGGCGACGACTTTGCCGACTGGGACGGCCGCCCCTACGTCAGGCTGCCAGTCGCGGCTGACGAACTTGCGCGTCACATCCACGACCGCGCCGTCAAACCGCGCGCCCAGCGTGAAATAGACGTCCACGAGAATGCGCTGCACATCGGGGACGTGCAGTTGCCCGCGCGCATGCGGGCTGCGCGCGCGATAGATGGCGCGGGGAAACAAGCCGTAGAGGTTTTTGATCGCGGCGCTCAGCAGCGGGCGCTCCCGAAGCGTCGTTCGCTTGAAGGCGGCGACCGATAGGCGGCAGTCAGCTTCGTCCAGCAGCGCCGGCGCATACATTTCGGCAAAGCGCTCGGGCTTCGGCGACTGATTGGGGTAGGGCCTGCCGGGCAGCGCGTCGGCGTCCAGCAGGCGAATCTCCGGGTCATCCAGTTCCGCCAGCAGTTGGTTGATGCCCAATCGCGCCATGACTTCGGAAAAGCTGACCTTTGTGCACACGCCTTCCAGCAGGATGATTTCCGCGCGCGGGGCGACGCGCCGCAGGCCGGTCAACACGGCGCGCAACACCGGCAGCCCCACGGTTACCGGGGCCGGAACTGGATAGCCCAAGTTGGGCTTGACGATGATGCGGCGCGCGCCATGCGCGGCTTTGGGCGGCGCGTATTGAAACGCCACGCTGTCGGCGACGCTCGTCATGGGCGGCCGTTGCCCAAGTCGCGCGCAATGGCGGCGGCGACCTGGGCCGCGAGCGCGCCGATGTCAATGCCGTTGGCGGCTTCGAGCATGACGCGCGCCAGATTTTCCGTCCCGGAATAGCGCAACAGCAGCCGCCCGCGACCGGCCAGCTGCGCTTCCACGTCGCGGACGGTCGCGGCGAGGCCGGGCAGCGTCTCAAACGGGCGCTTTTCGCGGACGGGGACGTTGATCAGCGTTTGCGGAAAGCGAGCGAGTCCACGGACAGCCTCGCGCAGCGACAGGTTGCGCTCGGTCAGCATCCGCAGAACATTGAGGGCGGTGATGAGGCCGTCGCCCGCCAGGCTCTGCCGCGCAAAGATGATGTGCCCGGACTGCTCGCCTCCCAGCAGCGCGCCGCGCTCCAGCATCGCCGCCAGCACGGCGCGGTCGCCGACTGGCGTTCGGATCAGCTCGATGCCGCGCTCGCGCAGCGCGACTTCCAGCCCCATGTTGCTCATAACGGTCGTCACGACGCAGCGCGGCGACAGCTCGCTGCGCGCGTCGGCGTCCAGCGCCATGGCGTAGAGGATGGCGTCGCCGTCCACCACTTCGCCCTGCTCGTCTACAAAGAGGCAGCGGTCGGCGTCGCCGTCAAACGCAATGCCAAGCTGCGCGTCGGTTGCGCGGGCGAACTCCGCCAGATGGCGGATGTGCGTCGTCCCGCGCTGGTCGTTGATGTTGCGACCCGTCGGCGTCGCGCCGGTGACGCAGGTTTGCGCGCCGAGCGCCTGAAGCATGATGTTGGCGTACGGGGCGGCCGCGCCGTTGGCGCAGTCAAGCGCAAGGCGCCAGCGCGAGAGGTCAAGATCGGCGGCGATGCGCTGCGTGAGGAACTCCAGATAGCTGAGCGCATGCGTTGGGTCCTCCCACAGCGGCGGCGCGTCGGGCGCGTCCGCGGTCGGCGGCGCGGGCGGCAAGGCGTCAAGGGCGACCTCGATGGCGGTTTCGAGGTCGTCGTCGCGCTTCTCGCCCGAAGCCAGAAAAAACTTGATGCCGTTGTCGTGGTAGGGATTGTGGGAGGCCGAGACCACGATGCCGGCGTCAAAGCCTTCCGCGCGGGTGAGGTACGCCACGCCCGGCGTCGGGATCACGCCGGCGCAACTGACCGTCCCGCCTGCTTGGGCGATGCCCTGGGCCAGCGCGGCGGCTATCCACGGGCTCGATTCGCGGGTGTCTCCGCCAATGACAAAGCGCGGCGCGCGGCGGGCACGCAAGAAGAACACGCTGGTCAGGGTCGCGCCAATGACGGACAGGGCTTCCGGCTGGAGCGGAAACGCCCCGGCGCGGCCGCGTATCCCATCTGTGCCAAAAAAACGCCTCATGTCTTTCCCATCCGGCCGCGTCGGCGCCATTCGATTCCGCGCAGGTATGGCGTCAGCCTTTCCTAAGAATTTATAGTTTGGCGGAAAAGTCCGCGCT
This sequence comes from Chloracidobacterium sp. CP2_5A, assembly GCA_002254845.1. Classification (GTDB taxonomy): domain Bacteria; phylum Acidobacteriota; class Blastocatellia; order Chloracidobacteriales; family Chloracidobacteriaceae; genus Chloracidobacterium. The sequence continues at coordinate 75,818 of NKPT01000001.1, read as the reverse complement.
AGCCGAGAATTGTGTCGAGGAGTCATCGCTTTGTCCATTCCAGTTACCATCGCCATTTTGGCGGCTGGCGAGGGCGCGCGCCTGAAGTCGCGGCGCCCGAAAGTCTTGCATGAAGTCGCCGGGGATTCGCTGCTCGGCCACGTGATTCGAACGGCGGCCGCGCTCGCCCCGCGGCAAGTCGTGGCCATCGTCGGCCACGAGGCGGATGCCGTCCGGGAAGCGTTTGTCGCTCGCTGGGCGACGCTGAATCCGCGCCTACAGCCGCTGGTCGTCGCGCAGGCTGAACGGCGCGGCACGGCGCACGCGCTCCGCATGACGGAAGCCGTTTTGCAGGGCGCGACAGGGACGCTGCTGACGCTTTCGGGCGACGCGCCGCTGCTGCGGGCGGAAACGCTGCGTCGCCTGCTGGCGACGCATGTTGAAACTGGCGCGGCGGCGACCGCGCTTTCCGCCACGATGGCGACGCCGACCGGCTACGGTCGGATTCTGCGCGGCGCGGATGGCGGCTTTGACCGCATCGTGGAGGAGCGCGACGCCACGCCCGCCGAGAAAGCCGTCACGGAAATCAATGCCGGCGTCTACGCCTTCCAGCTTGAGGGCTTGTTTGAGGTTTTGGCTCGCATCTCGAATGACAACGCGCAGGGCGAATACTATTTGCCCGACGCGCTGGCGCTGCTGCGCGCCGCCGGCCGCCCCGTGCAGATCGTTCACCATCCCGACGCCGAGGAGGCGCGCGGCGTCAACACTCGCGCCGAATTGGCTGCCGTCGCGGAGGCTTTTCGCCGGCGCAAGGTCGCCGAGTTGATGGCCGCAGGCGTGACGTTTCTCGATCCGGCAACGGCCTACGTCGAGGCGGACGCGCGGATTGGGATGGATACGGTGGTGTACCCCAACGTCCACATCGAAGGTCAGACCATCATTGGCGAAAACTGCCGGATTCACACCGGCGCGCGACTGGTCAATGCGCGGCTGGGCGACGACGTGACGGTGCGCGACTACTCGCTGGTGTTCGACAGCCGCCTCGACGACCGAACAAGCGTTGGCCCGTTTGCGCACCTCCGCCTGAACGCGCATCTGCACGAAGCCGCCGCCGTCGGCAATTTCGTCGAAGTCAAGCAGTCGTCGCTGGGCGCCGGCGCCAAAGCTATGCACTTGAGCTATTTGGGCGACGCCGCGCTGGGCGAGCGGGTCAACATCGGCGCCGGCACGATTACCTGCAACTACGACGGCAAGCAGAAGCACCGCACGATTATTGAAGATGGCGCGAAGATCGGCAGCGACACGATGCTGGTGGCGCCGGTACGGGTCGGCGAAGGGGCGATGACCGGGGCCGGAGCGGTGGTGACGGAGGATGTCCCGCCGAACGCCCTAGTGGCCGGCGTTCCAGCCAAGGTTAAGAAAACGCTGACATGAGCGATTTCTGAAACATGACTGTGACATTGCTTTAACGTTCTCCTGTCAGCTTTTTGCTACGTTACCTCAAAAGCTATTCAAGCTTGCGCTTTGAGAAAAGTCGTCTTGTATGGATACATTGTTTGGCGAGGCGCTTCCGTCCGGCACCCTCGCATTGCTCCTTGTGTCTTTGGCGGTGGCCTTTGGCTTTGAGTTCGTCAACGGCTTTCACGATACGGCGAACGCCGTCGCCACGGTGATTTACACCAAGTCGCTGCGCCCCTGGACGGCCGTTGTTTGGTCAGGCATCTGCAACTTCTGCGGCGTGTTTTTTGGCGGCATCGCCGTCGCCATGGGGATTGTGTACCTGCTGCCCGTGGAGTTGCTCATCTCAAAAAGCGCGGGGGCCGGCCTGGCCATGACGCTCGCGTTGCTTTTGGGCGCGATTATCTGGAATCTCGGCACGTGGTACTTCGGGCTGCCGGCGTCGAGTTCGCACACGCTGATTGGGGCGATTGTCGGCGTTGGGCTGGCCAACTCGATGCTTCCCGGCCACAGCCTGGGCGGCGGCGTCAACTGGGGCAAGGTTTCGGAAACCGGGCTGTCGCTCCTGCTTTCGCCGCTCATCGGCTTTTCGCTGGCGGCGATTTTGGTGCTGCTGTCGAAGAGGCTCATCTCGGACAAGCGGCTCTATGAAAAGCCGGATGAGCGCAATCCGCCGCCGCTGTGGATTCGGGCGATTTTGGTGCTGACCTGCACGGGCGTCAGCTTCGCCCATGGCTCAAACGACGGTCAGAAGGGCATTGGGCTGGTGATGCTCATTCTGACGGGCGTCGTCCCAGCTTCGTTTGCGCTGGATATGGCGGCGGATTCGCAGCGGATAGAAACGGCGCGGGCCGCCCTGGCGCGGATTGATAGCGTGATGGCGCGGCTCGCGCCGGCCGAAGCCGACGCGCTGCGGGCGGCCGTGACGCGGGTACGCGGGGTGCTGGACGGCCGCGCCACGCTGAACGACATCCCGCGCGAGCAGCGCAAGAACGCGCGAGCCGACATCATCAAGCTGGACGCGGCGGTGAAAAAAGCCCTCAAGGCGGAGTCGGCGGTCTTTTCCGTCGCCGAAGCCGACGCCCTTAGGAAAGACGCCGCGACGCTCAAGACGCTGACCGACTTTGCGCCGCTCTGGGTCAAGGTCGCGATTGCGGTGTCGCTTGGCATTGGGACGATGGTTGGCTGGAAGCGCATCGTCGTTACGATTGGCGAGAAAATCGGCAAGGATCACCTCACCTACGGGCAGGGCGCGTCGGCCGAGCTCGTGGCAATGTCCAGCATCGGGATGGCGTCGTATCTCGGTCTGCCGGTCAGCACGACGCACGTGCTGTCGTCCGGCGTTGCCGGGACGATGGTGGCTAAAGGGTCGGGCTTGCAGCCGGCGACCGTCATCAAGATCGCTTCGGCGTGGGTGCTGACGCTGCCGGCGGCGATTTTCCTTTCTGGCGGTCTTTTCCTGTTGTTCAACTGGCTGTTCGTTTAGCGCGCCTTTGACCGGCGCGGAGCCGCTGGCTGTCGCTCCAGCCCGCCTTGCGGGAAGGTCGCCGTTGTCGGCGACCTCAGTCAGGCGCGGCTCCGCCTTCGCGCAAGGCCGGCCCGGGGCCAGCGGAAGCGAGTCAAACTGAGCGACCTTTCGCCCTGACGCTCCATTCGAGGGCGCGCAGCGGCGATGTATAGTGACGGCGAAGACCCGTTTTCGAGCCAGTCGCTGTGACGCATCGCTATCCCATCGTGATCATTGGCGGCTTCCTGGTGGATTGGACGGCCTATCGGTCGCTCGCCGCGCTGCTTGAGACGACCTGCCGCGTCCCGGTCGCCATCGCGCCGCTGACGACGGCGAGCTGGCTCTACGCCTCGGCGACCGGCAGTTACCGCAGCCTGCTGGAGCTGGTCCATGCCACGGTCGAGAAGACTCGCCCGGCCAAGCGCCTCAACTTCGTCACCCACAGCGCCGGGGGGATTGTGGCGCGGCTTTACATGGGCGAGGACGACTACGATGGCGTCGCCTATGGCGGCTGGCGGCGGACGGCCACGCTCGTGACGCTCGGATGCCCGCACCGCAGCCAGCTTTCCTGGACGCGCCGCGCGATGGATTTCGTCAACGGGCGCTATCCGGGGGCGTACTATGCGCAGGCGCGCTACGTCGCCCTGATTGGTCGCGCCATTCGCGGCGCGTTTCCAGGCACGCTTGCGGAAATGGCCGCTTATCAGAGCTACCGGCTGGTGTGTGGCGATGGGCGCGTGTGGGGCGACGGCGTCGTGCCGGTCGAAAGCGGGCAGCTCGAAGGCGCGACAAACGAAGTGTGCGAGGGCGTCCAGCACGTCCCCGGCCGCCCGGCGTGGTACGATACGACGCTGCCGCGCTGGGCGCGGCACATCCAGTGACCTGGAGGTCAAGCCCCATGCGCCAGCAGTGGCGGTTGTTCATTGCCGGGGCGTATAGCGACGGCGGCGGCGAGACATTTCCCGATTACAATCCGGCGACCGGAGTCGTCGCGGCGGAAGTCGCCTTGGCGACCCGCGCGGATGTTGACCGCGCCGTGGCCGCCGCTAACAAGGCCCTTCCAGCTTGGCGCAAGACGCCCGTCGCCGAGCGCGCGCGCTTGCTGCGGCGCGTCGCCGACGGCATTGAAGCGCGGTTTGACGAGTTTCTGCGCGCGGAGGTCGCGGATACTGGAAAGCCCTACGGGTTGGCGCGCGCGCTGGATGTGCCGCGCGGCGCGGCAAACTTCCGCATCTTTGCCGACTTGGCTGTCGGGCTAGGAACTGAATGCTTTGAAACCCATACGGAGGACGGCGCGGGGGCGCTCAACTACGGCCTGCGGCGGCCGCTAGGCGTCGTGGGCGTCATTTGTCCTTGGAATCTGCCGTTGCTGCTCCTGACCTGGAAGGTCGCGCCGGCGCTGGCGATGGGTAACGCCGTGGTCGTCAAGCCGTCGGAGGAAACCCCGGCGACGGCGGCGCTGCTGGGCGAAGTCATGGCGACGGCCGGCGTTCCGCCGGGCGTTTACAACGTCGTGCATGGCTTTGGCCCGGAAAGCGTTGGGGAATGGCTGGTGGCGCATCCCGACGTGGCGGCGATCACGTTCACGGGCGAAACGCGGACCGGGCAGGCGATTATGCGGACGGCCGCGACCCGCGCCAAACGCCTGTCCTTTGAACTCGGCGGGAAAAACGCGGCAATTGTCTTTGCCGACGCGGATTTTGAGCGCGCCGTCGCGGGCGTGGCGCGGTCAAGCTTTCTCAATGGCGGACAGGTGTGCCTTTGCTCGGAGCGCGTGTATGTCGAGCGCCCCATCTTTGAGCGGTTTGTCGCCGCATTAGCGGCTGAAGCGCGCCGCCTACGCCCTGGCGCGCCGGAAGACAGCGCCACGACGCTGGGGCCGCTGATTTCGGCGGCGCACCGGGAGAAGGTGTTGGGCTACTACGCGGCGGCGCGCGCCGCCGGCGCGGAGGCTCGCGCGGGCGGCGGCGTCCCCGATCTGCCGCCGCCCTACGACGGGGGCTACTTTGTCGAGCCGACTGTCTGGACGGGGCTGCCGGAACAATCCGCTTGCGTGACGGAGGAAATTTTTGGCCCCGTCTGTCATGTCGCGCCCTTTGACGAGGAGGAGGAAGCTCTCGCGCTCGCCAATGCCGGGGACTATGGGCTATGCGCAGCGCTCTGGACAAGCGACCTCGCGCGCGCTCATCGGCTGGCGCAGGCGCTGGAGGTTGGCGTTATTTGGATCAATAGCTGGTTTCTGCGCGACTTGCGGACGCCCTTCGGCGGCATGAAGCTCAGCGGCGTCGGACGCGAGGGCGGACGCTATTCGCTCGATTTTTACACCGAAATCAAAAACGTTTGCGTGAAGCTGTGACGAGGAGGCGTGAGCCAAGGTGAGAGAAGCGGCCGATGCCCCGGCTTGTCCGGGGGAACTCAGGACGGATGCCCAGCGCGAGGCGTTCGCTCGCGCTCAGAAGCGTCGCCGCAACGAATGGAAGCGGTTTTGGAAAGCGGGCGTGACGGCTTTTGAGGCCGGCGACTATGAAAAAGCGCAGTCTTGCTTTGCCGCCGCCGCGCGCGAGGCGCGGCGCTTTGGCGAAACCGATGCTCGCTTTGCGACCTGTCTCAACAATTTGGCGATGACCTTTGACATGCTAGGCGAAACCTCCCAGGCCGAAGCCGTCTATTGGCGGGCCATAGAGGCCGATGCCAAGGCGCTCGAAATCGGCTATGGCGGTTTCGTGACGAGCCTGACGAATCTTGCCCAAATGCTAGCTGATGACGACCGCATCGCGGAGGCGGTCAAGCTCTATGACCGGGCGATCGCCTTTCTGGAGGCGTTGCATGGTCACGACACGCTGCACATCGCGCCGCTTTTGAGCGAAATGGCGCGGATGTGCGACCAGGACGGCGATTACGCCCAGGCGGAGGCGGCGCTGCGGCGGGCGCTGGCGATTCGGGAGCGAGCGCATGGCCCGGATGACCTCTCGGTTGCCGTGACGCTCAATAATCTGGCGGTGTCCTGCGATTTGCGCGGCAAGCGCGATGAGGCGCAATCGCTGTTAGAGCGGGCGCTGGAAATTTTTGAGCGCCAGTTGGGCGAGCGTCATCCCAAAGTCGCGGAAACACTCAAGAACTTGGGCGTCCTGCACGATCGGCAGGGCCGCCGCCTGCAAGCCGAAGCCTGCTTTGCCCGCGCCCGATCCATCCTTGAAGAGCAAGCGACCAGCTCAGGCGAAGAGCAAGCGACCAGCTCAGGCGAAGAGCAAGCGACCAGCTCAGGCGAAGAGCAAGCGACCAGCTCAGGCTAGCGCGCTTTCCGAGACTATGTGGCGATGCCCGGTTCGGTAACGGCGTCAAGCGTTTGGCGCGCGCCGGCGTTTTGATCGGATGGGGCTTGAACCAGCAGCGCAAAAGCTGGTTCCAACGCCGAGCTGACGTTCAACCCGCGCATCCCGGCCGTGAGCGGCGATGACGCTTTTGACAATTTTGACAATAGAGAGTCCCAGCCCGGCGCCGACGCCCAGGCGGGGGTTGCGCGACTGCCGGTAAACGTCAAAGACGCAGGGCTAATCTTCCGGCGGAATGCCGATGCCGGTATCTGGCACGCTGATTGCGGCAAAATCGCCGCCAATGTTGACGCCCGCGCCGTTGACGATGGCGTCGCTGACCGTGATGGAGCCGCCCCGCGGGGTAAGCTTGACCGCGTTGGCGAGGAGGTTGCCCGCGCCGCGCAGCCCGTGAAGCGGAGCTGTGTTTCAAAGGAAGCGGATTGCCCCGTCGCGGCGACCTGGCGCATGCCCTCGCGCAGGCTATTGGCGTCAGCCGCCCAGTCGAGCAGGTTATGCCCGATGAGGTCGCTTTCCCGGTAGCCCAATCGGCAGGGTTGAGGCGCGTCGCCTCGCCATCGAGCGCCGTGCAATAGCGTCGCGCAATAGCGGGGGGCTTCTCGACAAGCGAGCGAAAGCGGTCTTCGCTTTCCGCGAGCCAACGCGCAGGCGATTCAGCGCCGTCATATCCGTCGCCGCCGCGATGACGCGCCGCTGTCCGTTGATGGTCGCTCAGTAATGGTCGCCAAGCTGGTCGAGACGGTCGCATCCTGGATTTGCCCGCCAAGCGCGCTGGCTGCCCCGAAGCGTCGCGAGCCGGGAAGACGCTTTCCCGAAGCCGCGGCATATCGCCGTTAGAACGATGAATGCGATGCTCAAGAGCGGAGCTTTCCACGCTGCCCGCCGCGCGCGGTCGTCCGGGCAGACCGCGGCGACCAGTCGTTCCGGCTCGCGGATGCCCAGGTCGGGGGGAAATCCCCGGATCGTCTCAAGCGCCTGGCTGGCAAACGGTAGTCGCCGTTCCGGCAGCGTCGCTATCCAGAAAGCGGGCGACGCGCGATCAACCAGGTGTCGCGCAAGAGCGGCTTCATAGATGGATGGCGAAGGAGCGTCCTGGCTATTTGAAAAGGCGGCTTGGCCGTCGCTTAGAGACCTCTGACATCGGTCGTCCAGATGGAAGCGGCATGATTGACTTGCCCTTCTTCGCCTTGGCTAAGCCTGACAGGCGGCTCAGTCTGACGGGGGCGACGCCGCGCGCGCGGGCCGCGCCGATCAGCAAGCTTGCGCCCAATAGCCCTGCGCCTGCCCAAGCGAAAAAAGGCGCGCCTGTGTCAGGGAGCGGTTTTTTCGGCGCGTCGCCGGCAAGAGCAAGGCAGGAGCAAACAGCTGCAGGGTACGGTAGCTTACTGGTTAACTCCGGCGCTTTACTAGAAATTACGGTGCCGTATAAATGTTGCTTGCCCCGTAATAAGGACGCCCAGTAAGAGGAACGCCCATGCTAGTCCCGCTTTCCGCTGCTTCGCGAAAGCTGTCGAAACCCGCCTTGACGGTCCGGCTGTCGCTCGTCTGCATCGGATTGGCTGCGACGTGGCTCGCCTTCGCGCTGCTCGCTGCTTGCCCCGGCGGCTTGGAGCCGCCTGTCGCAGCCAGCGCGCGCCGCCCTGAGCGACAGGAGGCGACAACGGGCGTCCCCAGGCTGCCGCCATGGGTTTTGGCCTATCCCAATGCGACGTTTGAAACGCAGGTCGTCGCCGACGCGCAGCTGGAGAGCGGCTACTTCACGCTGGTCACTGACGATCCGGGGGACAGCGCCTTTGACTTTTACAAGCAAGCCTATGGCGGCAAGGTCAACGGAGTGTCATTCGCCTGCGACTTCATCGCCTACGCGCCGGGCTATCGCGAGCTCTGGCTCGCCGGGGTATCAAGCGAGCAGATTCGCTTAGCCGTTTTGTCGTCCGCGACGGAGCGCAAAACGGCAATCCATGTCTCGTACGCGCGCGGCGCCCCGGTTGAGTCGCCCTATCGTTATCCAATGCACGATGTTGGCGCGCTGGCCGACCTTGATCTTCAGCCGCTGCGCTTTGAGTGTGAAATCAGCGGCGAGGACGATTTTTTCGCGCCGCGAGCCTACTTAAGAGCCATTCACTTTACCCACTGTCAAAGCTTGGCGAGCGTGGCGCTGGATATCCAGCCTTTGATCGAGGCAGGGCGCTCCAGGGACGCCAGCGCGAGGCTGCTGGCGGGCGGTCGGCATCGCCTGCCGCCCTGGGCGGTTGTCTATCCCGGCGCGAGGATTATCGCCGGAGCGATGGACTCGAAAAAGAAAACCGGCTTTTTGTTGATGGTGACCGAGCGAGATCAGCGCCAGGCGCATCGGTTCTACAATGACTTGCTCAAGGAGCCATACTTGCGGCTTGGTTTCGAGCGCGTGAGCTGGTCTGAAGGCGAAGAGTTTTCGACCACTGACTGGGCGAATGGCGACGACCGGCTGGTTAGCGTCATCACGCTTCAGGATAAATCCCCTCAAGCGGCCATTCTGCTGAGGTACCGCGGCGAGTTAGCCGGCGTCGTCAAGCCGCCGCGGCGCCGCCCGCCGCCGCGGCGGCTTGTCGCGGGATAGACGGCTATCAAACCGTCTGCGCGCGCCGCAACCCCGTCTCGCTAGGCTTTGGAAAGCCGACTCCAGGCTTGGCGGCAGGCGGCTGTGTCGGTAAGCTTGCGCCGACTTAGCGGCAATGGATCAGGGCGCGGCAAGTCGCCTTTCAATCGCCGAACCAATACGCCATGGATAATAATGTCGCTGCATTCGGGCAAGACGAGCTCGCTTCCGCCGAGGCGCTTCCGCCGCTGGTTCACGTCGTGGAAGACGACTTGGCTATACGCTGGATGATGGTCAAGCTCCTTAAAGGGCAGGGCCTGCGCGTCATCGAGCACGGCGATGCCTATGCCGCCCTAGCGCAAGCTCCCTTGTTAGAGCCGGATTTGGCGCTGATTGACGTGAACCTGCCGGTAATGAATGGCATCGCGCTGTGCGACCGCCTACGGCAGCTTGAGCGTTATCAGCGTCCCCCCATTGCCATGCTCACCGCTCTGGCAGATGACAATGTCGTGACGGCCGCCTTTGCCGCCGGGGCAACCGATTACATCCTCAAGCCTATCCACCCGGAGGCGCTCAAGCGCAAAGCGAGCCATCTCATTCGCGCCTATCGAGCTGAGCGGGAGCTGCGCGCGGTGGAAAAGCGGATGCGCTCCATTGTGCAGCGCGCCAACGCCGCCATGCTGACGCTTGACGCCGCGCTGCGGGTTATTGAACTCAACCCGAAGGCGGAAAGCTTGCTTGGAGCCGCCGTTGGGCAATCCGCGGCGGATTTGATTGACGCTGGGCGCCCGCTGAGCGCTGTCCTGCCGAGCCTAGCGCAAACCGGGCGCGCCATGGAGGCGGTCATCAGAAACGCGCAGGGCTCGTCTGGAACGGTTGAGCTGGCGTGCTGTTCCTTTCCCAGCCTGGGGCGCCAGCGCTACATGCTGTTTTTACAGGATATTACCGAGCGCAGGCGCGCCGAGCAGGCACTGCAAGCCTCGCATCATCTCCTCGCGTTGGCGCTTGACGCGCTGTCGGACGCAGTGGCGCTTTCGGACGCGGATGGGAGCATCCAGATGGTCAACAAACGCTGGCGCGAATTCGCCGAAGCCAGCGGGCTGCCGGCGAGCGAGCGCCCTGGCGTCAGGCTGAACCGCCTTCGACTTTGCGAGGAAGCCGACTTGGGGCCTTACCCCGAAGCGCGCGCGCTGGGCGCGGCGATCCGCCTGGTGACGAAGGAGCAAGCCCGGCGGTTTGACTTGGAATGCCCGCGCGACGATCCCGATAAGGGGCGCCGGTTTCTAACGCAGGCTGCCGCCGTGGATGGTCTGTCGCCGGCGCGCAGGCTCGCGAGCCGCAAAAGCGCGACCGGGCAGCCACAGCGCGAGGACTTATGGACGGAGACGCTGCTGGATGCCGGCCCCCTTCTGGATGCGTTTCCCCATGGGCTGGCCCTGATAAGCCGTCGCAGGCGCATCCTGTTTGTCAACGAATATCTGGCGGGCCTGCTCGGCGAATCGCCGGCGCAGTGTCGCGGGCGGCGCGCCAAGCGATATCTGAGCTTCACCGGCTGGCAACAGTTCAAGCAGTTCTTGCGCCCTTTTCTCGCCGATCAGCGAGCCTGGAGCGGCGGCGCGCAAGGGCCAGCCCTGCAGCGAAACGTGACGCTCCGCACGGATGATGGATGCCTCATCCCGGTTTCGCTTTTCCTAAGAGCCATTGAGGGGGGAAGAGTGTGGCTTGCGCTGGTTGAGAGCCTCGCCCAACAACTCAAAGCGAGCGAAGCCCTGCGCCGCCGCAGCGAGGAATGGGAGATGGTTGCCGACTCGCTTCCGAACATGATTCTGCTTGAAGATCCGGAGGGCAGAGTTTGGCGCTGCAACCGCGCCGTCGCCAAGTTTCTCAACCTGCCCTACTCGGCCATCATCGGTCAAATGTCAGGAAAGCTTTTCTTTGGGCGGACGGGCGGCTCGTTGCTCGAGGCCATAGACAACCCTGCAGAAGCTCAAATTGGGAATGATGACCAGTGGTTTCGGATCGAGAGTCACTGGATTGAGCAGGAACGCGGGATCGGCGTCGGCTGGGTTCATGTCATCAGCGACATCACGGCGGCGCGATTGGCCGAGCAGGATATGCGCCGGCTGGCAACCGCTATCGAGGAATTCGGCGAGGGCGTGGCGATGTTTGACCGGCGCGGGCGGATACTGTCTTGCACCTCGGCCTTTGAAAAAATCTCCGGTCTGCAACGCTGGGAGGCTATCGGGCAGCGCTTTACTCGCCTCGGACTCGGGCCAGTTGACTCGGCCATTCGCCGGAAAATCCTCGGTTGTCTTGCGCGGGGGCAGAGTTGGCAGGGGCGTTACAAGGCGCGCCGCCAGGACGGAACAATCTACTGGGAGCAGGCGACCGTGTCGCCCGTTCACAATGCGCGCGGCGAGCTGCGGAATGTCGTGGTTGTGTGCCGCGATGTCACGGAAGCGCTTCGCTATGAGTCCATTGCCGAGGCTTTGAACGTCACGGAGAACGCCAGTTACATTTTTTCAGCCATCCGGCACGAAATAGGCAACCCGATTAACTCCATCAAGACAGCGCTCTCGGTCTTACGGGGAACCGAACAGCTATCGCCGGACGCCGTCAAAACCTGGCTTGATCGGTGTCTGGCGGAGATTGGGCGGGTGGAGTATCTGCTGCGGACGTTGCGTTCCTTCAGCTTGCATGAGAGCCTTGAGCTCAACGCGAATCCGCTCGCGCCGTTCTTGGAGCGTTTCTGCGCCTTGATCAAAGATGGGCTGACCACGCGGCGAATTGAGCTGGAGACGCGATTTTCCGCGGCGTTAGGATTGGCGCAATTCGACGAGCGGGCACTGCATCAGGCGCTGATGAACCTGATCTCAAACGCCGTGGATGCCATGACCGACACGCCTGAGCCGCGCCTGACCCTGCTGGCGGAGCGTTGCGGGCGGCTGGCGGTCATTACCGTCCGCGACAATGGGCGCGGGATTGACGCCGAGCAGATGAGGCATACCTTCAAGCCGTTTTACACCTCCAAGCCCCACGGAACAGGACTGGGCCTTGTCATCACCCGGAAGCTGCTCTCGAAAATGAATGGCACGGTGGAGTTGCGATCGCTCGCCAAGGGAGGTTGCGAGGCCGTTATCACGCTCGAAGCCGTGGATGACGGCCGCGAGCCGTGAGCGGGCGACTCGGCATAAGCCATGACTCGACTGCTCATCGTTGACGACGAGGCGCTCTTCCGCGACGCCCTGTCCGCCAACTTCGCGCGCGACGGACTGGCGGTCGTCGCCGTCGGGAGCGTCGCCGCCGCCCGCGCCGAGCTCGAGCGCGGCGCGTTTGATGTCGTTTTGCTCGACCAGCGCCTTCCCGACGGCGACGGCTTGGAGGTTGCGCCGCTGGCGCTGCGCGTCAACGACGCGACCAAGCTCCTGCTCCTGACGGCTTTTCCGAACTACGACCATGCCGTTCAGGCGCTGCGGAACGGAATCCACGACTATTTGTCCAAGCCGGTGGAGGTGGCTGAGGTGCGCCACGCCGTCGAGACGCTGCTGCGCACTGCGGCGCTGGAGCGGGTCGCGGAAGTGCACCGCCTCACGGCGAGCTATGACGAAGCCGGCGCGCTATTCATTGGTCGCAGCGAGCGCGCCGGCGACATCAAGCGTCTCATCCAGCGCGCTCAGGAAACGTCGGCCAACGTTTTGATCACAGGCGAGACCGGGACTGGGAAAACGCTCGTCGCCAAGGCGATTCACTACGGCTCCGCCCGGGCGAAGCATCCGCTCATCAGCGTCAACTGCGCCGCGTTGCCCGAAACGCTCGTCGAGGCCGAGCTGTTTGGCGTGGAGAAAGGCGCCTACACCGGCGCGACCCAGCGGCGCGGCCTTATTGAGCTGGCCGAAGGCGGCACGCTTTTTCTCGACGAGATTGCTGAAATGCCGCCGGCGACGCAGGCGAAGCTGCTCAGCGTCATTGAAGACCGCCAGGTGCGCCGTCTTGGCGGCGAGCGCAGCCGAGTCATCGAAACGCGGATGATCGCGGCGACCAATGTGTCGCCTGCGGACGCGATTGCCGCCGGCAAGTTTCGTCGCGATCTGTTTTACCGCCTCAATGTCGTTTCAATTGCCCTGCCGCCGCTGCGGGAGCGGCGCGCTGACATTCCGCTCCTGTGCGAGCGGTTCATTCGGGAGCTTGCGCCTGGTCGGACGGCTCAGGTCGCGCCCGCCGATCTTGAGGAGCTCATGCGGTACGCCTTTCCCGGCAACGTCCGCGAGCTGCGGAACATTCTCGAGCGCTGCCTCATTCTGGAGGAAGGGCCGCAACTGCATCCGGCGCGACTCCTGGACGCCGCCGCCGGCGCGCGGGCGACCAAGTCCGCCGAAGAGCCTGGGCAAGCGTCTGAGCTGGCTGGCGCGGCGCGTCCGCTGGAAGCGGTGATACGCGAGCATGTGCTGCGGACCTATGACCAGCACGGCGGAAACTTGACCAGAACGGCCCAGGCCCTGGGTCTGTCGCTTTCCACGCTGCGCCGCAAGCTGGCGGAGTACGGGCGGTTGCCGCCAGCCCGGCGCGATCAGGAAGCGAGTTGATAAAGCGTTGTCAGTTCTTTGTTTATGGCTCTAATGTCGAATTGCGAGAGGCAGCTCGGCTTCCAGTTCGCCTTCGGGTATGGTTTGCTTGGCTTGCCCCTAAACTGGTTTAACTTTTGAAGCGATGAAAAAGCTTTTCGTGACTGGAGCAAGCGGCTTTGTCGGGCAGGCGCTCTTGCCGGCGCTCAAGCTTGAGGGCTACGACGTGGTGGCGTTGTCGCGGAAGGTGCGCGACGCCTCCAGCGGCATCCGGTGGGTTTTAGGCAACCCGCTGGAGGCTGACGACTGGCAAAGGGAAGTTGATGGCGCCTTTGGCGTCATCAACTTGGCCGGCGAGCCGATTGTGGGCAAACGCTGGACGCCGGAGCAGAAGAAAACGCTCCGCGACAGTCGCGTCGTGACGACCCAAAACCTCGTTGCCGCCATCGCTCAAGCGAAGCGCAAGCCATCCGTGTTGGTATCGGCTTCCGCGATTGGGCTGTATCCCAAAAACCAGGAAATCGAGCTTGACGAAGCCAGTCGTCCGGCGGATGACTTTCTGGGCAAGCTCTGCCAGGAGTGGGAAGACGCCGCCAAGGTGGCTGAAGTCCACGGCGTCCGGGTGGCGCTGCTGCGCATTGGCGTCGCGCTCGGGCGAGACGGCGGCGCGCTGGCGCGCATGTTGCCGGTGTTCAAGCTGGGCCTGGGCGGGCCGCTTGGCGACGGTAAGCAGTGGTTTTCCTGGATTCACATCGCGGATGTGGTCGGCCTCATCCTGTGGGCGCTGTCGTCCGATGCGGTCCAGGGCCCGCTCAACGCGGTTGCGCCAAACCCGACGCGGATGAAAGACTTCGCCGCCACGCTCGGCAAGGTTCTCAATCGCCCCGCCTTCTTGCCGGCGCCGGCCTTCGCGCTCAATCTCATTCTGGGGGAGTCGGCGCAAGTTGTGCTGGATGGGCAGCGCGTCCTGCCTAAGGCGGCCCTGCGGGGTGGCTATGCGTTTCGCTTTCCCGAACTCGAAAGCGCGCTGCGCGACGTAACCTAGACGTCATTTAGTTCGGCAGCGGGCGCGCCCAGTCGCCGCGGGCGACGCTGGATGACAATGATGGTTATGTCATCCGACTGCTCGGCGTTGCCCATGTGCCGCTTGACATCCGAAACGATGGCGTCGCAAAGCGCCTGCGCCCCGCGCCTCGCGTGGCGGCGCATGACAGAGGCCAGCGCTTCGTAGCCATAGACTTCGCCCTGCTCGTTGAGGGCCTCAACAATGCCATCGCTGGTTATGACAAGACACTCCTGTCCTTCAAGGCGCAGCGAGTCCTGCACTTCTTCGTACGTCGCGCGGCGCATGCTGCCGAGCGGCAGCCCGCCCGCTTCAAGAAATTCGACCGAAGACTCCTCTTGGCGCGGCGCGTGCCGCCAACAGGCCAGGGCCGGCAGTCCGGCGTTAGCTGCCGTGAATACCCCGCTCTGAAGCTCAAGCTGCACATAGGCGGCCGCCACAAACATCCGCACGCGCTTCATATCCGGGTGGAGCAGCTCATTCAGCCGGGCAAGCATCGCGGCGCAGCCCAGCTCGTCTTCCTCAGCCTCGCTGCGGAAGGCGGTCGTCGCGACGGCGGCAAACAGCGCGCCCGGCACGCTCTTGCCGGAAACGTCGCCCACAAAGACGCCCAGTCTGCCGGCCGACCCGTGAAAGAAGTCGTAGAAATCTCCGCCTACCTCGCGCGCCGGCAGACTGAACGCCGCGATTTCCCAGCCATCAAGCCTTGGAACGCCCGCTGGGAGAAACGACGCCTGGATTCGCGCCGCTAACGCGAGCTGCCGCGCATGGCGCTGCTCTTCAGCCACTCGGTCAAGGAGCGTTGGCTGATTATCCCGCTCGCTTTCGGGCGGTCGCCACGTCAAGATGACCGCCGCGAGCGGCAGCGGGACGAGCAGCGCTGGCAGCCAAGGCGAGAAGCCGAAAACAGGGAACGTCGCCGCCACGATGGCCAGCCCCGCGCCCTGGTAGGCCCAGACAGCGCACAGCGTCGTCCAGAGCCCAAAGCGCTCAAACGTCGCCGCCAGCGCCACTGTCACGGCGGCGTTCCGCGCAAAAAGCCAAGGCGTCTCAAAAGACGGCGGCGTGACCAGCGCAAAGGGATCCGTCCACGTCACGCCGCCCAGGAGCGCCACCGCGACCCAGGCCAGCCGAGGCGGCAAGCGAAGCCAATCCGTCAGCGCCGCCCAGGCGAAGGCAACGAGGACCAGGCTTTGTTCAAGCGTATTCCGCAGGAGCGTCCCCGCCGCAAAAAGATTCGGAGACCAGGCGTCTAGCAGCGGGGCGATGTTGTCGTTGAACAGCCGGATGGAAGCCGTGGTATCGGCTGTCAGCCAGTAAACCGCGCCGCTGAAGCCCAGCAGCGCCCATCCCGTGGCGCCACCAATCAATCCACGCTGCAAGGTTGTCGTATAGGGGACGCGCCGCAGCAGCAGGACTGCGCGGAACACCTCCGTACAGGCGCGCTTGGCGTCATATTCAATGTGCAGCAACGCCGCGCAGACCACCCAGGCCGTGACCATAGACAAAACAACGGTCAGCAGGCTCGATACGGCGTAGGCGCCCACGACAAAGATCAAGAATCGCGGCGATTGCAGGATCGTGTCCAGTTTCGCCGGGGCGCTATCCGCAACTGGATTTTCAAACAAGGCCTTGCTGACTGAAAACGGCACCAGCGGGACCAGAGTCGTTATCGAGGCGATCCCCGCCACGGCGGCGCATACGGTCGGCGCGCGCCAGAGAATAGCGTGACGACGGGACGTTTTGAATAAGTACACGACCGCCGCGATCAGTAACGCCAGGTAAGGCGGCAGGCTCAGCAGCGCCACAAAAACGCTTGTGTTAAATGGGCGGGCCCAGTCGTTGGCGGTTGGCTGAATGCGGTGCTGAAAGTACCAGACCGTCTCGCCGCGCAGCCGGACAATGACTACGCGGGTGAGTTCCGGCAGCTCCGGCAAAGGCTGTTGCCAGCGCACCTCGGTTTCAGGCTGACCCGTCACCTGCTCGATTTGCGGATTGCCTAGCCAAGTCGGGCTGACGCCAGTCGCCGTGGCAAGAAAGGCGCGCGCTTGCGAAAGGGCGATGTCTTGGGTCGGCGGCTTGTCGGCCGCAGCCCGCGCATCGCCGTTGAGGTAGATCGCTAGGTCGCCGACACTAGAGAAGCCGATGCAGGCGGCTAAGCTTCCGTTGGGGCGAAACCAGACCACATGATCAATGACCGCCGGAAGGCGCGACTGGCGGATCAGCCGCGCCAAGTCCGCGCCGTTGGCGTGTTGGCAGAGCGCCGCGACGGTTGGCTGATCAATCTGGATGAGTTGAAGCGTCAGTCCGGCGGGCGGCGCGTGACCGGTTTGGCGGATGAAGATATCCTGTGCCAGCGCCGCGTTCGCCGGACGGTCGAGCGGGTCGAGAAGCGACAGGTCCGGCAGGGACTGGCTCGTGAGCGTCAGCCCGAGAACAAGCCCGACGAGCGCGGCGACAGCCAGCGCGGCGATAGGCGGAAATGGCAACCGGCTGACTGAGTCACGCATTTGGCAGGCTGCTTTCCAAAATGCAGGCTTGGCTCAGGGAGAAATCCAGGTTCGCCAGATGAACGCCCGACGCCTTCGAAAAGGGAAGCCGCCAGTCTTTCGGTCAGGATAATTTTTTCTTGGCTGGCTTGGCGGCCTTGGATTTGGACGCGGGCGTCGCGGGGGCGGCTTTGGGTGCCGACGGCTTGCGTGTCCGTTTCGGCTTGCTGGCGGCGGCGCTCGCCGGCTCGGAACTCGCCGACTCAGAAGTTGTCGCCGCGACCGCGTCTGCCGGCGGCGACGCTGGGGCGATCGGCTGGATCGCCGGCGCGCCGTCTTGATTGGCGGGTTCGTTGGCGGACGGCGCGGTTGCCTTTTTGCGCTGGGCGACCGGCTTTTTCGCCGCCGCCGGCAACTCCGCGAGCCGGTGCGCCAAAGCCGGCGGAAGCGTCACAGCCGGCACCGCTTCCTCCGCCATCGCGCCTTCGCTGATCGCTGCATTCATCTTTTGGCGGCGCTTGACTTCCTCCTCAAGGAGCTTTTCAAGAACTTCGCTCTCGGCGCGAAACCAATCGTCAGCCATGTGCTGCGGCGTGCTGTAGCCACGCTCGAGCGAAAGCTGGTGCGCCCGGCGACGAATCGCGTCCAGGACGGCTCGATCTTGCAGCAGTGACTGACGAACGCTTTTTGTATCAATCATTTCCGTTCCTGATTCCTCCGTGAGCCTTCCTCCCTCGCCGGCGCGCCGCGCAAAAGGGCTTCAGCCGTGGGCGGCGACCAACGCGCGAGCGCGGCAAAGGCGTGCAAAATGCAGGTCGTCCTGTCTGTGAACGCGCCACGTAAAGATTTTCTTGGACGACAGCCTTTGCAGACACTACCATGCGGCTTCCGCTTTTGAAAACCCTGCGCTTGTCCAACCGGGCGGTTGGCAGGCTGGCTGAGCGAGTGATGCTCGATCAAGCGCGAACGACCTGAGGCCTTACCGACCTGAGATATTATGACTGACCACGTGCCGACGATTCTCATCGTGGATGACGAGTTGAGCATGCGCGAGCTGCTCGACCACGTGTTCCGGCGGGCGGGCTACCGCACGTTTATTGCCGAAAACGGCGCGCAGGCGCTGGAGGCCCTGCGCGGCACGGTTTTTGACATTGTGCTGTCAGATGTCAAGATGCCGCGCCTTTCGGGAACAGAGCTTTTGCTTGAATGCCGGAAGCTCTCGCCCGATACGGTGGTCATCCTCATGACGGCCCACGGCACGGTTGAGCAAGCCCGCGAAGCCTTCAAGCTCGGCGCGGATGATTTTATTCAAAAGCCCTTCGACATTGACGAGCTCAAGCTCGTTGTCAAAAACGCCTTTGAGAAAAGCCTTCTGCGCCGCGAAGTCGCGCTGCTCAAGCGCGAGCTGGGCGACCGGACGCGCCTGGAAAACATCATTGGGCGCAGCCGGGCGATGCAGGAAGTCCTCCAGTTGATGCAAACCATCGCCGGCACGAACAGCACCGTGCTCATCACGGGCGAGTCCGGGACCGGAAAGGAGCTGGTCGCGCGCGGCATCCATGCCTGTAGCCCGCGCAGCGAGCGGCCGTTTGTTTCGATCAACTGCGGCGCGTTCACGGAAACGCTCCTCGAATCCGAGCTATTTGGCTACATAAAGGGAGCGTTTACCGGCGCCATTGCCAACAAGAAGGGGCTGTTTGAGGCGGCGGACGGCGGCACGCTCTTCCTCGATGAAATCGGAGAGATGAGCTTAGGGATGCAGGTCAAGCTGCTGCGCGCGCTCCAGGAACGATCCATTCGCCGCGTTGGCGGCACGGAAGAAATTCCAGTGGACGTGCGGGTGGTGGCCGCTACAAACCGCGACCTGTCACAGATGGTTGAAGACGGAAGCTTCCGCAAGGACCTCTATTTTCGGGTCAACGTCATTCCCATTACCGTGCCGCCGCTGCGCGAGCGCCGGGAAGATATTCGTGACTTGGCCTTACATTTTCTCAAGAAATACGGTCAGAATCGGACGCCCCCCGTAACCGGCATCGCGGAAGCCACGCTGAAACAGCTTGAGAGCTATTCGTTTCCAGGGAACGTCCGGGAGTTGGAAAACATTATTGAGCGCGCCGTCGCGCTTGAGCCAACGCCCGAAATTCAGCCGGAACGCTTGCCGGAAAGCGTCCTGCGCTACGACCCGGCGCGCGCGGCCTCGGCTTTTGATTTGCCGGAGCAAGGCATCCATCTCGAAAACTTCCTCATGGAAGTCGAGAAGTCGTACATCTTGCAGTCGCTCCGCCGGACCCGCGGCAATCAGACCAAAGCCGCGGAGCTGCTCAACATGTCGGTGCGCAGTCTGCGCCACTTGCTCGATAAGCACAAAATTCGCCAAACGGCGAGCATATTTCGGGAAAGCGGCGCGTACCGCGCCGGCGACGCCTCGGACGCGCCCTAGTCCGGCGCCCCACTCCGCCCCCGCTGAGCTAAAGCTATGAAGAAAGTCGTGATTGCGGGTGGCGGCCTTGCCGGCCTCGCCGCCGCTTATGATTTGACGCAAGCCGGTTGCGCCGTCGAGCTGTTTGAAGCCCGCCCAATCCTCGGCGGCAAGGTTTCGGCTTGGAAAGATAGTGACGGGGACTGGATTGAGTCGGGGCTGCACGTATTTTTCGGCTGCTATGAAGAGCTGTTCAAGCTCATGCGGGCCGTCGGCGCGGACGCCTACCTGCGGTGGAAAGACCCGGTTTGCCATTTCACGCTGCCGGGCGGCGTCACCTACGACATTGTTTCGTGGCGCGGGCTGCCGTTCCCGCTGCACCTGCTGCCAAACCTTGTGACCGCCAGCCAGTTTTCATTGAGCGAAAAGCTGGCCTATGGGCGGGCGCTCCTGCCGGCGCTGTTTGGCGATAGCGGTTACGCCGACGCGCAGGACGAGCTCAGTTACGCCGACTGGCATCGCCGACAGGGCGTCGGGGACAATCTGCTCGGCGGCATGCTGCTGCCGCAAACGCTGGCCCTGAAGTTTTTGCCGCCCGAAGAGCTGTCGGCCCAGGTGGTGCTGAACGTTTTTCGGCTGTTTTTGCGGCGGGACGACGGCTTCCAGGTCGCCTTTCTGGAAGGCTCGCCGGAGGAGTGCCTGACGCAGCCCATCGCGCGCGCCATCGAGGTGGCCGGCGGTCGCGTCCATACGGGATGCAAAGTGACGCGGATCGAGCTGGACGAGCGCGGACAGGCGCGCGGCTTGGTTGTCGGGGATGCGCTGCATCAGGGCGACGCCTACCTGTGCGCGCTGCCAGTTCATCAGCTGAATCGCCTGATTCCGTCCGCTTGGCGAGCGCAGTATCCATACTTTGACGATTTGCGCCGCTTCACGGGCGTTCCGGTGATGAACGTCCAGCTTTGGCTCGACGGTCGCCTCACTGAGCGCGACAACCTGCTCTTTGGCGGCGGCGGTCTGACGCCGGTCTATGCCGACATGCGCGTGACGACGCCGCGCTACGCGCCGGCTAGCGGCAACACCCTGCTTGAGGCGGTCGTCGCGCCCGCGCGCGACCTGTTCCGGCTGAGCGACGCGGAAATTGTCGCGGCGGTGTGGGAGCGGATGAAGTCGTACTATCCGGCGGTCGCGCCGCGGCTCGCGATCGTCAAGGCTTCCGTGGTGCGCATTCCGCAGTCGGTCTATCACCCGAAGCCGGGGCTGGAGCGGTATCGTCCGACGCAGGCTTCGCCGGTGCCCAACTTTTTCCTGGCCGGCGGCTTCACGCGCGGGCATCGCTTCTTTGACAGCATGGAGGGCGCGACCGCCAGCGGGCGGCTCGCCGCCAAAGCCATTCTGGAGCGGTGGCGGAGCGCGGCGAGCTGAGGCGGCGGCTGAGAGGATTGCGGCTGGAGAGATGAGGGCGGTCTTCCCGCAAGGGCGTAGCGCGACCTTGCGGCGGTCGCTGTTCCCAAGCCGCTGCGTCGGCTTGGAAAGCGTCGGCTTGGAAAGCGTCGGCTTGGAAAGCGTCGGCTTGGAAAGCGTCGGCTTGGAAAGCGTCGGCTTGGAAAGATCGCTCGCCTACTCCGGCGCGCCCTTGGCCTTGGCGCTGACGTCCGCCGCCGGCGTCGCCGCGACGCGGCTCGGCATGAGAATAGCCCGCAGCTCCCGCTCCAATCGCTCGCGCAGGTCCGGATTCGTTGCCAGCGCCTGCTTGGCATTTTCGCGTCCCTGTCCTAAACGCTCGCCGCCCTTGATGGAAAACCACGCTCCGCTTTTCTCGATGAGCTTGTGCTCCACGCCGAGGTCGAGCAAATCGCCCTCGCGCGAAATGCCCTTGCCGTAAATGATGTCAAACTCGACTTCCTTGAAGGGCGGCGCCAGCTTGTTTTTCGCAATCTTGGCCTTGGTGCGGCTTCCGATGATCTCCTCGCCGTCCTTGATGGAGGCTGTCCGGCGGATGTCAATCCGCACGGAAGCGTAAAACTTCAACGCGCGGCCGCCGGTCGTCGTTTCGGGCGACCCCCACATAACGCCAATCTTCTCGCGGATTTGGTTGATGAAAATAAGGCAGGTGTTGGTCCGATTCGCCACCGCCGTCAGCTTGCGGAGCGCCTGCGACATCAGCCGCGCCTGAAGCCCCGGCAGCGAATCGCCCATATCGCCGTCGAGCTCGGCCTTGGGTACAAGGGCGGCGACGGAGTCCACGACGACGAGATCAAAAGCCGTTGAGCGAACGAGGGCTTCGGCGATTTCCAGCGCCTGCTCGCCGCTGTCGGGCTGCGAGACAAAGAGGTTTTCAGTATCCACGCCCAGCTTGGCTGCGTAACTCGGATCAAGCGCGTGCTCGGCGTCAATGAACGCCACTTGCCCGCCGGCGCGCTGCGCCTCGGCAACCACGTGCAGCGCCAGCGTCGTCTTGCCGCCGGACTCCGGCCCATAGATTTCAACAATCCGCCCGCGCGGCATGCCGCCAACGCCGATGGCGGCGTCCAAGCTCAGACAAGTCGTGGAAATGGCCGGCACTTCAATCGCCTGGCGCTCGCCGAGGCGCATGATGACGCCTTTCCCAAATTGCTTTTCAAGCCCGGCAATAGCGGCGTCAATCGCCTTGTTACGTTCCTGTCGCTCGTCGGTCATAGAGGTTTCTCGCTGGAAGATCGGCAGTCGGAGGTCGCGGGGAGCGGGTATTGAATGGCTTCGGAAATCGTCTTTGAACCATACCTGCTTGGGACTAGATTGAAAAGAGCGCCCCTGATGCATCCGCCTTGCGGACGACGCGAGCGCGATCGGCGGCCTTTCCCGCCCCGCGCGCTCAAGGCCTTACCGCAAGCCGGGTTTCTCCATAGGCTTTATGAGTTACCCCGAGGAGGTTCCATGGCGACTTCCATCAATCCGCTTCTATCGCTGGCCGCTCGTCCCGAAGGACAATCCCGCGGTCTTTGCCCCGCGCTGGCGATGTATTTGTCCTGTGTCAACTGCCCGTTTGTAGCGGCCTGCCCCTACAAAACCCGCCTAGGCGATTTTGGGCAAGCGGCCGCGGAGCAAGAGCGCGGGGAGCGCGACCGCGCGCGGCGACTCGCGGCCATTTTGCTCGATGAGCAAGCCTCCGACGCGCAACGGCAACAGGCGGCGGATGAAGTCGCGGACTGGCTGGCGTCCGATGCCGGGATGGCGGCCCAGACGCGAGGCGAATTGGCCGTCGCCCTTGGCGATTACGGCGATGCGCGCGCCTTCGAGCCGCTCGCCGCCACGCTGGGCGACTTGCGCCTTAGCGAGAATCAGTCCGCGCTGCGCGAGGACGCCGCCCTCGCGTTGGGCGACCTCAACGATGCGCGCGCGCGCGCGCCGCTGACTCAGTGGCTTTCCGATTGGCGGCCCGGCGTTCGCTTCGCCTGCGTCGTCGCGTTAGGCAAGCTTGGCGACCCGCAGGCCATCCCCGACTTGCGGGCGCTGCGCGGCCTGCGCATCGGCGATGACTTTGGACAACTCAACGAGCAGGTTCACGAAATGTGCCTTCATGCGCTGGCGTTGCTTGGCGACGCTGAGGCTCGCGCGCCGCTGGCGCGACTCCTCACGGCGGAAGAGCGCGTAGCGCTGTCGCGAGCTGAAATTGTTTTCGCTCTTGGCGAGCTAGGCGACCGCGCCAGCCTGCCCGCGCTGGAAGCGCTGTACGCGAGCGAAATTGGCGACGGGCTGCGCGCCTACGCGGCGGTGGCGCTGGGGCGATTGGGGCGGGATACGCGCGACGCGCTGACGCCGCTCCTGTCCGCCGCGGATGAAGACTTGGCCTTTCACGCCGCGCGAGCCTTGGCCGCGCTGGGCGATGAGTCCGCCATCGAGCCGCTGGCGCTGCGGGGGCTGACTTCGCGCCGCGGCTACATCCGTCGCCTGGCGGTCGAGGCGCTCCAGCCCTTTGAAGCGCTGCCCGCCGTGAGGGCGGCGATCGCGGCCTACGCGGAGCAGGAGCCCATCGCCGCGCTGCGCGAGCGGGTTCAAGCGCGGCTTGTCCAGTCGCCTCCCGCGCTGGTCGCGGCGGATTAGCGCGCTAGCCGCGAATGGGCGGCTTTTCCCAATTGGACAGGACGCCGTTCCAGGGCGGGATGGCCAGCGACACCCGCCCCTCGCAGACGGCCTTGCAGCCCAGTCGAATGAGCGGATGCGTCGCGCCGTCATAGGGGTAGCCAATCTTCTTCAGCCGCGAGACCTCGAAGGGCGTGATGGCGTTCAGGCTTTCAGCGCCGCTCAGAATGCCGACCCAGCATGTGCCGCACGCTCCGGTTTGGCACTCCACGGGAATCGGGCCCGTGACGCAGCGCGGATCCTTTGCCTTGAAGGATGTCGCGTTGGGCATTTCCGCGGCCGCCATGGTCAGGGTCTGGCCGCGAACCGCCCGAAAGGACGCCGCCGGATCGGTCTCGTCAAAGCGAATGGTGTAAGTCTGGTTGACTTCGCTCCGCAGCAACATGTCCCAGAGGGAGCGCGGCTCCGGGCGACGCCGCTCGGCGACGATGGCGTCCGGCTCGATTGGCGGCGCGGCGACGGGCGGGGAAGGCTGGCTGAAAGCCTCAGCCCCGACTTGCTGGAGCGTGGCATAGGCTACCGCCGTGATGGCGAGCGTGAGTCGCGAATCCGCTCCGGCGCGGCGCGCCGCCTGACGAATATGGCTTTCAAGCGTTGTCCGCGGCGGGGTTTTCAAGTCGAGCAACACGGCTTTTTGAGCCTGCGGCCAGAAGCGGTGACCATAGAAGAAGCGATGCGACGTATGGATATGATCGCTCAGGCGGTAGCGCCCGCCAAGCAGGCAGTCGCGCCGCGCCCGCGCCTCGTCCTCCATGAGGATTCGGAACAGCTTGACCGGGTAAAAGGCAAACCATACGCGCAGGGCGTTTCGATCCGCTTCGTGAACATCCGGCGCCAGGCTGGCGACAATGTCCGCCCAATCCTGGTCGTCGTGACGGCGTAGAAATTCAATGAACTGATGCGCGGCGTCTGGCATGATCGACATTGTCCGACAAAGGCTAACGGCGATGAAGCGCCAGCGATCAAGCCCGCCCTGAGGGGCTCGCCGGCGCGAAATTGGGCATGCTAGCCGAACGATGGCGATGGTGTCTACTCAGCGAGGTGATTGGCATGCGCGCCCTGCGACTTGTCAACCGTCAGCTTCGGATAGAGGACGTTCCGCGCCCGGAGGCGGCGGGCGAGGCCGTGGCGCGCGTCGAGTACGCCGGCATCTGCGCCACGGATGTGGCCATCGTGAACGAGGGGTATGCCGGGTTTTCCGGCACGCTTGGGCATGAGTTCGTTGGCGTTGTGGAGGCGTCGCCCGATCCGGCGTGGGTTGGGCGTCGGGTCGTCGCTGACATCAACATTGGGTGCGGCCGATGCGCTGACTGCGCCGCGGGCAACGCCCGCCACTGCGCCGCGCGCGCCACGCTGGGCATTCGCGGGCGGGACGGCGCTTTCGCCGAGTATGTGGCGCTTCCGGTGGCGAATCTCTACGCCGTGCCCGATGGCGTTTCGCCGCTGGAAGCGGTTTTTGCCGAGCCGCTCGCCGCCGCTTGTCGCGTTTTAGAGCAAGTCGCCGCGCCGTCGGGGGCGATGATTGGCGTTCTTGGCGATGGCAAGCTTGGCCAGTTAATCGCGCAGGCGGTCCAGGCCCAGGGAGCGTCGGTGACGCTCATCGGTCGCCACGCTCGCAAGCTGGAGGTCGCCGCCCGGCTTGGCATCGCCGTCCGGCTGGCGGATGAGCTCAGTGCCGCCCGCCGCGTCTTTGACGTGGTCGTTGAGGCGACTGGGCGCGAGTCCGGGTTTGCCGCCGCGCTGCGGCTGGCGCGCCCGGGCGGAACCATCGTGTTGAAATCCACCTTTCAGGGCGCCTGGTCGCTCCCGCCCGGCGCGGCAGTGGTTCCAGAAATCACGATGGTCGGATCCCGGTGCGGCGACTTGACCAAGGCGCTCGACCTGCTGGCTCGAAAAGCGGTTCGCCCGGTCGCCTTGATTGACGCCGTTTACGATCTGGCGGATGGCGTCGCGGCCTTCCGGCGGGCGACTCTGCCGGGCGCGTTGAAGACGCTCTTGCGGGCGGGTTGTTGAGCCGGTTAGTCGCGTTGCGCCAAGCCGGAGAAATCGCCAGCCGCGCTGGAGCGCCTTGGCTTCGCCCGCGCGGTTTTAATAATTTCAGGGCGAGCGGTTGACGCGAAGGGCTGATCTCTGGTAACTCGTAGCTACGTTTCACATTGAAAGCTGTTTGATCCAGGTCGAGTCCCATCGGTTCGTTCCGCGGTTGGCTGCGAGCAGCGGCCGAGCTGACTTTTTTAGAAGGTGCTGACATGTCACTTACTCCCCTTCGCCTGGCGCTCGTTCGTTCATTGACGGGACTGACGCTCGCGGCTTTGGCATCGGTCGGCGGATTTGTCCGCGCGCAAAATCCAGCCGAAGCGACGGTGCCACGCTCGGTGATGTCGGAAGCCATGCGCGTGTGCGCCGGTTACATTGGCGCGGAAGTCCCGGAAGACCTCCAAATTGTCGGAAGCGAAAAGGAAGCCTATGTGCGCGAGTTCACGCAGGGCGATTTGGTTTATATCAATCGCGGGCGCGATGCGGGACTGCAACCCGGCGCGGAATACCAAATCATCCGCAACATCGGGCCGGTCAGGGATTTGACGGATCGCGGCCGCGTGCTGGGCACGCTCGTGCAGGAGCTTGGCGTATTGCGCATCGCGGAAGTGCGCGATACGTCGTCCACCGGGGAAATCACGTTGATTTGCACTGGAACAGTTAACTTGGGGGACGCGCTGGTACCCTACGAGCGACGCCCAATCCCGACCATCCGCGCGTATCGCCCGCTGTCCATCGTTGGCGCTCCGACGGGGCGGGCGACCGGGCAAATCACCGCTTCGCAACTGTCCCGCGAGCAGCTTGTCCGCAACGACGTGGTCTATATCAACATTGGCGCTGACAACGGCATCAAGGTGGGCGACTATCTGACCGTTTATCGGCCGCTGGCGACCGATCCCATTTTGCGTTTTCGGGATGACAAAGTCGGGGCGCGGCGCAGTGACGGCTTTCCCAGCGACCGCTTCCGAACTCGCGACAATTCTTCTTTAGCCTCTTCCCAGAAAGGTTATCCGCAAGTGGCTGAGCGGACGCCCCGCAACGAGCTTCCGCGCACCCTCGTGGGCGAAATCGTCATCATTCGGACGGAAGCCAATACGGCGGTTGGCCTGCTGACCCGCACGACCCGCGAAGCCGTGATTGGGGATCGTGTCGAGCTGCAATGACGCTTTTGCCCGACTGCGGCTTGCGCCCGGCGGTCAGGCTGCTCCAGCCACGACCGCCGGCTTAGCGGCCTGGGCGGAGATTGATCTCCGCCAACTGAAGCGCAACTACCAGTGGCTTAGGCAAAGGGCCGGCGCGCCGGTCATGGCGATGGTCAAGGCGAACGCCTACGGCCACGGCCTGCTCCCGGTAGCGACCTATCTGCAAGACGCCGCCCAAGCGGATTGGTTTGGCGTGGCGACGCCGGAGGAAGGCGTGGCGCTACGTCAAGCCGGCATTGCCAGGCCGATTCTGGTTATCGGCGGCTTTTGGCTTGGGCAGGAAGCGGCGGTTGTTGACTACGACTTGGCAACGACGCTGCCCGACCCAAGCTACGTCGCGGTTCTGGAGCGCGCGGCGGCGGCGCGCGGCGTCATTGCCGCCGTTCACCTCGAAGTTGACACTGGCATCGGTCGGCTGGGGCTTTCGCCTGACCAACTGACGGCGACGCTCAAGGCGCTTCAGCCGTGTCGCCACATTCGGGTCGACGGGCTAATGACGCATTTCGCGGCGGCTGACGCGCCGGAGCAGGCGGATTTTACTCGCGAGCAGATCCGTCGTCACGCGCTGGCGCTTGAGCAGACGCGGGCGGCCGGCTTCGCGCCGCGCTACGTTCACCTGGCCAACAGCGCCGGACTCCACGCCTTTCCGCCGGCGGCGACTGGAAACCTGGCTCGGATTGGCGGGTTGCTCTATGGCATCGCCGGAGATGCGCTCTCGCCGGCCTTTCCGCCGCCGCCGACCGGCCCAGTCTTGTCGCTGCATGCGCGAATTCTGGGTCTCAAAGCCGTGCCAGCCGGAACGCCGCTCGGCTACGGCTGCACGTTTACAACGCGCCGCCCCACCCGCGTCGCGACCGTGCCGCTCGGCTACGGCGACGGGCTGCATCGGATTCAGTCCAACCGAGGCGACGCGCTGGTTCGCGGGCGAAAAGCGCCCATCATTGGTCGCGTGAGCATGGATGTCACAATGCTGGATGTCACCGAAGTTCCTGACGTCGCGCTAGGCGACGTCGCTACCTTCATTGGCGCGCAGGGCGCGGCCGTCATTTCAGCTGAGGACTACGCCGCCGTCATGGACACCATCGCGCTGGAAGCCACGACATCGCTGACGGCGCGGGTAACGCGGCGCTACCTGTTCGATCCGACGGATACAAGCTCCGCCTAATCAAGTTGTTTCAACCAAATCGGCCCGCCACGGTGGAAAACTGGCGGCGACATAGGGAACAATAACGCCTTATGTCGGCTTCTGAACTGAAAAAAACGGTGACGCGACAGCCTCCGGTTTGGCTTCTGAAGCCGTTGGGCGCTGCGCGCCGACGTGGCGGCTGGGTTGTCCGGGCGGTTGTTTCCGCCCTGTCGCTTGGCTTCGGGCTGCTGCCGGCCGGGCCGGCGGCTTGGGCGCAGAACGTCCTGCCGGCCGCCCAGGAGACGGGCGCGCTGGATGCCCCGCGCCCGCCTGTCGGACGGCTGGATGGGCGGATCATCACGCGGCTCGACATCGAGGTGAAAGACGGGTTGCCCCCTGAGCCATCGCTGACCGAGGCGATTGGCTTGCAGGTTGGCGAGCCGCTGACGGCGGCGCGGCTGCGGGCGGCGCTGGCGCGGCTCTATCGCTCGGAGCGCGTCGCCAACGCGGAAGTCCGGGCCGTCCCCGACGGCGCGGACGGCGTCTCCGCGCGCTTCGTCGTGACGCGCCAGTTGCGCGTCGCCGAAGTCGCGTTTGACGGCGACACCATCTTTCCTGTTGAGGAGTTGCGGCCGCGTCTGGCGGCGCTTGACCGCGGCGACAAAATCACTCAGCGGGCGCTGCTGGAGGGCGAGGAAACCCTGCGATCGTTTTACCGCGAGCGAGGTTACTTCCAGGCCGCGGTCGCAGCCCGCGTTGCCGCCCCGAACGATGCCGCTCGGTCGCGGGTAACGTTCGCTGTGAGTCCCGGCTCGCAGGCGACGATTGGCGCTTGGCGCATTGACGGCGACTTGAAGATCCCGCTCAGCGACTTTGACGCTAAGGTGATCCGGCATCCGGTCGGAGCGCCCTACTCGATTGAGTTCATTCAGTCGGACGTCCAGCGCATGCGCGCCTTGCACGTAGCGCGCGGCTACCTCGATCCGCGCATAAGCGAGCCGCGCATTGCCTATGACCCCGCCGCCAATCGGGTTGCCGTAACCGTGAATGTCATTTCCGGCCCTTTGGTGACAGTCAAGGTCGAGGGCTTTGAGCTGCGCCGCGAGGAGCAGCGCCGACTTTTGCCGGTGTTGCGGGAGGGCGGTCTGGATGACTTCACGCTGGAAGATGGCGCGCGTCGCTTACTAGCCGCGCTTCAGCAGCGCGGGTATTTCTTTGCCGAGGTGGAGTGGTCGCGCCAGCGGCTCGTCGGCGAGGACCGCGTGGTTGTCACCTACGCGATTGAGCCCAATCGGCGCTATCGGGTGCAGGAAGTGCGGGTAGTTGGGACAGAGGCGTTGTCTTACCGCGATGTCGCGGATGACTTCAAGACTCGCCCGGCTTCGCTTGTGCCGCCTTCGCGCGGGCTGGTGACGGAAGACACGCTGGCGCGGGACGCCGAAGTGATTGCGCGCGACTTGCGCAATGCCGGCTACCTGCGCGCCCAAGTGACGGAGCGCCGCGTCGGCACCGGACTCAACGACGAGTCGCTGACGGTTCTCTTCCAGGTCGAAGCCGGGCCGCGAGTGCAGGTGGACGAGATTCGGATCGAGGGCAACCAGCTTTTTGATGACGAGCGGCTCAAGCGCGAGCTGAAGCTGGGTCTCGGCGATTTTGTCACCCAGGCCCAAGTGCGCGCTGACCTGGAGCGCCTCACCGCGCTTTACTTGAGCGAAGGCTTCGCCGAAGCGCGCATTCGGCAGGAGTTGGACGATGTTCCCGGCGATCCGTCGCGCGTGGCGATTGTCTATGAAGTCGAGGAAGGCAAGCGCTTCACCATCAATCGGGTGATTGTCAGCGCCCGCGGTCGAACTTCGGAGCAAACCCTGCGCCGCTTTCTCGCCCTGCGTCCGGGAGAGCGGCTGCGCCGCGACCGGCTGACGCAGGCGGAGCAAGCCCTCTATGCCACCGGGGCCTTTCGGCAGGTGCTGATTCAAACCCCCTACGTTCAGGCGACGAGCCCGACCGACGCGCTGGCGGATGTCACGCTCGATGTCATTGAGTCAAAGCCTTACACGCTGGCGTACGGCTTTGGCTACCAGACGAATGACGGCCCGCGCGGCTCGTTTGAGATTTCAAACGCCAACATGTTTGGGCGACTGGAGGTCGGGAGCGGCATTGTTCGCCTCAGTCGGCGGGAGCAGTTAGCGCAGGTCTCCTACCAATTTCCGCGCCTCAACCTGCCGCGCGTCACGACGCTCAGCGATGGCATCACGGCGCCAATTCTCATCTCGGCGTTGGTTCAGCGACAGGCGCGGGTGAGCTTTACGGCGCAGCGGCTAGTGGCGCTGATTCAGTCGGAAGCGCGCTTTGACGCCCAGAGCGCCCTAATTTTCCGCTATCGGTTGCAGAACGTGCGGGTGCTGGACTTACGCGTGACCAACCCGCCGCTCCAGCGAGTTGATGAGCCTCTCAATCTGGGAACGTTCTCGGCGACTTATGTGCGCGACACCCGCGACGCGCCGCTCGACGCCACCCGCGGCTCCTTCGCGTCGGCGGACTTCACCGTAGCCACGCCCCGGATTGGCGGCTCGGAGCGTTTCGTTCGGTTCCTTGGGCAGATTCAGGGTTATCGTCGAGTGACGGAGCGGTCGCCGGTCATTCTGGCGGGCAGGTTGCAGGTTGGCTTGGCGCGGCCCTACGGCGATACCCAAATTTTGCCCATCAGCGAGCGATTTTTCTCCGGCGGCCCGACGACCCTGCGCGGTCTGGGCTTTGAGCAGGCCGGTCCGCGCGATCCGGTGACGGACGCGCCCATTGGCGGCAACGCGCTGGTGGCGGCCACTGGGGAAGCGCGGTTTCCGCTGCTGCGCAATGTCGAGGGCGCGGTGTTCTATGATGTCGGAAATGTCTTCGCTCGGATTTCAGATATCGGCTTTGGGCAGTTCGCCAACAGCCTCGGCGGCGGCTTTCGCATCAAGACGCCGTTGGGGCCGCTGCGCGTGGATGCGGCATGCCTGATTGACCCGCCGTTTTTTGTTGCAACCCCGAATCGGCGGCTAACGAATTTCCAGCTTCATATTACCTTCGGACAAGCTTTCTAGGCGCCGATCCGAATCGCCGGCAGACTTGGCGCCGGGACCGCGCCGAAGCGCGCCCGCGGGCGCTGGACGGCAAAAATGACAGCCGGCTTTGCGATCCAAATTGGCAGGAAAAGCTTGGAGCCGCTGCGCTTGCGCAGTCAGCGCGCGAATTGGGTTAGCGCGGCGCAATGAGGCTTCGAAACGGACTTGACAACTTTTGGACGTCAGGCGCGCGTTCATCAGCGTTGCTAGTCGAGCGCTAGCGCCACGCGCCTTCGCCGCGCTCCACCCGACCGCCTCGCCGCGGCTTTGCTGTTCGCCATCTCGAACCGCGATCGGGCGGGCCGATTTGAAGGCTGGCTTCGTCCTCGCCGCCGGCCACAAAGAGGAGAAGCGCGTGTCTGAAGCGGAAAAGAAAAGTCCTCCGCAGAAGCTCGCGCCCGCCAAGGTTCCGAGGGGCGAGTCGCCGCTCGTCCTGACCGCGCCGCTCGAGCTGATCGCCGACGACCGGTTCGAGCCCGCCGGGTTCCCCGAGATCGGCCACGTCACAGGATGTAAATGGACAGCCTTTGAAAGGCCCGCGCCGCCAGGCTGAACGCCCTTGCCTGGCGCGAAGATGGCGCGCCGACGCGCCGCCTTATCCGCGCCGACGGCAACGGCGGCGACGATCCTGCTCGCGACCCGCGCGGCGACCGCGCTGCCGTTCGTGGCTCGGCTGACCAAATTTCAGCCCCGCATCGCTGTTCGGGCAGTCGCCTCAAAACGCGGCGCTTTAGGTATGTTCCTTGACAAAAAGCGCTTAGCTGAGCTACCCTGACGAGATAAAAGTTTATCTTACCACAGTTCCGCTATTGACAATTTTAGGTTATGGGAGGTTTGGCGAATGTCTCTGTCCGTTTCCGGCTCTAAATCGTCACGCAAAATAGCATCTAGCTCCCAACTCCCAGCCTCGTTGCCGTCGCCCGCTTCCTCCCCGCGGACAACGGTTGCGGCGACCAGGTCGAAGGGACGCGCTTCAGAATCAGCGCCCCCCGCCCTGCCCAGCGCCGAGCCGGCGACCCGCGCCAGAACGCGCTCGAAGTTGTCCGCGCCCAGCTCAGCTGGCGAGACGGCGGCGAAGCCGAAAGCGGCGGAATCGCCTAAGCCGAGCCTATCCGCCGCTTTAGGTCCGCGCGCCACCCGCAAGACGGTCGAGGCGGTGGTCAAGGCCGTTCAGGAAGTGGCCGCAAAGGCTTCGTCAGTAAAGGCTTCGGCGCGCAGCCAGGCCACTGCGCCCGCCCGCAAGACGGTGCATCCGGCGGCTGAGTCCAAGGCTGCCGCGGCGGCGGCGAGGCCCAAGTCAGACGCGTCAAAATCAGAAGTTTCAAAAGAAACGTCAAAGGCTGAGAAGAAGGCGAAGGAAGCTGCGCCCAAGCCGTCCGCGTTGGCGGCGCAGGCGGTCGCCTCGGCCGAGGCGGGCTTGCCAAAGAAAAAAAGCAAGAAGCCGACGGCGGCTGAGGCGGAGGCTGGCTTCGCTTCTTCAGCGCGGCGCAATCGCGAGCGTGAGGCGCTCAACCTCTACACGACGGCGATGGAGTCATTTAAGCAGACTGATTACGACCGGGCGCGGGATGTATTGCTGCTGCTTCTGAATGACTTTGTTCTCGAAAGCGAAATTGCCGACCGCGCCCGCGTGTTCTTGAAGATTTGCGAGCAAAAGCTGAACTTGGCTGCGTTATGAGCCGCTGGCCACGTCGCGTCAAAGCCGCCCGTCCTCAACCGCTGATCATCGTTAGGTCAGCGGTAGGGCGGCTTGACGCGTCTGTGTCGTCCCGACGCGGCTTCTGGTGCCGATGACTTCCACTGCTTCCCTCTGTAGCCCGTTCCCGTCGCCTATCAAGTGCGTTGCGATTGGCGGCGGAACTGGCTTGGCGACGCTTCTGCGCGGTCTCAAGCGGCACGTCCTGGAAGATGGCGTTTACCTTCCAGGCCAGTGTATTGAAAGCTTGACCGCCGTTGTCACCGTGACCGACGACGGCGGCAGCTCGGGGCGGCTGCGCGAGGAGTTCCAGATGCTTCCGCCGGGCGACGTGCGCAACTGTCTGGTGGCGCTTTCAGAGGATGAGCGC
The DNA here is from genome assembly GCA_002254845.1 of Chloracidobacterium sp. CP2_5A. Lineage (GTDB taxonomy): Bacteria > Acidobacteriota > Blastocatellia > Chloracidobacteriales > Chloracidobacteriaceae > Chloracidobacterium. The sequence goes on along the minus strand of NKPT01000001.1, from coordinate 42,774 downwards.
CTCTTTGCGCGGCTGTTTCAGTATCGGTTTCCGGGTCAGGGCAGCGTGCGCGGGCACAGCTTTGGCAACTTGTTTCTGGCGGCTCTGACCGGCATTACCGGCGATTTCGTCGAAGCCATCCGGCTGTGCAGCGAAGTTCTGGCCATCAAAGGCAAAATTGTTCCCTCGACGACAGCGGATGTCACGCTGGTGGCTGAGCTGGATGATGGCTTTATCGTGCGCGGCGAGTCGAAGATCAGCGCCGCCGGCGGGCGTATCCAAAGCATCGCGCTTGATCCGCCGGATTGCGCGCCGCTCCCGGAAACGCTGACCTCGATTGCCGAGGCCGATCTCATCACGCTGGGTCCGGGATCGCTGTTCACGAGCGTCATTCCCAACTTGCTGGTCTCCGGCGTGACCACCGCCATCGCGGCGTCGAGCGCTCTAAAAGTGTATATTTGCAACCTCATGACGCAGCCCGGCGAGACAACGGATTTCTCCATCGCCGACCATGTGGCGACCCTGTTGGACGCCCTTTCCCCGGCCACGCTCGACGCGGTCATTATCAATCATGGCGCGATTTCCAAAGCGGCGCGCGCGCGCTATCGGCTCGAGGGGGCGCGCCCGCTGACCGGGCGCTCCGCCATCCGGCGGATGAGCGTGCCGCCGTCCGCGGCGCGGATCGCGACGGACAAGTTTCTTGTCTTCGAACGGCATCGGATTCCAGTCGTCACCGCCAACCTCGTTGAGGAAACGGAAGTCATCCGCCATGCGCCGGAAAAATTGGCGCGCGTTGTTTTGGATGTGTACGCCCGCCGCCTGCCGGCGACACAGCGCAAGCCGGGACTGCGGCTAGTGGCGCGCTGACCGTGTCGCATGGAATGCTGCTCAATACCCATGACGACGCCCGTCACCCGTCCCGCGCGCCGAAAAATTCGCCGCCGCCTAGCGGCGGTCGCTGTCGGCTGTTTGCCGCTTGTGGTCGCGGCCTTGATTTGGCTGCCGGAAATCGCCGAGCGCGAGATGAACGGCATTGCCGCCACGACCCGCAAGCCGCCGTCGTCGCGCGCCCAAGATCTGCATCGCCGCTTGTTTGTGGCTGATTTACATGCCGACACGCTGCTGTGGAATCGCGACCTGCTCGCCCGGGGAACGCGCGGCCACGTTGACCTGCCGCGCTTGCAGGAAGGCAACGTCGCGCTCCAGGCGTTCACGATTGTAACCAAGGCCCCGCGCGGCATGAACAACGACCGCACCGATGGCGACCGCTTCAACCTCGTCGCCGCGCTGAGCGTCGCCCAGTTGTGGCCGCTTGCCACGTGGACAAGTCTCGTGGAGCGAGCGCTCTACCAGTGCCGCCGACTAGACGCGGCCGCGGCGCGCTCCGGCGGTCAGTTAGTCGTGATTCGCGGCCGGGCTGACCTCGAGCGCTTTCTGGAATGGCGCGCCGCCAATCCAAAGCTCGTCGGCGCGTTTCTTGGCGTGGAAGGCGCGCACGCCCTCGACGGCGACTTGGCCAACCTCGACCGCCTGTATGAAGCCGGCGTCCGCATGATGGCGCTGACGCACTTTTTCGACAATGAACTCGGCGGCTCGGCGCACGGCTTGGTCAAGGGCGGGCTGACCGACCTCGGGCGCGAACTCATTCGTCGCATGGAGCGGAAAGGCATGATTGTGGATTTGGCTCATGCCTCTCCGGCCGTCATAGATGAGACGCTGGCCATAGCGACGCGCCCGGTCGTTATTTCGCACACCGGCGTCCGCGGCACGTGCGGCGGCCTGCGCAACATCACGGACGACCAATTGCGGGCCGTCGCCCGCTCCGGGGGCGTCGTCGGGATTGGGTACTTTTTCGCGGCCGTGTGTGGTCAGGACGCTCGCTCGATTGCGCGCGCCATACGGCACGCCGCGGACGTCGCGGGCGTGGCGCATGTCGCGCTTGGATCGGATTATGATGGCGCGGTCAGCGTGCCGTTCGACACGGCGCATCTGGCGGAAATCACTGATGCTTTGCTTGAAGAAGGATTCTCGGAAGACGAAATTGCCCTGATTATGGGCGGCAACGTCCAGCGCGTCTTACTCGCCGCGTTGCCGTAATCGCCTCGCGGGGCCCCGAAGGAAAGAAGCTGGACTATGACGCAACGACGCCTTCGCATTCTTATCGCCAAACCGGGACTGGATGGTCACGACCGCGGCGCCAAGGTCATCGCGCGCGCGCTGCGGGACGCCGGGATGGAAGTCATTTACACCGGCTTGCGCCAAACGCCGGAGCAAATCGTGGCCGCCGCCGTGCAGGAAGACGTGGACGCCATTGGCGTCTCCATTCTCTCCGGCGCGCATATGACGCTTTTCCCGCGCATTCTGGAGCTGATGCGCGAGCAAGGGCTGGATGACGTGCCGCTGTTCGGCGGCGGCATCATTCCTGACGAAGACATTCCCAAGCTCAAGGCCGCCGGCGTGGATGAGATCTTCACGCCCGGCGCGACGATGGACGCGATTATTGACTACATCAACCGCCGCGCGGGCGCTCCGCAACCGTCGGCTTCCTAATCCGCGAGACGACGACCACGTTCCGGCAGCCGCCGGCCATCAGCGTCGCCGCCTTGAAAAGGTCTCCAGCGCGGCTGCGGCGGCCTCGGCGATGACGCTTTCCGCCTCAACCGCTTGCTCATCGGCAAAGCCGATGCGAGACGGCAGAATAAAACGGAGCTGACCGCGGGCGACTTTTTTGTCCTGCTTCATCGCCGCCAGCAGAGCTGGCATCGCGATGCCCTCCGTGTTGGGCAGGCGTCCAATCCGCTGAACCAGACGCTCTACCCGCGCCGCTTCCGCCTCGGAAAGCTTCCCCAGCCGGACGGCGATCTGGCAGGCGGCGACCATGCCGATGCCCACCGCTTCGCCGTGGCGAAACCGCCGGTAGGCGGTGACGGCCTCCAGCGCGTGTCCGACTGTGTGACCGAAGTTCAAGACTTTGCGCTCGCCGCTCTCGCGCTCGTCGCGGGCGACAATCTCCGCCTTGATGCGGCAGCAGTCGGCGATGACTTCCGCTAGCCAGTCCCAGGGCCGCTCGCGGCGCAGCGCGAGCGGCAGGCGGGCTTCCAGCCGGGCAAAGAGATCGGCGTCGCGGATAACCCCATACTTGACGGCCTCGTGCCAGCCGGCGTTCCATTCGCGGCGCGGCAGCGTGGCCAGCGTTTCCAGATCGGCGACGACCAGCGCCGGTTGATGAAACGCGCCAATGAGGTTTTTGCCGGCGCGGTGATTGACGCCAGTTTTGCCGCCAACCGAGCTGTCAATCATCGCCAGCAGCGTCGTGGGCAACTGAACGTAGTTCACGCCGCGCAGGTAGGTCGCGGCGGCAAAGCCGGTCACATCGCCGACCACGCCGCCGCCCAGCGCCAACAGCAGGTCGCGCCGCTCCAGCCGGCGCGCGACGCAGTCATCCCAGACGCGCGCCGCCGTCCGCAGGGTCTTGTAACGCTCCCCGTCGGGTATCAGGCACAAATGACCGCGAAACCCGGCCGCCGCGACGCCGGCCAGGACGGCGGCGGCATAAAGACTCGCCACCTTAGGGTTGGCGACGACAACAACCGAGCGCGGGCTGTCGCCAAAAGCTTGCCGAAGCTGATCGCCCAGCGAGCGATACAGTCCGGGGCCAATGCGAATGTCGTACCGCCCGCCGGGGCTTGCAACCGGGACAGTCACGGAAAGATCCGCGAGGGCCTGGCCGCGGCCGGCGTCCATCCTGCCTGATGCGCCCGTCATGCGCCGCCCGGCTTTTTCTTCATTTGCTGAATGACCAGATTCCGCACCTGAACCGGCACGGTCGGATCATTGCTCAGTTCCTTGAGCTGCGACGGCGTGAGCGTCGCCACCAAGGTGATCGCGCGCCCCAACGGCAGCATGCGGTTGCGCAGGAGCGCCATTTTGACGTAGTTGCGGTTCGCCCACCGGGCGGCGTCAGCAATCAAGACGACCACGTGTTGGTGGGTTGCCTTCCACACGGCGGTTGAAACCACGCTCTCCGTCAGAAACGGATTGTTGAGCGCGGCCCGCACGACCTCCCCGTTGGCATCGTTGAGCATTTGCGGAAGCAGTCGGCCGCCGTTCCCGCGCCGCGCCAGCGTGATCTTTTGCCCCAGCGGAAGGCTTTGGTACTGCTGCAGGATGGCGTTCTCCGCCGCGGTCTTGATTTCGAGCGGCAGCGCCGGCGTGACGAGTACCGTCACCAAGTCAAACAGAAAGAGGCTCGGCACAAGACGCAGGCCGGCGGAAGCCGGAAGCTTCGGATTGAGAACCAGGATGCGCCGCAGGCGGTGGCTTTCCTGTATCCGCCGGTCGCCAGCCATGCGCCGCAAGACCTCATGCGAGACATCGCGCCGCCGGGCAATGATGGTCAGCTCTTCCTCGCCGGTCGCTTCGTTGTCAAGCAGCGCGTTGAGCACGTCATCGGTGGCGTCAAACGCCAAGTCGAGGCGCTCTTCCAGCGTCCCGCCCCGCGCGCGCTGGACGCGCCGAAGCACATCCAGCTTGGCGAGCGCGGCTTGTTTGGACGCTGTTTCGGCTTCGCTAATTTCAGGCGGCGGGTCGAGTTCGTCCTCGCGCTCGCTTTCACGCTCGTCGTCCATCGCTTCCTCTCATTGCGGCGAATCAGGCTTCAGGTAGGTTGCGAACCACTCGTGAACGGTTTTGTACCAGAGCTCGCTGTTTTGCGGCTTCAAGATCCAGTGGCCTTCGTCCGGGAAGTAGAGCAGCCGGGACGGCACGCCCCGGCGCTGGAGCGTCGTGAACAGTTGCAGCCCTTCGCCAACTGGCACGCGGTAATCCAGCTCCCCGTGAATGACCAGCGTCGGCGTCGCAAAGTTTTTGGCCAACCGGTGCGGCGACCACTTTTCATAAAGTTCGGGGTGGTCCCAGGGATTGCCCTTGAACTCCCATTCGGTGAACCACAGCTCTTCGGTCGCGCCATACATGCTGGCGAGGTTATAGATGCCCGCGTGCGAGACAAACGCCTTGAAACGCTTGTCCGCGTTGTGGCCAAGCATCCAGTTGACCATATAGCCGCCGTAGCTGCCGCCGGCCGCGCCGATGCGGTCGGCGTCCACGAAGCCCATTCCAACGACGTGATCCACGCCCTTGAGCAAATCAACATAGACTTTGCCGCCCCAGTCGCCGCTGATCTCGTCGGTGAACCGCTGCCCATAGCCGGTCGAGCCGCGCGGGTTGACCATGACGACGACGTAGCCCGGCGCGGCGAAAAGCTGCGCGTTCCAGCGGAAGCTCCAGCCATTTGACCAAGCGCCCTGCGGCCCGCCGTGAATGAGGAAAATCATCGGGTACTTTTTGCCTTCGGCAAACTGCGGCGGCTTGACAACAAAGGCGTGGACGCGGGCGTTGTCCGCGCCCGCGAACCAGGTTTCCTCCACCTTGCCGAAGCGGATTTCAGAGAGGAACGGCTCGTTGACGCGCGTCAGTTGGTTGGGTTCGCCGCCCGTTGTCGTCACGGCGAAGACCTCGTTGGGGCGCGTCAGCGTGGACTGCGTGAAATAGAGCGTCTTGCCGTCCGGCGCGACCGACAGGTTGCCGTTTTGCCCCTGCGCGACAAGCGGCCGGGCGTCGTCGCCGTCCAGCGTCAGGGAAAAAATAGGCTTTTGGCCGCGCTGGTCGCCGGTCAGAAAGAGCGCGCGGCCGTCGGGCGACCAGACCATTTCATCAAAGGAAATGTCCACCTTCGCGCTCAGGCGGCGCAGTTTGCCAGTGGCGCGCTCGTAGAGGATGACCTGCTTTTTGTCGGATTCAAACATCGCCCGCTCCTGCGACAGCCAGGCGATGTAGCGGCCGTCCGGCGAATAGCGCGGATGGGCGTCGGAGCCAGGGCTCGTGGAAACGCGCTTGGCTTCGCCGCCCGCGAGCGGAACGAGAAAGATGTCATGGTTGGTGCTCAGGGCTTCGTCGCGATCGGTATTGCGGGCGAAGGCCAGCTCCTTGCCGTCCGGCGATACGTCGTAATCGCGTCCGCCAAGGCTGAACGGCGGCGCGTCGTAATCGCCCGGCGTCAGGTCGCGCGCCGGCCCGCCGTCAGCCGGAACGACGAAAATGTGCGCTCGGCGCCCTTCCTTGAAGCTGTCCCAGTGACGATAGAGCAGTCGGTCGGCAATGTGCGCTTTGACTTTGCTCGCCTCGGCGGCGGCATATCGGCGGCGATTGCAGTCTTCGTCCGGGCATTCGGGGTAAACTTCCGCGACAAAGATCAAATGCCGCCCGTCGGCCGTCCAGAGGACGCCCGAAACGCTCGCGTAGAAATCCGTGACCTTGCGCGGCTCGCCGCCGTCGAGCCCGACCGTCCAGATTTGCGCCCGGCCGTCGCGGTTGGAGACGAACGCGATGGTCTGACCGTCGGGCGACCAGCAGGGATCGCTCGCTGAGCGCGTCCCGGAAGTCAGTTGGCGGGCTTCGCCGCCGCCAGCCGGCATGACCCAAATATCGTATTGCACGCGATTGGCCGCCTTGTCCGTCACCCCCTGGACATAAGCGATATGCTTGCCGTCGGGCGCGACCGCGACGGCGGCGATGCGCCGAAATTTCATTTGGTCGTCGAAGGTCATCGGTCGCGGCGCGGCGCGCGCGGCGCTCCAAATCAAAAGCGTCCAGAGCAGTCCCGAGGTAACGCGACGTAGCATGATCGGTCAATCTCCCGAAAGGAAGATGAAATGTATGAGGTCGTCGTAGTGTAGTCCGTCGGCGCGCCCCTGTCACCGGCGGGTTCGCCGGGCTGAGGATGGTCGCGATCCTGGCAGCTTGAAAGCCGCCATCGCCCGGCTCGCTCAGGGAGGCGCGCAAAAGCTCGCCCAAAAGCTTCAGCCGCGCGCTCGCCTCGCGCGAGACGAGAGCGCGGCTGGAAAGCTTTTAGGTTGAGCGGGTTAGCACCCTTCGGTATGCGCTTCGAGAACGCGCAGCAGGCGCTGCCGGTGGTGGATAACGGCCTGCCGAGCGCGCCGAAAGTCTTCAAGCGCCTTTTCGTCGGACGATTTCACGCGAAGCCGCCGGAGAGCGTCGCTCGCTGCCGCGCGGGCGCGCATGACTTCGCGCATAAGTCGGTCAAGCATTTGAGCTGTCGTCCCGCCAAATTGCTCCTCAAGGGCCTTGATACGCGGATTCTTCCTGGACATAGCTTTACCCATACAGTGACCTCGCTCTCAAACGCATCGGCGTTTTTGGTTTCATTGATGTAAGCTCTCACGCCCAAGGTTGGAAAAAGTGCCCGAATTTTTCCGGTTTTCGCCGCTGCTCATTGTCGCTGCCGTCGCTGCCGAGATCCAGGACGCCTTTAGCGACTGGTCAAGCTTGGCGGTCGAGCGACTCCCGATCGGCGAGTTAGTCCTGGCGGGACCGCAGGTCGCGGCGCTGGTGACGGGGGTCGGCATGGCGCGCAGCGCGGCGGCAACGGCTTTGGCGCTCAGTCGGCGCGACTATGCCGCGCTCCTGCACGCTGGGGTGGGCGGCGCTTATCCGGGATGCCAGCTTCAGACGGGCGACCTCGCGGCGGCGGCCAGCGAATGCGATCCGCAGTCCGGGATTGTCACGCCCGACGGCTACCAGGATTTGGGCGGGCTGGGCTTTCCGCTGACACGCGCCTTTCCTAACCGCCTGGCCTTCGACAGCCCGTGGGCCGCCTGGATGGCCCGCCAAGTCGCGCCGGCGCCGCGGCTGCCGTTTGCCACCGTGCAGTGTTGTTCAGGGACGGACGCTGCCGCCGAGGCGATGAGCGCCCGCTCGGCGGCGGCGGTGGAAAACATGGAAGGGCTGGCCGTGGCCTGGACGGCCGCCCAGTTCGGCGTTCCTTACGCCGCTCTGCGCGCCATCAGCAACTTCACCGGCGACCGCGACCGCCAGCAGTGGGATTTTCCCGCCGCGCGCGCCGCGCTGGCGCGCGGAGTGAAAGCTATTCTGGACGCGGTTGCCGCGGAAAGCGGTCAGGGTTGTTGGTAAAGACGGCGTCCACGTCGCGCTCATAGAGGAAGTGCCGCATTTCGGCTTCCACGTCGGGGAAGTCGCCGGTGGCGCTCGACTTGAAGGTGTAAAGCGTCACTGAAAGCCCGGCGGCGCGCGCCCAGCGAACCATCTCCGGCGTTTGCGCCACGATGCGCTTGGAGGGGCTAACGCCGTCGGCAAAGCGCCGAATCCGCCGCATGCCGGCTGGCGAAATCCAGTCGCCCGGCGCTTCGTCGTCAACCAGAAAGACCAATGGCAATCGGCAGCCGAGGCGGCGCAGGCGGCGCAGGCTGTCGGCCTCAAAGGATTGGATAATCACCGGCGTCCGCGGGTCGGCGCCGGGACGATCCAGCCCATTTTTCTTGAGGCTGTCGAGCAAGGCCCTAGGCAGGTCCAGCCCAAGCGCGGCATAGCGCGCCGGATGTTTGATTTCGGGGTAGATCCCGGCTTGACCGCGAACCGCGTCGATCATTTCCTGAAAGGTCAGCACTCGCTCGCCGGCGAATTGCGGGCCAAACCACGACCCGGCGTCGAGCCGCTTGATTTCCTCAAGCGTGAAGTCCGCGACCGGCCAGACTGATCGGGCTTCGCGGCCGATGGTTTCCATCCGCCCCCGGTCGGGATAAACCGTCCGAACATTGGTCGTTCGCTCCAGCGTGGCGTCGTGGAGGCAGACCAAGACGCCGTCCTTGGTCATCTGAAGGTCTGGCTCGACATAATCCGCCCCTTGCTCAATCGCCAGCCGATAGGCCGCCAGCGTGTGCTCCGGCGCGTAGGCCGACGCGCCCCGGTGAGCGATGTTGATTTTGCGCCCGCGCGGGTACTGCCCCGGCGTCAGCAACGGCAGTCCGGCTAAGGCAATAGTGGCAAGCGGCAGGGCAAGGGCGGTCCGAAAAAATGAAAGCGACATCAGCTATTCTCCGAAAATACAAATTCAAGGCCGCGCAAGCGACTGCGCGCGATAAGAGAGCAGAGTTGTCTTCGCTGAAATTTACGACTGTGTTACATTGGCGTAATGGACGCTTTTTAGGCTAGCGGCGAGCGAAGTTCTGAACCTCCAAGCTTTTGGTTCGCGCACATGGCTAACTGTCATGCCTGCGGGTATGTTTCTGCATCCCTCGTCAAGAGAATCGGAAGCGTCCATAGGGGGTACAAAAAAATGGATGCCTTCGCATTGGACGCGCGGGTGCAAGGCTTGCGTGACAAGGTCCTGCTTCTGGGCGGACAGGCGGAAGACTCATTATCGCGCGCCATTGGAGCGCTTGTCCGCCGCAATTCAGCGTTGGCGGAGCAAGTCATCCGCGACGATGACGCGATTGACTTGGTGGAGTCGGAACTTGACGAGGACTGCGCCAGCCTGCTTATCAAGGCGGCCCATCTCAGCCCGTCCGATCTCAGGTTTGTCATCGGCGTGCTTCGCACAACGCCGATGATCGAGCGCATTGCCGATCACGCGGTCAACATCGCCCGCCACGCGCTGCGCCTCAACGACGAGCCGGAGCTGAAGCCGTACATTGCGCTTCCGCGGATGGCGGCGCTGGCCCAGGAGATGCTTTCCGACGCGCTCGACGCGCTGACCCAGAGCGATGCCGCCAAAGCGCGCCAAACCATCCGGCGCGATGACGAGGTGGACCTGCTTTACCGCCGCATCTTCGCCGAGCTAACAGCTTTTATGACCAAGGATTCCGCGGCCGTCCTGCGGGCGGCGGAGCTGCTGTTTGTGATCAAGCACCTGGAACGGATTGCCGATTACGCCACCAATATTTGCGAGCAGGTGGTGTATCTGGCCGAGGGCCGCGCCATCAAGCATACCCCCGACGCTTGGCAGCGCGACTGAATCGAGGCTTGCCAAGGGGCGAGTGACCATCTGCAGCAGGCAGCCTGATAAGGAGAAGCGTTATTAATGAAACGAAACATTGTGATCATTGAGGATGATACCGATATCGCCCAGTCCATCCGCTATAACCTTGAGCAAGACGGGAGCTTCCACGTCACGATCACGACGACTGGGGAAGCCGGGCTGCGAACGGTTCTGGAGCATCCGCCGAATTTGATCTTGCTTGACCTCAACCTGCCGCTCATGAATGGCTTCGAGATTTGCCGGCGGCTGCGGCGCGAGGAGTCTACCGCTCAGGTGCCGATCATCATGCTGACGGCGCGCACGGATGAGACCGATAAGATTCACGGGCTGGGGCTGGGCGCGGATGACTATGTGACGAAGCCCTTTAGCGTGCGCGAGCTGATGGCGCGCATCAATGCCATCCTGCGCCGAACCGAGGGCAATACGGCGTCTGTCTATGACGACGGCACGCTGTTCATAGACTACAGCCACTTCATCGTTCGCTGTTCGGGGCAGGAAATCAGCTTGACTCGCAAGGAGTTCGCGCTGCTCAAGCTGCTGGCGCAGAGCAAGGGGCGGGTCTTGACGCGCGAGTACCTGCTTGATCGGGTGTGGGGGATTGACTACGACGGCGAAACGCGAACGCTGGACGTTCACATTCGCCGGGTGCGCCAGAAGCTTGGCGTGGACGGCTACATTGAAACGGCGGTCGGAATTGGCTACCGATTTGTCGAGGCCGGCAAGTCGGTTGAAAGCGGCAAGGGTGCCGCTAAGGCCACCAAAGCCTTGAAAAGATTATGAGCTTTCGACTTGACCAATATTCCCAGCCGCTGCTTGAAGCCGTGCTTGGCTCGCTCCGCGAAGGGATTATCGTGATTGACCGCCAAATGGAGGTTGTTCTCTACAACCAGGCGGCAGTCGATGTCTTCAACCTCTCGCCCGTTATGACTGGGCCGCTGCGCTTGATAGACATTACGCGCAACAAGACGATTCACGATGGCTTTCGCCAAGTGCTTGAAGAAAGCCGTCCCTTCGACGCTAATCTGGAGATTTCCGGCGTTCAGGAGCGCGCGTTCAGCTTTCGGGCGACGCCGCTGCTGATGCCCTCCGCGCATGAGGTCGTCGGGGCCATCGGCGTGTTTTTTGACGTGACGCAACTGGTGCGGCTGGAGCGCGTCCGGCGCGAGTTTTTCGCCAATCTCTCCCATGAGCTGCGCACGCCGCTTACCTCGATTCTGGCTTACGTGGAAACCCTGCTCAACGGGGCGATCTACGATAGCGAAAATAATCTCCAGTTCCTGCGCATCATCAATAAGCACGCCGCGCGCATGCAGAATTTGGTGTGCGACATCGCCGACCTCTCCGCGATCGAGGCCGGCGAGTTCAGGCTGGAACCCGTCGCCATTGACCTCAAGGCTTTTGTGGATAACTTGGCCGTCCTGGTGGCGCCGGAAGCCGAGGCGCGCAAGGTCCGGTTTCGCAATGAGGTCGCGCCGGGCGTTCAGGTGCAAGCCGACCCGCAGGCGCTTGAGCAAATTCTGATGAACCTCATCATCAACGCCGTCAAGTTCAATCGCCCGGAAGGGGAGGTCAGCGTGACAGCCGGCTTCGAGGGCGACCTCCGAACGCTGATTGTCGTGCGCGACACGGGCGTGGGCATCGAAGCCAAGCACCTGCCGCGAATCTTCGAGCGCCTCTATCGCGTGGATAAGTCGCGCTCGCAGGAAGTGGGCGGGACGGGCCTTGGGCTGGCCATCGTCAAGCACCTTGTCCTCAACCACGGCGGCGACGTTTCGGTGGATAGCGTTCCGGGCGTCGGCTCGGAATTTCGCGTTCGCCTCCCTCGCCCGCCAGGCGCCGCGGCGCGCGCGCCGGCTTTGGAGACCGCCGCCGCCCCCGACGGCGCATGCGCCGGCTAATTGGCAAGCGCCAGCTAAGCTAGTACCGACTAATTGGCGGCGTTGCCGGCGCCGCGGGCGTCAGGCTGACGTCGCCGGCGCGCGTCGTGATGAGCTTTTCCATTTCCTCGCGCGCTTGGTCGGTCGTGGTCTGAATGCCCTTTGTGCGGAGCACAAACTCGTCCCGATTACTCGCTCCAGCCAGCGCCTGCTCATAGGAGATCAAGCCGCGGGCGAGCAGGTCGTGAAGGGATTGATCAAAGGTCTGCATGCCGTACTGCGACGTGCCCTGCGCGATGGCGTCGCGGATGTGCGGCGTTTTTTCCTGGTTCACGATGCAGTCGCGGATGTAGGCGGTCGAAATCAGCACCTCGACGGCCGGCACGCGCCCGCTGCCGTCCTTGTTGCGAATCAGCCGCTGCGAGACGACGGCCCTGAGCACTGAGGCCAGTTGCAGGCGAATGGCCTGCTGCTGGTGCGGCGGAAAGATGGAAACAATGCGCGTGATGGTTTCCGTCGCGTCGAGCGTGTGCAGCGTGGAAAGCACCAGGTGCCCGGTTTCCGCGGCCGTCAGCGCCGTCTCGATGGTTTCCTGATCGCGCATTTCGCCGACGAGAATCACGTCCGGGTCCTGGCGCAGCGCGCCCCGCAGCGCTTCGTGAAAGTTGCGCGTATCCACATCCACTTCGCGCTGATTAATAAACGAGCGCCGGTCGCGGTGGAGGAATTCGATCGGATCCTCGATCGTGATGATGTGCTCCATTCGGTTGCGATTGATGCAATCAATCATCGCTGCCAGCGTCGTGGACTTGCCCGAGCCAGTCGTGCCGGTCACCAGCACCAGCCCGCGCCGCTCTTCGGCGATTTTTTCGATCACGCTTGGAAGCTGTAGCTCCGCGATGGTTCGCACCGTCATCGGGATGACGCGAAAGACCATCCCCACCGCGCCGCGTTGCTGAAAGACGTTGCACCGAAAGCGCCCTAGCCCGGAGACGCCATAGGCGATATCCACCTCGCAAGCGTCCTTGAAGCGCTGCTTCTGGCGGTTGTTCATGATGCTAAACGCCATGGCGAGCGTGTCCTCCGGCGCCAGGCGCTGAACATCTGTCAGCGGCAGCAGCTCGCCATTGACGCGAATAAACGGATGGCTGCCAGCCTTGATATGGAGGTCGGAAGCGCCTTTGGAGCAGGCCAGGGCGAGAAGCGTATCAATGGTGAGCGGGGATTGCATAGGCCGGGACTCCCGTGAGCTGACGTGGCGGTTAGAAGCGGTGCTCGATGCTGTCAAAGTAGGTCATGCTCTTGAACTGCCGGTAACGGTCATTGATTTCGTCGCGGGTCAGCGACAGCAGGCGTTCCGTTCCAAACGCTTCAATGGCGAATGACGCCATAACCGAGCCGTAAATCATCGCTTTGCGCAGCGATTCCTCTTCCAGTCCGCTCCCGGTGGCGGCAAGGTAGCCCAGGACGCCGCCCGCGAACGTATCGCCCGCGCCAGTCGGATCGGCGACATTTTCCTGCGGAAAGCCGGGGATGGCGAAAAATGAGCCGTCGCCGAAGAGCGTCGCGCCATACTCGCCGCGCTTGACGATCAAGCGCTTCGGACCCATGGCCATAATGGCCTTGGCGGCGCGGATCACATTCGGGTCGCGCGCCAGCTGGCGGGCTTCCTCGTCATTGATAATCAGCATGTCTATGCGCTGAAGCGTCTCGCGCAGCTCGTCGGGCGTGCCCTGAATCCAGAAGTCCATGGTGTCCATGACCGTCAGGCGCGCCCGGCTCTGCCGCTGAACGTCGCGCTGAAGCGACGGGTGCGCGTTGCCGAGAAACAGGTAGGGAATATCTTGCTGGGCGGCGGAGATGCGCGGCTGAAAGTCGGCAAAGACGTTGAGTTGGGTGTCAAGCGTCGTCCGGGTGTTGAAGTCATAGCCGTACTCGCCCGTCCAGCGGAACGTTTTCCCGCCGGCGCGGCGCTCAAGCCCGGATAAATCGATGCCGCGCGCATCGAAGACGCGCTCGTGTTCGGCCGTGAAGTCGTCCCCGACGATCCCGACGATGCTGACGGGCGTGAAGAAAGAGGCTGCGATGGAAAAGTAGGTCGCCGCGCCGGCCAAGACATTGGCGCGCTCGTCAAAGGGGGTCTTGACGTGATCGAAGGCGACCGTCCCCACAACGAGGATACTCATGGGCTTTAGGTAAATTCCTGGGCGCAGGGTTGGGAAAATCCTTGCTTCACAGAATGAAGAAAAATCCATCTGAAAAGCAAGTCTGAAAAACTTGCGGTCGGCCCGGAAAACCCGTGGCGAGCGGGTCGCCGGCGGCGGCCGACTGGAGGATTCGGGCTGGAAGCTTCGAGCGCCGGCTCGGTACTAGATCGCGTAAGGCAAGAAAGGCGCGGCGTCGCTCGCGGCATCCGCCAGGCTTTATCGCCGAGCCTGATTGCCCAGGGCTTTGCCTGGCCGGCGCTCATGGGCTCAAAAGCCAATCGAGCAGCGCCATGCGGACAGCCACGCCGTGCGTCACCTGCGCCTGAATCGCGGACTGGGCGCCATCGGCGACGTCCGAGGCGATTTCAACTTCGCGGTTGATGGGTCCAGGATGCAGCGCCAGCGCGTTGGGCTTGGCCCAGGCCAGCCGCTCGCGGGTCAGTCCAAAGTGGGCGAAGTATTCGCTGAGCGACGGGAAAAACGCGCCGCTGAGGCGTTCCTGTTGGATGCGCAGCGCCATGACGGCGTCGGCGCCAGCGATAGCTTCCCGCAGCGAATCGGCGACCCGCACGGTGCCGGGTTGTCCATCGGCGAACCTTTCGATGCCGGGCGCGCGCAGCGTTCGGGGTCCGCCAAGCCGCACATGCGCGCCCATCATCGCCAGCAGGCGGACATTCGACCGCGCCACGCGGCTGTGGCGAATATCGCCCAAAATGGCGATTTCCAGCCCTTCCAAGCGTCCGAAATGCCGCCGGAGCGTGAAGGCGTCGAGCAGCGCCTGCGTGGGATGCTCATGCTCGCCGTCGCCCGCGTTGATGAAATGCGCTTTCGAGAGCCGCGCCATAAAATGCGGCACGCCTGCCACGGCGTGCCGCACGACGACCACATCCGGCATCATGGCGTCGAGCGTCAGGATGGTGTCGCGCAGGGTTTCGCCCTTGGCCAGGCTTGACATGCCGACGACGATATTGACCACCTTCAAGCCCAGCCGCTTGGCGGCTAGCTCAAACGACGTGCGGGTGCGGGTGGAGGCTTCTGAAAACAGCGTCACCAGATGCTTGCCGCGCAGGCGGTCGCGGATGGCGTCCGGGGCTGTCGTCGGCGGCAAAAACCGCTCCGCCCGGTCGAGCAGCTCGGTCACGAGCGCCGGCGTCAGGTCGCTGGTGTCAAGGAGGTCCTTCATGGGTCAGGCCGCGGTCTTCGGCTCGACAATCAGCGCCTGCTCGTCGCCATCAATGCTGGCGACCATGACCTTGACGATTTCGGTCGCCTTGGTCGGAATCCGCTCGCCGACAAAATCGGCCTGAATGGGCACTTCGCGGTGGCCGCGGTCAATCAGGACCGCCAACTGCACCCGCCGGGGGCGGCCCAGATCAAACAGAGCGTCGAGCGCCGCGCGGATGGTTCGCCCGGTGTACAGCACGTCGTCCACGATGACGACTGTCGCCTGTGAAAGATCGTCTGGCATGGCGGTCGCGTTGATGACCGGCTTGGGCGCGACCAGCGACAGGTCGTCGCGGTAGAGCGTGATGTCAAGCGCGCCGAGCTTGGGTCGGGCGCCTTCGAGCTTTTCAATCGCGTCGGCAATGCGCTCCGCCAGCGGCACGCCGCGCCGCCGGATGCCGGCCACGATGAGGTTCTCCGCGCCGCGATTGCGCTCGACAATTTCAGACGCCATTCGCGCCAGCGCGCGCTGCATGGCGGCGGCGTCCATCAAGCGGACTTTCTCAATGAACTCCATAAGCAGTCTGGCCAAAAAACGGGAGTGAGCCGGCGCTGGGCCGCTACGCGTAACCATGGCGCTTGCCTCGGCTGAAAGCAAGGCGGCGAAATGGTTGGTCTTGGCGGGCGGCTGGTTTAGATTGGGGCTATGATTCGCACCGCTTCCCATACGCGCGATCTGCTGCCGGCGGCGCTGTCAAATGACGGCGATGCATCGGCGTTTATTCACCGCTTTCAGCTTGTTGAAAGCCTGGCCCGCGACTGGTTCCGCCGCTATGGGTTTCAGGAAATCCGCACGCCAATATTTGAGCGCGCCGAGCTGTTTGCGCGCGGCGTCGGGGCCGAAACCGACATTGTGACGAAGGAAATGTATACCTGGCGCGACCGCGCCGGCGACGACGGCGAGGGCGAAAGCCTTACGCTGCGCCCGGAAAGCACCGCGCCGGTGGCCCGCGCCTACATCCAGCATCAGATGTGGAAGCGCGCGGAAACGGCGCGGCTCTATTACATCGGGCCACAGTTCCGGCGCGAGCGCGGGCAGCGCGGCCGCTACCGACAGTTTTTCCAGATTGGCGCGGAAACGCTTGGGGCGAGCGATCATCCGGCGCTCGATGTCGAGGGCGTTGAGCTTGTGATGGGCATTCTGTCCGACGCCGGCCTGCGCGATCTGGAGCTGCGCGTCAACACCGTCGGCGATGCTGAAACCCGACCGCGCTTCGTCGCCGCCATTCGGCAGGCCCTTGCCGACCGGCTGGAGGAGCTTTCCGATGATTCCCGGCGGCGCTTTGAAACCAACCCGCTGCGCATCCTCGACTCGAAGGCCGAGCAGGATCAGCCGCTGATTGCCGCGCTGCCGCCCATCTATGACTTTCTCAATGACGAGTGCCGGAGGCACTTCGACGCCGTCCAGCGCTACCTGGACGCCGCGGGGATTCCCTGCGTTGTGGATGCGCGGCTGGTGCGCGGGCTGGACTACTACACGAAGACGGTGTTTGAGGTCGTGTCGCATGCGCCGAGCGTCGGCGCGCAGAACGCCTTGGCGGGCGGCGGGCGCTACGACGGCCTCGTGGAAACCCTGGGCGGCCCGCCGACCAAGGGCTTCGGCTTTGCGCTTGGGCTTGACCGCGTCGTTTTGGCGATGCCCGAGGACCGCGCGCCGGAGGAGCGGCCCGATGTATTCGTCATCCACTTGGGCGAGGCGGCCTTTGAACGCGCCGTGAGCGTCGTCCGCGACGCTCGCCGCGCTGGCGTCGCGGCGCTGCTCGATGTGACGCCGCGCAGCCTCAAAGGCGCGCTGCGGCTGGCGAACAAGCTCGGCGCGCGCTTTGCGCTCATTCTTGGCGAAGCCGAGCTGGTCACTGAACAGTGGGCGCTGCGCGACCTAGCGCGCGGCGAGCAACTGTCGGTTCCGGCGGGCGAGTGGCTTCGCCACATTACAAGAACAACCGCAACCTAGCGCCGCCGCTTCACGGGGTCTTGATGCATATTGAAATACCGCTGCTTCGGGATCTTGTCCTCCTGCTGCTGATTTCCCTGCCGATCGTGTTTGTTTGCGGGCGGCTGCGACTGCCGACGCTGATTGGTTATATGCTGACTGGCATCGTGATTGGTCCGTCAGCGCTGCGCGTGGTCCAGGACATTCACGCCGTGGAGACGCTGGCGGAAATCGGCGTCGTCCTGTTGTTGTTCACGATCGGTCTGGAGTTTTCGCTGGAAAAGCTGGTCGCCATGAAGCGGGTCGTCCTCTTGGGCGGCGGGCTTCAAGTTTTCCTCACGGTTGCAGCCGGGACGGTCGCCGCGCATTACATCGCCGACTTCGCCTGGTCGCCGGCGATCTTTGTCGGCTTCCTGGTGGCTTTGTCGAGCACGGCGATTGTGCTCAAAACCTATGTGGATCGAGCAGAGTCGGACACGCCCTACGGGCGCGTCGGCATCGGGATCTTGCTGTTTCAGGATTTGTGCATTGTCCCGATGATGCTCTTCGTGCCGCTGCTGGCCGGGAAAGGGCAAGTGACGGCGGCCGAGATGGTCAAGACGCTGGGGAAGGCGGCCGTCGCCGTGTTGTTGATTGTGGTTATGGCGCGGCGCGTGTTTCCGTTTCTGCTGCGCTGGCTGGTGACGCTCCGCAGCCGGGAAGTCTTTGTGAGCTTCGCCGTGCTCGCTTGTCTGGGAACGGCCTGGCTGACGGCGCAAGCCGGGTTGTCGCTGGCGCTGGGGGCGTTTATCGCCGGGGTGGTGCTGTCGGAGTCGGAATACAGCCATCAGATTGTCGCCGACATCTTGCCTTTTCGCGACATTTTCAATGGGATTTTCTTCGTTTCGGTCGGCATGCTGCTGTCATTCGACACGCTGGCGGACGCTTGGCTGCCGGTCGCCGGGCTGGTTGCGCTGATTATCGTCGGAAAGACGCTGCTCGCGCTCGCGGCGGTCAAGGCGCTGGGACGCGCGACGCGCATCGCGCTGACGGCGGCGCTGGGGCTCGCCCAGATCGGCGAGTTTTCGTTTATCCTGCTCAAGACTGGCTCGGAGTTGAGTTTGTTGAGCCAGGCGGATTATCAGGTCTTTCTAGCGGCTTCGATCGTCACCATGCTGGCGACGCCGTTGCTTATGGGCGTCGCGCCGGATTTTGGCTATTGGCTCTGCCGTCTGACGGGCTTGCCGGACGCGCCCGATGTCGCGCCGACGGAGCTGCCGCCCGCGAGCGGCCACGTCGTCATTGCCGGCTATGGTCTCAACGGGCGCAACTTGGCGCGAGTGCTGCGGGCGGCGAGCATTCCCTACCGCATCATCGAGCTCAACATCGAGTCCATCCGAGCCGGGCGCAAACAGAGCGAGCCGATTATCTACGGCGACGGGACGCGCCGTGAAGTGTTGCACGCCGCCGGGATCGAGGGCGCGCGCATTTTGGTCGTCGCCATTTCCGACGCCACGGCGACCCGGCGCATCGCGGCGCTGGCGCGGGAGATGAAGCCCGACCTGCACATTATTGTGCGCACGCGCTTTGTTTCGGAGATGAACGGGCTGTACGCGCTGGGCGTCAACCAGGTTATCCCGGAGGAGTTTGAGACGAGCCTGGAGATTTTTGCCCGCGCGCTGAGCGAGTACGGGCTTTCGCGCCAGTACATCCAGCAGCAGGTCGAGGCGATTCGGCGCGAGGGCTATCGCTTGCTTGACGCGGAGTGTCCGGGGCGCGAGCGGCTGATTACCGAGTTGGCGACGGTCATTGAAAACGCCACGACGGCCGCCATGCGCCTGCCACCGGATGCGCTGGCGGCGGGACGGTCGCTACGCGAGTTGGCGCTGCGTCCGACCTTTGGCGTGACGGTCGTGGCCGTTCAGCGCGGCTCGGAAACGCTCATCAATCCCGACGCCGATTTCAGGCTCGCGGCCGGCGATGTGCTCGTTTTGCTGGGCGGTCCGCAGAGTCTGGAGAAAGCCATGGAAAGCCTGACCACCGAAGTCGCCCAGGTCGGGGGAGGGACGCCCTTTGAAGTCGCGCGCGCTGTCGAACGACCACTACCGTGACATCCTGACCGCTCCGAACGTCATCACGCTGTTTCGGATTTTGCTGGTGCCAGTCTTTGTGGTTTGCTTTGTGCGCGGGCGGTTTTGGTGGGCGACGGCGGCATTCGCGCTGGCCGGATTGTCTGACGCGGCGGACGGCTGGCTGGCGCGGCGGCTCAACGCCCAGAGTCAGCTTGGGCAGGCGCTTGACCCAATTGCCGATAAGCTGCTGATGCTGTCGAGCTACATCGTCATGGCGATTCCCTCGGAAGCGAACGCGCCGATTCCGTGGTGGCTGTCGGTCGTGGTCATCGGGCGCGACGTCGGGATCGTGACCGCGGCGGCTATCATCGCCCACGTCACCGGCTTTCGAGACTTCAAGCCGTCGCTGCCCGGAAAAATCAGCACGCTTTGCCAGGTTGCGCTCATTGTCATTTACCTCTTGGCGCAGACGATGACCGCGCTGCATCCGGCGCTGCCGTGGTGCGTGGCGGTTGTTTTTGTCATGACGGCGTATTCCGGCTTACACTACGTCTGGCTTGTGTCGCAGGAAGTGAGTGAATTTCGTCGTCAGGCGGGACGCTCGTCATGAATGAATCTCAAATCACCAACGGCGGCGGCGCGCCGTCCGCGGAAGCGTCGAATGCGCCCCTCCTCGCGAGCTGGCGGCAACTGCGCTGGGCGCGATGGCTGCCGTCACTGGCGGCCCTGCTGCTTTTGCTGGTGTCGTGGGAGCTGCTCTCCGCGGCTTTCAAAAGCCTGGCCTGGGTCTTTCAGCCAGTGTTGGTGCCGCTTATGATTTCGGGCGCGCTCGCTTACCTCATCAAGCCGCTGGCGGACTGGCTGGATGGCATCACGGCCCGCTGGATTCGCCGCGCCCATGTTCGGCACACGCTGTCCGTGCTGAACGCCATGGCGGTGGCCGTTGGGGGGCTGGCGGTCGGGCTGTTTATCGTTGTCCCGAATCTGGCGGCGCAGCTCGCCCAGGCTGTCCAGAGGCTTCCGGGAGGCTTCCAGCGGCTTACGGCGCTTGCGCAGCCCATCCTCGAAGGTCTTCGCGAGCGCTATCCGACGCAATACGAGCAGGTGGCGGGGAGCGTCCGCGAGCGAGTTGACAACCCCTTGACATTGATTGAGCCGGTTTTGGTCGGGCTGAGCGCGACTTTCTCGAACGCCATTGGGGTTGTGACGAGCCTGATCAACCTGCTGCTCATTCCGTTTTTCGTCTATTACATGCTCAAAGACGCCAGCGGCTTGCAGCGGCGGTCGTTGCAGCTCGTGCCGGCGCGCCACCGGGCGACAGTGATGGACGCGCTGGCGAAAGTTGACGAGGCTTTGAGCGCTTTCGTGCGCGGGCAGCTGGTCGTTTGCTCGTCGATGGCCGTGATGTACGCGCTTGGGTTTAGCCTGCTGGGCGTTCCATCGGCGCTGTCGCTGGGGTTTCTATCGGGCTTTGGGCACTTGATTCCCTATATCGGCACGTTTTTGGCGGGGCTGCTGACCTGCACGCTGGCGATGTCGGACGCGCCATCCTGGATGCAGCTGGGGCTGATTATCGGCGTTTACGTCATTGTGCAGAGCGTCGAAAGCTTTTATCTAACGCCGTTCGTTCTGGGCGAGCGGCTCGACTTGCACCCGTTTCTGGTCATTATCGGCTTGGTAGTCGGGCATCATTTGCTTGGCATTTTGGGCGTGATCCTCACCGTGCCGGCGCTGGCGGTCGGGAAGGTCCTTGCCGCCTTGGCCATCGAGCATTACGAAAGGTCCGCTTTTTATCGCTACGGCGCGCCCGGGTCCGGCTTGCTTTCGCCTAATGCGCCGTTGTCGTCTTCCCCGGCGGAGGCGACGGCGGAAGCCACCGCTTCCACGCCATGACGCCAGCTATTTCCGCCGCCGCGCCCGCGGCGAACTCGGCCCTGCGCGTCGCGCGGGCGACGCCTTTGGATACGGCGCTCGACGCCGCGCATTCGCTCGTCTTGAGTCTCTGGCTTGGGGCGATGGTCTTTTTCAGCGCGGCTGTCGCGCCGAGCGCGTTCGGGGTCTTGCCGACGCGCGCCCTGGCCGGGGCGCTGGTCAACAGCGTCCTGGGCAAGCTGGAATGGTGGGGGCTGACGTGCGGGCTGCTCCTGATAGGTCTCCAGTGGCTGCAGCTGCTGCGCGCGGGGCGGCTTGCCTCGTGGAAAGGGGGGCTGTTGCTGGCGTTGCCGGCGATGATGACCCTCAATGTCGCCCTGTCGAAGCTCGTTGTTTCGGCGCGGCTGTCCGCGCTGCGCGCCGGGCTGGGCGGCGAAATTGAAAAGCTCCCGCTAGACGACCCCATTCGTCTGACCTTCGCCGCCTGGCATCAGTATTCGGTCTGGCTGATGGCGTTCAACATTCTGGCGGCGGCGGCGCTCGTTATCCTATGCCGCGTCTGGCTGCGTCCAGCGGCATCATCCGCGATGCGCGAAAGCCTATGAAGCTGGTAGTGACGCATCTGGCTGGCTCGCGCGCCGGCCAACAGGAAGCGATTGCCGAGACGAGCTTTCTGGTTGGGCGCGATCCGGCGCAGTGTCGGCTGCGCTTTGAGGATCACGAGCAAGGCGTTTCGCGGCGGCATGCGGAAATCGCCTTCCGCGACGGCGCCTTGACCATCACGGATGTTGGCAGCGCCTATGGCACCTTCGTCAACGGGCGGCGCCTTCAGCCGCATGAGCCTGCCCCGTTTGCGCCGGGCGATGTGGCGCAGTTTAGCCCCGGCGGCCCAAGCATTCGGCTGGAGCGGGTTGAATTGACCTCCCTCGCGTCGCCGGCGCCGTCGTTGCGCCCGCAACCCAGCGCCGCGCTACCCGCCACGCGCTTGCAGATGTCGGCCGTCAACGGCGGCGCGACCGGCGACGACCGGGGAAGCGCGTCATCATTCCCGCCGCCGCCTCCCGGCGAGCTTCCCTACGTTGAACTCCTCAATGGCTCAGGCGCGCCGCGCTTTGTCTTGTCGGAGGCGATGGTCGGCGTCGGACGCGACGAAGGCAACGCCATTCGCTTGGATCCAGTCCAGTTTCCAACCGCATCGCGGCGGCATGCCGTCATTGAGCGGCAGGGCGGGGCGTATGTCGCGCGCGATTTGGGGTCGTTCAATGGCACGTTCGTCAACGGTCGGCGGATTGCCGGGCCCACGCCGCTCGAGTCCGGCGCGGTGATTGAAATCGGCTTGGGGGGCGCGCGGTTGCGCTTTGTCGCCCCGTCGGGCGGCTCGTCGGCGACGGGCGGCGACGGCACGGTTATCTCCGCGTCCGCGACTTTAGCGCCACGGATGGGCGAGTCCAAAAACTTCGTTCTGCGCAAGCCCTTTGGGCAGGGCGCGACGCCGGGCCGCCTCACGGTTGGGCGCGCGCCCGACAACGATATCCAGCTTGACTTGCTTCAGATTTCAAAGCGTCACGCCGCTCTGGGTCGCGACGCGCAAGGCTGGACGCTGGAGGACCTGGGCAGCACGAACGGCGTCTATGTCAATGGCCGACGCGTCGCTCGATGCCGATTGCGGGCGGCGGATGTGGTGCAGATCGGGCCGTTTCTGCTGCGGCTGGAACCGGACGCCGTCGCCGTTTTTGACACGCGCAGCCGGGCGCGCATTGACGCGCTCGACTTGACGAGGGAGGTCCGCAGCCGGGACGGCTCGGGCACGATTCGACTGCTGGATCGGGTGCGACTGGCGATTGCGCCGAATGAGTTCGTTGGCCTGCTAGGGCCGTCGGGGGCGGGAAAATCCACGCTCATGGACGCGCTCAACGGCATGCGCCCGGCGGAGCAGGGCCTGGTGCTGATCAACGGCTTGAGCCTGTATGAAAACATCAACAGCTTCAAGCAGTCCATCGGGTACGTGCCGCAGGACGACATCATTCACCGGGAGCTGACCGTCGAGCGGACGCTTTACTACGTGGCCAAAATGCGGCTGTCGTCCGACACGAGCGACGAAGACATTGACCGCATCATCGCCGAGGCGCTGGACGTGACGGGGCTAACTTCGCGGCGCGCCGTGCCCATCGGGCAGCTTTCCGGCGGGCAGCGCAAGCGCGTTTCCATCGCCGTCGAGCTGGTGACGCAGCCGGGCATCATTTTTCTGGACGAGCCGACCTCGGGCCTCGACCCGGGCGCGGAAGAGAAAATCATGCACCTCTTCCGGCGGATCGCCTCCGGCGGTCACTCGGTCATTCTCACCACCCATGCGATGGAGAACGTCAAGCTCTTTGACAAGATCGTGGTGCTGATGCGCGGCCGGCTGGTGTGGTACGGCCCGCCGCAGGAAGCGGTGGCCTATTTCAATGTCCCGAGCTTCAAGGAGCTTTTTGACGCGCTAGGCGATCCGAATAGCGATGCCAAGGCTGAAGCTTGGCGCCAAAAATTCGAGCAGTCGGCAGCCTATCGGCAGTATATCGCCGCCCCGCTGGCGGAGCTGGCGCGGACCGGCTCGATCGCCGCCCGCCCGTCCGCCAACGACCTTACACTCTTTCAAAGCCTGCGGCAGATGGCGACGCTTTCGGACCGATATGCGCGCGTCATGCTAGCCGACCGTCTCAACCTGGCGATTTTATTCGGACAAGCGCCGATTATCGCGCTCCTGACCGCGCTGGCGGTGGGCGAGACTTGGGCGCGGGATTTCCCGTACTTTGTGTTGGCGCTCTCGTCCATCTGGTTTGGCTGCTCAAACGCGGCCCGCGAAATCGTCAAGGAAGCCAGCATCTATCGGCGCGAGCGGATGGTCAATCTGGGCATACTGCCCTATGTTGGCTCAAAGCTGCTGGTTCTCGCCTTGCTTGGAATGGCGCAGATCGCCTTGCTTTACGGCGTCACCGCCGCTTTTGAGTCCGTGCCGGGCCCGCCGTGGCTGGTTTTCCCCCACTTGCTCTTGTCACACTTGGTTGGCATCGCCATGGGCTTGTTGATTTCGGCCCTGGTGCGCACATCGGAAATGGCGACCAGCCTCGTCCCGCTCGCGCTGATTCCGCAGATTTTGTTTGGCGGGCTCTTGCTTCCGAATGAGGGCCTATCCAGGGGCGCGAGCCTAGCGATGCCGGCTATGTGGTCGTATGACGCGCTCAAGCGGGTGGGCGTCGCGTGGGGCGGACTCGGCGTGTTGCGCGGCAAAGACGACGATGATGAGGCTGGCGAAATCGGGCGCGTCAAAGCTGAAAATCAAAGAGCGATAAATAGCTTCAAGCGGGAGCTTGCCGACTATCGCCGGCGCCAGCAGGCGAAGTTTGATGAATACAAGGACGACCTGGAGTCGTTTCTGCGAACTGGCAGCCTGCGTCCCCAATTCCCGACGCTCGACCCGGAGCCAAAAGCGCCAGAGGTGAAGTATCCGCCTGCGGACAAGTCGCGCTTTGTCGGCTTCTTAAACGACTTCAGCCGATTGCGGCTTGATTGGGCGGCGCTGGGCGTTTTCTTTTTCCTGTTCATCGCGTTCACGGCGCTCGCCCTGCGGAGCAAGGATATCCTGTGAGCGATGCAGCCCAAGCCAGCGAGCTTGACACGACTCGCCTGTCGACCCGGCGCCCATCGTCCCGGCTGCGTCATCCGCTGCTGTGGATGCTGCTCGGCTACCTTGGGCTGGGGTTGACGCTGCTGCCCGCATTTCAGTTTCAGATCAACCCCGACGGTATCGCCTATCTCGACATCGCCGAAAAGTACGCGCGGGGCGACCTGGGCGGGGCGATAAACGCTTACTGGGGGCCGCTGCTGTCGTGGCTGACCGCGGCGCTGCGCGTTGTCGGGCTGCCGCCTCAAATTGCCGTGAAGCTGGCTTTGCTGGGGAGCGGCGCGGCGGCGTTGGCTGGACTCTGGGCCCTGACGCGCGGTTATCCAGTCTGGACGCGAATCGTCGCTGTCGCCGCTGCTGTCCCGATGACGCTGCGCTTCGCGCTGTCGGTCATCACGCCGGATTTGGTCGTGGCGGCGGCGCTGGCGTGGTACCTGAGCTTCCTTGTGAGCCGCACGTCGCCGCCAAGCTGGCGACGCGGCTTGGGGTGCGGCGCGCTGGGCGCGCTGGCTTATATGGCGAAGGCCTTCGCGCTGCCTTTCTTTCTGGCGCACTGGGCGCTCTGGGGCTTTCTCCAATGGCGGCGCCGGCGCGTTTCAGCGGCAAGCTTTGTCGCCGGGCTGGCGTCTTTTTGCGCCCTGAGCGGCTTGTGGATTGTCGCTCTGCGCTGGAAGTACGGCGTGTGGATGACCGGCTCGGCCGGGCGGTACAATCAAGCGTGGGCCGGGCCGCGCATGGCCTTTGCGCATCCGATGGAGAAGGGCTTTTGGGCGCCTTTTGAGCCAGGCGATACCAGCGCCTGGACGGATCCGACGCGCCTGCCGATTCAGCCCTGGAGCGTTTTTGAATCGCCCGACTTTGCCTGGTACCAGCTCGTCATGACGCTTGAGCGGCTGCGCGTCATCGCCTGTGACTTCTTGCCGGAGCTTTTTCCGCTGGCGCTGCCCTTGTTGCTCGTCGCCTTGGTCGTCGCGTGGCGTCAGGCGGAGACCGAGACTGGAAGGCGCTGCCGGGCGGCGCTGTCGGCCATCGCGATATACCTTGCCGGATACGCGCTTATTTACGTTGAGGCGCGTCATTTGTGGACGCTCGCCTACCTGTTCTGCGCGATGGTCGTCTGGCTCTTCGCGGGCTGGATAGCGCGCGGCCCGCGCGCCGCCTGGTCCGCCGCGCTCGCGCTTTGCGCAATAGCGCTGGCTTGGCAACCGGCGCAGGCGCTGCGGGTTGCGGCGCAGGGCAAGGACGAGGGACTGGAAACTTGTCGGGGATTGTATCGCGCGGCGCAGGCGATGCGGAAACAGCTAGGCGTGCGGGGGCGCCTGGCCTCAAGCGCCGAGTGGCACTATTCGCTCTATCTGACCTACTTTCTTGGCGGGCGCTACTACGGCGTTGCGCCCGCCGCCGCGCCGGACGCCATCGCCCGCGCCCTCGACGCTCATCAAATCGACTACTACTTGGCGTGGTCTGACGAGCTGGGCGAGTTCCCCAGCGTTGTTTGGGGGACGGAGATCACTGGCGGCGGCGATCCGCGGCTTCGCATCTATCAGGCGACTTCCGGCTCGACGGCGAGCCACTGATGCTCATCCGTGTCGAGGCGAATCCGCTCGTAGACGCGCCCGATGAGGCCTGGGCCGTACTTGACCAGAAACGATAGCAGGTTCAGGGCTCGCTCCTGCGGCTTCCCGTAGGGCGCGAGGGCGTCGGTCGCGCGCTCAAGTTGGCGCGCCAGGGCCTCCTGCCGTTGCGCCTGATTGGCCAGGAATCGTTGTTCAAGACCGCTAATCTGATGAAAAATTTTCTCGCGCCCGCGATGTAATGCATCCGCCAGTGACGAATCGCTCGCGCGGAGCGCGCCCTGAAGGCGGTCAAGCTCGCCTTCAATGGTCGTCTTGACGCGCTCAAAGGCGTCAAGTGCCTGTTTGTCGGCTGACGCGAGCGCTGCGCGGCGGAGCAGCGCTTGGCTGCCAAGGAAAATGTCTTCCGGCACGAGCGCCAGCTTAGAAAGCAGCTTAGCGTGGCGCTTTTCAACAAGCGTGACGCTAGCTCGCGGCCAGCGCGCCGGCGGCGCCAGCTGCAAGGCTTCATAAATCAACCGCGACTGCTCTAAGTAAGCGGCTTCCGCAGGTCCCACGACTTGGGCGACGGTTGGCAGGAGCTGATCCTGAATCACCGGGCGCAGCAGAGCGTTGGGCGTGATGCGCAGCGGGGCGTCGCGCAGAATGTGAAGCAGCTCGCGCGATGTGTAGCGGCTCTCCGGGTTGGATTTCGGGTAAAAGCTCTGACCATCTGAGAGTAGCGCCGTCCGGCGGCCTTCGATTTCGAGGAAGAGCGGCGTGGCATTTTCGCGGATGTTAACTTGGGGCGTCTTTCCGCTCGCTCGCCAGTTGCGCGCTTGGCGAAGAAGCCTCTCCATGACAGAGGGCATAAGGTCTATGACGGACTCGAAGGTCGACTGCGTCAGGGCGCGCAGGCGCGCGTCACGCGGGTCGAGAATAATCAGCCCGAAGGGCGCGAACATCTCATGAAGCCACATCGCGAAGGCGTCGCACCATCCGTGGCCGGGGCGATAACACGCTCCCAAGCGGCGCAGCAGATCGGGCGCGAAGTCGCTGTGCGGCAGGGCGTCGGAGAGCTGCGCGAGGGACGCGGTCGCGGCGGCGTCCAGCCGGATCGCGCCCACTGACGGCTGCCCGTCAAAAGCGGGACGGCAGGCGATCGCGAGGAGTTTCCCATCGCGGGTCAGAATGGTCGTCTGGCGCGCTTCTTCAAAATCATGGTCTTCGGACGCTATCCAGAACACCGGCGCGGCCGGCTGCCCTTGCCGCTGAAGCTGCTCGGCGAGGCGGATGGATGTGAGGATCTTCCAGGCGGTCAGTGCCGGACCGCCAAAGAGTCCGGCTTGCTGCCCGGTGACTACGGCGACTGTTTTGGGGTCGCGTAATCGCTCGATGGCGGCAGCGGTCGCCGGGCCGGCTTGCCAGCGGCGATTTTGCTCGGCGAGCGCGGCGCAGAGCGATTCACGGTCAAGCGGGCGCGCGGCGGCGGCCCGCCAGGCGGATGGGGCGAGCTGCCGCGCGGCGGATGGGACGTCAAGCATGGGCGCTCCTAAGGCTG
>NKPT01000001.1:0-10000 GCA_002254845.1 Chloracidobacterium sp. CP2_5A | reverse complement strand
TGGGGTCAAAAGTTTCGGTGGCCATATCGCGGAGGACACACCCGTTCCCATTCCGAACACGGAAGTTAAGCTCCGTGGAGTCGATGATACTGCGCGGGCGACTGCGTGGGAAAGTAGATAGCTGCCGGATTCATGGGCGAAGCCTTACAAGGCTTCGCCCTCGCTTGCTTTAACAGCTAGGAAGTCGTCATCTGGCCGGAATATGGCAATGGAGGTCGCCGGGCTTGCTGGTCGCTGCCACATTGTGGCTGCTAATGGCGGCGGCTCTGACGGAGCTGGGGGCGCGGGCGCGCATCCGCCGGCAACTCTTTACTGGGCGTAGGCTAGCCGAGACAGCGCCCCTGGCGGATAACGCTTTCCCCGGAAGAAAAGCGCTCTCGCTCGCGGATGCTGGACAAGAGCGCGGTAAGCGGCAGCGACGGCTGGCGCTGGGTTACCGTTTAGTTCGCGGCAAAAGCCGAGCCGCTCGCCTTGAGCGAGAGGCGGAAGCGCCAGTCGCGCTGGTTTGCCTCGGCGCGGCTGCGCTATAAACGTCGCCTCTGTTTCCGCCCTGCCGATTTTGACTTTTCGACTTTCCTCTGGCTCGTTTTTCGCGGAGGCGTGGCGCGGGCCTGTTCCGTCCGCCAAGGATGGCGACCCTCCAGGGCGCGCCGTTTCTCGGAACGCCATCTCTCCGCGGAAAGCGCGCTCAGGCTGAGCGTCCGCTGTGGGTTCTCTCTGCAAGCTCGATCTGCACACGCATATTTTGCCGCCGCGTTGGGAAAGCCTGCGCGACAAGTACGGCTACCCTGGCTTTCCGCGACTGGAGCCGGTCAACGCGACCTGCGCCCGCATCATGGTTGATGACCAATTCTTCCGCGAAGTGCAGGAAAACTGCTGGCATCCTGAAGCGCGCATCCGCGACTGCCAAGCGCAGGGCGTGATGATGCAGGCGCTTTCCACGGTGCCAGTGATGTTTAGCTACTGGGCCAAGCCGGAGGATGCCTACGACTTGGCGCGTTTCTTGAATGACCACATCGCGGAAGTTGTCGCTCGACATCCGGCCTACTTTGTCGGGCTTGGGACGCTGCCGATGCAGTCGCCGGAGTTGGCCATCCGCGAGCTGGAGCGATGCGTGCGCGACCTTGGCTTGGCCGGCGTTGAGATTGGCACGCACATCAACGATTGGAACCTTGACGCGGCGGAGCTGCTTCCATTTTTTCAAAGAGCCGCCGAGCTAGGCGCGGCGCTGTTTGTCCACCCGTGGGAAATGGTTGGGCGGGAGCGAATGCCCAACTACTTTTTGCCGTGGCTGGTCGGGATGCCAGCCGAAACCTCGCTGGCGATTTGCTCGATGATTTTCGGCGGCGTTTTCGAGCGGTTTCCGCGCCTACGCTGCTGCTTCGCGCACGGCGGCGGCGCATTCCCCTTCACGCTGGGGCGCATCACGAAGGGCTGGGCGGCGCGGCCCGATCTTTGCCAAGTCAATATTAGTCAGCCGCCGCGCACGTACCTGCCGCAAATCTACGTGGATTCGCTTGTTCACGACGCTGACGCCCTGCGCTATGTCGTGAAGGTCTTTGGGATGACGCAGGTGATGCTCGGCAGCGACTACCCCTTCCCGCTGGGCGAGGATGAGCCGGGCCAGCTCATCTGCTCGATTGACGAGTTTTCCGCTGCCGATCGGGCGCGCTTGCTGTGGAAGAACGCCGTCGAGTTTCTGGGCTTGCGCGAGCTGGAAGCGGTTCGGGGTTGGGAAGCCGCCTCCGGCGCGGACGCGACGGAGGCGCGCCTCTAGGGCGCTTTACGAGCCAATGGTAGCGGTAATCCTATGGGAAAAGGCGAAATCCCGCCGTGTCTCCCGCGATTCCGCCTTTCCGCTTTCCGCCAGGCGCGGCTGCGCAAGCGCGAGACGGCAAAGCCCGCTCACTCGCCAATGTCAATTGCGGAGCTTTTGGCGAGTTCAGCGCGGAAGGCGGACATCTGCGCGGATGGAATCTGCCAACTGGCGTCGAGCGGGACGCTCGCCGGCCGCGCCCAGTCGGGCGACTTGGGCAGCGCCCGCCACCAGGCGGCGTACCGCCCGATGACCGCCTCCCGGTCGCGCTCTTCCGCAAGGTAGAAAAACCCAAAGTCCTCTCCGGAAACGCTCCGCAGCGCGTCGTAGGCAAAGTACCGGACGGCCGGGTACGTGTCGCGCAGCGCCTCAATCAGAAACGGAATTGCCCACTTGCGGTCGCGCGCCCGCCCATCGGCCCCGCTCGTTCCCAGCGCCCAAGCGGCCGTGATGCGCGTTGAGGGGTCACGGCTAAACAGCGCCCGCGTCATTTCTGAAAGCCTGGCTTCCGGGCGCGCGGCATTGGCTTTTGACAGGGCGTACTGCGGGCCGTACCACTGCGTCATGTAGCGCGCCGCCCATTCGGCGCTCTCGCCCGGATGGCACATGTTGCACCCGTTCGGCATCTCGGTCGAAAGGCTCTTGTCCGGCTCTGGGTTGAGAATGCGGTGCGTGCGCTTGGCGGTCAGCAGTCCGAACGAGATGCGTGGCCGGTGGCATTCGTAACAGGAACTCCCGCTCCCGTCGGCCCGGTGATGCGTATGGGCTTCCAAATTGGCGGCGATGGCGGCATGGCACTGCGTGCAGGATTGGTTCCCGCGCATCTCGTCCTGCATCAGCGACTGTTGGCGGCCCTTGTGTACGTCGTGGCAGCTGATGCACGTCATGCCGCCTTCCGTATGGCACTTGCTCATCAGCAAGCCCTGGTACTCGTAAGCCGTCAGACGCGGCGTGCCATCAGGGTAGAAGCGCGGCGCGAAGCTGTAGTTGCCGACCTGAGCCGTGATGTCCAGCGGGCGGTAATACTTCGACAAGTCTTCGCCCGGCGTGTAGGGGTCGCCCTTCGCCATAATCTCCCGAATGTTGTCAAGCGCAACCGGCAGGCGCTGACCATGGCAATGCCCGCACACCTGCGTGTTGGCGCGCTTGTCGAGCTTCGCCTGATTGACAATCGTCGGGTCGTCGGGGCGGGCCTGCCGCCGCAGCCAGGTCCAGCCAAGCGCCTGATTCTTTTCGACGTGAAGCCGTCCGGGGCCGTGGCAGGCCTCGCAGCCAATGCCCAGCTCCTCAACCTTGGTGCCCGTGAACTGCCCGGTTTTCAAGTCCAGGCCGGGGTTGCCCTTGACGTTGTGGCAGAAAATGCAGTTGTTGTTCCATACGCTCGTGTGGCGGCTGAAATCAGGCAAGTCGGGGTGTAGAAACAGCCCCTGCAGGTTGAACCAGTATTTTTTCTCGATGTTCCACGCGATGGGCAGCCGGTAGAACGTCGTCCCGACCTGCGTGACGTACTGCTGAAAGCGCCGCGAGCCAATCACGCGGACAATTTTCGCCACCGCCATGCGCCCGCTCGGATCGAGCGTTTCCATAAAGAATTCGTCGCCCCGGCGAAACATGCGCGAGGTCACGCCCTGGTAGACGTAGGTCGCGTCATTAAAATCGCCAACCACGGCTTCGGGCGTCGCCGCTTGGGTCATTTTATGGTGATGCGACTGCAACCAGTGGCTCGATTGAGCCGGGTGACATGACCGGCAGCTTTCCGAGCCGACATAGGCGACTTGCGACAAATCTGGCGCGTAGCCGCGCATCGCCGCCACCTGTTGCTGCCAAATGAGCCAGGCTAGCGCGGCGAGCGCGCCACACCCCGCGATGACGCCAAGCTTGAGCGAAACTGACTTCGAGAGCATAGGCGCTTTAGACTACGGCTCCCCGGAGACTACGGCTCCGGGCGGTAGGGGCGTTCAAGATATTGCTGCGCCTGCTGGCTGGCTGCCGCGTCATCGCCCAGCTCGATGACTTTCCTGTACTCGGCGACAGCGCGGTCGCGCTGCCCCAGCGCGTCGTAGGCGTTGCCTTTTTTGAGCGCAGCCTGCGATTCCACCCAGCGCGGGCGCAGATCGCCATCCAGCGCCTCGTCAAAGGCGTCGCGGGCTTTTTCATAATTTCGCTGGCTCAGGTACAGCAGTCCGAGATTGTACCATGCCCAGCTACTCCGGCGGTTAACCCGAATAGCGGACTCAAACTGCTGCTGGGCTTCAGCGAATTCGCCATCCTCAATCTGCTGAATGCCCCGGCGCACGACGACGGCAACGCGCAGCTCATCCGAAATGCGCAGAAGCTTGATGTCGGGGTCGATGAGCAGATCGCGCGGCTCGGAGGCGGAGGACAGGCTAAAGCTCGCTTCCCGCCCGTTGAACTGAAGCGTCGCCCGCTCGCTGCCGCCCTTGGCTTCCAGCGTCACGTCCACCGCCATGCGAAAACCTTCGAGGTTTTGCTCAAGCGTGCCCCGCATGCGGTAGCCGCTGCCGGGAACGCGCAGGATTTTATAATCCGGGACGAATTCCGGCACGCCGGTTGAATCCACCCACAGGGCGAAAAACCAGCGCATGTCTTGACCGGCAATCTGGGTCGTCAAGCTTTCAAAGTCAGCCAGGCTGACGTTTTGGCCGAGATATTGCGCATAGTAGCTCGTCAACAGCCGAAAAAACGTCTCGTCGCCTAAGACGCCGCGCAGCATGCGAAACACAAACGCCCCCTTGTAGAACATAATCGAGCGATAGGCTGCCGATTGGTCGTCCAGTTCCGCTGGCGCCCGCCGGAGCGAGGATTGCGATTCAAACGCGAGCGCTCGCTCCAGGATGTCCCGCGCTAACTCCCGCATCTCGCCTTCGTTGCGCCGGGCTTCCTCGACGAGCAAATAGGCATAGGTCGCCAACCCCTGTGACAGCCAGGCATCATCGAACGACTTGAGTAGGACGCCCTGCCCCCACCACTGGAAGGCGACCTCGCGGCAGAGTAGCTCGCGCGGCGGCGTTCGCGCCTGAAAAACCCGTCCGGCAAGCAGCGTCACGCCAGCGGTCGTCGAGCTATCGAGGCTTTCGTCATCTATTTCAGCCAAGCTCAGCGTCGGCCCGTAAGCGTAGCGCCCAAAGCTTTGCTCGTAGCGGGCCAGCGCCTGGGCTGCCAGGTCGGCGTATTCCGCGGCGCGGGCTTCATTACCGGGGCGGGTGTAAACGCGCACTTCCGTGTCGCCCTGCCGCCACGTCTGCGCCTGATACCGACCGATGGCGAAGTTCCCGAACAGCGCCCGCCGCATAGAGGCGAATGTCCACCGAACGCGCGGACCCGACCCGCTCGGCAGCGTGGCCGGGGTCTGCGGCTCGGATGCCGCGAGCGACGGCGCGACCAAAGCCAGTGGAAGCGACATCGCGCCCGGCCGGCGCGGGCGCGCCGGCCGCGGCGATGCCGGCCGCGGCGGCGACGGGCGCGGTTCCGGCTCGAGCGACGGCACGCCTGGCCCGGTCATTGGCTGCTTGCTTTGAAAGCCATAGCCAACCACCGTCAGCTCGTCGGGAACCGTGAGGTTCAGCGTAAAGGTCGCGGCATCGGCGGCGTAGCCGTGAAACGGAAACCACCGCCCGCCGTAGAGTAAATAGGCTGCGCCGTCCGTCCCGACATAGGCTAGACGCTTGCTGGCCAAGACGCCCCCTTCCGCCGAAAGCAGCTGTCCGGCGTATTCCACGATGACGACAAAGGGCGTGCCCGGCGTTGTCGCCCGCGGCAACGCAATCCGCAAATCCAGGTCGCGCAGACGGTCTTGAGTAAACTGCAACGGCCGCCGGCTCTCGTCCAGAACGCGCTTAACCTCCAGCGCGCCGTTGAACTCCAACACCACGGATTGCACCGGACGGGCGGTATCCAGGGTGACTTTGGCCCGCGCCACAAGCGTCTGCGTGGCTGGGATGATTTCCGCGTCAATCTGATAGTCGAGAATGTCGAGCGGGTCGTCAGCCGGCGCGGCCCTCGCTGTCGTCAGGCATCCGATGGCGGCGAGCAGCCACAGCAGGACGCTGCGCTGCGTCACTTTCCAAAGAGCGCGCGCCATTTTTCATCCACCTTGCGTTGAATGTCGGTCGTCATGCGATTCTCCCGCGGCCAGGGACGCGTAAAGCCCTCGCTTGGCCACTTGCGCGTGGCGTCAATGCCCATTTTTGAGCCGTAGGCCGGCAGCCGCGCCGCATGGTCAAGCGCGTCCACAGGGCCGAGCGTGAACTGGATGTCGCGCTCCGGGTCAATGTTGTTGAGGACGTACCAGGCCACATAGCTCGGATCATTCACCGGCACGTCGTCGTCCACCACGACGATGACCTTCGTGAACATTAACTGCCCCGTGCCCCACAGGGCGTTCATGACTTTGCGGGCGTGGCCCGGATAGGCCTTCTTGATGGCGACAATCGCCAAGTTGTGAAAGACGCCCTCGAAGGGCAAGCGCATATCCACGATTTCCGGGAACTGCCGCCGCAGCGCCGGCTTGGCGATTTCGCCGACGGCTTCGCCCATCCAGCAGTCCTCCATCGGCGGGCGGCCGACAATCGTCGTTTGATAAATCGGGTGCCGGCGGTGCGTGACGCAGGTGACATGAAACACGGGGTAGTTGTCGGTTTCGGTGTAAAAGCCCGTGTGATCGCCGAAGGGCCCTTCTGCGCGCAACTCCTGCGGGTCAACGTAGCCTTCAAGGACAATCTCCGCCGTCGCCGGCACTTCCAAGTCGTTTGTCACGCATTTGACCATCGGCACGGGCCGGCCGCGCAAAAAGCCGGCCAGCATCATTTCGTCCACATCGTCGGGGAGCGGAAAAATTGCCGCAAAGGTGAGGATGGGGTCGCCGCCGATGGCCACGGCGACCGGCATGCGCTCGCCGCGCTCCAGCGCTTCGCGCCAGTGCGAAGCGCCATGCTTGTGAATCTGCCAGTGCATGCCAGTCGTGCAGGCGTCGTAAAGCTGCATCCGATACATGCCGACGTTGCGCCGCCCGGTCGCCGGATGCCTTGTGAAAACAAGCGGCAACGTAATGAAGCGCCCGCCGTCCTCGGGCCAGCACTGGAGAATCGGCAAGCGGCGCAAATCAAACTCGCCTTCGCTCAGAACGATGTCCTGACAGGGGCCGCGCTTGACCCGCTTGGGGAAGACCGCGCTAAGCGCGGCGAACTTCGGCAACAGCTTGACCTTTTCCAGGATGCCCTGCGGCGACTTGAAATCGAGAATTTCGTCCAGCCGCCCGGCGATTTCAGCGTAATCCGTGACGCCCAGCGCCATCAGCATGCGGCGGCGACTGCCGAGCGCATTGATGATCACCGGAATGGGCGACTCCTCGACTCGCTCGAATAGCAGCGCCGGGCCGCCGGCTTTCGATACGCGGTCGGCAATTTCAGTGATTTCAAGGTGGCAGGATACCGGCGTTTTGATGCGCTTGAGTTCGCCGGCCTGCTCCAGGTCGCGGATGAACTCGCGGAGGTCTTCGTAGGGCATGGTTGAACAACGCAGGCGGTCGCGCGGAGAAAATGCGGCCATTCGCCCGCGCCGCATCCAGCGCGGCGACGACTCGCGGCCGAAACTAATGCATGTCCATCCGAACTGGAAACAGTTTTGGACGAGGCGCGCTAAGTTTTCCTAGCAAAGAAGAAAGGCGGGCCAGCGCAGAGCCCGCCCGCTTTCGGTGTGGTGGAGGTAAGCGGGATCGAACCGCTGACCTCTGCAATGCCATTGCAGCGCTCTCCCAGCTGAGCTATACCCCCACAGGCGCTAACCGCGGTCGCCCGCAATTGGCAGTTGAAAGGCTATTCAAGCCGCGCTCGGTCGTCAAGCCCCTTGTGAAAGCTCATCAGCGGCGGGCGGCTCGGCCAGCGCGCGCGCTAGGCGAGCAAACGCCTCAATCGGCAACGTTTCGGGGCGACGCTCGGGCGCGATATCGGCCGCGGCCAGCGCCTTCAGGACGGCCGACCGCGGCAGCCCAAGTCGCGTCAAGCTACCGCTAAGCATCTTGCGGCGTTGCTCGAACGCGACGCCGACCACGCGCCGAAAGCTCGTTTCCAGGTCGGGCGGCGCCAGAGCGTTGGCGCGCGGCGTCAGTCGCGCCACGGAAGACATCACCTTTGGCGGCGGTTGAAACGCGCCGGGCGGCGCGTCGAACAATCGCCGGACTTCAAAGTAAGCCTGCGCGATGACGGAAAAGTAGCCGTAGTCCTTTCCGCCGGGCGCGGCCGCCAGCCGCTGCGCGACTTCGCGCTGGAGCATCACCACGATGTCGGTCAATGCCTGCCGCGCTAACAGAAGCTTTTCCAGAATTGGCGTCGAGACATTGTAGGGCAAGTTGGCCACGACCTTGACCGGCGCTTCCGGCAGGTTGAAATCTGCGCGAGCCTGAGCGATGCAGGCGGCGAGGTCGGCGTCGAGGACATCGCCGCTATGCAGTCGCCAGCGCCGGCTCGAAAACCGCCCGTCAAGCCAGCTTGCGAGGTCGCGGTCAAGCTCGAAGGCCACGACGCCGGCCGCTCGCTCCAGAAGCTGTTCCGTCAACGCGCCGCGGCCGGGGCCAATTTCCACGATGAGGTCGCGGCTGGTCACTTCCGCCGCGGCGACGATCCGGCGCAGGATGTTCGCGTCGCGCAGAAAGTGCTGACCGAAGCGCTTGCGCGGCGGCGGCAAGGCGTTCATGGGCGGTCGTAAATCCGATTGAGCAGGGCGGCCAGCCGGAAGCCCGCCAAGCGCGCCTGCGAGCGAGCGACAGACCGCGCCTTCGCCTTATAAGCCTCGGAAAGCGTCGGCGGCTCCGGCGTATCGTCGTTGCCCGCCTGATAAACGACATCGCGCGCTAGCTTCGCGCTTTCATCAATCCACTGCGTCGGCGGGGCGGTCGCCTGCCGCCGCGACGGCCGCGAGCGGGACAACTCGCGCGCCAGAGCCTGTACGGCCGGCAGCGAGAAGGTCTCCAGCGCGGCGTTGTCCCAAAAAGCGTGCAGGTTTGGCTTGCGCGGCCCGTCCACCGGCGTGTCAGCCGTAGGGCGGACAATGAACAGGTTTCCGCCCTGATCGCCATTGGGGTTGTTCTTCGAACAGCGCGCCACCGTATGGAGCGGCTGATGGACATCGCCCGCCAGATGAATCAGCCACGCGAGATAATAAGCTTGAAGGGGGCTATCCGGCGGGCTGTGGCGCAGCGCATCCTCGATTTCGACAATTTTCCCCAGCGCGCCGCCGTCCGGCGCGACAATCTGAAAGCCCGGCGGAATCGTGACGCCCGGCACAGCGAGCGGGCGGTTGATGTAGTGCCAGGCGCTGTGAACGCGCATATCCGGGTAAGCCGGATGCGAGCTGGGCGGCGGCTCGCGGTCAGAAAAGCCCTGCCGCCGGTCGAACTTAATGTCGTCCGCCCAATAGGAGGCGCTCAAAAAAGCGATCAGCGCCGCTTGCTCCGGCGCGGCGTCGCGCGTCCACTCCGGGTATTCAGGATGTTGTTTGAGCGCGGCGTCCACGCGCGCGCGAGCGCGCGGCGTCAGTTGCGCGTAGGCGATGGCGGCGACTGTGGCATGGCCGGCTTGGTTCCAGGCCCTGGCCGGCATCGCGCCAGAGCTGAGCAGCCAGAGGATGAGCCAAGCGAGCCGGCGTTTTCTTTGATGAGACAACACGACATTTTCACGCAAGGGGAAAGCGTTGCGCGGCGAGCGTCATCATAGCCGAGAAGCGGGGGCGCGCCCAAGCTGGCGACAGCGAAAGCCCCGGGGCGACGCGCCTCGCCCCGGGGCTGGAAAATTGTAAAGCTTTTTGGTGTTAGAGTTGGAAGATAAGCGCGACGCCGCGCGCCGGCAGAGGGCTTCAGGCTACGCCGCGCGGCGCAGCTTGCGGGTGGCGGGAAGCGCCGCCGCCTGCGGCTGAGCGATGGTAAAGGTTGTAAAGGTCGGCTGATATTCGGTTCCGATGCGCGGTCGGTCAACGTAGTAAGGACCGACCATTTTCCACAACTGCGTATCAAACGCACGATGCGCGCCGCAGTTAAGGTACATCCGATAGGTGCGCTGGCTAACCGTGAACGGACGGCTCATATTGGTATGCCAGCAGCCAAAGACGCGATGATAGGCGTTTTCCAAATACTCGAAGGCGCGTTGTAAGGTCGCCTTCAGCGTAACCTTC
>NKPT01000047.1 GCA_002254845.1 Chloracidobacterium sp. CP2_5A | reverse complement strand
AGAGTCGACCACGCGCCCCATCCAATTAACGTGGTTTTCCGCTTTAAAAAAAAGCGGCCTCATTGAAGCGAACAGCCTCAAGACGCGCCCTTGTCAGGCCAGCGGTTTTCCGCTTTAAAAAAAAGCGGCCTCATTGAAGCACCAAACAGTATGGGTTCCATGGCGCGCGTGACTTTGTTTTCCGCTTTAAAAAAAAGCGGCCTCATTGAAGCAAAGTTTCTACTCCATTTGGCGTGAAAATTTCTACCGTTTTCCGCTTTAAAAAAAAGCGGCCTCATTGAAGCGATCTGCCCGCTTAGGATGGCGCGGATTTCTTGCGGGTTTTCCGCTTTAAAAAAAAGCGGCCTCATTGAAGCAAGAAAGGAGAACCGCCCATGAGGGCAAAATACATGTTTTCCGCTTTAAAAAAAAGCGGCCTCGCGCGATTTGCGTCGTGGCTAAATGGAGTAGCTTTTCCGCTTCAAAGCTGCGCCTCCCAGCCTTGACCCGCTTCGGAAGCGACAGCTTCGGAAAGCGCGCTAGGACAAAGCCTTTTCTTTCTCCGCGCCTTTGCGCGAGATAAGTCGCCAATCCCGCTTTGCCACTATCCCAAGGCTGAGATGGGCAGTGCCCTCGCCACCGCTACAGCTACTTCGAAAAGCGCGCTCGCGAAGTCGTCTCGCGCCGAGGCGGCGGGACGCGGCGCGCGGGGAAACGGCCTCAAAAAAATAAGGTCTGATGCGGATCCGGCTCAGCCGGCTCAATGAGGGCGGGATTGTCATTGGCAACCGCGTTCACGGCCCGCGAAACCGGATAGACGCGCATCGCCTCGGCTGGATAGGGGCGCAGCAACCGCTCAAGCGCGTCAAGATTGGTTTCCGTCAGCCAAGCGCGCTCTTCGGCAGGCGTCAGGATCACTGGCATCCGCTCATGCAAGTCGGCCAGCAGCGCATTAGCCTGCGTGGTGACAACCGCGCAGGAACGCTGCGGCGCGCCATCGGCGGCGATTCGCTCATCCCAGAGGCCAGCCATGGCGAAGGGTCCGCCGTCAGCCAGAACGGCGCGAAAGGGCGTCGTCCCGCCATCCGGTCTTTTGCGCCACTCGTAAAAGCCGTCGCACAGCACCCAGCAGCGGCGACGGCGGAAGCTCTCGCGGAAAGAAGGCTTGGCGCGCAGCGTTTCGGCGCGAGCGTTGATAAGCGGCGGCCCGGTCGCGTCTTTTCGCCAGGCCGGAAGCAATCCCCAGCGAGCGGCGGAAAGCGTCATCGGGGCATCGTCAAAAACGACGGCGACCAACTGCGTCGGCGCAATGTTGTAGCGCGGGCAAGTCTCGCCTTGCGCGCCGTCAAGGCCAAACCGGCGCAGAAGCTCGGGCTGGGGCGTTGTCAGCGTGTAGCGTCCGCACATAAGCTTTTTCGAGCGTTATGAGGTCTCTTGACCCAGCCAGGGCGGGTTGCTTGTCAGCTTCTGATTTTGGCAGTTGCCAAGGTAATGGGCGTTTTGGCTGACTCCGCCAAAACGCGCGGCAACGTAACCGTAAAGCGACTGCCTCGCCCCGGCCCGTCCGAGGCGGCTTCGATCAGCCCTTCGTGAGCTGCAACGTAGCTTCTAGCGATGGTCAGCCCAAGGCCCGTGCCCCGCGTGTTGAACTCAAACCGGCCTGACGAGTGCCGCGAAGTATCGCGCCCCGTGTAAAACCGATCGAAAATATAGGGCAGGTCCTGAGGCTCAATGCCGATGCCGGTGTCAGCTACCTCGACCGTGACAGACTCCGCGCCGCCTGTGATCGTCACGGCGATTTCGCCCTCGTCGGGCGTGAACTTGATGGCGTTCTGGATAATGTTGAGCAACGAGAGATTCAGCTTGTGCGCATCGCCTTCGATGCGGGTCTCGCCGCTCACAGCGAGGGAAAGTCGCTGACGGCGCTTCGCGGTGAAAACGCTAACCTCCTGCAGGATGTCGCGGATCAGCTCGTCAAGCATCACTGGCGCGCGGTTGATTTCGACATAGCCTTCCTGAATTTTCAGGACCTCAAAGATATCCTCGACGATGCGCGCAAGCCGATCGGTTGTTTTCAAGCAGGTCATCAGGGCCGCCTGTTGGCGTTCAGTGAGCGGTTCGAACATTCCAAAGGACAAGGCCTCGATGAAGCCCCTAATCACCGTCAGCGGCGTGCGCATTTCGTGAGAGGTCACGGCGAGGAAGTTGTTTTTCATCACATCCAGTTCCTGCAACCGGGTGACAATCTCTTGCTCGCGCCGGTAGAGCCGCTCGGCCGTCTCGACAGCCTCGCGGAGTTGCCGGTTAATAGCGGCGTTCTCGATGGCTACGGCCGCTTGGTGAGTGAGGCCTTCCACCAGCTCGCAGTCCCGCTCGGTAAAAGGCGCTCGCTCCGGCGGGCGGCGAATGTCGAGGACGCCAATCGTGACGCCGGCCCGGTTGCGGATCGGCAAATCCATGATGCCCTGCGCCCCATGCGTTTCCAGCAATTCCGGGTAGAGAATGTCTGGACAGTTCCGAGCATCATTGACGATGCGCGGCTGCCCGGTCGCCGCCACGCTCCCCGCGATGCCCTCGCCCAGGGGAAAGCGCACCTCGCTGGCCTCCCACGCCCGGCCATTCCAAATGTGGCGCAGCGCCAGCGCGCCGTCCTCCACCAGCCCGATGCCGCCTGGGGCGCCGCCCACTAGGGCGGCGCTTTCCGAGGCGATCTTGCGGAGCACCTCGCCCACATCGAGCGTCGAGTTGATGACGCGCGTGCTGTCGAGCAATTGGCGCAGCGCGGCGATGCGTCTTTCCTGATTGCGCCGAAGCTGACGGACGCGAAAATCATAAGCTGCATACCCGAATCCAAGGAGCGCGATCCCGTAGAGCGCGTAAGCCCAGCCTTGTTGCCAGGGCGCGGCCCGAATCGAGAACGCCAGCGTGGCCGGGCCAACCGCGCGCCCAGCCGCGTCCATCGCCCAAACCTGCAGCTGGTAGTCTCCGGGGGCGAGATTCGAGCAATCGCGTTGCGCCCGCGCGGACCAGGCGGTTGGCTCGCGGTCATAGGGCAGCAGTTGCGTTCGATAGATAATTTCGCCGCCATGACGCAGCGCCAGCAGCCGATAGCGGAAGGAAAGGTCGCGCAGCGTATGCGGAAACGCCCCCCTCGCCTTGGCCACCGCGAGCGCGTCCTCCGGCGCGAGCGTGTCAATCACAATCCGCCCAGGCGCTTCGTCCGGCGGATCGTGGCGCGTGTCAATCAGGGCGAGCCCCCGCACTGTTCCGACCCAGGCCCGACCTTTGAAGTCGCAGCCGGCGCTGCCGAAGTTACACTCGTTGCTGGGCAGCCCGTCTTCCGTCGTAAACGTCATCAGACGGCGCTCCGCTTGATCAAGCGCGAAACAAGTCACGCCCCGATTGGTGGTTGCCCAAAGCCGTCGGCGACCGTCTTCAAAAAGGTGATACACGACATCATTGGGGAGCGCGGGCGCGGTTCGGGAGCTGAGCCGCTCCACAATGCGCGGGGGGTCGCTCGGCTCAAGGCATACCAGGCCGCCGCCCTGTAATCCGCACCACAGACGCGCGGCGCCGGCGTTATCCACGGTGGCGTGCAGGGCGTTGACCATTGGGTGGCTGCCGAAGCCGAGCTCATACCTTTTCCACTCCGACCCGACGCGGTAGGCGATGCCGTGGTCGAGTCCGGCCCAGAGGCGGGTCTCGCCATTCGGCGCCGCCGTTTCCGCCAGGGTGTAAACGGCCTCCCGCAAGCCGAGCGACTCCACCGCCAGCGTGTCGGTTCGCAGGGCCATCAGCCCGGAGCCCAGCCCCACGTAAAGGCGCTCGGCATCGGCTTTTGGAGCGTACAGGCAGTGAACATGCTCGTCAGTCGGCAGCGTCGTCACCGGCGTGACGCGGGGCGTTACGGCGTCTTTCAATCGCCAGAGGCCATTGGCGCTAGTGCCAATCCACAGGATGCGCTCGCCGGAACGCTCCGTCGTGAGCAGCGAGCGAACATTACTGCCTTGAAAGCCGCTGCCTGGGCCAAGTGGCGTCCACGCGCCCCGCCGCCATTGGGCCAGGCCGGCCAACGTGCCGGCCCAGAGCGTTTCAGTTCCGTCAGGCTCGCGCCAGACCTCGGCGCACCAGGCTACGTTGGATGGCAGCCCCGTCTCCGTCGAAAACGACCACCAGCTGCCGTGATGGAGGTACGTCACCCCCCCGCCCCCGCCTTGCCCAATCCAGATGCCCCCGCTCCGCGGCTGGCTCACGAATAAGCATCGCACAATATCCGCCGGCAGGTCGCCCGGGCTGGCAAAGCGCCGCCACCGACCGGCTCGCCGCCAATACAGTCCTTGATTGACGCCAATCCACAGCAGCGGCGCGCCATCCGGCCCTTCGGATTCAAGCAGGGCGTTGATGGGCGCCGCGGCGAGTCCGGGCGGCAGCAAGCCCAGCGGGCGCGGGCGAAAGCCGCTCACTTGTCCGACGCCGCGCACGGTGCCGACCCACACTGTGTCGGGGGCGAGGCCGCCGGCCAGACAGGTGATGCGATTGGAAGGCAACCCGTCCTCCGTCGTGAGGCGCTCCCACTGGCCGCCTTCCAAGCGACCCCGGAAAAGGCCCTGGCTTTCGGTGCCAACCCAGAGCCAGGTTGCGCCATCGGCGCTGGTCGTGATGGTCAAACAGTTCACGACCTGTCCCTGAAGATGCCTGACCGCGGATGGGCGCTCCCAGCGATCCCTCTGGAAGCGGAACAGCCCGTCATGGGTTCCGGCCCACACGGCTTCCTTCGCGCCGTCGCGCGTCGTCAGCAAGCAGTTGACAGGACTTGTCTCGCCGTCGCCTAAGGCGTAGAGCTGCCACGGCTGCGCGGCGGCTGGGGCGTAGCGGCAGATCCCATTCGGCGTGCCAAGCCAGATATGCTCCGCGGTAACAGCCAGCGCCGTCACAAAGTTTGAGCCAAGCTCGCGGGGCAGCGCTACGGCCGTCCAAGACACCCCGTCAAAATAGGCTGCGCCGTCCTGAGTGGCCGCCCACAGCCTTCCGGCGCGATCACGGGCCAGCGCTCGAATAGAGTTCTGGGGAAGCCCGTCCTGATCGGTGAAGCTCCGAACCGCCGGCCGGGCGCTATCTAGCAACGTCGGGGGCGCATCCGCCGCGGGCTGGACGCGCCTGCCCGGCGCGCTCGCCCGCGGCGCTGCAGCGGCCAGCCCGCCGATCCAAACGCTTAGCGCCAAGCTGCCTAGCGTCAAGACCGCGAGACTCCGCCAACCAGCGGGCAGGCGAGGAGCTTGCCGCCATCGGGCCGGACGGCCAGTCATCGCTGTCTGGGGCGCGGCAAGCATGTTCACCCACGTAACAAAAGCGGCGCGAAGACAAGAGACGCCAACTGCCAGTTCAGGAAACTACACTGTGCGGTCAACCAAAATGCGAGTCAAGCCTGATTAGCTTGGCATTAGCTCGGCGCGCTCAAGCAATTAACTCAACTCTCAACTCGCTGCGCCATCCATCAGCTTCAAACAATCAGCTTCAAATGCCATCGAGCTCATGTTAGATATGTTACATTCTGACGCTGGCTCTCGCTGGCGACTCTTTGTGCAAGATGGCGACGAAAATGACCTCGACCCCGAAAGCGGCGATACTCGTTGTAGATGATGACCCAACGGTTCGCTCCGCGGTGACGC
This sequence comes from Chloracidobacterium sp. CP2_5A, assembly GCA_002254845.1. Lineage (GTDB taxonomy): Bacteria > Acidobacteriota > Blastocatellia > Chloracidobacteriales > Chloracidobacteriaceae > Chloracidobacterium. The sequence goes on along the minus strand of NKPT01000047.1, from coordinate 21,782 downwards.
GAGCGCTCCAAGCGCAGGGCTATCAAGTGGCGACGGCGGAGGATGGGCGCGCCGCGCTGGAACGGATTAGCGCGGCAACCTTTGAAATCATCGTCTGCGACATTGCCATGCCCAATATGGACGGCATTGAGCTGTGCAAGGTCCTCCGACTCGACCCGCGCACATCCGGCATTCCGTTTCTTTTTCTGAGCGCTTACCAAGATATCGAAGCTCGGCTAGAAGGGCTGTCGGCCGGCGCGGACGACTTTTTGGGCAAACCTTTTAGTATCAATGAGATGACGTATCGCATCAACCGCCTGCTGACCAATCGCCGCCTGCCGCTGGTGGACGAAGCCCTCGAAGTCAATCCGAACCACCTTGGCCAGGTTTCATTCGAGCAGGCTTTGGACTTGATCCGCTCCCAGTCGCTGAGCGGGCTACTGTCCGTCATCTTGCCCGGCGGGTCTGCCGGGCGCGTGTCGTTTGAAGAGGGGCGGCTCACGGAAGCCCAGCTTGAATCCGTTTCGGGCGAAGTGATTGCCGAGCAGCAAGCAGCCCTGGAAGTCATCTTGTCCAGCCCGCGCTTGGCCTTCGTCTTCTCCGGGCAACAAACGCTGGACGATGCGGTGCTCATGAGCCGGATCACGCGCATTGTCGAATCGGAAGCCAGCCTGTGACGCGCCTGGCTCTGACCGCCACGCCGCCGCCGAGGCCTGGCGCTCGCAAGTTTCGGCATTCTCAAGCGGCGAGCGCCTAAGGTAGGATAGGCCCGTCCTCCCGCCAGATTCCTCCGACACGGACTTTCACGCTCTATGAATGCGTCTCATACGACTTCCTCGCCGGTTGACATTCTCATCCTGGGCGGCGGATTCGCGGGTCTCAATACCGCTTTCCAACTGTCGAACTATCCGTGGACGCGCCCCGCGCGCATCACCCTCGTTGATCGCAACGATCGGTTTTTATTCACGCCCATGGCTTACGAAATTCTCACGGGCGAAGTTGAGGTCTGGGAGATTGCGCCGCTTTACCGCGACATTCTCGGCAACCGGCCGGTGACGTTCGTGCAGGGCCTGATCGAGCGCATCGACCTTGAGAAGCGGCAAGCGCAGGCGGGCGGCAAAACGCTGCGGTACGACTACCTAGTGATCGCGCTGGGCGGACGCCCTAACTTTCGCCAGGTGCCGGGCGCGGACAAGCACTCGCAGCCATTCTATGACCTGGGTCATGTGCAGGCGTACCAGAAGCATCTGGCCCAAACGCTCGACCGCGCCAAGCAGACCAGCGACCCGAAAGCGCGCAAGGCGCTACTGAACTTCCTGGTCGTCGGCGCGGGCACCTGCGGCGTGGAAGTCAGCTGCAAGCTGGCGGATTACCTCGACGCGCAAGCCCAGGCGCGCGGTCTTGACCGCAAGGAAATGGAAATCCACCTGATTGACCGCAACGAGCGTATCCTGCGGGGCGTGGCGAGCCGGCTAGAGCCAATCGCCCTCGACGCCCTCAAGCGGCGCGGCGTCAATCTGGTGTTGGACTGGGGCGTGACCAAAGTCACCCCGGAAGGAGTCGAAATTCGTTGCGACAAGCAGGGGACGCTCAAGCAAGTCGCGGCCTCCACGGTGACGTGGACCGGCGGCATCGAGACGCACCCGTTGCTGGCCAGCCTGCCCATTGAAAAAGACGCCCATGGGCGCGCCCGCGTCACTCGCCAACTGGAGGTGCCCGGGCAACCCGGCGTTTATGCTCTTGGCGACGCCACCTGCTTCCCGACCGAAGACGGCAAAGGACTGCCGGCCACGGCCCAGGTCGCCGTCAGGCAGTCGGAAATTGCCGCCTGGAACATCCGCGCTGATATTGAGGGCTGGGCGAAGCTGCCCTATTTCTATATCGGGCTGGGCGAAATGCTGACGCTTGGCATCGGGGAAGCCGGAGCGGACGCCTTTGGCATGTGCATCGGCGGGACGCTCGGCGCGGCCATGCGGCGCGCCGTCTATCTGACCAAGCTTCCGACGATTGGGCTGAAGCTTCGCGTGGGCGGCGCGTGGGCGGGCGAAATTACCAAGAGCCTGCTGTCCACCGGGGAGCGCGCGCTGGACGCCGTCCGCCAGGCGGCCGCGCAGGCGCAGTCCAGTCGCGCGGCATAGCGATGCTGCAGAGCCTCCTTGGCTGGCTCAAGCGCGAGCTGGCGGTCGCCGACCCGCCGGACCCAAGCGGACTGTGGCCTGCGCCGCGCCCGGTATCGCTCAAGCTCGCGCTCCCGGCGGGCAAGCTCAATGACTTCATCGGACTGGGGGATCCCTATCGGGTTCTCAGCCTGCTGGGACGCCCCGACAACCCGCGCCCACACGCCGCTGACCATTTCGAGTATGCGTCGCTGGGGCTGGTCATCCAGGGCGGCGACGGGCTCATCGAGTATTTCGAGCTCATCTTCCAGCCGGAAGCGATTGACGGCGCTGTCGCGCCGGCGCAGGCGACGCTCCAGTTTGACGATGGCGAGCAGCTCCGCGTCAGCGCTCAAACGGATGAGTCCGCCATTACGGCGCGCTTCGGGCCGCCCGTTGAGCGTGATGCCGACGAAGACGAAACCATCGCCCGCTACGAAATGTCCGGGCGCCTGCTGGAGTGGGAGTTCACGCCGCAGGGCAAAGTCAAGCGCTTGCATGTCGAGCTTGAGCCTTCGAGGCGGGCGACGGCATCCCCCTGACGGCGGCGATGCCGCTTCCAGCGCGGCGATGCCGCGCCGCTTTCCTCGCTGTCAGGCGCTTTCTTCAGCGTTGAGCAGTCCTGCGCGCTGCATCGCTTCGCGCAACCGCTTGATCGCGCGGGCGTGCAAGCGCGACCCCCACGAGCGCGACAGGCCTAGCTCAGCCGCGTAGTCGGCCGCGCTCCGCCCCTTGAAGTAAAGGGCTTCGATCGTCGCCCGATCCTCATCGGGAAGCTGCGCGACTAGCCGCATCATGCGACCAATGAGGTCGTCGCGCTCCAGCGCCCGCGCGAAGTCCAAGCTGTTGCCGTCAGCAATGGCGAGCTCCTTGTGGTCGAGCGACAGCAGGTAAATGGGAATGAGGCTTTCGAGTTGCGCCCGGGCGTCGGCGATGTCGTCGTCAAGCGTGGCGCCAACCGTAGCGCCGCCGGCCTCTTCTTCAGCGAGGCTGTGCAAAAAATCCGTGGCGTTAGCTTCCGCGCGGACCCGTCCGCCGTCCATGCGGGCGAAGCTCGCCATCTTGCGCACTTCATCCCAAATCGCGCCCTTGATGTAGTAGTGCGCAAAGGTCACGAAGGACACGCCGCGCGCCGGGTTGTATTTTTCCGCCGCCCGCACCAGCCCCAGATTGCCATAGGCAATCAGGTCGTCCAACTCGACGCTCGGCGGCAGCTTCCGCGCGATGTCATAGGCAACGGCCCGAACGTAGTGCACGTGCTGCTCGATCAGCGCATCGCGGGTGACGTTCGGGAAAGATGGCTGCGTTCCGCTCATGCCGTTTCGCGCCACCGTACGGAAAAGCCGAAGCCGTCACCCGGCGGCGGTACGGCGGCGCGCGACGCGAGCGACAATTTGCTCTGGGTAGTTTCGAATTTCGACAAACTTCTGGGACGCCAGTTTAGGGAAGTACCGCGCCGCGGCCAACGCTAACGGCGCGTCCTCTCCGCCGAGCGCGAGATGCTCCCACTTGGTGGCCCATTCGCGGGCGAAGGCGACGGCTTCCGGCCCCGAAAGACCTTCCGCGCGGGCGCGAGCCATCCCATCGCGGTACGCATGCCCCATCGCCACGGTAATTGTGCCTTCCCCGCCGTTGTAAGCGCCCATGACAAACTTCCAGTATTCCGCCCCCTGCGGCGTGCCATAGCGCGCAAACGCCATTTCCGTCAGGCGTTGCGCCTTGACCTGAAGCAGCCGCGCCGCCGCCGGAATCGCCAAGCTCGGATTAAGCCGCTCGTCGCTTTCCGTTCCCGGAGCGCCGACCGCCAACCCCAGCTCCCGCGCTTCGCGCCGGCCAATCTGAGCGATGCCGGCGTAGCCATACTGATTGACGACATCGGGGCGCAACCCGGACTCCTGCACTAGCAAGCTCTTGAGAAACTGCGGCGGCAGCCCCGGGCAGAGCGCCACCGCCTGCTCGATGATCGGATCGAGCGCGCTCGCGGCGGCCATCTTGTCCTTGCCGGTCGCGCGGGGCGAGGCGTCGAGCCGAGGCGCTCCCGCTCCCTCTGCCGCGGTCTCCGACGCCGACCGCGGCGACTGAAGCGCCGCCAAGTCATTCAGCGTTGGCTGGACGAGTTGGGCGCTAATTTCGTTCCATTCGTCGAGGAGTTCAGGCGACTGGGAAAGATCAGCTCCGATCAGCTCAGGGTGGCGCGCCTGGAAAATAAGGTCGGTCAGTTGCCACGGGTCGGTAAAGCCCGCCTGCGCCGCCATGACAATGGTCTTGAGTTCTTCGCGGACGCGGCGTTGCGTCTGCGGGTCGCTCCCCAAAGCTTGCTCAAGGCGCGTCTCGAAGGCGGTTTTCCCAACGGAACGGCTCGTCGTCGGTTGCCGCAGGAGCGCATCCGGCCGCGCTCGCGCTGGATCCATGCGTTGAATGGTCTGGTCGTTCGCCATGGCGGTTGTCCCGTTGTCCAAGGGAGGCTTGCGGCGCGCAAAAAGGCAAGGCGCGCCTTATTACCGTTATCGGTTGCTGTGGTCGAATGTTGCGCCGCCAGCGGTCACAAGCTCCGTAACAAGACACACGCGCCGCGGCGGCGGCGGCATGATATTTTGCTTCCGATTTCAGAGCTAAACAACCTACAGCGAGGAGTGACTAACGATGCGAAACGCTTGGATGCGTTATGCCCTGTGCCTGTGGGCCGTGATCAGCTTGCTTCAGGTCGCGGCGGCGGCGCGCTTGCTGGACGAGCCGAAACAAGCTCCGGCCATCGAAGGCGAGTACGAAATGGAAATCACCGTGACCGGCGCGGGGATTTTTCCGGTCGAGCTAAAGGTGACGCGTGACGGGGAAGGCAAGCTCGCTTGCGAGTCGAAGGATCAGATTGGCGTGTCTATCACGGGCATTACGGTGGACGAGGAAGGCAACATCGTCCTGACAGGCAACTACCAGGGGATGAGCTTCGAGTTCAAGGGCAAGCTCGAGGGCGACGCCATGAAGGGAGAGTTTGACATTTCAGGCTACGCCGGCACGTGGGTCGCCACGCGCAAGAAAGGCGCGACGCCGTAACGCGCGCCGGCGCAAGGCGGCGTTATTGAGACGGCGCGCGGCGCGGCTTGCCGCCCGCCGTCTCGCTTTCGTCTGCCGCTTCGCCTCTGGTCGGGCGCTCATCTTCTCTCGCGATTCGCTCGCGGAGGAACGCGGCGGATGACGCTCGAGCCTTTCCCAAGCGCGGCGAGCCTGACCGCCGCTACGCGCTTGTCCGCAGGGTAGCCGTCGCCATGCCGCCGCCCAGCGCTCTTCTCCATCAAGCCGCCCTCCATCCAGCCATTTGCCGGCCCCGCTTTCAGCCGCGCCATCGCCGAGCGGCGGAGGCGCAGCGTCAAGCGACGGCGACGCGGCCGGAGGCGCCGGCTCGTCTCCGCGCCCGCCCCGGACTGCCGCCCGATGGCGGCTCTTGACGAAACCCTGCCGCTCGTCGCTCTAGCGGCGACAAGCGCCCGGCGGGCCGCTCCGACTGCGGCGCCGCGATAAACCGAGCCATGAGCGAGTTGCAGTTTGAAAAACAAGCGGGCGTCGCCATTCTGACGCTCCATCGCCCGCAGGTCATCAATGTTCTGACCACGGCCATGCTTCGCGCCCTGGATCAGGCGCTGGACGAGATTGCCGACGCCGCCGACATTCGCGCCATCCTGCTGCGCGGCGCGGGGACGCGGGGCTTCTGCGCCGGAGCGGATGTGAAGTGGCTCCGGCAATGCGTTGCGGATGGGCGCGCGGAAGAAGGCGACGAGTTTTTCGCAATAGAATACGCCCTCGACCGACGGCTGCATCGCTTCCCCAAGCCCATCGTCGCGCTGATGGAAGGCGTGACGATGGGCGGCGGGCTAGGGCTGGCGATTGGCGCGCGCTATCGCATCGCGACGCCGACCACGCGCCTGGCCATGCCGGAAGTCCACATCGGCTTCTTTCCCGACGTAGGCGCGAGCTGGTTTCTGAACCAGTTGCCCGGCGCGTGGGGGCGCTACCTGGCTCTGACCGGCGAAAGCGTTGACGGCGCGACAGCGCGGGCGCTTGGCCTGGCGACCCATTACCTTACGAGCGAGCGCGCCGCCGCCCTGCCCCAGCGGCTTCTGGAGCAGGGCGACCCAGCCTTTCTCGACGAGCTGGAAACGCCGGTTGAAAGCCCTGTTGAGCGCCGCGCCTGGGTTGACCGGCACTTTGGACAGCCGTCGCTGGACGAGATACTGGCGTCGCTCGCCGCCGCCGATGATGATTGGTCGCGCCGGGCGCTCGAGAGCTTGCGCGCGGCGTCGCCCTTCAGTCTCGGCATCGCCTGGGCGCTGCTGTGCGCCGGGCGCCCGGCGTCGCTCGAAACGGCCTTTGCTCAAGAGCAAGAAGCCGCGCGGCGGGCCCTTCGGCACCCCGATTATGCCGAAGGCGTCCGGGCGCGGCTGGTGGATAAGGATTTTCAGCCGCAGTGGGTAGCGGCGAATGCAGGAAGTTAAAAAATGCCGGGAAACGGTACGGGGCCGCCGGGGGTCGGCCCGTTCCCGCCCACACCGCCAGCGTCGTCAAACGACGCTGAGGAGGTGTCCCATTTTTTCCTTTTTCGTGCGCAGGTAGCCGACCGAAGGCGCGCGGGGCGACAGCTCGATCGGCACGCGCTCGACAACTTCCAGCCCGGCATCGCGCAACGCCGCCAGCTTGAGCGGATTGTTTGACATCAGGCGAACTTTTCGCAGCCCAAGCTCGCGCAGAATTTCAGCGCACTGCGCGTAGTCGCGGGCGTCCACGTCGAAACCCAGCCGCACGTTGGCCTCGATGGTATCAGCGCCTTGATCCTGCAGGGCATAGGCGCGAATCTTGTTCAAAATCCCAATGCCGCGACCTTCCTGCTGTTGATAGACGATGACGCCCTGCCCAGCAGCGGCAATTTTTTCCATTGCCCGCTGCAACTGCGGGCCGCAGTCACACTTGATGGAATGAAAAACGTCCCCTGTTAGGCACTGGGAATGGATGCGAACAAGAGTTGGCGCATGCGGATTTGGCGCTCCCTTGAGCAAGGCGACGAACTCCTCGTCGCTGGTCAAGCTGCGATACCCAATAATGCGAAACAAGCCAAACTCGGTGGGGAGATTCGCTTCAGCGACCCGCTCGATCGTGAGGGCGGACGCGCTGTCGCTCGCTTTTTCCCCAAATGTGCCGTCCATATATGGTCTCCACTTTCTATTTGTTGTCCTGCGCCGTCTCTGACGGATTTCCGACACAGGCTGGCTCCGGCTTCGTGGGGCAAAAGCCGGACGCTAGCGCGACTATCGTAGAAAGCGTCCCGGCTGGGCGGCAAGCCGCCTTTCCGCTCGGGCAGCGACTGGGGAAAGAGCCCCCAGTCGCCGCCCGCTCAAACGCCCTTTCCCTAGCCTGCCGCCCGCCTACGGGCGCTTGTCGTAGGCCTCGCGGGTCAACGGTTCAATCGGCGCGAGGCGGCGCTGCTTCAGCTCGGCGTTGACGGCAGCCAAGTCGGCGGCGACAAGCGCCTTATGCTGCGCCGCCGCCTGCTCGACAGCCTGCCGATAGGGAGCTACCAACGCCAACTGCGACGCCGACGGCCGCCCGCCGTAGTAGCTTATCTTGCCGTAGAGATCAGCCAGCTTCTCGCGCAACTGCTCCTCGCCGGTAATCCCGCCCTCGCGGGTCGCCACCAGCGACGCCCGCAATGCCTGACAACGCTCCGCCAACGCCGTCAGCCGCTTGGCGAGGTCGTCGTCGGCCGGCAGCCCCTTGGCGCGCGCGCGCGCCGCGTCGCGGGCGTCGATCAGCGCGGCGTCCACGTAAGCCAACTGTTCCAGCAAAGCGTATAGCTCAAGCTGCGCCCGCTGCTTCAACTGCCGGTCGGCGGGACGATGCGGCGAAGTCGGGTCGGCGACCAGCGTGATCGCGCCGGCGTAAGCCTGCTTGTCCTTGATGAGCTTGACCGTATACGTCCCCTCCAGCACGGACGGCCCCGGCAGCGGAAGCGGCGCGGACTCCGAGCGCGGCACGCGCGGCGGCTTCAGGCGCGTCGGCCACTCCACGCGATTGACGCCCTTGCGTTTGCCGCCCGGAAGCGTGGTCACCAGATTGCCGGCCGGGTCGTAAATCTCCACCCGAAAGTCGCCGACAACGTGCCGCTCTTTCAGGTAGTAAGCGATGATCGCCGCGTCAGGCAGCGGCGTTCCGCGAAACTCATCGTCGCCGGAAAAGCTCTGGCTAATGACCGGCGTCCGCAACGCTGACGGGCGCGTTTCCAGGAACGCGACTTCCCGCTCTAAAACCTCCGGCGTGAGCTGGCGCAGCGGCATCAGGTCATCCACGATGTAAATCCCGCGTCCGTGCGTCGCCAGAATCACGTCGCCTTCGCGCGGGTGCACGAACAGATCGTAAATCGGCAGGTTGTTCGGCAGTCCGCCGGCGAACTTCACCCACCGCTCGCCCCGGTCAAGCGAGATGAAGAAGCCAACCTCCGTCCCCAGAAAGAGCAGGTCGCGCATCGCCGCGTCTTCGCGGATGACATGCGCGAAGCCGGTCGCGTCGCCGCCCGCGATGCGCCGCCAGGTCTGCCCAAAATCGTCCGTCCGATACACGTAGGTCGCCATATCGCCCGTCCGGTGGCCGTCAAAGGCGACATACGCCGTCCCGACCGCAAAGCGCGACGCCTCGACGCAGCTACACCAAGTGTTGGGCGGCAGGCCCGGAATGCGGCCAGCGACGCTCGCCCACGTCTTGCCGCCGTCGCGAGTGACTTGCAGGTTGCCGTCGTCCGTTCCGACCCAGATGATCTTTTCATCCAGCGGCGATTCGCTGATGGTGAAAATCGTGCAGTGGTTCTCGGCCGTGGAGTTGTCCACGGTCAGCCCGCCGGATTCTTCCTGCTTTTGCTTGTTGGGATCGTTGGTCGTCAGGTCGGGCGAAATGCGCGTCCAGGATTCGCCTTTGTCGCGCGACAGGAACAGGCACTGCGCGCCGTAGTAGAGATTCGCCGGATTCTTGCGCCCAACGGCGATGGGGGCGTTCCAGTTGAAGCGCAGCTTTTCGCCGGGGCGCTCCGGCGGCGCAATGAATTTCGTCTCGCCTGTCCGCCGGTGCCAGCGGGCGAGATTCCCGCCCTGCGATTCGAGATAGACCAGATTGGCGTCGGTCGGATCGGGTACGGCCCAGAAGCCGTCGCCAAAGCCGATGGCTCTCCAGTCGGCGTTGGCGATGCCGCCCGACTTGTGCGACGGACCCATCCATGTGCCGTTGTCCTGAAGCCCGCCATAGACGTTGTAGGGGCGCTCGTTGTCGGCCGTGACGTGGTAAAACTGCGACACCGGCAGCGACCGCAGCAGCCGAAACGTCCGTCCGCCGTTTTTCGATTCATAGACGCCGCCGTCCGTGCCGAGGAGGAGATGGTCGGTGTCGTTGGGATTGATCCAGAGCGCGTGGTGGTCGCCGTGCGCGCCGCTGGCGATGGTCTCAAAGCCTTTGCCGCCGTCCTCGCTGCGCGCCAGCGTCGTCGCGGGTTTATAAACGCGCCGGTAATTGCGCGGATCAACCACCACAAGGCTGAAATAAAACGGTCGCGACTTGACGCTGGCATTGGCGTCGTTGACCTTCGTCCAGCTTTCGCCCAGATCGTCCGAGACGTAAAGCGCCGTCTTGCGGCTTTCCACGTTGGCATAGACCGTGCTCGGCCGCGACGGCGCGACGGCGACGGCGATGCGTCCCAGGTCGCCTTCTGGCAGGCCCTTTGCGAGTTTCCTCCAGGTTTTGCCGCCGTCGGCGGATTTGTGGAGACCGCTGCCCGGGCCGCCGGAAGTAAACGTCCACGGCAATCGCCGAAACTGCCACATCGCGGCGTAGAGAATATCCGGCTCCTGCGGATCCAAGGCGATGTCGGCGCAGCCGGTATCGGCGTTGACGTAGAGGATTTTCGTCCACGTCTTGCCGCCGTCGGTCGTCTTGTACAGGCCTCGCTCCTCGCCGGACGCCCAGAGCGGGCCGAGCGCCGCGACATAGACGGTGTCCGGCGCGCGCGGGTCAACGACAATGCGGGCGATGCGCTCGCTTTTCTCCAGCCCGACGCGCGCCCAGGTCTCGCCGCCGTCGGTCGTTTTGTACAGTCCCGTCCCGACCGATACGGAGTTGCGCGTCCAGCCCTCGCCCGTGCCGACCCAGACCGTCTCTGGGCGCGTCTGATCAATGGCGATCGCGCCGATGGACTGGGCGTGCTTATCAAAGACCGGCTTGAACGTCAGCCCGCCGTCGGACGACTTCCACACGCCGCCGCTTGCCGCCCCGACATAGATGATTTTCGGATTGGCGTTGACGACGTCAAGCGCCGCGATGCGACCGCTCATCGTCGCCGGGCCGATGGCGCGCGCCGTCAGCGCGCCCAACATCGACGCATCCAGCTTCGGCGGCGTAGCCGGCTTGGACTCGGCGGCCGGCGGCGCGGCAGGGCGCTCCTGCGCCGCTCCGCCAGCCAGCAATCCAACGGCCAGTAATCCAACGGTCAGCAAAGCGCGGCGCCAGCCAAGCGCCGCCAACCAGCGTGGCTTCCAGGTAAGCATAGGCATGCGCGTTACGCGACCGAAAAAATGTCGAGGAAAGCGGGGCGTAGCGGCTGACAGGCGACGCGAGCCAATGGCGAGGGGCTCGCGTCTTTCAGGCGACTGGCTTTGAAGGTTATTTTTCCGGCATCGAGAACAAGCTGTCTTCAACCTCGACGTTATGCTCGACGCGATCAAGGACGATCTGAAGGAAAGGCTGACCGCCGATCATACGGTCAATGGCGTGGGCCGTCATGATGCCGTTGACCTCCTTGTAGTTGGAAAACAGCGTCTCGACCTCGACGGCATTGCCCTGAATGGTTTCCTTGCCCCGCGCCTTGAGAAGGAGGCCGGTCGCGGCGTCCACGTAGTAGGTTTCCACTTTGCCGCGCTTGTTGGTGACTTTGACGACGTGAACCGGCGTTCCGTCCAGCTCTTCGTCTTCAGCCAACGCCAGCTTGTAGCCCTTTTTTTCCGAATCAATGAAGGGACCATCAAAATCGGCCGAGTCAATGAGGCTGTTGGCTTCATCGCCGCTCATTTTTTCGGGCGCGGCTGAGCCGGCGAAGGGGTTAATTTGCCAGGCTGTCGCGCCGTCGCACGCCTGAACCAATTTCGCGCCGCCGAAAGAGACTTCCTGGCGTATCTTGTTCGGGCGCGCAGCCATGCTCGTCAGCGCGCCTTCCGCCTGCCCGCCGCCGATGATGACCTTTCCGGTGGTCTTGATGGACCTAATGCCCTTGAGCTTGTCGCCGCCCTGGGCTTTGACAATTTGGGCCACGACCGACTCAAGGTCGGGGTCGTCTCCAGCAGTCGGCTTGCCGACCGCTAAAAGGCTGATACCTGACAACAGGACAGCCAGCATCGCTGGCGCAAAGGCTGGACGGGACAAACGACAAAGCATGCGCAAAGCTCCTTTTTGCAGGTGTGCGAGTTGGGATTGAGCGAAACTGGTCATAGCGCGCTACGCGCCAGGCGCGGCAAAAGCTTTCTTACGGCACGACCGCTGGAGCGGCGCCTTTCGCTGCCCGAGCTACCGCGCAAACAGGTCGGCCGCCTTCCGGAAGGCCTTAAACTCCAGATGGTTGCCTGACGGATCCTGGAAAAACATCGTCGCCTGTTCGCCGACCTGTCCAGCGAAGCGAACATGTGGCGGGATGATGAATGCAATCCGCGCCTGGGTCAATCGCTCGGCCAGCGCGTGGAACGCCTCCCACGACAGCGCGACGCCGAAGTGCGGCACGGGGACAGCCTTGCCATCCACCAGGTTGCGCCCGGCAACCGCGACGGGGCCGGCGACGCGGTGCGCCGTGATCTGGTGTCCCCAGAAATCAAAGTCAATCCAATCGTCGCTTTCGCGCCCGACCCGGCAGCCGAGCAAGTCAACGTAAAACCGTCGCGTAGCGACTAAATCCGTGGCTGGGAAGGCAAGGTGAAAGGGATTCATAGGGTGGCTGCATAAGCCGGCTTGGCCGGAAGCGTCGCCGGCGCATCCGCCGTGTTGGCTAGCGCTGTCGCGGACAACAGGATTAGCGCGACCCACAGCGCGTCGGCGAAAAACAGGTGGACCAGCTGCATCCAGATGGGCGCGAGCAGCCAGACGTTAACGACGCCCAGCGCGAGCTGAACGGCGACAATGGCGATGACCATATTCGCGGCGCGCCTGGCCGCCGCGGAGGAGCGCAGCCGAGCCGCGACCGCCAGGATGACCGCGCTTGACAGCAGCGCCGCGACGGGATGCAGCCACCGCAGCCGAACCGTGAAGTGCGAAAGGGCCGAAAACTCTTCCTGGAAGCCCTGCGCGAGCGAGCTTGCCGGAAACAGCGTATCGCCCAGCGCCGCAATCGCGCCCGTGACGCCGACGACCAGCGCCGAAAGCAGCGCCGCCGCCAGCAGGCCGACGGCAGCCCCTTGTCCGGCAAGGCGCGGCGGATGAAAGCCGCTGATCCAGTAGGCCGTCAAGGTCAGCGCGCCGAGCAGCAAAAACGTATTGACCAAATGCACCGACATGTAAGCCGCGCGGGCGACCGAGCGGTTTTCGGCGACCAGTTCCAGCTTGACAAGCAGCGCGCCGATGAGCGCCTCGATCAGGATAAAGACCAGCGACCAGACAGCCGCCTTGCGGACCACATGCCCGCGCGCAAATCGGCGAAACGACCAGACAACCAGCCCGATGACGCCCAGCAGCGCGATGCCGCTCGTTGCCCGGTGCATAAACTCGACAAACGTCGCAAATTGCCCGGCCGGCGGCAGGACTTCGCCGTTGCACAGCGGCCAGTGGCTGCCGCAGCCGTCGCCGGACTTGGACGCTCGAACGTATGCGCCCCAAACGATGACCAGCGCATTCCAGCCGACGACGCCCCAAGCAAAGCGGCGCAAGCGTTCCGCGGCGGCGGGCTGAAGTTCACCTAAGCGAGCCATAGCTTTTCCTCAAGCAAGCCCTCAAGCAAGAAGCAAGCCCTCAAGCAAGCGCGGCGCGGCGCGCCATTTGCGGGTTCAAGTCGGGACGGTCGAGCAACGCCCCATACCGCTGAACCAGCTTCCAGATGTAGCGCGGCGTCAGCGGGCGGCCGCCGACCGGACGATTGGCGGCGGCTCGTTGAATGAGCGCCGCGTCGGGACCGACGCCTTTCGCCAACCGGCGCAGCGGCAAGTCAAGCCGCAGATAGGCGTCGAGCGCCGCCTTGACCGTCGGCGACAGGGCGACCGTCCGCGCCCGGCGCGCGCCTTCGCCGACGACGAGGCCCAGACCGGTTTCAAGCGCTTCGGGCAGGCGAACGACGTCACGCTGGCGAAGGTTACAGATTTCCGACACGCGCAGGCCCGTTTCGCCGAGCAGGCGCAGCGCCAGCGCGTCGCGCGCGCCGACAAGCGTCCGCGTGTCCGGCAGGCTTAGGAGGAGCTGCATCAGTTGCGAATCGGCGGGAACGGTCGGCATTCGCCCGCTGGTGGACGGCCCAGCGATGAACTGCGCCGGATTGTCGGCTCTCAGCCGCTGCGCGACGAGTTCGGCGTAGAACCGCCGCAGCGCCACCAGCCTGACGCCCGCCGTCGGCGGCGCGACGCGCGCTAGCAGCGCCGACCGAAAAGCGCGCAGGTCATCCGGCGTGGCCTCCAGCCAGCGCTTGCCCTGCGACCGCAGCCAGCATTCAAACTGGTCAAGCGCCGCCCGATAGACGCGCCGCGTCGTCTCCGAGCGCAACCCGGCTAAAAAAGCCCATCGGCAAGCTTCAACGGGGCTGACAAAGACCATCGCCATGAGGACCTAGCCGGCGGCTCCCTGCTCCCGCCGCCGCCGCGCCTGAACGAATGAGACAACGCACAGGGCCAGCATTTCGCCGCACAGGACAAGCATGCCGATTTGGAGCGCCAGCGCCAGCGGCCGCGCGCCGAAGTTGCCCTTGACCAGGCTCATGAGGATCGGCGTCAGCCCGCCCAACACGCCCAACAGCGCCGCCGCCGAGGCCGCGTGCATGGCGTGCTTGCGTAGGCTCTCCTTGAGCGCCATCGCCCCGAATGCCACGAACAGCAGCCCAAAGCCGGCTGGAATAAACGCCGTCGCGCCACTGTTGACTGGATCCTTGAGCGCGTACCCGACGATGCTCAGCATGATCAGCGCGATGCCATTGGCAATGGAAATCAAGGGCATGGGAAGAGACATAGCGGTTTCTCCAAGCGAAGAACAGAGCGCGGCGGCTCTGACACTGTGCGGCAACGCACAGTGTCATTCTTCACAGCGTCCCCGGTCTTGGCAACGCCTCCCCGCCGCGAGGGCAACTAGCGCAGCCGCATGGACGGGTCGCCAAGCAGCGTCCAAGACTGCCGCACGCTCAGATCGCCGGTCGCTCCCTTGGCAGAACGGATGGCGTCGCCAAGTCGCGCCGCCGGCTGCGGGCCGTACATCGCGTCCAGCAGCGCCAGATTCGCCCACTGCTGCCCGCTGCTTGGCGTCAGCGCCGACGATGACCACACGGCCGCCGCTCCGCCTGGCGACAGCGCGAGCGCCTTGCCCAGCGCGGTCGCGTAAAGGTCGTGATGAAAGCCGGTCAAGCAGGTCATGCTCACAACCACCCCGGCGCGGTCGCGGTTCGTCAGCAGGGGCGCATCCTCGCTTGTCAGCACGCTCTCCGCCGCCCAGTTCTGGACTGAGCCGTGACCGATGTAGTTGACCAATCCGGCTCCGGCATCGAGGCCAGCCAGAAGCGCCGCCCGCGCCCCGCCCGCGCCCAAGGCGCTCAAGCGAATGGGTGTTGCCTGCGCGGGATGCGGTAGCGTTTCCAAGATCTCGCTCGCCGCCGCGTCGAAATCCCCGCCCGCGTCGGGGTTGTCCGCAATCACCAGCGCCCGCCGTTTCCAGTCAGCGTCGCCAGCTTGTTCATAAGCCAAGATCTTCGACACGACGACTTCCGCCTCAGCCAATGTCTTGACCGGCAGCCGCCCGACCGCCAGCCGCGCCAGCCCGCTGTCGTCCAGATCGCCTAGCCAGTCATCCACCGCCGTTTCCAGCGCGCCGACAGCCAGCAGCTTTGTCGGAATGAAATTCCCGCCAAAGCCCAGGTAATCCCGCGGGTCAAAGGTCGCGTTGCCCATCAGGACCGCATACCGCGCCGGCCGCGCCCAGTCCGTCGCCGCATGGCGCAAGAAGTCGCGCACGGCGGCGGCTGACTTCATGCCGTAGCTCCACTCGTCATAGATATCGGCGATGTCCGTCACCGCCACGCGCAGCCCCTCGGCGCGGCGCGCCTGCGCCAATCGCTCCGCGGCCGGACGAAACGCCTCGGGCGTCACAATGACGACATCGGCGGCGTTGTCCCCGCGATACCAGCGCGACGGCTGATTGGCTTCGGCGCGCGCCGTCAGCATTGCCGCCGGCGTCGTCACGATGAGCTGATGTCCCGGCGCAGCAGCCACCATAGCCGTATTGCCAGCCATTCGCGTTGGGAGCTCCACCGGCGACCAGGGATCGGTGACGTCAAAGGCGCGGGCAGCGGCCGTAAATCCCTCGATAGCCAGCGTCTGTCGCCCAAGCCCCGCGCCACCGCGCGGCACATTGACCGTCAGCCGATTGTCCGCCGCCCGCAGCCGCCGCTCGTAAGCGACGGTCAGCGATTTCACCAAGCTAACATCGCCCGCCGTCGGCGCCTGGAGCGTGATGACGTTTGCGCCGTTGATGACCTGGTCAGCCGGAACTGTCCAAGCGCCGCGGCCAACCGTCCGCCCGGCATAGCTGAGGACGCCCAGCGGCTGACCGTTCCACTGCACCTCAACCGCATGGTCGCCAAGCGACACGCCCTGTAGCTCGATCGTCACTTCAGCCGGCCGACTGCTGGCCGGGTCGGGATCGCGCGTCATGATGGTCTGGGTTACCGGGCTCGTCGCAACGACGCTCCCGAAGAAGTTGTCCTCGTCGCCGTTGAGAAGCGCCGCAAAATAAACGCTCTTGTCGGCACGCGTCGTCGCCGAGGGAAAGCTTTGCGCCGTCGGGCGCAAGAGCGGGAATGACGCGCCCAGCCCAACGCGCCGCCCCGGCCGGTCGCCTTCGATCAGCCAATAGACCGCTTCGCCGCTGTCGAGCGTATCGGCCGCGACGCCGTAAAACTCCACGCCCTCGGAGGTAACCCGCAGCGGCGCCTCGCGCCCTCGCTCATACAGTTGCAAGCTCGCTGGGTCGGCCGTCCGCGACAGGCCGGCCGCCCATAGCGTCGCCCAAGTCGCGCGATGCCAGCCGGTTTCCCCGACATAAAGCTTGACCGCGGGGCGACTGGCTAGCCACTGCTGCGTTTCCAAGTCGCCGCCGGCGACGCTCTTGCGAGCGGCGCCTCCGGCAGGCGCGGCGCTCCTCTCCGGCGCGACCTCGACTTGCCGACCCGCGGTCGTCGCCGCGCCTTGTCCGAGCAGCGGCGAGTTGCGTAGATGCAGCGGCAATGGCTCGCGGGTCTCCCGCAGCTCGACCGGCCCGTGCCACTGGCGCGACCCGTCCACATCGCAGGCTTCCAGCCAGTAGCTGACCGGCGCCCGCGCGAAGCGCGCGCCGTCGTCGCGCCACACATAGCGTTGTCCGGCGGTGAGCGCGTCGCCGGTCAACAGCGCGCTGCCCGCAATGAGGTCCGGCGTCAGACGCTCGCGCTTTCCGCCAACCTCGCGCCACACGTGGAAGCCAAGGTGGTTGGCTTCGTACCCTGTCGACCACGCCACCACTGCCGCGCCCGTCGCATACCGCGTCGCCGTCAAGCCCGTCAGGTCCACCTTGGTCGGCGTCGGCGTCGAGCTGCCGCCGCAGCCTGGGCAGGCGCCGTTGCGGCTAATCCGCAGCTCGCAGAGCGGGCCAAACGTGTAGGTCGCCCGCTCCTGGCTCGTGTTGCCGGTTTCATCCAGCCAGACGGCCGTCGTGCCTTCCACCGCGCCGCCCGGAGAGCCGGTAACGTTCATGACGCAAGGAGAGGATCCCGTTGGAGCAACCCGAATGACGTAAAACAGCGACGCGCCGCTATTGGCGGCAATGGTCCCCGGCGTCCAAAGAATATTGCCCGACGTCGCGCCGTCGGCCGGCTGAGTGAACGCGCCTTGCGTCGCCTGCGCGCCGCCATAAATCAATTCGTTGGCGTAAGAGACGCCGGGCACGCTGGGAATGCCTGCCTGCACGCGCCGCGTGCGCGATCCAATCGTCGTTCCATCCAAAACAATCGAGTGATCGGTCGGATTCACAATATCCACCCGCACGCGGTAGAACGTCGTATCGCCAACGCAGGGCGGGTTGGGGCCGTTGCCTAAGTTGGGGATATAAAATAGCCGCTGCATCATGTACGGCTTGAGCGGAGCGGTCGTCGCTCCGGCGTCGCCGGGGAAGTAGACGCGAAATTTGTCCCCTTGCCGCCAGTTGCCGGATGTGACAATGCCCGCGCCGTCGCCGGAGGGCACCGCGGCGCTGTAATTTCCGATGTAGTAGGTGATGTGATTGCCGGTGCCGCCGCTGATGGTAATATTGTTTTGCCAGATGCCGTAATCTATGGCGCTAGCGTTGGTTGTCCAAGTTCCGACTGCGTTGCTGCGCCAGGCGGTGGGACCGGAGACGGTGGTTGTGCTGAAGGTATAACCGCCGGTACGGCTTGCGAAACTGATCGAGCCGGTGCCACCAGGGGCGTCCCAGTCAAATTCATTCGCCCGGCACGTGCAGCCGCTAGTGATGTAAGGATAGTAGTCCCACGTAATCGGCGCCGGTCGCCCCGGCGCTTCCGGTCCGATATGGATACCCGGATCGAAATACATGTTAAGACCGCGCCCGGTGGTCGGTCCGCCTAGATTCTGGTCGCGGTTGCTGCCGGGGTTGAGCGTATGCGCCGCGATGCCAAGATGATTGACGCCGCTACCCCCGCCGCCCGGTTGAACGAGGCGTAGTTCCCAGTGTCCCGCCTCAGGATCGGCGCGCGTGAAAAAGTTCTTCCAGCTATCGTTGGCAACGCGCGTGTCCGGGCCGTTCGTGCCGACCGCGGTTTGGTTGCCTTGGTTAAAGTTCAGTCCTGTGTCGGTCAGGCTCGTATTGAGCGGAATAGACGCCCCAGACGGATCAAAGAGCGAAAACTGCGTCGTTGTATCCCCGATAACGTCATAGCGGTTGGAGGGATTTGTCGAAAGATAGTCGGCGTCAAAGATGTCTATGGTGAGACGCCCTGTGCCAGATGGAACCTCGATAAAAATGGAGTAGTAGGTATTGAGTCCCGGCGCAGTCGAGCAGCCGACATAATCTCCGTTTCCTAAAGGCGCGCCGCTGTTGCGCACCGTGATGGTTTGCGCTGGCATGGGCAAGCGAGCAGCCCTGACCTCATGCCGCTTGGCGGGGAAGCTCCCGAACACCGCCAGGGCCAGGAGCGTCAACGCTAAAAAGCCTAGGCGAATGCCTACGGACGTTACCCGGATAGAAAATTTTTTAGAGCTCATAGCGCCCTCGCTAAACGGTTTTTTTAGAATTCTTGAAAAGGCAGTCGGGAAAAGCCTGCGAAAGGGGCGAAGCAGTCGCCCGAGACGGGGCGGCGCGTCTGCCTCGACAACCCGTCCCAGCGCCGCCGATCGATCGACGACATCCTCGCGCGATGGCTGGGCGTCGCCGCGCAGGCGAAGCCGCGCCTTTTGGCCATCGCCTTCGACAGCGAAGACGCGATGCGCAATCAGCCGGTTGCCGATGCGCGCCAAGACGACATCCCCAACCTGAATCGGCGCGTCTTCCGCCAGCGGCTCAACGACAATGACCGCCCCATCCGCGATGGTTGGCTCCATGCTCCGTCCCGGAGCGCAAAACCGAACAGCGCGCCCGTGACGCAGAAGGTCGATGGCCAGCGTCTCCAACCTAAAGCCCGTCATAGGCGCAACCTGCGAACATAGTCCACGGCGGTCGGCGTCGGCGTGAACGCCAGCGCCTCGCATGGCCGCTCGCCAGCCAGCCGCCCTAAAAGTTCCAGGGTGAAATCCACCGCCGCCGCGTTGTAAAACGGCGGGAAAGCGCGCGCAAACAGAAGGGCCGCCGCCTGCGCCCGCGTCAACGCCGTCGCGCGCTCGCCGTCCCCATGCCGCAAAACAAAGACGCGCGTCAGGGGCGCGCTGTCGGGTCGGGCGAAAACCGCCTCGCCATGCCACGGCGTGCCGAACATCACCCACTGACCACGGAGCTTCCGTACAATCACGCGGTCATCGCTGAGAATAGTCGCCCCGGCCGCCGACCATAGCCGGGCGGTTGTGGTTTTCCCATCGCCTGACTGTCCGACAAAGAGAAAGCCGCGCCCGTCCACATCCGCCACGGCGCAGGCATGCAGCTCGACGCCGCGCCCGCGCGCCAGCAGATTCGTCGTCAGCAGCTCATCAAGGGGGTATTCGAGCGGCGCGCGGATGGCGCGGCGCACGGCCGGGTCAGGGCGATAAGCCACCCAACCTGTTTGGTATTCAGCGTCAAACCAAGCTGTACGGTAGGGCTGCGGGCCAAAGACCGGCGATGAAATCTCGTAGTAGTGGCCGCCGTCGCTGGCGCGGTAAAGCGTCCACATCCCGCCTGACGCAAACAGCGGCGCGCAGGCTTTTCGCCAAGCCGGGTCGGGCGTCGCTGCCCAATCCACGGCGACGACCGCCGTCGGCCGCGCCGGCGGCGACGCTCCCCAAAAGGTCGCCGCCGGCCCCGTAACGGCTGGGAACAGGTCAGCCGCTTGCGGACGAACGGCAATACTCAAACCGCCAATCCATAGGGTCGCGTCGGCGTCCATAGGGGTTGACTCAGGAAGCGATTGAGCTACAGCCAAGCGTAGCGCACTGCGGCGACGCCGGCCCGGCCGTCGTCGCTGTCTTGCACGCCCCAAGAACAGCCTCTTCGGCCCGCAATTCGACTCGCGTGATGGTTGGCTTGGCGTAGGGTCGCTTGACGCTCTGACCGGACTTTCGACTGTCCGCCGGGTTGGGCGTCACTCGTTTATTCATAAGCTGTGACTCCAAAAGAAGCTTGCGCTTTCTCGGAAGCGACGGCAGACGCCGCGGGGGAGGATGGAAACACCGGCAGGCTGCGGCGCGATTGGCGCGGAAGCGCAACTCCAAGCGCGCGCGCTCTCTCTCTCAGCGCCGCAGCCGAAGCCTGGATGTCATCGTAAAGCTCGCTGCCGGGGCGGTATTCACACAACGGGTTAGGCTTGAGGGGAATGTCGAGCAGGTAGGCGCGCAGGTGGTTGACGCGACAGGCGAAGTCAATCGGCGTTTCCTTGTCGCCGTTTTCCAGCTCGTTGACGGCGGCGCAACTGCCGCACATCGAGCGAATCTCGCACGTTTGGCACTTGACCGGGCGCGTCCGTTGTTGCAGGCGAGCCTGCCGCAGGAAACGCTCCCACCCATCGCGGAAGCTGCCTTGGCGCAAATCGTACGTGTCTACCTGCGACAGCACGCAAATGGACATCTCGCCGTATGGGTTGACCGCAAACGAGCCGACGCCCCCGCCACAGTCATAAACCGTGTTCGTCACGTAGGGCGCCATCGCCGCCGTTCGGTAGCGGTCGTTAAGTTCCCGCCACGCGGGCAAGCGACGCGGATCGCGCAAATCTAGCTCGACGACCTCCTCTGGCGTCAGGCGCACTTCCAGCGGCGACTGCGAGCAATCAACGCGCGGGTTGAGCAGGCTGTCGAACTTGAACGGGACGCCTAGGCTTTCCGCCCAATCGCGCATGGCAAAGATTTCGTCTTTGGTGATGGTCGTCCCGACCGTCTTGAGCTTGAGCGGCAGGTTGCGCTCCAGAAGCAACCGAATCCCGCAGTGACAACGCTCATAGGAACCGGGAATGCGGGTCAAGCGCTCATAGGTTTCGCGCGTGTGACCGTAGAGCGTAATTTCGATGGCAAACGGCCGCCACTCCGCGAGGTAGTCCGCAATGCGCGGCGTGACGAGCGTCCCATTGGTAAACAGCGTGATGAGAAAGCCGCGCCGCTTGGCTTCCGTGTAAATGTCGAGAAAGTCAGCCCGCGCGAGAATTTCGCCGCCGGTAAACAGCACCCAAAGCGTCCCGGCCGCGGCGATCTCGTCAAAGATTCGCCGGTACTCATCCAGCGACAGCTCCCGCCGGCGCGCCGCCCGGTCGTTCATCGGCAGGTTGTTGTAGCAGTGCCGGCACGCCAGCGGGCAGCGCCGGCTCACCTCGAAGGTCGCTTCGAGCGGAATCCGCTCCTCCAGCAGCCGCTGGTGCAGCTCCCGGCTGAATTGGGCATAGGACACCGTTTCCATAGCGCCGCTCGCCTTTTACGCCGCACAACGCGCAGCGGACCCAAAGCGGATGAGCCCCGCCTCGCTAAGCCCGCTAAGAAAGTCGGCGACATCCTGGGCGGCCTCGGCGGGAGTTGCCTCGAATGCTTGGCACAGCCGGGCGACGAGCGCCGCCGCGTCGTCGCCCGGCTCCAGTTGCGTCCAGAGAAAGGCGGCTGTTTCGTTGAGGACGTAAATAGCGTCAAGGTCGGCGGCCTTTCCGCGTAGAGGAACTAAAATCGTATCGCCGGCGACGCGGCGCAGAACGCAAGGCTGTTTCTCAATCATGGCGTCTATGACAGGCTCCAATATGGCTTTGATATGGCTTTGATATGGCTT
>NKPT01000290.1 GCA_002254845.1 Chloracidobacterium sp. CP2_5A | reverse complement strand
TCCTCGATGTCAACGACCGCGCCCTGCGCGACATCATCATCGGCTTGGGCGGAAAAAGTGTCGGCGGCATCCCCCGCGAGACCGGCTTCGACATCGCCGTCGCCAGCGAAGTCATGGCGATCCTCGCCCTGACCACCTCGCTTGCAGACATTCGCGCCCGCTTCGGACGCATCGTCGTCGCCCTCACGAAGGACAAGAAACCCGTCACCGCCGAGCAGATCGGCGCGGCGGGCGCGATGACCGTCCTCATGCGCGAGGCGCTCCGCCCCAACCTGCTGCAAACCCTCGAAAATACGCCCGCTTTCGTCCACGCCGGCCCCTTCGCCAATATCGCTCAGGGCAACAGC
>NKPT01000028.1 GCA_002254845.1 Chloracidobacterium sp. CP2_5A | reverse complement strand
GTCAACAGCTTTTGGAATGCGCGCTAGCAAAGCTGGAATGCGCGCTAGCAAAGCTGGAATGCGCGCTAGCAAAGCTGGAATGCGCGCTAGCAAAGCTCGTCAAGCAGCGCGTCGAGCGCCGGACGGTGTAACGAGGCTTCGCGCTCGCCCTGCGCGATCGTGGCCTCAACCAAGTCGGGCCGCGTGTAATCCCACCGCGAAACCGGCGGCGGCGTCAACGGCGCGACGTAGAGCCGTCGCCCCTGCCGTCCGACGATTTCCGCCGGATAGGGGCGCGACATCAACACCGCCTGCCGAGTTACGCCCGGCAGGTCGTCTAACAGAAAAGCCGGGACGTTGTCCACCAGCCCGCCGTCAAGCACCGTCTGACCGGCGACGCGGCCGAGCGGCGTAAAGGGCGGCGTCGCCGACGAAGCCAAAATCAGCGTCGCGAGGTCTTCCGCCGTCGCGCAATCCCGCATGTCGAAAGCTGCCGGACGAAAGCCCAGCTGCCGTCCCCACGTTGGGTGCGTCAGCCCGCGTTTGAACTGTTTCTCAAGGCTGTACGTCGCCAGCCCCAAAACCGCCGCCGCCGCCGGGGGCAGTCCGCGCGGAAGCCGCGAAGTCAAAACGAGCAGGGGAAAGGGCTGCGAGCGAATGCGCTCAAAGCCGCCGTCAGCGAGGCAGAAGTTCACCGTGTCGCGGTAGATCGGCGCGTGGGGCGCGAGCGGCTTGCCAACCAGCGGATGAAGCCAGTTGATGTTGCGCGTGACATGCGCGCGGCGGCGCTTCCAAAAGTCGGCTGTCGCCTCGGCGCGCCCGCTCAGCAGCATGGCGACCACGCAGGCCCCGGCGCTGCACGCGGCGACGGCGCTCGCGCGCGACCACAGATCGTCCCACGCTCGCATTAAGCCAAGTTGATAAAAGGCCCGGTTGCCGCCGCCGGCGAAGACCAGGCCCAGCCCCCGCCCCCGCTCAGGCATGCCGGATGAGCTCAGTCGGAAGCTGCGCCGCCGCATCGGCGGTGACGAGCCACGTTAGCGTTCCCTGCGTCGGCCGAATCATCCGCGAAGGATAAGGCGCTTGGTTGTTGCCGACGAGAACCTCCCGCAAGACTCCGGCCTTGGCGCTGCCAGTCACGAAAAACTCGACGGCGCGGGCTGCATTAATGAGCGGCGCGGTGAAGGTGATGCGCGTCGCCTGCAAGCGCGGCACCTCGTTGGCGACGACCTTGGCCTCGGTTTCAGCCAGCGCCGCCGTGCCAGGAAACAGCGATGCCGTATGACCGTCCTCGCCGAGCCCCAAGTGAATCAGGTCAAAGCGCGGCGGCGCATTGCCGAAAAACGCTCGCAAGCGGGCGTCATACCGCGCCGCCGCCTCAGCCGGCGGAAGCTCGCCTTCCATGCGATGAATGTTGCTTTCCGCGATGCCTAGCGGCGCCAACAGGGTTTCCCGCGCCAGGCGGTAGTTGCTGTCGGCATGGTCAGGCGGAACGCAACGCTCGTCGCCCCAGAAAATATGCGTGGCGCTCCAGTTGACGCGCCGGGCGAATTCCTCGTTGGCGATCAGGCGAAAGACCAGGCGCGGCGTGCTGCCGCCGGAAAGCGCGACGCTGAAGCGTCCGCGCGCGTCAATGGCTGACGCGGCATGCGTCACGAATGACGCGGCGGCATGCCGCGCCAAGTCGGCGGCGGCGGGAAAGACGCGAATATCCATGGGGCTTCAGGCAAGTTGAGCGTCCAGCTCAAGCTCGGCGATGATGTCAAGCGCCATGCGCAGCGCGCGCTCGTAGGGCTTGCTGCGCCCGAATATTTCAACCTCCCGCGACATCAGGCGCGCATCCGTCAGCGAGGGCAGGACAATGGTCGTGTGGTAGCGCGCGCCGCCGGAGATTTCAACCGACGTGGTGTAAAGCCAATCCGTCCCTTCGGTCGGGCGGCAAGCGACGCTAAAGCTGGCTTCGGGAGGACGCTCCGCGACAAGCGTGACTGCCGCGAGCTCCTTCGGGGGAAGTCGGCTGTCGGATTGCGGCTCGATGGTCAGCATGACGCGCCGCCGTCGGGCGCGAAACCGAAGCTCGGCCTGATGGGGCGTGACTTCCTGAGCGTCCTTGAGCGTCCAACCCAGCTGCGCCGCGAAAAAGCCCGCCAGCAAAAGCGCCTGCAGGGGGATGCCGGGCGTTTCGTCGTCATTGGCATAGCAAATCGTGACGCGCGTCAATTCCTGGAGCTGATGCGTCAAATCAGGCGCGTCAAAAAGTCCCGCGACCAAGTCGCGCCATCGCGTCAAGCGCGTCCAGTTGAGGTCGCTAAAGGCGGCCCGCCGCCGGCTTTCAAGCACGAAGCTGGCAAGCTGAGCGGCCACCCCGTCGCGATGCGTGAGGCCGCGGCTGTCCATGATGACCCGGTCAACTTCGGATAAGAAGTCGAGAAAGTATTTCTCGCCCAGGGTCTGAAGGTCTTGCCACCAGAGGAAAACCGGCAAATCGGGCGCGATGAGCGGCGCGACGGTGCGGGCCAGATACCTGATGGTCGCGCCCCGCGCCGCGACGCGAATTTCCTCGCAGCAAACCTGGCGCATGCGGTCATCGAGGTGACAGTGCGAGGCGATCCACGCCTGGGTCTCATCCGTCGGAGCGGCTGGATTCCCGTACAGGATGATGGCGCGACAGGGCGCGGACTCGGTGATTTTGGCGACGACTTCCGAGACTTCGCCAAAGCGCGCCTCATCCGTGATGAAGACCAGCAGGTTGAGCAGGCAAACGCGCATGACGGCTTCATCGGCGCTGCCTTCCTTGACTTCCGCCGCGGCTTTCCACAGCTCAGTGAGCTCGCGCTCGATGGCGGCCACGTCCACTTGGCGGCGACGCTCGATGTCTTCGACGATACTCATGTCTTTTCTCCCGCGCTTAGAGCCGCCGCCAAGCGCGCCCTTCGCCCATGAGGGCGTCCGCGGCTTCGGGCCCCCACGTGCCGGCTTCGTAAAAGTGCAGGTGGCGCTCGCCGCTTTCGGCCCAGCGGTTGAGAATCGGCATCATCAGCGACCAGCCGGTTTCGACCATGTCGCGGCGCGTGAAGAGCGTCGGGTCGCCAAACATGCAATCCAGCAGCAATCGCTCATAGGCTTCCGATGACCGCGCGCCAAACGACGTGCCGTAGCGAAAGTCCATGTTGACGGAGCGCAGGTGGATGGCGTGTCCGGGCAGCTTCGCCGCCAAGCGCAGCGTCAGCCCCTCGTCCGGCTGGATCTTCATCACGAGCAGGTTCGGCTCGTGCAGGTCGGCTTCGGTCGTCGTGAAGAGTCGCATCGGCGCTTGCCGGAACTGCACCGCGATTTCAGCGGCCCGCTTGGTCATGCGCTTGCCGGAGCGCAGGTAAAACGGCACGCCGGCCCAGCGCCAGTTGTCAATTTCAAACTTGATGGCGGCGTAAGTTTCCGTTGTTGACGCGGGGCTGACCCCTTCCTCCTCCCGGTAGCCGGGGACGGCCTTGCCGCCGACCCATCCGGCCGTGTACTGCCCGCGCACGGCGTGAGCATCCACGGCGTCGGGCGCGATGGGGCGGACGGCCTTGGCGACCTTGATCGCCTCGTCGCGGATGGCGTTGGCCTCGAGCGAGGTGGGCGGCTCCATGCCAACCAGCGCCAGCAGTTGCAGCAGGTGATTCTGGAGCATGTCGCGCACCGCGCCGGAGCCTTCGTAATAGCCGCCGCGCCCCTCGACGCCAACCGCCTCGGCGGCCGTAATCTGGATGTGGTCAATGTAGCGCCGATTCCAGACCGGCTCGAAGATGCCGTTGGCGAAGCGCATGACCACAATGTTCTGGACAGTCTCTTTCGCTCGGTAGTGGTCAATGCGATACACCTGGTCTTCGTCAAAGATGCGGCTGACATGCGCGTTGAGCTCCTGCGCGGTCTTCAGATCGTAGCCGATGGGCTTCTCGATGATGATGCGCGTCCAGCTTCCCGGCGCGCTCCGCGCCAGGCCCGACGCGCCGAGCGTGTCCATAATCGGCCCGATGAGGCTGGGGGGCGTCGAGAGGTAGAAAATTCGGTTGCCGCTCGTGCCCCGCTCCGCGTCAATCTCGGCGAGCCGCGCCTTGAGCCGCTCGTAGCCGGCGACATCGTCATACCCCCCCTGGCAGTAAAACATCCCGGCGGAGAAGCTTTCCCACTCGGCGGCGGTCGGCGGGCCCGAGCTGGAAAATTTCGCCACCGCCTCGTGCATCAGCGACCGTAGGGCGTCATCGCTCATGGCGCTGCGCGAGTAGCCGACAATCGAGAAGCCGCCCGGCAGCCGGCGCTCGCGGGCGAGGCTGAAAAGCGCCGGGACGAGCTTGCGCTTGGCCAGGTCGCCCGACGCGCCAAAAATCACCACCGTGCAGGGCGACGGGGTGCGCTCGACGCGCGCTTCTTCGCGGAGAGGGTTATGGTTGTTGGCCATGCTGCATCGCTCCCAAGCGCGCCGGGCCGCTTGCGGCGGCCGGCGCGGGGCTGTGGGGAAGGGGCTGCTCTACCGAATGAGGTCTTTCCATTCGGTATGGATAAACCCGGCTTCCGGCTGGTCAATGCGCTCGTAGGTGTGCGAGCCGAAAAAGTCGCGCTGCGCCTGCGTGAGGTTTTGCGGCAGGCGGGCCGTGCGGTAGCTGTCGAAGTAGGCCAAGCTGGCGCTCATCGCGGGCAGCGGAATGCCGGCCAGCGTCCCGACGCTGACCACGCTGCGCCAGCTCGTCTGGGCGTCGGACATCCACTGGTTGAAATCCGGGTCGAGCAACAGATTCGGCAGGTCGGCCCGCCGCTGATAGGCCTGCTTGATTTTATCGAGGAACTGCGCCCGGATGATGCAGCCGCCCTTCCAGATGCGGCTGATTTCGCCCAGGTCAAGATGCCAGTCGTAGACCCGCGAAGCCGTGGAGAGCATCGCCATGCCTTGCGCGTAGGAGCAGATCTTGCTCGCGTGGAGCGCATTGTGGACAAGCAGGATAAAGTCTGTCTTGTTAGGCATTTCCGGCGATGTCGGCGGGCCGACAATGACTTCGCTGGCCGCTGCTCGCTCGGCTTTCATCGAGGACAGCACGCGCGCGTCAATTGCCGCTTGGATGGTCGGCACGGGAACGCCCAAATCCAGCGCCGCTTCCGAGGTCCACTTGCCCGTCCCCTTCTGCCCGGCCTTGTCGAGAATGAGTTCCACGAGGGGCTGGTTTGTCTCGGGGTCAATGGCGCGGAAAATCTGCGACGTGATTTCAATGAGGAACGATTGCAGGACGCCTTGGTTCCAGGCTTCGAAGACGGCGGCGAGCTCGGGCGCGGTCAGGCGTCCGACGCGCTTGAGCAGGTCGTAGGCCTCGGCAATCAGCTGCATGTCGCCATACTCGATCCCGTTGTGAACCATCTTGACGAAATGTCCCGCGCCATTCGGCCCAATGTAAGTCACGCAAGGGCCGTCATCGACCTTCGCCGCGATAGCTTCGAAAATCGGGCGCAGGCTTTCGTAAGCGTCGCGCGCGCCGCCCGGCATTAGCGACGGCCCCCAGAGCGCGCCTTCCTCGCCGCCTGAAACGCCGCAGCCGATGAAGTTAAATCCCTCCGCCTTGAGCGCCTTCTCGCGGCGAATCGTGTCGTGATAGAGCGCGTTGCCGCCGTCAATGATAATGTCGCCCGGCTCAAGGTGGGGCTTGATCTGGTCAATCGTCCAGTCGGTCGCCGCGCCCGCCTTGACCAGCAGGATGATCTTGCGCGGGCGCGCAAGCGCCGCTACGAACGCCTGTGGCGTGTGCGCGCCGACAAATTTCTTGCCCGCGCCGACGGTGGCGATAAACTCATCTACCCGCGCCGGATCGCGGTTCCATACCGCGACCGTGAAGCCATTGCGCTCAATGTTCTGGGCC
Organism: Chloracidobacterium sp. CP2_5A; assembly: GCA_002254845.1. Taxonomy (GTDB): domain Bacteria; phylum Acidobacteriota; class Blastocatellia; order Chloracidobacteriales; family Chloracidobacteriaceae; genus Chloracidobacterium. The sequence continues at coordinate 36,715 of NKPT01000028.1, read as the reverse complement.
AAATTGCTGCCCATGACCGCCAAGCCAATCATGCCGATGTCGGCCAATCCTTCCGCCATAGTGTGCCTCGCTCCTTGAATGAATACGGTCGAAAGCGAACATCGCCGCCGGAATAGCCCGCGCCCCGGCGGCTTATAAGGTCAGCGGGCTAGCGCCTGAGCGACAGCTTCGCGCAGCTTGACCAGCCCGGCCGCCACGTCGGGCCCGAGGTGGATGCGGAGCGCCCGCCGTCGCCGCTCGACCAGCACCTGGAAGTCGCCCCGCGCTTGCGCCGCCTTGACGACGCCGAATGTGTAAGCCTGGCCCGGCACGGGCAGGTCCTGCGCGTCGTCGCAGGTGATTTGCAAAAAGACGCCAGTGTTCGGCCCGCCCTTGTAGGCTTGTCCGGTTGAGTGCAAAAAGCGGGGCCCGAAGCCCAAGCAGGTGGCGACGCGCTTTTCCTCCCGAACGGCATGCCGAATCGCTTGGAGATGCGCTTTGTTGAGGTCGTTCATGTCGAGGTAGGCAAGCAGGGCAAAGTAGTCGCCTGCCGCGAGCCGTCCCAGGTGGGCGCGCAGGTAGCTCGCCAAGCTGTCCTGCGCGCCAAGCGCCTCGGCGTTGGCGGCGTCAGTGAAGAGCCGGATCCCGTCGGCCTCGAACAGCGGCGCTTCCGCCGGGAGCGCGCCGGCGCGCTCGTATTCGGCCGTTAGCTCCCGCGTCGCCACCTTGCTGGCTTCCACGTCCGGCTGATCGAAGGGGTTGATGCCCAAGATCGCGCCGGCGACCGCCGTGGCGATTTCCCAGCGGAAAAACTCCTGTCCCAGCGTCATTTCATTCGTTAGCCGATTGACGATGACCGGATAGCCCGCGTCCTTGAACGCGGCGACGGCGGCGTCGGTGGCGTCGTTGTCGTCGTCTTCGAGCCGCAGGTAGGCGAAGACGCGGTCATCGCCATAGGCCGAAATATCGGTTGGAAACTCCAAGTCCACGGGAATGATGCCCTTGCCCTGCTTGCCGGTGGATTCGGCGATGAGCTGTTCCATCCACGCGCCCAGGCCCCAGAGCTTGGGCGAGGCGATGAACGTCAGCTTGTCGCGCCCAGCCTTGGCGAGCGCCCCCAGCGCGCAACCCAGCGCGACGCCGGGGTTTTCGGCAATCGGCACGCAGTAGGAGCAGGCGTTGACCATGTCGTCGGCGGCGTCAAGGAACTCGCCCACGGGAATGCCCATGATCGCCGCTGGCGCCATGCCGAAATTCGACAGCGCCGAATAGCGCCCGCCGACGCTGGGCACGCCCGCGAAGATGTGCCGGAAGCCATCGGCTTTGGCGATGCCTTCGAGCTTTGAGCCGGGATCGGTGATCGCGACAAAGTGCGCGCCGACCCGCTCCGGCCCCGCGATCCCCTTCATCCGCTCGAAGAAATACTGCTTAAAGATGTTGGGCTCAAGCGTGCTGCCAGACTTGCTCGCCACGATGAAGACGGTGTGTTCCAGGTCAAGCCGGGCTTCGAGCGCGCTGATCTGCGCCGGGTCGGTGGAGTCCAGCACGTGCAAAACCGGCGCGTCGGTCAGGATGCCAAACGTCATGCGCAGCACTTCCGGGCAGAGGCTTGAGCCGCCCATGCCCAGCACGACGGCATGCTTGAAGCTCCGCCGCAGATCTTCCGCGGCAGCCATGAGCGCGGGCAGATTGGCGAGCTGATCCTCGACCAGCCCCAGCCAGCCCAGCCACTGGCTTTCATCGCTGCGCGTCCAGACGCTGGCGTCGCGCATCCAGAGGCGGCGCGCCTTGCCGTTGATTTTCCAGTCGTCGAGTTCGGCCTCCATAAGGCGGCGGTGCTCGGCCGAAAGGTGCAGCTCCTGCGCGTTGAGGCGCGTCCAGTTAACCGCCTTGCACTTCTTGTCGAGGGAGTTGAGCAGCTTGTCAAACGGCTCGGCAAAGAGCCGGACGGCTTCCGCGAGCAGGGCGTCAGTGGCTTCCTTCAGGGAAATCCCGACCTTGGCGAGCGTCTCCAGCGTGTCATGAGCCGCGTCGAGGTCGCTTTCCAGCGTCGGCCGGACGCGCCCGTGGTCGCGGAAGGCTTCCCAGGTGGCCGGCGGAATCGTGTTCACGGTGTCGGGCCCGATGAGCTCGTCAACGTAGAGCGTGTCGCTGTACTGCGGGTTTTTCGTGCCCGTGCTGGCCCAGAGCAATCGCTGCGTCTGCGCGCCGGCCGCCGCGAGCTTGGCCCATCGCTCGCCCGAAAAGAGCTTCTTGTAGGCCTGGTAGGCCAACTTGGCGTTGGCAATCGCGACTTTGCCCTTGAGGCTGGCGATGAGCGCCGGGTCGCCGTCCCCGGCTTTGAGCTTGGCATCGAGCTTGGCATCCACCAGCGAGTCAATCCGGCTGACGAAAAAGCTGGCGACGCTGGCGACGCGGCGCAGCTCCCCGCCGGCGGCCGCGAAGGCTTCGAGCCCCGCAATGTAGGCTTCCGCCACCTGCCGGTAGGCGTCCTGCGCGAAGAGCAGGGTGACGTTGACGTTGATGCCCTCGCTGATGAGCGTCTGGATCGCAGGGAGGCCCTCCGGCGTCGCTGGCACCTTGATCATCAAATTGGGGCGGTTGACCGCCTGCCACAGGCGGCGCGCTTCGGCGATGGTGCCGTTGGTATCTTGAGCTAAGTAGGGCGAGACTTCGAGGCTGACGTAACCGTCGCGTCCCTGCGTCCGGTCGTACACCGACTTGAGGATATCGGCGGCGCTTTGAATGTCTTCAATGGCCAGCCGCTCATAGAGGGCATTTGCGTCAAGGTTTTCGGCTTCAAGGGCGGCCAGCGCCGCCGCGTAGTCCTGGCTGCCGGTGATGGCTTTCTCAAAGATGGCGGGATTTGATGTGACGCCCATAAGGCCGTCTTCATCAATGAAGCGTTGTAGCTCGCCGCTGGTAATCAGGCTGCGCCGAATGTAGTCCAGCCACGGCGATTGGCCCTGCTCATGTAACGCTTGAAGAGGATTCATACAGGCTTGCTCCAGGTAGTTGAACAGCTTTTGAGATGGCGTTGAATGGCTTTTTGGGCTGTCTCTTGGATAGGCGACGACAGGGGTTTTGGCGACGAGCTGGACCGGCGCCCCGCGCAAGCGCCCGTCAGGCGCTTGTCCCGGCCAGCAGCGCCTTGGCGGTCGCCACGACATTTTCGGTGGTGAAGCCAAACTCGCGCATAAGGACGGTAAATGGCGCTGATGCGCCAAAGCCTTTCATGGCGATAATTGCGCCCTCATCGGTGATGTAGTTTCGCCAGCCAAGCGACGAGCCCGCCTCAATGGCGACGCGCTTCTTGACGCTCGGCGGCAGCACTTGGCGGCGGTACTCTTCCGGCTGCCGCTCAAATAGCTCCCAGCTCGGCATGCTGACGACGCGCGCGGCAATGCCTTCCGCCTGGAGCCGCTCCTGCGCGGCAACCGCCCACTGCAGCTCCGAGCCGCTGCCAATAAGGATGAGATCAGGCGAGCTATGTTGTTCTTTTGAAAAAATATAAGCGCCACGCGAGAGTTCGCTTGCCGGGGCGCGGCGGGCGCGGTCAAAGGTTGGGACCTTTTGACGGGTGAGAATGATCGCCGTTGGACCCTCGACGTTGCGGACGGCCGCGCGCCAAGCTTCCGTTACTTCATTGGCGTCGGCCGGGCGAATAACCGCGAGGTTGGGGATGGCCCGGAGTCCGGCCAGCTGCTCAACGGCTTGGTGCGTCGGGCCGTCTTCGCCCAGCCCGATGCTGTCGTGGGTGAAGACGTAAATGACGCGCAGCCGCATGAGCGCCGCCAGCCGGATGGCGGCTTTCATGTAATCGGAGAAAATAAGAAAAGTGCCGCCATAGGGAATAAAGCCGCGACTGAGCGCCAGTCCGTTGAGGATGGCGCCCATGGCGTGTTCCCGGACGCCGAAGTGAAAGTTGCGCCCGGCGCGGTCGGTCGCGCTGTAGGCGGTCGCCGCCTTGATGGTCGTGTTGTTGGAGGGCGTCAGGTCGGCTGAGCCGCCGAGAAGAAAGGGCAGCCGCGTCGCCAGCGCGTTGATGACTGCCCCGGAAGCCTGCCGAGTCGCCATATCCTCGCTGAAGGTTGGCAAGTCGGCGTCCCAGCCCGGCGGGAGCTCCCCGGCCTGAAACGCGCGCCATTCGGCGGCGAGGTCGGGGTGGGCCGCTTCGTAAGCGGCGAACTGCGCCGTCCAGTCCGCTTCGAGTTGCGCGCCGCGCGGGATGCAGGCGCGGTAAGCCTCCAGAGCTTCATCGGGGATGGTGAACGGCGCTTCGTAGGGCCAGTCGTACGCCTGCTTGGTCAGCTTGACCTCCTCCGCGCCGAGCGGCTCGCCGTGCGCCTTGGCCGTATCCTGCTTGTTGGGGCTGCCGTAGCCAATGTGCGTCCGGGCGACAATGAGCGACGGGCGGCTGGTTTCAGCGCGCGCCTGTTCAAGCGCCTGGGCGATTTGCCGGAGGTCGTCGCCTTCGATGGACTGTACGTGCCAGTCATAGGCGAGAAACCGCGTGGCGACCTGTTCGCGGAAGGCGAGGTCGGTGCTGCCGTCAATCGTGATGCGGTTGTCGGCATAGAAGACGATGAGCTTACCCAGCTTGAGCGTGCCGGCGAGGCTGCAAGCTTCCGACGCGACGCCTTCCATGAGGTCGCCGTCGCTGCACAGAACGTAGGTGTTATAGTCAACAATGGCGTGGCCGGGGCGATTGAAATGCGCGGCCAGCTTGGTTTCGGCGATCGCCATCCCAACGGCGGTCGAAAGGCCCTGGCCGAGCGGCCCGGTCGTCGTTTCAACGCCCGGCGTGTGGCCGTATTCCGGGTGGCCCGGCGTTTTCGATCCCCACTGGCGAAACCGCTTGATGTCGTCGAGCGGCAGGTCGTAGCCCGTCAGGTGCAGCAGACCGTAGAGCAGCATGCAGCCGTGACCAGCCGACAGCACAAAGCGGTCGCGGTTCGCCCACTGCGGATGGCGCGGGTTGTGACGCAAATAGCGGGTGAAGAGCAGGTAACCGAAGGGCGCGTTCTCCATTGGCGCGCCGGGGTGCCCCGACTGGGCTTGCTCGACGGCGTCAATGGCGAGCGTTCGAAGGGTCGTGATGCAAAGCTGGTCAAGCGCATCGCCGGCCGCGCTGCGGGCGGGAGAGAAAGCCATGGCTAAGATTCGGTGCTGGAAGCGAGCGGGTTGCTGTAGAGCGTTATGAAACGAACGGTCGGTGTGTTTGTATCGCCGCTGAACAGTGAAGGCAAGGGCAAAAAGCGCGGCGCGAACCGAATTGGCGACCCCCTTGGACAACCCCCTTGGACAACCCCCGCCGCTAAGCTTCAAGCCGGCGCGCGCCGCGATTGGGCCGGATCAGCCGCGCGCCGGTTGCAGGCAGCGCCGACTGCGCGTCATCCGCGTCAAGCCGGCCGAGGTTGCGCGGTTGCTGAGCTGTCTGAAACGACCAGGTCTGAAACGACCAGGATGACGCGCCGTCCGGCCGGATTGGCGCGACGCGCGGGGCAAGGGCGGCGCGGGCGACGGCGTCGTGGAGAAAAATGCCCTCCTCGCCACGCTTTCGCTCGCCAAGCTCGCGTATGGCTTTGGCTATTTTTTTGGCGATCGCGGGTAAAGTCGCGGATCTTTTCCGTTCGTTCGGCCGTGGCTAAAATAGCCATATTACCGAGCGGCCGCGGATAGAATGCGGCTTCCAGCAGTTACCGGCGCAAGGCTTCAAATTGCTTCCGCTCGGTCTTGCTTGTGTCAAGCGCGACCAGAGCCGAGAGCGGCTTTTCTTCCCAACCAAGCTGCGCTTATCGCTTGTCGTCGGCCATCTTCAAAAACTTCAGATTCGCTGACCAAAAATCCGCTCGCTGGAGCATTTGTCGCGAGGCGAAAAACGCCGATCTCAAAAGCCGCCAGCTCCGACGCGACGCGAATGGCGTGATCCTGCGCCCAGGCGCAGGCGAAAAAAAGCAAGCGGCAAGACGCGCCAAATCGCTTTTCTCATCTCAGGCGTTCCATAAGCCTTTTGCGAAAGCTTGAGAAGCGTATGAGGTCAAAGCTGTGTCGAGCTTGATAGTAAGTAGGATAAAATCTGATTTTATTTGACTTGTTTTACACGAGGCCAAGGCGAGATCGAGGCTCGAGCTCGTTCTTTGATGAACGCTTTTGGATGAATTCGCGGAAGAATGAATCACAACCTCGCCGGCGGAACTTGGGGAGCCTTTTGACATCTCTTTTGACATCTTTAGATCATTAGATTTTAGATCATTGACCTTGCTTGCAGGCTTCGATTTCGCGCTTGGCAGCTTCCACAATCGCTTCAACGGTGAAGCCGAACTTCTTCGTGACTTCCTTGAGCGGCGCGCTCGCGCCGAAGGTTTTCATGCCGATAATTTGGCGCTGATGCGTGACGTAGCGTCCCCAGCCGAAGGTTGAAGCCAGCTCGACCGCGACGCGGGCGCGCGCCTGAGAGGGAATCACGGATTCTTGGTATTCCTCGCTGTGGCGCTCAAACAGCGACCAGCACGGCATGCTGACCACGCGCGCGCGGTGGCCGTCGGCGGTCAATCGCTCGTAGGCCTCCACGCACAAGGCGACTTCCGAGCCAGTCGCCAGCAGGATGACTTCCGGCGTATCGCCGCTGTCAGCCAATACATAGGCTCCAAACCGCGCCAGCTCGGCGCTGGCGTAAAGGCTACGATTCAGCGTTGGAATCGGCTGGCGACTCAGAATCAGCGCCGCCGGCTCATGCTTGAGGCGCAGGATGACCTTCCAGCACTCGACGACTTCGTTGGCGTCCGCCGGGCGAAACACGTGTAGCCCCGGAATCGAGCGCAGTCCGGCAAGCTGCTCGATGGGCTGATGCGTGGGGCCATCCTCGCCGACGCCAATGGAATCGTGGGTGAAGATGTGAATGGTCGGCAACTCCATCAGCGCGCTCAGGCGGATGGCCGGGCGCGCGTAGTCGGAGAAAATGAGGAAGCCGGAGCCGTAGGGTCGCGTCTTGGCGAGCGACAGCCCATTGAGAATGGCGCTCATGGCGTGTTCGCGGACGCCAAAGTGGAAGTTGCGCCCGCCGTAGGACTCCGCCAGGAAGTCGCCGGCCCCTTCAAAGACGAGGCGAGTTTTGGTTGAGGGCGCAAGGTCGGCGGAGCCGCCGATGAGCCACGGGAAGTTTTTGGCGACGGCATTGAGAACCTTGGCCGAGGCGTCGCGTCCGGCGATGCCTTTCGCGTCCGGCGGGAAGGTGGGCAGCTCAGCGTCCCACCCCTGGGGAAGCTCGCGCTTCTGCACCCTAAGCATCTGGTCGGCCAGATTGGGGTAAGCCGCCCGGTAGGCCGCGAAGCGCGTCATCCAGTCGTTGCGGAGCTCCTGTCCGCGCTTGCCGATGCCGGCGCGGAAGTGCGCCCGAACTTCGTCCGGCACGAGAAAGCGCTCGTCCTCAGGCCAGCCGTAGTTGCGCTTGGTCAGCCGGATTTCCTCTTCGCCAAGCGGCTCGCCGTGCGCCGCGTGCGTGTCCTGCTTGTTGGGCGCGCCCCAGGCGATGTGACTGTCCACGATGATGAGCGTCGGGCGCTCGCGCTCCTTGATGGCCGTGTTGAACGCGCGGCGGAGCATGGCCGTATCGTTGGCGTCGCCGACGCGGGTGACGTTCCAGCCGCAGGCGATAAAGCGCGTCGCCACGTCCTCGCTAAACGCCCAGTCGGTATGGCCCTCGATGGTGATCTTGTTGTTGTCGTAAATCCAGCACAGATTCGAGAGCTTGAGGTGGCCGGCCAGCGACAGAGCTTCTTGCGAAACGCCTTCCATTAGGCAGCCGTCGCCGCACAGGGCGTAGACGCGGAAGTCAAACATCTCGAAGTCGGGGCGATTGAAGTAGTTGCCGAGCCATTTCGAGGCGATCGCCAGGCCGACGCTCGTGGCAATGCCTTGCCCAAGCGGCCCGGTCGTCGTCTCGACGCCGGAGGTCCAGCGATATTCGGGGTGTCCGGGGCACTTGCTGTCGAGCTGGCGAAACTTCTTGATGTCGTCCAGGCTGACCGACGGCGCGCCGGTCGTTTCGTACTTGGCGTTGACGGCTTTGGTTTCCGTCAGGTGGAGCATCGAGTAAAGCAGCATCGAGGCGTGGCCCATCGAGAGCACAAATCGGTCGCGGTTGGGCCAGATAGGGTCTTCGGGGTCAAAGCGAAGAAAATCGTTCCATAGCGTGTAAGCCACCGGGGCCATAGCCATAGGCGTGCCTGGATGCCCCGAGCGAGCCGCTTGGACGGCGTCCATCGAGAGCGTTCGAATCGTGTTAATCGCCAGCGTTTCCATGGACTGCGACATAGGACGGTTCCTTTCCGCCGGATGAGGACGAGCAGCGCGTTTTAGGAAAGTTTTGGGAAAAAAGTATCTGAAAGAGCGGTCGCTATCCTGTCTGACCGGCGCCGCGAAGGCAAAGAAAAAATGAGCCGCGGGGGCGGGGCGGTCGCCATCGCTTTCCAGGTCGCCGAGAGCGTCGGCCCTGTTGCGGGCTTAGGAAGGCGTGGGCGCGGTGGTAGCCTCAATCTCCGCCACAATGTCGAGCGCGGAGAGCGTTTCGCGCTCGATGACAAACCCGGCCTCGGCCACGGCGCGGCGGGTGGCGCGGTTGAGGTGACAGCCGGCGGCGAGGCGTTTTTGGAGCGGCGTCAGCGCGTCGGCGACGTAGCCCAGCAGGCCCGGAGGGCGGATGTGTTCCAGCGCGAGCAGCGCGCCGCCCGGCCGCAGGACGCGCCGGATTTCAGCCAGCGCGCGCGCCGGGCTGGCGACGCTGCACAGAACCAGCGTGACGACAACCGTGTCAAAGCCAGCGTCGGGAAAGGGCAGCGCCTCAGCGGCGGCGGCGCGGAATGTTACGGGCAAGTCAGTCGGACGCGGCTTGGACTGCGCGATGCGCAGCATGGCCGGGTCGGGGTCGGTGAAGGTCAGCGACCGGACGCCCCGGTAGAAAGGCAGATTCGCGCCCGTGCCGCCGCCGACTTCAAGAACGTCGCCGGTCGCCAGCGGGATGAGCCGCCGCCGTCGCGCCGCGAAGATGCGTCGCTCGAGCGGGCGCATGCAGGTGTCGTAGTTGTCGGCGAACTTGCCCATCTTCAGGTTGCCGCTCTTCAGGTTGCCGCTGCCGCGAGTTTTGCAAATGAGCGGAGTCTTAGGAAAGGCGCGGGTCCGCGCCGTTTGCGTCGCATCTGGCGCGGCGCAAGCCGCCTGCCGGTCAGGGGGGCGGCGTTTGCGGAAGCCGGCGCGGCGGAGTAACCTGTGCCGCGACAAGATTTTCAACCGGAGGTTTCCGCCAATGGCCACGCCAGAGGAACGCAAAATCGTCATTATCGAGCGCAAGGATGATGCCGCGCCGGCATCCGGGGCTTCGTCCAGCGCGCCGAGCGAAGAGCCGCGGGGCGCAATTGAGGAAATCACCAGCTCCGTCCGCGAGCTGGCCAAGACGCTGCCGGAGTCTATCGGAAAGCTGCCCGGCTCCATCGGGGCGGCGATCCAGCAGGCGCTTTCAAGTCGCGACCTAAGCGTTACGGCGCACCTTTCCGAAGACGCCATGCGCTCTATCGAGATGCTCGTCCAGGCCGGCATTTTCGCCAACCGCTCGGAGGCCGCGACCTACTTGATTGGCGAGGGCATTGCCGCCCGGCGCGACCTGTTCGAGCAGGTAACGGAAAAGATCATCCAGATCGAAAAGCTCAAATCCGAGCTTCGCTCGCTGACGGGCCGCGCCTGAAGCCTGAGCTGACCCGCTGGGCCCTAGACCCGACGCGCCCAAGCCGCGCCGGGCGATTGCGGCGCATCAGGCCCGCTCTATCAGTCCTACCCTAACAGCCCCGCACTAGCTGAGGAGCGCCTTGCTCTGGGTTCTCAAACTCGTTGTCCACGCGCTTTTTCGGGTGGCTTTCACGCTTGAGTACGCTGGCGTCGAGAACGTGCCTTTGACCGGGGCGGTGATTTTGGCCGGAAATCATCCGAGCTACCTTGACCCGGCGCTCATCTCGCTGCCCGTGCGGCGACGGATTCGCTTCGTCGCTTGGGACAAGCTGTTCGCGATACCCCTGTTGGGCTCGTTGATTCGCTTCTTCGGGGCTTTTCCCGTGGATACGACCCGGCGCGATCAACAAGCCTTCTTGCAAGCCCTTCAAGTGTTGCGCGATGGCGACGCGCTGGGGATTTTTCCCGAAGCCGGGCTTTCCAAGGAGGCGCGCATGAACGCGCTGCTCAAGTCCGGCGCGGCGCGGCTGGCGATTGCCGCGCAATGTCCGCTTGTGCCGGTGACGATTGCCGGCGCGCGCGCCGCCTGGCCGCGCGGACAGTGGCTGCCGCTGCCGCGAAAGATTACGGTCAAGTATCATCCGCCGCTCCAACCGCCCGCCGCTGAGCGCGCGACTGCCGCGGACGAGTCGGCGCTGGCGCAGGCGCTCACGGAGCAGCTTCGGCAGTCCATCGAGCGGCGGCTCCTGCCGGCTCTGAAAGTTGGCGCGAAGCGCGCCGAGCTTTATAGCCGCCCAGCCTGGGCGCTGCGCTCGTATGAGTGGATCCCGCTCTGGGTTTGGCTGGCGAGCTTCGGGCTCGCCGGGACACGCTGGGCGCTCACGCTGCCGACGGCGGCCTACCTTGCCTATCTCTTGCTGGACATTTGGCTTCTTCCACAACAGCGGTTGACCAAGGTTGTCCGCGACTTGGCGCTACCGGCGTGGCTGGCGGCGAGCTATCCCTGGGCGGTCGCCACCTTTGTCCCGCCCGGCGCGCAAGCCGCTTTTCTGGATGCCAAGGCGTGGCTGCTTGGGCTGGCTCTGGCCAGCGCGCTGTTTCCGTTTCACTGGACGAGCTACTATGATGCCCAACGTTTTCTGCGCGGCCTCGCGATGGGCTATCTCGCGCTGTGGTGGCTGGAAGCGATCCGCCCTGAAGGGCTGGGCTACGGGCCGCATGTCTTGTGGCTATCCTTCGTCGTCGCCTATGCTTTGGCAGTCAGGCATTTGCACTGGCCGCTCGTGACAGCCGGAGCGCTGGCTTACCTGTCCATGTTCTGGCTGCTTTCGCCCGAACGCTGGGCATCGGATATGCTGTACTATGCTGGGGCCGGCGTCGCGGTGTGCGGGTACGCGCGCAGCGTCAAGTTTGTCGCGCATGACGGCCGCCTCGCATGAGGCTTGCCTCAAAATCTGAGCTTCCAGGCAAAGTTGTGAAAGCCGCTCAGGGCGCCCGCCCCGGGCCTGACGCTCAAGCTATCTCGACGCAAAGGAAACGCGCTCCTCGTGCTAACGACGCTCATCCACTGGCTTGGTCAATCCTGGCTCGCTATCGCCATTGATTTGATCCTAGTGTTTTTGGTCGTTTATGAGGTGTTGAAGCTCCTCAAGGGAACGCGGGCCGCGCAGATCGCGATTGGAATCGGGGTCGTGGCGATTCTTTACCAGGCTTCCCACTGGCTGCGCCTGCCAACCCTGGAGTTTGTTATTCGCCACAGCCTGCTCTATGTCGGCTTTGCTGTCGTCGTGCTGTTTCAAAACGAAATTCGCGCGGCTTTCGCGAACTTTGGCCGCAACATTCGCCTTCCGGCGCGCTTTGGATGGCGAGCGCCCAAGTCGCCCGCGACGGCCTATGAGAGCGCGCTCCTTGCCGTGACGACCTTCTCCGCGAAAAAGACCGGCGCTTTGATTGTGTTTGAGCGGCAGGACAATCTGGATGAGTACATCGCGCGCGGCGTCAAGCTCGACGCCATCGTCGGCTATGACCTGCTGGTCAACATTTTCAACCCGGAAGCGCCGCTGCATGACGGAGCGGTGATCATTCGCCGGGAGCGAATTGCCGCGGCGAGCTGCTTTTTGCCGCTCACGCTCAACCCGCGGCTTTCAAAAGACACGGGAACGCGCCATCGCTCGGCGATTGGCATCACGGAAGAAAGCGACGCCTTCGTGATTGTCGTCTCCGAGGAGACGGGGATCGTATCGTGCGTTGAAGGCGGTCAAATCAAGCGCGGGCTTGGGGTTCGGGAAGTTCGCGCGCTGCTGTCGCGGGCGCTGAACGCGACCGCTGAAGGCGCGCCGCGGCGGCGGCGGCGGCGCTCGGCGCTGGTCGAGGATAGCTCCAGCGTGGATTTCGTGACGGCCGAGCCGCTGAGTGACACAAGCGAGACGCCGGCGGCTGGGACGCCGGCGCTCATCGGCGATGCGCGCGCGGCGCGGGCGAGAGAGCGCGGCGCGCTCGATCTGGCGGCCGCCTGGCGACAAGGGCGGCACTGGCTCGACTGGCTGAGCAAAAGGGCGCGCGCGCTCGTGGTCGAGAACTTTACCCTCAAGCTCATCGCGGCGCTGATGACCAGCGCGCTCTGGCTTTCGGCGACCAAGCAGGATGCCATTCCTTTTGTCATGCGCGGCGTGCCGATCAACTACCAGGGACTGCGGGAGGACCTGGTGATTGCCAACGGGAATGAGGCGCGGGAGGTCACGTTGCGGGTGCGCGGCCCGCGCGATGTGGTGGAGCGCTTGCGCCCGGAGTCATTTGTCGTCACCGTGCCGCTGGACGGCAAGAACTCCGGCGACCGGGTGATTATCCTGCGCGAGGATGCGCGCATCGAAAAGCCCGCTAGCGTTGAAATCCTCGAAATCGAGCCGCCTCGGCTGACGCTTAGCCTGGAGCGACAGGTCAATCGCTCGGTTGACATCCGCCCGAACTTTCGCGGGACGCTGCCTGTGGATTGCGAGATCGCGGAGTATCAAGTGTCTCCGCCAACAACCGTCCTGCGCGGGCCGGAGGCGCAGGTTTACGCCTTGCAATCCGTCAGCACGGAAACCATCTGGCTCAACATTCATGAGCGCTCATTCGCCGAGCGGTACAAAGTGGATGTCAAGGATCCCCGGATTGAAATTATCGGCGCGCAGGAAGTTGAGGTGAAGGTGACGATTCGCCCAATCATTGTGCGCCGCCGGCTAGATGTCATCCTGGACGCGCCCGGCGCTCCCGTGACGCGGGTTGAGGTGACGGTTGAAGGCCCGAAATCGGTTGTGGAAAAGCTCCGCGCGCGCGACTTCCAGGCGACGGTCGGGAGCGAGCTGGCGTCGGAGCGCCCGTCCCGGCGGCCGGTGGTCGTTTTGCCGCCCGCCGATATGGACGGGCGGGTGCAAATTGTCACGGTCAGTCCCAGCGAGGTCCTTCGCCGCGCGCCGTGAAGGTCGGGCGGGGGCGGCTACTTGAGCGTTTTTGCCGCCTGGCGCAGCGCGTTGCGGCGAAACATTGTCAGCAGGAACGTGCAGGCGAGAATGTCGTCGAGCAGGAGCGCCGCGTATAACGCCACATCGCCGCGGACGCCGACCGCCGTCAGAAGATAAATGACGACCAGGTTCGCCAGATACAGCAGGAGCAGCGTCGTGGACATCAACAGCAGCGGCTGGATCGAGGCGCGGTAAAGACTCGCGCCTTTCTTGACCCGAACGGCCGAAATGCGCGCCAGGGCCAACAGCATGACGGTGATGATCAGCGTGCAGGATATGCCGACAAAGAAATCTGAAGCCATAGCAAGCGTTCCAGCGATACGTACGGGGGAGGAGGGGCGCTTCAGCCGGCGCGGGGGCGCGGCGCTGCCCGGCGGCTGGAGGTGGCGGTCGGAATCGAACCGACGAATAAGGGTTTTGCAGACCCGTGCCTTACCACTTGGCTACGCCACCGAGCGCGCCGGCGAGACGAGCGGCCAGGCGCGGTCGCTCGCATTGGGCAAGCGATGCTAACGACCGAATCGGCGACTGTCAATCCGCCGCCCGCGATTCGCTTGCGAGCTGAAGCCTTTGTGGTGGCTGCCCTGTTGCGCGGGCTGGGCGGCTTGTCGCGCCCGCTCGCGCGATGGCTAGGCGTGGCGCTGGTCGGGCTGCTGGCGGCGGCGCTGCCGCGCCTGCGGCGCGTTGGGATGGAAAATCTAGCCCTGGCCTTTCCTGATCTCCCGGCGCGCGCGCGGCGACGCTTGTTTTGGGGCTGCGCGGCGAACTTGGGCCGCCTGCTCGGCGAGTTCGCCCACCTGCCCAAGCTGCACTCGGGGAACATCGCGGAACTCGTCGAGTATGAAGGCTTTGAGCATTTTGAGGCGGCGCGCGCGCAGGGGCGCGGCGTGATTTTCTTCACGGGGCATCTTGGCGCGTGGGAGCTGAGCGCCTACGCCCACGCGCTCTATGGTCATCCGCTGACGATTCTGGTCCGCCCGATTGATAATCCGCTAGTGGATGCGCTTGTGACGCGCTACCGCTCGCGCAGCGGCAACCGCCTGCTGTCAAAGCACCGCGACCTGCGCGCGCTGGTTGCCAGCCTGCGCCGCGGGGAAACGGTGGGCATTCTGGCGGATGTCAACGTGCAGCCGCCGCGCGGCGTCTTTTGTCAGTTTTTCGGCCGCCCGGCCTGCACCTCGCCGCTCGTGGCGCGCCTAGCGCGGCGAACCGGCGCGGCGGTCATTCCCGGCTATCTGGTTTGGGACGCAGCGCGCGCGCGCCACCGGCTGATTTTCGAGGCGGCGGTCCCGCTTGCGCGGACGGCCGACGAAAGCTTTGATATTCAGGAAAATACGGCCCGCTTGACGCAGCGGTGGGAAGCGATTGTGCGGCGCTACCCGGATCAGTGGCTCTGGATTCACCGCCGCTGGAAAAGTCAGCCGGCGGAAGCCGCGCCGTCGCCGCCGGCTTCCGCCGCCAACTCGACGCGGCTGACGTTAGGAAACGACTCATGCTGAAACGAAAACCCGCCGCCGCCTTGGCGGTCGTAGCCCTGGCTTGGTTGTGGACGACGCCCCTGCGCGCTGAGGGGACGGCGTTTTGGGAGACCGCGCGCAAGGAAGATTATCTGTCCGGGCGCCTGCTTGGGTTATCTGTGTCTGATAATGGCATCCTGCGCGTTGTGCCGACGCCGCGGCTGCTTGGCGATACGCAGCAGCCGTTCGCCCTCTGTAGCCTGCTGGTTGGAAGCGATGTCTATATTGGCACAGGCCATGACGGGAAGCTTTTCAAAGTCGCGGCGGATGGGACAACCGCGCTGGTCGCCGATTTTGAGGAGCTGGATGTGACGGCGCTCGCCGCCGACGGGCAGGGCGGCGTCTTTGCCGCGACTTCGCCGGATGGAAAAATTTACCAGCTAACCGGCGACAAGAGCTTTCGCGCGGTCTATGACCCGCCGGAAAAGTACATCTGGGCCATGCGCTTCCTGCCCGACGGCGCGCTCGTCTATGCCACTGGGGCGAAGGGCGGGGTTTTTACGCTTTCCCGCGGCGCAACGTCCGCGCAGTCGCTTTTTGCGACGGATGAATCCAACGTCACCAGCTTGATGTTGGCGGCGGACGGGGCGATTTGGGCCGGCACGGATCCGAGCGGGCTGGTGGTTCGCATTGGTCCCGACAAAAAGGCGACGGCCGTGTTTGACGCGCCGTCCCGTGAAGTTCGGCAGCTTGCGCAGCTCCCGGATGGAACCGTCTTCGCCCTGGGGATTGGCGAGGGCAAGCCGGCGGCGGGCGAGGGCAAGCCGGCGGCCGCGGGCGAGGCGACAGCCGGCGACGGGGAAGGCGGCGGCAGCGCCGCGCTGCTGCGCCCGGCAGCCGGCGGGACCGCGCTCTACCGGCTTGGCGCGGACGGGCGACAGTCCGTCATCTGGACCTCCGGCGACACGGCAACCGCCCTGACGCGCTGGCAGGATGGCGTTCTGGTTGGCTTGGGCAGCAGCGCGATGGGCGGGCAGGGGCGGCTCTTTTTCATCGCGCCCGACGGGCAGGCATCGCTTTTTGGAACCGTCGAGGAAGAGCGCATTGCAGCGGCGGAGGTCGCGGCCGGCGATGTTTTGTATATTATCGCCAGCGGGCTGGCTAAGCTTTACCGATTGAGCGCGACGGCGCAGGATGAAGGCCTGTTCACATCGCCCGTGCAAGATGCTAAAGCGATTGTTGAGACTTGGGGGCGCATCTATGTTGAAAGCAAAGGCGATGTCTTTATTCAAACCCGAACCGGCAACACCCAGACGCCGGGCGCGCTATGGAGCGACTGGTCAGCGGAGATGCCCGCGCCGGGGGGCGTGATTACAAGCCCCAAGGCGCGTTTTCTTCAGTGGCGACTGCGCTTGAGGAAAGGCGCGGAAGTTTCTTTCGCGCGCGTGGCTTACTTGCCCAGAAATCTCCCGCCAGCCATCGCCTCGTTCAGCGCGTTGCCGGTTGGCGTGGCCTTGCAGGAGGCGATTGTTCCGCCGCCTGATCCGAGCGTGATGACTTCGGGATTGGACCCGCTCCAGTTTGGCATTATCGCCAACCAGCCGCCCCGCAAGGTCTTTCAGCGCGGCGCGCGAACGCTTCAGTGGCAGGCGGAGGATAAAAACGGCGATGCGCTGACGTACCGCCTGTCGTACCGGCTGCGTGGCCAGATGGCCTGGAAGGCGCTCGCCGAAAAGCTGCGCAATCCGTTCTTTGTCATTGCGCCGGACATGCTGCCCGATGGCGTTTATGAGTTTTTGCTCGAGGTTAGCGATAGCCCGTCAAACCCGGCGGCTTTGGCGCTGACCGTCTCGCAGGTGTCGTCGCCAGTGACGATTGCCAATGCTGCTCCAAGGATAACTTTCTCGCCTTCAGTCATTTCCGCGAAAGAGTCAAAGCTGCGGGTTGAGGTCGCCGCGCCGACCGCGCCGTTCAAGTCGGTCGAGGTCGCTTTCAACGGCGGGGATTGGGCGCTTATCTATCCTGATGACTTAGTTTTAGATTCGCCAAGTGAAACTTTTACCTTAATCTATCAAAACCTGGCGCCGGGCGAGTATCTGGTGTCGGTGAGGGTTTTGGACGCCGCGCTCCACACAACGAGCGAGAAGTTTGTATTCGTCGTCAAGCCCTGACCGCCGCCCATTCTCCATTCCCTGCGTGGCGGCTAGCGCTCGGAGGCGTCCGGATAATGGCATCCGCCGGCTGAAGCCGGTTTTCATCGGGAAGCGCGGGCAAGAGCGCGCCCGTCGCCGTTCGGCAGCTTACGACAGGCAGGCTCGTCATTCCTGCCGAATTCCTGCCGAATGCATCATTCTTGCCGAATGCATCATTCTTGCCGAATGGCGGCGCGCTCGCCGCGCGAGCCGTTTTTTGGCGGAAGCTCCGCTCCGGCATGCGCTGCAAAGGCGCGCGCCATAGCGACCGCTTGCCCGTAATGTTGCGCCGAAAGCGCCAGTCGCTCAATCAGCAGCTCGCCGATGACGGTTTGCCGCGGGTTGGGCAGGTGGATGACCTTGGCGAGGTCGTCCTCCGCGAGCGCGGCTTCCAGCTTTGACGCGAGACTGATAACATCGCCGAGGTAAGCTTGCAGGCGCTCTGGCGTGGAGAGGGTTTCGCGCATCGTCCATTCGGCGGGGTGATCCCAGTAGTTGGAAAGCAGCCCGTTGATGACATACTCGATGCCGCCAGCCATGGCGATGAGCCATTCGCCGCAGGACCGATTGTTGAAATTGTGGTCGGGCAGCGGCAGTCGCCAATAGAGCGCCGCTTCCGGGAGATTGTCTAGGGCGGACTGTCCGTTCGCGAGGAGTCGCTTGTACTCTTGCATCAGGCTCCGTAGTATCGGCATCGGTTTCTCCGTCACTGGGGGGCTTGCTGGGGAAGCGGTTGTCGCCGCCTAGCGGCGCGCCTTCGCGCTAGTCGTTCTCCTTTGCACGCTCTTTCGCGCTTGCGCATGCTGAAACAGCTCCATATCGAAAACATCGCGGTCGTGCATCGGCAGCGCGTGACTTTTGGGCCCGGGCTGACCATCGTAACCGGCGAGACCGGCGCTGGGAAGTCGCTGGTGGCGGACGCGCTGGCGCTGGCTATCGGCGGGCGTATGACGGTGGACATCATCCGAGCGGGCGAGTCGCGGGCGGTGGTCGAGGCGCTGTTTGATTGCCCCAGTCACCCCGAGGTCGCGCGAATCCTCGCCGAGGCTGAACTCGAAGTCGGGAGCGAGCTGCTCATTCGCCGCGAGGTGTCAGCGAGCGGAAAGGGGCGAACCCTCATCAACGACCAGCTTTGCGCGCTGGCGACGGCGCGGGCGCTGCGCCCGTACTTGGCGGACATTCACGGGCAGGGCGATCAGCAAACGCTGATCTTTCCGGCGGCGCACGCCGGGGTGCTGGATGCCTTTGGTCAGCATACGGACCTGGCCGAGTCGGTGTCCGCAGCTTTTGCCGCCTGGCAGTTGGCGCGACAGGCGCTGGAGCGCCTGCGCCAGGATGAAGCCGAACGGCTGCAGCGGCTTGACCTGCTCAACTTCCAGCGCGACGAGCTGGAGCGCGCCGCGCCGCGCCTGGGCGAGGATGAGGAGCTTTTGCGGGAGCGGGCGCGCCTTTCCAATGCCGAGCGGCTGGCGGCGACGGCTGCGGACAGCTACGACCTGCTGTATGAGCGCGAGGCGTCGGCGTTGACGCTGATCGTTCAGGCGCTGCGCCGCGTGGAGGACTTGGCGGCGGACGATCCGGCGCTAGCCGAAGCGGCGGCGACGCTTGCAGCGGCCCGCTACGGCGTCGAGGAAGTCGCCTTCGCGCTGCGCGACTACGCCGACGGCATTGTGATCGCGCCGGAGCGGTTGCGCGAGGTCGAGGCGCGGCTGGATGAGCTGGATCGGCTCAAGCGCAAGTATGGCGGCACGCTGGATCGCGTGTTGGCGACGCTGGAGCGCGTCCGCGCGGAGCTGGCGCAGGTTGAAAGCTACGACGCGGAACTGCGCCGCCTAAGCGCCGCGGTCGAGGCGGCGGCCGGGCGGTATCGGCAGTTGGCGCTGGCGCTGCGCGCCGCCCGGCAGACGGCGGCGCGGCGCTTTGAGGCGGCTCTTGCTCAGGAGTTGTCAGAGCTGGCGCTCCCCCAGGCGCGGCTCGCGGTCGCGCTTGCGGAGCGCGATGCCGCTGACCCGGCGACGTGGGCGGCTTCCGGGCTGGAGGGAGTGGAGTTTCTGTTCACTTCGAATCCGGGCGAGCCGCTGCGCCCGCTCGCCAAAGTCGCTTCCGGCGGCGAGCTGTCGCGCCTGATGCTTGGCGTGAAATCTATCCTTGCGCCGACGGATATTCCGCGTACGATGGTGTTTGACGAGGTGGATGTCGGCATTAGCGGGCGGGTGGCCGAAGCGGTTGGCCTTCGCTTGCGGCGGCTCGCCGAGCGTCAGCAGGTGCTCTGCATCACGCACCAGGCCCAGGTGGCGCGGTTTGCGACAACGCACTTGCGGGTTGAAAAGTCCGTCGTGGACGGGCGGACGCGAGCGGCGATTATGCCGCTCGACGCCGCGGAGCGGGTCGAGGAGCTGGCGCGGATTCTGGGCGGGGCGGTCGTGACCGACTCGGCGCGCCAGGCGGCCCGCGACATGCTGGTTTCAGATAGCTTGGTCGGCGCGCCGACATCGTAACTTAATATTTGATTTTAGAAGTTTTTTGGCTTTTCAACTTCGCCTGAGACTCGCTTGGGAGGTGCGGTGCCATGGAGCGTGAAATGAAGATTCGCGGGCTGATGATTGATCCGGCGGCGAATACGCCGATTGTTGTCCTCAAGGAAGTGGACGGCGATCAGTTGCTCCCCATCTGGGTCGGGCCGTTTGAGGCCAACGCCATTGCGTTCGAGATTGAAAAAATGGCCCCGCCGCGCCCGATGACCCACGACCTGCTGCGGAATCTGATTCTGCAAATGGATGGCCGCGTCCGCCGCGTGGTGGTCACGGAGCTGCGCAACAATACGTTTTTCGCCGTGATTGAGCTGGAGGTCGCCGGCAAAATGATCTTTCTCGATGCGCGCCCCAGCGACGCTATCGCGCTGGCGCTCCGGGTGGACGCGCCGATTTTCGTTCACGAATCCGTTTTGGAAAGCTCGACCTCGGTTATGGTGGAGCGCTCGGACGATGAGTCGGCTGAAAAGGCCGACGAGATGGAGTTTGACTGGCCCGACGAAATTGACGAATCCGACATCGGCCGCGGCTGACGGCGGCCAACCGCGCCGCCCTGAGCCCGCCGGGGGCAGTCATCGATGTTTTGAGCCAAGGGAAGCCATGGGGACGGTAAACGGACATCGCCCGCGACGATTGGACACGTGCCTGGTGATCGCGGTCGCCAACCAGAAGGGGGGCGTCGGAAAAACGACGACCTCGATTAACTTGGCGGCTGGGCTGGCGATGCGCGGGCGGCGGACGCTGCTGCTCGATCTCGATCCGCAGGCCAACAGCACGCTTTCTTACCTGCCGTATGAGGCCGCCGGATTGTCGGCGTATGACTTTCTGATGGATGTCAAGCTAGACCCGCTGACGATTATTCAGCCCAGCCCGGTGGCGGGTCTCGACCTCCTTCCGGCGCGCATCAGCTTGGCCAAGCTGGAGTCGCGCCTGGTCGGCGAGTTTGACGCGCCCTACCGCCTCAAGGATCGCCTGGAGCCGCTGCGCAACGCCTACGACGTTATTGTGATTGACACGCCGCCGACGCTGGGGCTGATTACGGTCAATGCGCTGGTGGCGGCCTCGCACGTCCTGATTCCAATTCAGTCGTCCTACTTCGCGATGGAAGGGACGGACGACCTGCTGGAGACGATTGACAAGGTCAAATCCCGCCCGAACCCGAATTTGCAGGTGCTGGGCGTGGTCATTACGCTGCATGACAAGCGCACCGCCCTGGCGCGGGACATTTACCGGCAGATTTACGAGGTCTTTGGCGACAAGGTGTTTGAAACAGTGATCTCCAAGTCGGTGCGGCTGGAGGAAAGCCCGGCGTACCGCGAGTCCATCTTTACCTTTGCGCCCCAGTCGAGCGGCGCCGTCGAGTACGCCAAGCTGTGCGAGGAGGTATTGCGTCGTGTCTAAGCGCGGACTGCCGTCCACGGTGCGCATGCGCCACGAGTCACACTACGTCGAGGAGCTTTGGACGCGCGCGGGGGCGCCCATCGGGCGCATGATTCCCATTGACCGCCTGGAGCCAAATCCCAACCAGCCGCGCATCGAGTTCGGCGATCTGGAGGAGTTGACCAGCTCCATTCGGGAAAAGGGCGTGCTAGAGCCGCTGCTGGTGCGGCCGGCGGAGGTCGGCGGGCGGTTTATGATCATTTCTGGCGAGCGACGCTACCGGGCGAGCCTGCTGGCCGGGCTGCGCGAGCTGCCCTGCATCGAAATGAACGTGGACGACCGCGCCGTGGCGGAAATCGCGCTCATTGAAAACCTTCAGCGCAAGGACCTAACGCCTTTCGAGGAGGCCGAGGGGCTGACGGCGCTGGCGGAGCGGTTTGACTACACCCACGAGGAGATGGCGCGCAAGCTTGGCAAATCGCGCTCCAGCATTACGGAGTCGCTCGCCATTGGC
Organism: Chloracidobacterium sp. CP2_5A; assembly: GCA_002254845.1. Classification (GTDB taxonomy): domain Bacteria; phylum Acidobacteriota; class Blastocatellia; order Chloracidobacteriales; family Chloracidobacteriaceae; genus Chloracidobacterium. The sequence goes on along the minus strand of NKPT01000028.1, from coordinate 15,439 downwards.
GGTCTCTCGCCTGAAGTCCGGGAGCTGTGTCGCCAGGCCGGCATTACGTCGAAGTCAACCCTGCTGCAGATTGTCCGCCGTCCGTCGGATGAAGAGCGGCGGGCGTTGATTGCCCGCATTCGGCAGCTCGGGCTGACGCGCGACGCCGTGCGGAAAACGACCAAGCCCGCCAGGCGGGCGACGCCGTTCAAGTTTCGCTTTCAGGCGCCGTCGCGGGCGTTCACGCTCGACTTGAAGTTCCGCAAGTCGGACGTGGATAAATCGCAGGTGGTCGCCGCGCTTAAGAAAGTCGTCGCTGAGTTGGAGCGCGAGCTGGAGGATGCGCCGGATGCCGGCTGACCGGCTTGGCGCGCGCTACTTCGCTTGCTTGGCGCGCGCCTGGAGCGCCTTGCGCTGTTGCTTGGCCAGCCAGCGGGCGAAGCGGTCGAGATAGGGAAGTAGCGGGCGCATGAGGCGCATGCGGTAGCTGGTGTCGCTTTCGCGCAGCGCCTCAAGCCCTTTGCGGATGTATTCCCGAATGGCCGGCTCGTACTCGGTTTTTTTTCTGCCGTGGGAGAAATTGAAGTGGTAATGCTGCCCCATCAGCGCTAGCAGCGTGTGCGTGAGGTTGACGCGCAGCGAGCGCCGGGCGACGAATCGCCGCCACCAGCCCTTTTGCTCGATCAGCGGGCCGAGGGCAATCTCGAACCAGGCGCCTGAAACCGGCGTCTTGGGATGGTAAAGTAGCGGGAGCTTGTCGCGTTTGTCGGCTGGCACGTTGCGGTCCAGAATGCGATCCACGAAGACGATGCGCGTGACGCCGGAGCTATGATTGCGCGGCAAGGCGGCGAGCGTGGTTTGCACAAGCTCTTCCAGGTTGAGTTTTGTTTTGTACGTGGCGCGATTTTCGATTTTCATAGCGACCGGCGGCGGCGCATGGCGTTTGGGAAGCTTGCCTAGAGGCTTCCGCTTGACGGAGTAAACCGTAACTGCCCGCCGAGGGCAACCCCGGCAAGCATTCCAGCCAAGCGCGCGCGCCCATAGGCGTCCATACGGGAGGTCAGGCTATGGCGCGGGATGTCATCAAAGAGTTTCTAGCGTACCTGCGGGTTGAGCGCGGGCTGTCGGCGAATACCCTTGAGGCCTACGGGCGCGATCTAGCCAAGCTCTCCCGCTTTGCCGCCGAGCGGCAGAAGGAGGCGCTGACGCTGGAGCGGGGAGACCTGTCCGCCTTTATGGAATCCCTCTTTGCGGATGGGCTTGACGCCCGCTCGGTCGAGCGGGCGCTGGCGGTGGCGCGCGGCTTTTACAAATTCCTTGTCCTTGACGGCCATCGGCGCACCGACCCGACCGTGTCGCTGGCGCAGCCGAAGAGCTGGCAGACGCTGCCCAAGTTTCTGACGCCGGAGGAAATCGAGCGGCTCTTTCAGCAGGCCGACATCGCCACCGAAGCCGGCGCGCGCGACCGGGCGATACTGGAGTTGCTGTATGCCACCGGCTTGCGGGTCTCCGAGCTATGCGGCCTCAAGCTGGGCGATGTTAACCGGGAGGTCGGTTATCTGACCTGCTTTGGAAAGGGCAGCAAGGAGCGACAAGTGCCGATTGGTCGCTCCGCGCTCGCGGCGCTGGCGCGCTACCTGCGCTTTCGGGCGGCGCGGCAGGACGATAGCGACAGTCGCTATTTGTTCGTGACCTCGCGCGGCAAGCCGATGACCCGCCAGCTTTGCTGGAAAATGGTTTCCGAATACGGTCGCCGGGCCGGACTCGGCGCGGTGACGCCGCATATGATTCGGCACACCTTCGCCACGCACTTGCTGGAGCATGGGGCCGACCTGCGCTCCGTGCAGATGTTACTGGGCCATGCCGATCTGTCCACGACCCAAATCTACACCCACGTCACCTCGGAGCGGCTCCGGGAGACTTATCGGAAGTTCCACCCGCGCGGTTGACGATGGCGCGCAAAGGCTGCCAGGGCGACTGCGGCAGTGCGCTCTGGCAGCCGGGCTTATTGGCTTGGCGACGAGGGGGCTACTGCCCGCGCGAGAGTAGGTGCGATACGTAGGCGATGCCGAATAGGGTTCCCACGGTCAAGGTGAAGAACCCAAGAACGGAAAGGATTTGGCCGATGACATTCCACATAGCGGTTCTCGTCTCATAGTTGGCGATTCGGCGGACGCATAACTAATGTACTTTGTTTTTTAGCGCGTCACAATTTGATTCTCGCGGGAAAGGCGATTCATGCAGACACTCATTCTGGCCGGCGGCAAGGGAACGCGCCTGCGGCCGCTCACCCTCCACACCCCGAAGCCGATTGTGCCCATTGTCAACCGGCCCTTTATCCACTACCAGCTCGACCTGCTGCGCCCGCTCAACGCGGATGGCGCGATGGGGGTTCTGCTGAGCCTGTCCTACCAGCCGCGCCGGATTGAGGAAGCGCTGGCGCATGAAGAGCTTGGCGGCATTCGCCTGCGGTCCGTGGTGGAACGGCAACCGCTTGGCACGGCCGGCGCCATGCGCAACGTCCGGTCGCAGGTCACGGGGACGCTGCTGGTTCTCAACGGCGATATTCTCACGGATATTGACCTGCGGCCCGTGCTGGAGCGTCACCGAGCGCGGCGGGCGGCGGCGACGCTGGTGCTGGTCAACGTGGAGGATACTCGCGCCTACGGCGTCGTCGAGCTTGACGATGAGGGGCGCATCCGGGGCTTTTACGAGAAGCCGGAGTCTGGGGTGACAAGCGCAAAGTCAATCAATGCCGGTATTTATTTACTTGAACCTGATGTTCTGGATTTGATTCCTGAAGGTCGCGAGTATTCGTTTGAATATGACCTTTTTCCGCGCCTGCTGACCTCCGGGCTGCCGCTTTACGGCGAAGTGACGGATGCCTACTGGCTGGACATTGGCACGCCTGAGCGCTACCGACAGGCGAACGCGGATGTCCTTAGCGGTCGGCTGCGGCGCTATCCACCGGAGTCGTCGCCGCCGTTGACGCCGGATGGCTCCGCCGTGGACGCCGGGGCGACGCTCAAATCCGGCGTTTCCGTGACGCGCTCCGTCATCGGAGCTAACTGTTATTTAGAAAACGACGTTCAGGTCATGGACAGCGTCGTGCTCGCCGGCGCGCGGATTGCCGAGGGCGCGCGGGTTTCGTCCTCGATTATTGGGCGCGGGGCGCACGTTGGGTCAAACAGCATGTTACGCAACGTCGTCCTGGGCGATAAGTCAGTCGTGACCGACTTCTCCCGCTTGGGCTAACGCGAGCCGCGCCAGCGCGAAGCGCCCCGCCTCGCCGAGCGGCGTCACGACGTACGCGCCGGACGCCTCCAGGTCGCCCCGTTTGCGCTGCGGAAAAACCACGAGCAGCGCGCCCCGGCGGGCGACTTCCGCCTCGACGGCTGCGAGATCTGGCAACTGGCTCGGCTCGCGGGCCGCGTCGCAGCAAGTCATCTGCGCCGGGTTGTAGAACACGGGCGCGTACTCCCGGCAGTGAAAGAAAGCGACTTTCTCGCCGGGCCGCGCCGCGCGGGCGATAAACGGGGTAAGCCCTTTGGTTGAGAACTTTGCTTCGATGACAGGAAAGTAAGACGCGAGCCAGATGACAATTCCGAGCGTGACGCTGGCCAGTCTGATCACAGACTGCGTTGGCTGTGTCGCGTAGATGGCGCTCGCGCCAAGCGCTATGATCAGTAGCCCGCCCGGCAAAAGCTTAGCTAAATCTAAGGCTTGCTCAAGCAAATCTTTGTTGATAAATAGTTGAAGCCCTACATAAAGCCCGACTTGGCTTAGCCCGCTGACGGCGAGCCACAGAATCCGCATTCGGGCGGACAGGCTCCATAGCCCGTAGGCTGCCAGGATGCTGGCGAACGGGATTGCCGGAAGGATGTAGCCGGGAAGCTTTGATCCGGAGAGGCTAAAAAACAGGATGGGGAAGCTAAAGCTGCATAAAGCAAGTCTGATGATTGATTTAGGGGCTTGAAGCGAAGTTTTTCCCGAGTCCGAGTCCGGCGACGCGAGCAAGGCGAAAAGGCTACGGCAGAAGCCGACCACGAGAAAGGGCGTCCAGGGCAGCAGCCCGGCCAGGACAATTGGCGCGTAGTAGTACACGGGGCCGGGATGTCGAAACCGATTCGAGGTGAATCGCTGAAAATGATGAGCGATAAAGAATTCCTCGACAAACGCCCAGCCATGCCGCGCGATGACCGGGGCGTACCAAGCGCCCGCCACGGTCAGAAGGATGAGTCCGCCGGTCAGCGGTCGCAGAGCTTGAAGCGCCTGCCGGGGTTGCCGCCGAATTTCCGGCGCGAGGAGCGCATAGAGCGCGATGCTCCCTAGCGGCAGAACGAGTCCGACCAGTCCCTTGGCGAGCAAGCCGACGCCAAGCGCGGCGTAAAACAGATGACGGGCGATGGCCGCCGTTTTCAGTTGTCCCAGTCGAGCGGCTTCAAAGGTTAGGTGAAATGTTAGAAGAGAGCTTGTAATAGCCAAAGCGAGAAGGGCTTCAAAGGAGGCTGCGCGCGCGAAGGCAAGCGTCAGCGGGCTGGTGGCCGCGATGACGGCGGCCGTCCAGCCGAGATGGGCGGGACGCAGCGCGCTAAGCGCTAGAACGGTTAGCGTCGCGGCGACCGCCGATGGCAGCCGCGCGCCCCACTCGTTGAATCCTGTCAGTTGATAGCTGAGGCCGATAAGCCAGTAGAGGAGCGCCGGCTTTTCAAGCCAGGTCGTTCCGCCCAGCGTTGGCGTCACCCAGTCGCCGCGCGCCCACATCTCGCGGGCGACCTGCGCATAGCGCGGCTCATCCGGGCCGAGCAGCCCTATGCCGCCGAGCTGCCAGAAAAAAGCGATGCCGCAAGCTGTCGCCAGGAAGGCAAGTTGGCTGAGCTGGGCTTGCCGCGTCGGCGGGGATGGAGTTGCCATGACGAACAGGCTTTTCAAGCGTATGACCCTTGCCAGACGGAAGCCCGCCCGGCCACGGAGCGGCGCTTGTTGGCGGAGCGGACGGTCAGGGCGCGGCCACGCCCGCGCCCGCCGCGAAAAAGCGGCCACGCCCGCGCCGGTAGCGTAAAATCCGGACTGACAGCTCTTTAGAAAGGCACGTCGTTGTCCTGCACGGCTTCTTCAGGCGCGGACTCGCTACCGGTTGGGCGCTCGGCGCGCGCCTCGCTGTCGCCGCGGCTGCCCATGAGGTGCAACTCCGTGGCGGTGACTTCCAGCGAGACCCGCTTCATGCCCTCGTTGTCGGTCCACTCGCGGGACGCCAGGCGGCCTTCGATATAGACCGGGCTGCCTTTCTTGAGAAACTTGTTGGCCGTTTCGGCCAGGTTGCGCCAGGCCGTAATGCGGAACCAAGTCGTGGCTTCCGTTGGCTCGCTGTCGCCCTGTCCCTTTTTGCGCTCGCTGGTCGCCACGGAAAAGGTGCAGACTGGGACGCCCTGGGTGGTATAGCGCATCTCCGGATCGCGCCCGAGGTGGCCGTAAATGATGATTTTGTTGAATGACATAGGAGCTTCCTCTCAGCGTGGCGGCGACGATGGCAAGCGCGCCCGGAACCTCTGCGGCAAGTTCTACGGCAAGTGCGCTTTGAAAAAGCGCTGAACCCGATCCCAGGCATCATAGGCCGCATCCGCATGATAGACCTCCGGGCGAGTATCGTTGAAGAAAGCGTGGTCCGTGCCGGGGTATGTATCAAACTCGTAGGCTTTACCGTGTCGGTCGAGCTCGTGACGCAGGGCGGCGACGGCTTCCGGCGTCACGAAGGCGTCTTTCTCGGCAAATAGCCCCAGCACCGGGGCGGACAGCTTGGCGAAGTCAGGCTTGACGTTCGGGTGAATCCCGTAGAAGTCCACGCAGGCTCCGATGTCGGGATTGTCACAGGCGGCGTAAAGCGCCAACTGCCCGCCCATGCAAAAGCCGATGACGCCGACTTTAGGATGTCCCTGCGTGGACGGATGCGCCAGGAGCGCCGCAACGACGACCCGCAGGCGCTTGGCCGTCTCGCCGATGTTGAGCGCCATCATGAGCTTGCCGGCCTCATCCGGCGAAGCGGTCGCCTTGCCTTCGTAAAGGTCTGGCGCGAACGCCGTGTAGCCGGCCGCCGCAAAGCGGTCGGCGACCGCTTCGATATGGGGCACGAGACCCCACCATTCCTGTAAAACGATGACGCCGGGGCCGCCGTCCGGCGGAACGCTCAGGTAGCCCGCCACTGTTGTGTCATGCGCTGTCAGTTCGGCGCGTTGTCCAGCCATGGGATCTGCCTCCGCATAAGGAAGAAAATAAGCGCTTGCGTCAGCTGGCGCTCCAGGCCCGAGCGCCAGCTCTGGAGGTTAGTCGGCGATTTGGGCCTTTTGAAGCCGGCCGCTGAAATCAACGTAGAGCGTTTTCCATTCGGAGAAAATATCAAAGGCTTGGAGCCCGCCTTCGCGGTGCCCGTTGCCGGTGCCCTTGACGCCGCCGAACGGCAGGTGAACCTCCGCCCCAATGGTCGGGGCGTTGACGTAGCAGATGCCGGCCTCGATGTCGCGCATGGCGCGAAAGGCGCGGTTGACGTCGCCGGTATAGATCGAGGCCGACAGACCGTAGCCAACGCCGTTGGCGATGCGCATGGCGTCTTCAAAGTCTTGGCAGGGAATGATGGCCGTGACCGGGCCGAAGATTTCTTCCTGGGCTATGGTCGCGTTGGGCGCGACATCGCCAAAGACGGTTGGGGCGATGAAGTAGCCGTGAGCCAAGTCGCCATCGGCGACGCGCTCGCCGCCACAGAGCAGCTTGGCCTTGTCGCGCGAGCGCCCAATCTCAATGTAGCCCAGCACTCGCTCGAGCTGCTCCTGGTTGACCACGGGTCCGACATCGGTGGCGGCGTCGAGACCATTCCCCAAGCGCAGCCCTTTGGCGCGCTCAACCAGCATCTGCGTAAACTTTTTGATGACTTTCTTGTGAACGATCAGCCGCGAGGCGGCCGTGCACCGCTGACCGGCTGTGCCGAACGCGCCCCAGATCGCGCCTTCGACCGCGAGCTCCAGGTTGGCGTCCTCCATGACGAGGATGGCGTTTTTGCCGCCCATCTCCAGGCTGCACTTCTTGCCCTTGTCGGCGGCCTGCATGGCGATGATGCGTCCGACCTGCGTCGAGCCGGTAAATGACACCAGGCGAATCGTCGGGTGAACAACCAGCGGCGCGCCGGCCGTTTCGCCGTAACCCGTCACCATATTGACGACGCCCGGCGGGAGACCGGCTTCCTCAAAGGCTTTGACAAAGCGATAGACCGAGAGCGGCGTGTCCTCGGCGGGCTTGATGACAACCGTGTTGCCGCACAGGATGGCCGGAAAAATCTTCCACGATGGAATGGCGATCGGGAAATTCCACGGGGTGATGAGTCCGCAGACGCCAATTGGGTCGCGCACCGACATGGCGAACTTGTCCGCCAGCTCCGAGGTGGTGGTTTGACCATAGAGACGGCGCCCCTCGCCCGCGACAAAATAAGCCATGTCAATGGCTTCCTGGGTGTCGCCGCGAGTTTCCTTGAGCGTCTTGCCCATTTCCCGCGTCATATCCCGCGAAATGGCTTCCTTGTCGCGGATGAGAATTTCGCCAACGCGGAAGATGTATTCAGCGCGCTTGGGCGCGGGAACAAGTCGCCACTTGGGATAGGCTTCGGCGGCGGCGGCCACCGCGGCGTCAATGTCTTCGGCGGCGGAGCGCGGAAAGTAGCCGACGATGTCGCGCGTGTCGGCCGGATTATGGTTGGCAAAGGTCTCGCCGCTTTTGGATGGCGCCCACTCGCCGTTGATGTAGTTGGCGTAGGTTGGCGGGCGATGATTTTTTTTCGCGGAAGGCGATTGGCTTGACGTTTGTTTAGCTGGCATGGAAGTCGGGAATCCTCGCTGAAGGGGAAATGACGCTCGCGCTAGCGCGTTCTGGCAACCGTGGGTTTACCGATGACATGGCAGCCAGTGCAAGCGAATTTTTCATCCAGCCACTTTTGCGGATGCGTAGGCTGGAGGCGGTGTCTGACGGCCGACCCCTGACTGGGATCATGACAGCTCAAGCACTGCCCGCGTCGCTCGCGGACCGGCAGTTCCGGCTTTTGACGCGAAGTGTCGCAGACCGCGGCGACCGGGCGCGGGCGCTTGCCGGTGCTGGAAAGGTAGGCCAGCCCGCCAATGACCAGGATTACGACAAGGGCGAAGAATGCGTCGCGTCTTTGGAAGCGGAAAGCCATGCTTGGTATGCGGAATTGGCTGAGGTTTTCCTGGGGGGGCGGATGGGGGCTGAGCGCGGCGGCGCGCTGTCGCCGCGTTGCTTGTCCTAGGCGCTCGGCTTTGGCGCGGGACCGGGAGGCGCGAAGCGCCTCGCCTTTGCCGTCAAGCGCCCATCCGGGTCGCTGCTGTATTTGAAAAGCGCTCAGCGCTCGTCCGCTTGGCGGATGAGTCAGGCGACCCGGCAATGGGCGAAAGGCGTCATTTTCCCGCCTCGCTGCTTTCCCTGCCGCGCCCTGCGCGGGCGTCAGGCGGAGGCCTGAGGGGTAGGGTAGTTTGAAAAGTGAAGAGCGGCAAGCCGCCTCCCGGGGCATCGCTTGCCGCCCTCTTGCCAGCGATTAAGGACGCGCTTAGTCGCCTTTAGTCGGCACGACCAAAAACAGGTTCGCGCCGCCGCGATAGATGCGCAGCAGGGCTTCGCCGCGGCTTTGACGAATTGCCGCGTCAAACCCGGCCGGGCTCAGGACGGGCTGCTGATTGACTTGCAGGATGATGTCGTCGCGCTGGAGTCCGGCTTCGGCCGCCGCGCTGTTCGGCTGTATGCCGCGGACAATGACGCCGCTCGACAGGTTGAGCCGGCTGCGGAGCGCCGGCGACAGCTCGCCGACCGCGACGCCTGGCAGCGCGCTCCCGGCTGGACTGCTCGCCGGCGGCGCCTCGCTCTGGTCGCGGTTGGCGGCCAGGGGCTGATCGTCGGGCAGCTCGTCGAGCTTGGCGCTGATGTCGCGCGCCGCTTTGTCGCGGAGAACCCTAAGCTTGACCGTCGCGCCAGGGGGCGTTTGGGCCACTGTCAGGCGAAGCGAGCGAAGGTCGCGGACCGGCTTCCCGTTGAGCTCCAAAATCACGTCGCCGGGCTGGAGCCCGCCTTTGGCGGCGGGGCTGTCGGGCAGGACATCCGTGATGACGACGCCCTGGTTGCCCGCGACGCCAAACTGCTTGGCGAGGGCTTCGTTGAGGTCTTGCAGCGTGACGCCCAGGTAGCCTCGGACGACCCGCCCGTTCTTGATGAGCTGCTCCATGACCATCCGCGCCATGTTGGCGGGAACGGCGAAGCCGATGCCCTGATTGCCCTGCGCGCCACGCGAAAGGATAGCGGTGTTGATGCCGATGAGTTTTCCCTGCAGGTTGACGAGCGCGCCGCCGGAGTTGCCCGGGTTGATGGCGGCGTCCGTTTGAATGAAGTCCTCGTAGGCTTCGATGCCAAGGTTGCCGCGCCCAATGGCGCTCACGATGCCAAAGGTGACAGTTTGTCCGAGATCAAAGGGATTGCCAATGGCCAGCGCGAAGTCGCCGACTTCGACTTGGCTGGAATCGCCAAGCGGAATGGCGGGCAGGTTGGCCTCGTCAACCTTGAGCACCGCGATATCCGTCTTAGGGTCGGTCCCGACGAGCCTAGCCTTGAGGCGGCGCCCGTCGGCGAGCGTCGCCTTGATGTCGTTGGCCCCGTCGATGACGTGGTGGTTCGTGAGAATGTAGCCGTCCGCGCTGACGATCACCCCGGAGCCAAGACTATTGACCGGCTGGCGGCGCGGCGCGGGGCCGAAAATATCGGGGAAAAAGGGCAGGTCGAAGCCGGCGTCAACTTGCCCGCGGGTGGCGCGGGTGGTGGAGATGTTGACGACGGCCGGGAGGGTGGACTTGACGACCGCGGAAAAGCCGGCGGCCGGAAGAGCTTCGCTCGCGCGGGCGCTAAGCGGCGGCGGCGGCGGCGCGGGCGGCGATAGGAAGCGGGCGACGACGCTGCCGCCGACGCCGCCGAGGAGGGCGGCGAGGGCAAGCAGGGTGACGGCGAGCCAAGCTTGGATATGAATGGCGCGTTGGCGGAGCCGGCGGAGGGAGGCGCGAGCGGCGCTTGAATTGGCAAGCGTCTGATAATGAATCATAGGCGTAGCTCCATGCGAATGGCTAGACAAGTGGTTATAGCGACTGGCGGCTCAGTCCTGGTCGTCCCTGTCGAACGATGCGCGGTTAGAAAAGTTCCGCCGCGCCAACTTCCGGCGCGGGTAAGCCGGCGGCATCCGGCGCCGCGAAGACGCGCTTGAAAATGGCGCTCACGTTGCGCAACTGATGCCTGAGGTCAAAGAGTTGAGCCAGCTCATCCGGCGCGATGAGGCTTTGCACTTCCGCATCCTGGCTGGCCAGAGCTATAAAGTCCTCGCCCTCGTCCCAGGCGCGCAGGGCCAGCCGCTGCACGATGGCGTAGGCCGCCTCCCGGTCGAGTCCGCGCCGCGTCATCTCCAGCAGGAGCGTGCCGGAAAAGGTCACGCCCCGCAAGCTTTCGAGGTTGGCGCGCATGCGGTCGGCGTCCACCGCCAAGCCGTCAACCAGTTGCGTCGCCTTGTCTAGCATGTAGTCGGTCACGATGCAGCTATCCGGCAGGATAATGCGCTCGACGCTTGAGTGGGAGATATCGCGCTCGTGCCAGAGGGCAATGTTTTCCAGGGCCGCCTGCGCATTTGACCGCAGGACGCGCGCCAGCCCGCAGAGTTGCTCGGAGACAATGGGATTCCGCTTGTGGGGCATGGCCGAGGAGCCCTTCTGCCCCGCGCCGAACGATTCCCGCGCCTCGCGTACCTCCGTGCGTTGCAGGTGGCGAACTTCCAGCGCCAGCTTCTCGATGCCCGCGCCGATGAGCGCCAGCGCGGTCAGGAGTTCCGCATGCCGGTCGCGTTGAATGACCTGGGTGGAGATGGGCGCGGGCTGGAGGCCCAGCCGGGCGCAGACCCGCGCTTCAACTTCCGGGTCAAGGTGGGCGAAGGTGCCAACCGCGCCGGAGATTTTGCCAACGGCGACGGTTTGGCGCGCCTGTTCTAGTCGCCGCCGGTTGCGCTGCGCGTCAGCGTAATAAAGCGCCAGAACCAGCCCAAACGTGGTCGGCTCGGCGTGAACGCCGTGCGTCCGGCCGATCATGACGGTGTCCTGGTGTTCGTGAGCTCGCCTCCGGATGGCCGCGGCGAAAGCGTCAAGGCGGCGCAGTAGAAGGTCGCAGGCGTCGCGCATGAGGATGGCGTTGGCCGTGTCCACGACATCGGACGAAGTGAGTCCGAAGTGGACGTAACGGGCCGCGGAGCCAATGCTTTCGGCCAGCGCCGTCGTAAAGGCGATGACGTCGTGGCGCGTGGTCTGCTCAATCTCGGCGATGCGCTCGACGGTGAACCGCGCCTTGGCGCGAATCTCGTCCAGCGCGGCGGCGGGAATGACGCCCATCTCGGCCTGAACCTCGCAGACGGCCAGCTCGACGGCGAGCCAGGCTTTGAAACGACGCTCGTCGCTCCACAGGTCGGTCATTTCGGGCAGGGCGTAACGCTTGATCATGGCTTGGGCATCATGGCTTTGGCAGGGCTTGCGAAGCTTGATTCAAACTCGGTCAGGCGCGCTCGGACGGCTTCGGGGAGCGCCTGGGCGGTTCTGGCTCGCGGATTGGCGTTGACATAGATCAGCTCGCCGCTGGCGAGGCGAGTCTCCTGACGGAAGATCGCCAAGGCGTAGCTCATGCTGGAGCGCCCCAGCCGGGCGCAGCGGACGCCAATGTCAAGCCAGTCGTCAAAATAGGCTGGCGCATGGTACTCGACCGTCGCCTTGACGAGAAAGAGATCGGTTTCGGCGGTCGTGAACGATGCCGGGTAGCGCAGCCCGGCCGCCCGCCAGTATTCCGTCACGCCAACGTCAAAATACGTCAAGTAGTGACCGTTGAAAACGATGCCCTGCGCGTCCGTTTCGGCCCAGCGGACGCGCAGCGAATGGGCGAAAGGGAAGTCGGAGCGAGACATAGCTATAGCGCGCGCCACTGACCAAGACCGGTGGCCGGGGCGACCGTGACGATCGATGTCCAGTCGCGCTGCGGATGGCGCGCGCGCAAGGCTTGAAGCGCGGCCAGGCGGGCCAGCTCCGGGTGGTTGTTCTGTTGACTGAGATGGGCGAGGACGATGTGAGCGGCTAGGCCATCGAAGTCCTCGCGCAGGAAGCGCGCCATTTCGTCATTCGAGAGGTGGCCGCTGCGGCTGGCGATGCGCTGCTTGAGTTCCCAAGGATAGGCGCCGGCGCGCAGCATATCGCGGTCGTGATTAGCCTCGAGCACAAGGGCGTGGCAGCCGGACAAGCGGGCGGCCAGATGGGCCGGGATATAGCCAAGGTCGGTGACGACCGCGAGCTTGACGCCGGCCGCGGTCGCCGTGAAGACAAACGGCTCGGCGGCGTCGTGGGGGGCGGCGATCGGCGTGAGGGTCAGGTCGCCGATGACCGTCGGCTGTTCGGCGACGAGCGGGTCGGCCCAGCGAATGGCGGCGGCGTCTTTGTCCTTTAGACGGAGCTGGCGGCGGGTCGCCGACGCGATAAAGACCGGAACGTCAAGTCGCCGCGCCAGCGCTGAAAGCCCGCCGACGTGGTCGGCGTGTTCGTGGGTAATGGCGATAGCGGCGAGGCGCGCCGGGTTGAAGCCCACGTCGGTCATGCGCTGCGCGAGCGCGCGGGCGGAAAGCCCGGCGTCAATCAGGACGGCCGTCCGCGCGGTCTCGATAAGGGTGGCGTTTCCCGCGCTGCCGCTGGCAAGAATGCTAAACCGCATGGGTTTTTAGAACTTTTCAAGAAAATGCTTGAGCCGTTGAACGTGAAACATGGGTTGGAATGCAAAGCCACTCCGGCTGTAGCCCATGCCGTCCCAGGGGCCCGAGGGCCAGCCCGGAAAAAGTCCGTCCGGCGAACATCTCGCGGGCGAGCGCCTGTAGCTCGGCGCGAGTGACTTGGCTAATCTCTTTTTCGAGGGTTTTCTTGCTAAAAATTTGGCCGAAAATGATTTCTTGGTATCCGTTCTGATTGGCGCGAACCCCGGCGGCGTCGTGTCCAAGATGCAGGCTGAGCAGGTGCTGCGCTTTGGCGAGGTCAATCTCGTCCTCAGTAAAGTCGCCCTGCGCGACCAGCGCCGTTTCGCGGACAATGGCCTTGACCGCCCGCTTGAGGTTGCGCGGCGCGACGGCGGCGTAAATGAGAAAAACGCCGGCGTCCTGATACGCCAGGGCGTCGGCGTAGATGGCGTAGGCCAGCCCGGCTTCTTCGCGGATGCGCAGAAAGAGCCGGGAGCTGAGGCCGCCGCCGAGAAGCGTGGCCAGCAGGGTTGAGGCCGGGCGCTGCGGCGACTGGAGCGACGGGGCGGGGACGCCGAGCAGGAGGTGCGCTTGCTCGAACTCGCGCTCGTGGCCAAGGCAGAATGTCGGCGCGCCGACGCAAGGCTCAAGCGATTGATCCAGCGGCAGTTCCTCGCTTTCGTCAAAGCTTGCGTCAAAGCTTGCGCGGCAGTGCTCCAGAACCAAGTCGACGTCAACCCGGCCGGCGACTGAGAGGACGATCTGCCGGGGGTGGTAGGCCGCCCGGTGAAAGCGGCGCAGGTCGTCGCGGCTCAAGCGGCGCAGCGTGCGCGGCGTCCCCTCGATGGGGCGACCAAGCGCATGATTGGGGAAGAAGTTGGCCAGAAACAGCTCGAAGATCAGCTCTTCCGGGCTGTCGGCGATCATTTTCATTTCCTCGAGGATCACCATTCGCTCGCGGCGGAGCTCTGTCTCGTCAAAGCGCGGGGCCACGAGCAGGTCCGTCAGCAGGTCGAGCGCCTGGGGCAGGTAATGATCAATGGTTTGGATGTGGTAGTTAACGCCCTCCATCATCGTGGCGGCTTCAATTTGTCCGCCAAGGCGGTCGCTCTCAATGGCGATCTGGCGCGTCGTGCGGCGCGCGGTGCCTTTGAAAAGCATATGCTCGACAAAGTGGCTGATGCCGTTGAGGCGCGCCGGCTCATGGCGCGCGCCGACGCGGTTCCAGATCGAGACCGCCACGGAGCAGACATGCGCCATCGGCTCGACAATGAGCGTCAGGCCGCTGGGCAGGGTCGTCCGGCAAGGGCCGCGTTGGTTGCGCGCCCGCCGCCGCGGGACGACCGGAGGCATAACGACGGGGGCCTGGGCGGAGCCGGCGGCTGGCTCGATGGCGGGCGCGAGCAGCTTGGATTTCTTCACAGAGCGATGGTGGCTGGCTTGGCGAGAGCCAAGCGAACGATAGCGCCTTGCGGCAGGCGGATGTCGTTGCCCCGCGTCAGAAGGACGCCGCCTAGCGCGCCGCCGCCCAGCGTTCCCGCCGCGGCCGGCCCGCTGCCGCCGCTAAGAACGATGACGCCGGCCCCGATGCTGCCCAGCCAGCCGCCGTTGATGGCGTTTTGCATGGTGCGCCGCCCGCTGCGACCGCCGGAGACCGTGCCGGTTTGGTCGGCGCGGAGGCGGGCTTCATTGCCGACATCATCCACCGAGACGACAACCGCCGCCATTTGCTGGTAGCCAAGGTCGGTCGCGATGGTGTCAAAAACCATCTGAAGCCGCGCCGCGCGCTGAGGCATTTTGGCGGGATGGATGGCGGCGATCGTGCCGCGCACTTCCGTGCCGCGCGGGATGACAAGCGAGCCGTCGGCAAGTCGGATGGACTCCTTGAGCTGGGCGACAACTTCATCGCCGGGGGCGTTGATGCGGGTGTGCACCGGCGTCAACAGCTCGAGGACCAGCGGCGTCCCGGCCGGCAGGGTCGCTTTTCTCGCGGCGCTCGCGGCGTAGGCGCGGGGGCGAGTTGGCGGGTCGCTGGGCGACTGCCCCGGCGCGCTCGCGGCGAGCGCGAGTCCCAGGGCAAGGCTGGACGCGAGGCAACCGGCGCGGCGACTCCAGCGGAAGCGAGGCGACCGGCGCATGACGGCGTTGGCTTGGCTCTGCATAGGGATGACCTCCGAGCTGGGATCAGGGCTCTCAAGCATGGCGTAAAAACTCCCGAATGCCGCCCAGCTTGAGTTGAAAGAGTTCCTGCTCTTCGGGCGGGCAGAAGGGCAGGAGATCGGCGACAAACGCTTCATAAAACGCTTCCGGGTCAAACGCGGCGAGGACGCGCGATCGCTCGGCATGGCGGATGTCTTCGAGCGCGGCCAGCAGCATTTCGTTGAGCGGGCGATTGCGCCGGCTCGCTTCATTATAGGCCCAGCCGGCGACAATTTCGGCGACCCGGTCGCGCGGCAAGGCGAACGGCGGCTCGGTGCGCAGCAGGAGCGACAGGGAGTCGCTGACGATGAGCGGAGCTTTCTGATCGTCGAGGTAGGCTAAAAAGTCGTCAATGGCGGCGTCCACTTCCGCGTTGCCGGTGGGCTTGACGGGATTGGGCGCGCGGGGCGGGCGGGCCGGCGGGGCGGG
>NKPT01000273.1 GCA_002254845.1 Chloracidobacterium sp. CP2_5A | reverse complement strand
GATCGCGGGCATTATCGAACGCATCGCGCGACTTGGGCGCATTGGCATAGAAGCGCGGCTCCCCGCCCGGAAGGTCCGCGCGGTTGGCGTAGCTGTAGCTTCCAAGGCCCGTGTCTTTTTGCATCGTCCCGTGTTCCTTCACCGGACGACCGACCAGACGCCGTTGGCGTATTGCGGGAAGTGCGCAAAGCGTTGCGGCACCCGTTCGCGGCGGACATGCAGCCAGCCGGATCGTCCGAAGCGAAGTGTAACGCTCACACGGTCAGCGGGAGGGTGATACGGGTTCGGATGAAAGCGCCCCGCCATGAAGCTCTGCGCGTAATAGGCTTGGCGCTGGGCAAGGACGGGATGCTGCAAGCTAT
>NKPT01000343.1 GCA_002254845.1 Chloracidobacterium sp. CP2_5A | reverse complement strand
GGCGGCGCGGTAATCGACCCGCCGCGCGCCCGCGAGCGTTCGTTCTGCTGCGGCGCTGGCGGAGGACTTGCCTTCTTGGGCGAAGAGCACGGCGATCGCGTCAGCGAAACGCGGGCGAAGGAACTTGTGGCGACGGGCGCCGAAACGGTGGCCGCCGCCTGCCCGTTCTGCAACACGATGTTCCGCGACGCGCTCGTTCAGGTGGCGAATGGAAAACCCGCGCCGAAGCTGCTCGACATCGCCGAGATCGCGGCGGCGGGCCTTCGCCAGGGTTAAAGTCCGAGGATCTTCCGGTTGCGCGCGGTGTCGCT
>NKPT01000373.1 GCA_002254845.1 Chloracidobacterium sp. CP2_5A | reverse complement strand
GCCGCCTACCACGCCATCAAGTCCGTGCAGCCCAACAGCCAAGTCGGTTACGCCCATCATCATCTCGGCTTGCAGCCCAAAGCGCCCGCCTTCTGGCATCGGCCTGCAGCCCAAGCCGCTGACCAGCTGATGAACGTCGCCTTCAACGATGCGCTCCTGACGGGCGTCTTCAAGCTGCCTTTCAGGCGTGCGATCGCTGTCGCTAGCGCCAAAGGCGCCCTAGACTGGCTCGGCGTGCAGTACTATCAGGAGCGCTTGGCCACCTTCAATCCGCTCAAGCTGGGCAATGCGATCGGC
>NKPT01000104.1 GCA_002254845.1 Chloracidobacterium sp. CP2_5A | reverse complement strand
CCGATCAGCGTCCGCCGAACTGGGGCGCGATTGTCGAGACGCTGGCGGCGATTTACGAAGCCGAACTCGGCGAAGCGCCAGAACTGGAGATCAGCGGGATCGAGCTGGAAGCCCGCGAACTGATGGACAAAGCGTATTCGCTCACCGAGCTAGGGCGCGCCGAGGAAGCGCTCGCCACCTATGACCGCGCTATCGCCTTGCAGCCGAATTTCCCCTGGGCGTGGGCGCGCAAAGGGCGGGCGCTGCGCATCCTCAACCGCTGCGAGGAGTCGCTCGCCTGCTATGATGAGGCGCTCCGCCTCGACCCGAACTATGCCTGGGCGCTCAAGGGCAGAGGCATGGCGCTGGAGCGCATGGGCGATCTCGAAGGCGCGCTTGAAGCGCACCGCCGCGCCGCCCAGCTTGACCCCAGCGATGTCTGGCACTGGCACAATCAGGGCGAGATTTACCAGAAGATGGGGCGCTATGACGATGCGATTGCCATGCTCGAAGCGGCGCTGCGCATCGATGAGCGTCATGCCAATTCCTGGGCGAAGCTGGGGCAGGTTTACCGCCTCAGACGCCAGTATGACAAGGCGATGGAGGCGTATGAACGCGCTATCGCGCTCGACCGGCGCTATGCCTGGG
>NKPT01000332.1 GCA_002254845.1 Chloracidobacterium sp. CP2_5A | reverse complement strand
GTCGCCGGGGGCCAGACGCAACGCCTGCTCTAGCTGAGCAATCGCTTGATTGAATCGTGTGGCAGCTAGATCCGCCTTGGCCGCTTGAACCAAGTCCCGCACCGCCTGATCGGCTTTCTCACGGTTGGCTGCGGCAGCCAGTTTTGCTTCGGCGGCTCGTTGGCCTTCTCGGGCTTCGGCTCCATCGGGGATCAGCAACAACGCCGCCGTAAACTCCCGTGCCGCGTCGGCGAAACGTCCAGCCTCCAGTGCGTTCTTGCCGGCGGCCACGCGAGCGTTGTAGTCGGCTTGGGTTTTCTTTTGGGCGACCTCATGGT
>NKPT01000364.1 GCA_002254845.1 Chloracidobacterium sp. CP2_5A | reverse complement strand
TGCGGCGCTGCGTGTAGCCCTTGGCCTGTGCAAGGACCTTCTTGTGCCGCGCGCGCGCGGTCACGCCACGTTTGACTCGGGGCATGGTTCCTCCTTACGCGTACGGGAGCATGCGACGCACGGCGCGGGCGTCGGACTCGTGGATCTCGACCGCTCCGCGCAGGTGGCGCTTGGCCTTGGTGGTCTTCTTGGTCAGGATGTGGCGCTTGAACGCCTGACCGCGCTTGATCGAGCCGCTGGCGCGGACCTCGAAGCGCTTGGCCGCGGCCTTTTTTGTCTTCATCTTCGGCATGAGCCGTCC
>NKPT01000279.1 GCA_002254845.1 Chloracidobacterium sp. CP2_5A | reverse complement strand
CGCCCGGAGCACCGCGAGCGCGCGCTCCTCATCGCGCGCAACCGGATCGCGCAGGGACCGCTCGTCGACGCGCTGGAGTGCGCGCCCCTGCTCGGAGACGGCGAGGCGCTCCGCAGCCCGGAGAGCTTCGAGGCGATGGCGCGCATGGAAGTGCTGGTCTGGGAGGCCGGCGCGTGCGCGCTGCAGCTCCCGACGCTGGGCAAGTGGATCTGGAGCTCGCTCGAGACGTTCGAGACGCTGGTCGAAAACGCATATTCAGTTAATTCTCCGAATGAAACGAAGATTTTGTTTCAGGAGGACGGCGCCGCGCTCTGTTTTCTACGGCGCGAAGAAGGGGCAAAAACCGCGCAACTGGGAAT
>NKPT01000051.1 GCA_002254845.1 Chloracidobacterium sp. CP2_5A | reverse complement strand
TTGCCTTGAGCAAAAGGCGCCTAATTTCAGCCAAGTCAAGAACCAAGCCGGGGCCTTCGGGGTCGCCCGCCGAGGCGGTCGGTTGTTCAAGCGCCACGACTTCAGACGCCAGGCGATAGATGTAAACAACCTGCGCTTCCGGGCCAATCAGCCAGCCCAGCCGGGCGCCGTTGGCAAGCTGCTCCGCCATTTTTCCCGAAGTTCCGATTTGCCGGCAGAGAATTTCAAACGGCTCGTCGGTGAAACGCAGTTTGGTTCTCAGCGCGCCGGAGGCGCCCGCCAACGGGCTGTTCTTCATACTTGGCGGTAGCCGGGGAAAACCTATCGCTTGCTCGCATTCGCGCCTACCTAGCCAATAATCCTGGACGCTCGAACTGCGAGCGCCCGGGGCGCAAGCCAGCCCGGACGCCCCTTTGTGCCGAGCGCCACGGACCGAGCGCGCCCTAGACCCGCGCCGAGTCTGGCAGGCCAAGCTCTTCAGCGAGTTCGCGGGCGATGGCGTCAAGGTCAAAGTAGAGCGTCCGCAAGCCGCCGCCCGACAGCCGCAAGCTGCCGGGACGCTCCATGCTCGGCAACCACGCCGGCGGAACGACCGGCTGTGGCGCCGGCTGCATCACCTCTCGCCGCTGAACGCGCCGCCGCGGCAACCGCCGCCGCCGGCGCTGCCGCAGGCTGCCCAACTCGCTGCCCGCCGAGCTGCCGACGCCAAACCGTTGCAGTCCAGGCACGTCGAACGTCTCCTCATCCTCAATCCAATCGCCCCACTCCAGTTCCTCGATGACTTCCTCATCCGCTCGGTCGGCGTCCGCGATATAGCCCGCCGCCAACAACTGCTCTACGTTGGCAAAGGCAATCGGCACGCCCCGCGCCGCTAAGCGCGCCAGATAGGTGTCGCGCAAAAGCGCCGGCAAGTAGTGCAGCAACGCCATCGCCGCCAAGTCGCCGCCGTCTCGCTCGAAAAGCCCCCCAATCACGCCACGCACCGAATCCGGCAGTTGACCGACTTGCTCCGCCGCCAGCGGCAGGCCGTCGCCAGCCGCCAAGACCGCTTCCGCCACGGGCGGCGCGAACCATTCTTGCAACCGCTCGCCGGGCAGCGCGCCGCCGTTGGGTCGAAAGCCGGAGACTTCCAGCGTTCGCCGGAAACGCGTTTGCGAAATCCGGTACTCCGGCTGCGGCGGCGTCTCCGGCGCAATCGTCCCGCGCGGGGTTCGCTTCTCCGGGGCCGACATCAGCCGGATAAACCCAAACTGTGGCGAGTGCACGCCAAACTCCACCAAGTACGTCCGGTCGGGAAACACGCTAAGCCATTCGCTGCCGCGATACAGCGCCGGATAGTAGGTCTCCCGCTCAGTTTCCTGCTCCGTCACGCGCAGCGTGGGGCGAAAGGTGGCGACCTCCTCCGGCGAAAAGAGACTTTCAACCGAACGCACCGTCTCCGGGCGCGCCTCCCAATAGACAAACATCCGAAACGGATCCTGAACCAGCGCCGCAATCGAGTCTGAATCATATTCGTCCGGCAACGGCGCCAACTGCGGCGGCGCGTCCACGCCCATTGGAGTCTCCGGCAAAGCCGAAAGAAATGTCGGCGTTTCCCGTACGCCAGGCGGCGGCTCCTGTAAGATGTCACTGAGCGAGGCGGAAGCGATCTGTTCCGAGGCGCCTCCGATATCAAGCGTCACGGACTCCAGCCCGACCGCCGGCTCGCCCGCCGTCACCGGCAGCTCGGAAGTCGGCTCGATATCCGCCTCGCCAATGACCACTTGCGCATCCGGCTGCGGCGCTGCCGCCGGCTCTTTCACTGGCTGAGACTGGATCGGCTCGTCTGACGGGTTTCCCGTAGGCATAGCATGACTCCTTGGGTATGAAGACAGTAATAACCATCAAAAGCTGCCGACTTTAGCGCGATTTCTGAAAACATGCACCATCTCTCCGACGCCATGCCAAAACTCGCTTTTCCAAAGACCTTATCTGGAACGCGCCGGGCGCTGGTCGCCCTTGGCGCCTGCTTGATCTGCTTGCCGTGTCTGCCGCTGAGGACGGCAGGCGGACAGCGCCCTTCGCCGAAGCCGTCCGCGCAGCGTCCGGGGGCCATGACCCTCACGCTCGAAGGTCTGACGGCCCCGGTTCTGGCGCTGCGCGACACGCGGGGCGTTCCCTACATCACTGCCGCCAACGATGACGACCTCGCCTTCGCCCAGGGCTACCTCACCGCCGGCGACCGTCTCTGGCAAATGGACCTCCTGCGCCGCGTGGCCGCCGGCGAGCTGGCCGAAATCTTTGGCGCGCCCGCGCTCGATGAGGATCGCCTGCATCGCGCCTACGGCTTCGCTCGCCTCTGCGAGGCAACCGTGGCCCAAATGGACGCCGACGAGCGCCGACATCTGGAAGCTTACGCCGCCGGGGTCAACGCCTACCTCAGCCAGTGCAACGACCAAGCCCTGCCGCTGGAGTGTCGCCTGTTGCGCTACCGCCCGCGCCCGTGGCATCCGACCGACACGCTTCTGATTGGCAAGCTCTTTTGCGAATCGCTCTCGACAACCTGGCCGATTGACTTGGCGCGGGCCGCGATGGCGCAGGCCGCGCCAGACAAATACGCCGAGCTGACAAAGCCGATCGAAGCCGGCGAAATCAGCGTCAAGGAAGTGACCGTGGTTGGCGCAGACGACCGCCCCGCCCCGCCCGAGCCGCCCAAGCGCAAGCGACGGGCGACTGGACGCGCCGCGCGGCTTTCAATTGAGGCATTATCAGACGCTCAGCGATTGATGGCGACCCAAGCCGCCTCGCTGGCGCGGGTCGGGCTTGGCGCGGAAGCGCTTGCCGCCAGTAACAACTGGGTTGTTTCCGGCAAGCGGACAACCACCGGCAAGCCCATCCTAGCCAACGACCCGCACCTGGAAGCCGCCGCGCCCGGCATTTGGCACATGGTCAACTTGGCGACGCCCGCCTACCGCGTGGCTGGCGTGACCGCGCCGGGCATTCCGGGCGTTCTCATCGGACACAATGAACGGATTGCCTGGGGCTGCACAAACCTTGCCCCCGACGTACAAGACCTGTTTCTCGAAACCTTTGATCCCGCGCGCCCGCGTTTCTACCAAACGCCGCAGGGGTGGCGCGAAGCCGAGACGCGCATTGAAGAAATCAAGGTTCGGCGCGCGCCGGGATCGCCGGAGACAGACGTCATACGACATGAAGTCACGGTCACGCGCCACGGCCCCGTAGTGCTCGAGCGCGATGGACAGCGGTTCGCCCTGCGCTGGACGGCTCTTGACGCTACGCCCAACGAATCGCGTTGTTATCGGCGGCTGGCCCGCGCCGCCAACTGGGACGACTTCCGGCAAGCGTTGGCGGACTACGGCGGCGCGACGCAAAACTTCGTCTACGCGGACGTTGATGGCAACATTGGCTACTACGGCGCCGGCCGCATTCCCCAACGCAAGCGCGGCGATGGCCAGGTTCCGGCGGACGGCGCCACCGACCAAGGCGAATGGGTCGGATTGATTCCCTTTGACCAGCTCCCCCACGTTTTCAATCCGCCCGACGGCTTGATTGTTACGGCCAATAGCCGGGTCGTCGGGCGCAGCTACCCGCGCTTCCTTACGACGGGGTGGGCGCCACCCTATCGAGCGCGCCGGATTTACGACTTGCTGACCGCGCAGCCGAAGATTTCAGTCGCGGACTGCCTGCGGATTCAAGGCGACATCACGGCGCTTGGCGCGCTGGGCTTTGTCCGGCAGGTCCTGTCTATCGCCGACGCCGACCCTAAAGCGACCGCCGACGCCGAATGGCAGGCGACGCTTCGCCTGCTGCGCGACTGGAACGGCGAGTTGACGCCCGACTCGCGGGCGGGCGTCCTGGCGCTGGAGCTGGCTGAGGTCGTTCGCGAACAGCTTCTTGCGGCCAATTTCGGACCGCGTCTGGCGGAAAACACCCTGCGCGCGCGGCGAAACGAGTTTCCCGATTGGAGGCTGGCGATCTTTGGCGGGCCGCAGCTAGAACGGCTGCTCGCAACGCGCCCGACAAGGTGGCTACCTAAGGAGACGCCTAGCTACGGGGCGCTGCTGCGCGACTGTCATCGAGCGGCGCGCGAGCGCCTCGCCGCGCGCCTGGGCCCTGACCCGGAGCGCTGGACGTGGGGACGTCGCCGCCCCATGAGCTTCCCGCACCCGCTGGCGGAGGTTCCGCTTTTCGGTCGCCAGTTTCAGATTCCGACGCTGCCGCAAATGGGCGGCGGGAGCTTCATTGCCGCGACGCCCAACGTCGGCGTCGCCGTCTCGATGCGCTTTGTCGCCGACCTGAGCCAGTGGGACGCCTCGCGGCTAGGTCTGCCGTTGGGAGAATCGGGCGATCCTCAGAGTCCGCACTGGGCTGACCAGCTTGAAAGCTGGAGAGCTTGTCAGCCGCCGGCGTTTCCATTCAGCGCCACAGCGGTGGAAAGAGCCGCTTGGACGACCCTTAACTTGCGACCACCGGCGACTTCGCTCAAGACTTCGCTCAATCGGCCGTAATGGCGATGGCGTCGCTCAGCCGTCGGACGACTTCGGGCAAGCGCGCATCGTCGTTGTAATGGATGCGGACGAGGGCATCCCCGGCGGCAATGCAGTCGCCAAGCTTGACTTCCATGCTGAAGCCCACGGCCGGGTCAATCGGGCTGTCGAGCGTCAGCCGTCCGGCGCCCAAAACAACCGCCGCCATGCCAATGGCTTCGGTATCCATTGCCGTGACGCGCCCAGCCTGGGACGCGCGAACGACGGTCTCATGCGCCGCCTGGGGCAAGCGGCGGTCGTCTTCCGCGACGCGCGGATCGCCGCCCTGCGCGGCAATGATTTCCTGCCATTTGGTCAAGGCTGAGCCGGATGCCAGCGCGTCACAGGCAAGCCGGCGTCCATCTTCAACGGCGTCAGCCCGGCCCGCGAGCGCGAGCATGCGGGCGGCCAAGTCGAGCGTCAGCTCCCGAAGGGCTTGGGGAACCGGCTCGCCGCGCAGGAGCTGCTGAGCTTCGGCGATTTCCAGCGCATTGCCAACCATTTTCCCAAGCGGCTGATTTGTATCGGTCAGCCGCGCCGCGACCCGCTTGCCCATGGCTTGACCGATGCTCGTCAGCGAGTCCGCCAACGCCTGCGCCGCCGCCTGCGACTTCATAAATGCCCCGCTGCCAAACTTCACGTCAAGCGCCAGCGCGTCAATGCCTTCAGCCAGCTTTTTAGACATGATGCTAGCCGTGATCAGCGGAATGGACTCCACCGTTCCGGTCACGTCGCGCAGGGCGTAGAGCTTTTTATCCGCCGGGGCGATTTCTGGCGTCTGGCCAATGAGAGCGACGCCGATACGCTCGACTTGGCGGCGGAAGTCAGCGAGCGATAAATCGGTACGGAAGCCGGGAATGGCTTCGAGCTTGTCGAGCGTCCCGCCGGTGTGACCAAGACCGCGCCCGGAAATCATCGGCACGGCGACGCCGACCGCCGCCACGATGGGCGCGAGAGCGGGCGAGGTTTTGTCGCCGACGCCCCCCGTGCTGTGCTTATCGACCTTGGCGACGGGCAGATGCGAGAAGTCCACGACCGCGCCTGAGTGGAGCATGGCTTCTGTCAGGGCGCAGGTTTCAGCCTTCGTCAGGCCGCGCAAGAAGACGGCCATCAAGAAAGCCGCCATTTGATAATCGGGCACATCGCCGCGCGTATAGCCTTCGACTAGCGCCGCGATGTCAGCGGGAGCCAGTTCTTGTCCATCGCGCTTGCGGCGGATGAGTTCAACGGTGGTCGGCACGTCGGAAGCCTACAGCAAGCGGAACTCCATCGAAAACTTCACTGTCGCGGCCACAGGGCGACCGTCGGCCATCGCCGGCTGGAAGCGGCACTGGCGGGCGGCTTCGATGGCCTTTTCATCCAAGCCGTAGCCCAACGACTTGATAACGCGGATGTTGCTCAGCGAGCCGTCGGGCCCGACCGTGGCGGAAAGCACGACCGTCCCTTGAATCTTGTTGACGCGCCCTTCTTCGGTGTATTTCGGCTTGACGGAATACACCAGCTTGGGCCGCTGCGTAATCAGGCCCGTGCCGTCGCCATCGCCGCTGCCGCGTCCGGCGGGGCCGCCGGCGACGCCGCCGCCGACGCCGCCCCCGCTACCGGGGCCGCCGCCGGGCCCTGTGCCGCTGCCAACGCTCCGACCGTCGCCGCCGCTACCGATGCCGGCGTTTTGCTTGCCCGCGCCGTCGGAAGGCTTGGTCGTATTGCTGCTGTTGGGGTCGCCAATTGGAACTTTCAAATCCGGCAGCGGCACGGTGCGCGGATCAGCAATGATTTTTGGCGCGACCGGCAGCGACGGCTCTTCAATGCGCGGCTTCGTTGTCGGATCAACGATTTGCTGGGTGGGGTCGAGGGTTGGCTCTGGCAGTCTCCCCTTCATTGGGGGTTCCGGGTCCGTCTTTCCGCCGCCGCCGCCGCCCTTGCCGGGCGTCTTCAGCCCAAAGCCCGCGCCGCCGCCGCTGTCGCGGTCATCCGGCGGCGGGGGCGGGAGCGGCGGAAGCTCCAGCATGGAAATAAGCTGGAGCTCCTCCTTCTCCTCTTGCTGAGCGACGGGGGGGGCTGGCGCTGGCCACATCATCATTACGCCGATCAGCCCCGACATCACGAAAAAGGCGAATAGAAAGCACAAGCCGAAGAGCTGCGCTCGTCGGCGCTCGGCCTGAGTCAGGGCGAACTGCGCCGCGAGGTAGCGTCTGGGGCTGGGACGCGCGCTGCGGATTGCGTCACGGGACTCAAGCGCGACACGCGCCGCCAGCGTCGGAAAGTCAACCTGTGTCAGCTTGAGCCCGTCGGGAATGGGCGTCGAGAGCTTACGGCTTAGAAAAGCGCTTGGCTGGCGCAAAAAAGCGGCCAAGTTGCGGAACAAGCTTCGGTAAGTTGGCTCGAAGTAGAGCCTGGCTGAAAACATCTCAAGCTCGGCGGGCGTCGGCTCGTGCCAGAAAAGCTTGCGCGGGTCGCGGATGAGGTCCCGGGCGACATCCCGGAGACTGCCGAATAAGCGAATGAGAAATGGATCCATGCGGAATCCGGCAAAGTCGGGGATGTGGATATGGGGCGGCGGCGCATCCGGCTCGGCCGCGCCAACTGCGGAGGCTGTTTCAGAAATGGGATTGAAATCGTTCATTGTTATGACCCTCTCGACATTGCGAAAGCCAGGTTAGCCAAGCTGAGCTTCGAGTTTCAGGATATCCAGCGGCCGATCGCCGGACTTGCCCTTAAATAATAGTCGTCCCGCCCGAATTTGACTCCCTTTTGCGCCGAAATTACACATCCAAGCCTTTATTGATGTCTACGCCTAGTCGCTTGCGAAACAGCCTCCTTCATTGCATGTCGCGGCGGAGGCTCATGCGTCCGAAATCGAGCGTCGATCCAGTCGCCGTGGCGATTTTCGAGGCCAGTCATTCCTCCGCCAAGCGCGGCGTCAGCGCTTCAGAGTAAGCTTCCGGCAGTTGCCGGATGTGGCTCAACGGCGCTCGGGCATCGAGCTTCGCGTCTAGCCGCCTATCCAGCAAGGCCGCTGCAGACGATGCCGCGCCAAGCGGTTCCGTTTGATGAAACCGGAAAAAATTCGCCGCTCGCCGGCGAGTAATCCGCGGTCAGCGCCCCATCCGCTAAACGCCGCCAGCTCGCGTAGCTCCTCATCAACGTTGAGCTCAAGCGGCGAAAAAGACACCCTACATCCAGCGCGTTGTCCGCCTCGCAGAGCGGGGCGGCAGCCCGAAACACTAGCAGAGCCGCTCGAAAGCGCCGGCATTCTCCTTGCCGAGCCGCCGATGTCGCCGCATTGCGGGGCTGCGGACGAGTTTCCGCCGACGCAAGCCTTGTAGCCGTACGGGTCAGAGTCAGCGCTGGGCGCTGCCTCGGGATGAGCCGCTCGCTTCCGCAGCGCATTGCCGGTCTCGCGGCTTACGTAAAGCTTTTCCCAAGGGCAAAGATGAGTTTGAGATAGAATCGCTGACACTTGGCCCCCAATTTAGGGAGAGCCTGACGCTAGCGCTGGGCGCTGTCCTGATAGACGCGCCGGCGACCAAAAGGTTCCGCCAGCGGGCGACGCCTTGACAAATATTTTTTCAGCCGAGCATCATAATGCGCTTCAAAAATAAATTGTGAAGCAGCAAGGTGGTGAAAAACTCGCATGGCCGTTGTCGAAGTGGCGCCAAATGAGTCCATTGACAGCGCGTTGCGGCGATTCAAGCGGATGGTGCAGCGCGAAGGCATCATTGCCGATGTCAAGCGGCATCGCTTCTTCGTGCCGCCGGGCGAAAAGCGGCGTCTCAAGTCCGAGCTAGCCCGAAAGCGGCAACGTTCCAGCATGCGCAAGCGTCGGATGGATTGACGCCGTCCGCAGACGCGCATCGCTACACTTAACGCTTTTAGCCTTATTCAGCGACAGCCAGGGGACACTTGGACTATACGCCAATGTCTCCTGGCCGTCGCCTTTTTAAATGAAATCTCGAAGAAGGAGCCTCGAGATGGTCAGTCGAGCGAGGACGCGCCAGCGCTGCGCGAGCGCCGGCCTCATTTGGAGAGGATGGCTGATCATCAGCTTGACGCTGCTTGCCGGGCTGGCTGCCCCGGCCCGGGAGCGAGCGCTGCAGCCAAAGCCCGCGCGCGATTCAAAAGGGCCAGGCTGGCGAGCTTCCGCTCAAAAGTCGACGGCCCGGAACGCGGCTCGGAAAAATGGCCAATCCAAGGCGACTAGGGCCAAGCCTTTGACCGCCCCAAGCGCGAAGGCGTCCGGCAATCCCTGCCGGAAAGCGCATCAGCCGCAAAAAGCGCATCAGCCGCAAAAGGCGAAAGTCGCCGCAAGCCAATCGGCGACTCTCCGTCAGCAGGCGACCCGCGACAGGCGGACTCGGATTTCGGCGGAGAAAACCGCGATGGCGAAGCGCTGGGCCAATCCGCGCCGCGGCTACGCGACGCAGGCGACGGGCGGCCGCCGCGCCCGGGAGGAAGAGGCGCGGGCAGCGATGCGCCGGCGCGCCGAGCGAGCGCGGCTGGCCGAGTTGGCTCGCATCCGGGCAATCGACGAAAGCCTGCGGCAATCCGCGCAAGCCAACATCGAGAAAGACGACTTGCGGGGCGAAGACTTAACCATCCGCCAGATCGCTCTCGACGCGCTTGGCGACCACGCCGGCACGGTCGTTGTCATGGAGCCAGCGACGGGTCGCGTGCTCAGCATCGTCAACCAGCAATGGGCCGTTCGGACGCTCTTCAAGCCGTGCTCGACCATCAAGGTGCTGACCGGCTACGCCGCCCTTCAGGAAAAGCTCGCCGCTGCTGACGAGGAAATCACGGTCGGGGGACAGACTTGGACCCTGCGCTCGGCGATGGCGCGCTCCAACAACGAGTACTTTCAGGTCCTAGGGCGGCGACTCGGCTTTGAGCGGGTTGTCGCTTACGCTCGCCAAGCTGGCTTTGGCCACAAGACCGGCATCAATCTGCCAGGCGAAGCCAATGGGATCATTCCGCAGCGCGCGCCGGCGGACATGGGACGGACCTGCAGTCACGGCGACGGCTTTGGCGTTACGGCCATCCAGTTGGCGACCTTTATCAGCGCCATTGCCAACGGAGGCACGCTTTATCGCCCGCAGATCCTCCGCGCCCCGCGCGAGAGAGCGACTTTCAAGCCCATCCCCGTTCGGAAGCTGGCGCTTTCCGAGCCACTACGCGGCGACCTGCTGGCTGGGCTGATTGGCGCGGTTGAGCGCGGCACGGCGCGGCGCTCCGGCGCGGCCGCCTTCGGCGTCGCCGGCAAGACCGGAAGCTGCATTTGTGACTTTGGCGCTCGGACGCGCGTCGGGTTATTCGTGTCCTTTGCGGACGCCCCCGACCGGCCCGGATTGCTCGTCACGGTGATTACCAAAGGCTCGACGGCGCGCGGCTCCAGCGCCTCTTCTATTGCTGGCGATGTCTATCGCGGCGCGGCTGTCGCCAGTCGCGCCAAAGCGCGCCAGCGTGTCGCGCCAAGCGCCGAAGAGCCAACCGTCGCGCCTGATATGGATGACGAGGAAGAGGCCAATGATTGAAGCGCTTGCCGAGGAGACGCGCAAGGGTTGCCCTTTGGCAATTTGAGTGATCGAGGAAGCAAGCTACCGCGCCACCCTCGCAATTTTCGGGAGCGCCCGCAACACCGTGTCCCCGACGATTTTCAAGCTGCGCGGACTGAGCTTGTCCACCGTATCCCGCGCCGTATGCCAGTAAGCGTTGTCAGGCCCGCCAGGTCCAAAGTTGACCTCGTCCTTGCCGTAGGCGAAATCAATTAAGTCCGCCGCCGGAATCCCCGCCCGGAGAAACGGCAGGTGATCATCGGCGATGACGTGCGTCATTTTCGGAAAATGCGCGCCATAGCCAAGCTCATGTCCCGTCTCATGCAGGATATTCGCCAGCCAAGCCGAAGATTGATACTCCTTTGGAATGGCAAGGTCGGCGTCGCCAATCATATCCAGCAAGATCATCGCCTTGACGCGCTTAGCTTGTCCGCTCGCCTGGAGTTTCTCGACAAAGTGCCGCGAGCCGTAGGTATTGTCGTTGCCTTCCCACTCGACGACCGCCTCCTCGCCATCAAAGAAGACAAACTGTAGCGTATGGGGAAAGCCGCGCTCTTCCGGCGACATGGCCGCCAGGACGCGGGCAAGCTCCAGCACCACGGCGGTGCTCGATCCGGCGTCGTTGGCCCCGACAAAGACCTCATCTTCCATGTATTTCGTGTCGTAGTGACTGGCGATGAGCAAAACGTCCTCGCTTTTGCCGGGCAACTCGGCAATGACGTTTTCCATGCGGATGGTCGGGAACTTCTTCGAGGGCGTCTTGGCCGTAAAGGGCTGGGTCGTCACCTTTAGCCCGTAGCTTTTCAACTCCTCTATCATCCACTCGCGCAGCTTGCCCAAAGCGACCGAGCCGGCCGGGCGCGGGCCATACGCGACTTGCTTTTCGACGAGCGTGAACGCTCGATTGGCGTCAAATGGCGTCGCGGCTTCGCGCGGCGCGGCCGTCGCGGGCGGCAGCGCCGGCTCGGCGACCGGAACGACCGTCGCGCTCGGCGACGACTTGCAGGCCACGCCGAGCGTCAGCGCGCCGAGCGCGAGCGCGGCTGGAGCGCCGCCGAGTCGCCGGCTCCGGGGGGAGAGCGGTAATTCCACCATGAGGTTCTCTATAAAGCCTCCAACCAAAAGGGCTTCAGGCGGCATCCGCGGCGACTGGACCCGCAACAATCGTGGTCAGCGCCAAGGGGTTCAGATGGGTTTGCGCGGCGCGCAGGATGTCCTCCGCGGTGATGGCTTCAATCAAGGCGGGATAACGCCGCGCGTAGTCCGCGCCAAGCCCGTGAACCTCGGTTTCAATCAAAAACAGCGCGCGCTGAGCGTTGGTTTCAAAATTAAAAACAAAACTGCCGGTCAGGTAGGCCTTGGCGGCGACCAGCTCTTCCGGCGCCACCGGCTCTTGTTGAATGCGCTCCAGCTCAGACCGAATGGCCGCGATGGACTTTGACTGGTTCTCCGGCGATGTGCCGACGTAAGCGACAAAGCGCCCCGGATCAACCCCGGCCGTGGCGGTGATATTGGCATAAGTCGTATAGGCCAGCCCCAGATCGTCGCGCAGGAGGCGCGGGATCCGCGCCGTCATCCCCGGGCTATCGCCCAAAATAACATCCATGACCCGCAGGGCGTAGTAGTCAGGATGGGCGCGGGGAATGCCTAAGTGACCGAGCAGAATGTGAATCTGCTCTTTGTCGGGCCGCGGAATCACGCGCTGTCGCGGCGCGGCTTGGCGCTCGACCGGAGGCGCGGCGGGGAGCGAAAAGCCAGGCGCGGCGGGCCAGTCGCCTAGGCTTTCGAGCAAGCGGCGCTCCATCTCGGCAACGGGCAGGTCGCCGACAACCGCAACTAGCAGATTGTTGGGCGCGAAAAAGCGAGCGTAGGCCGACCGCGCGTCATCCGCCGTCAGCGCTGAGACGGTGGACTCATAGCCGACAATGGGACGCCGCGCCGGATGCCCAAGATACACCAGCTCGTCGAAGGCGTCCGAGGCGACGGTTCGGGCGTCATCCGCGCGCGACCGAAGCTGGGCCAGCCGCCGCGCCTGACACTGGGCGAACCGCTCTTCGGGAAACCGGCTATGGCGCAGCAGGTCGGCCGCCACGTCCAGCAACTGCGGAAAGTCATCCCGCAGCGCCGTCAGGCTCAAGCCGCTCCGAGCATAGCCGCCAAAGGTATTCAGGCGCGCGCCTGTCGCTTCGATAGCCAAGGCGATATCCTGGGCAGCGCGGGTTTCCGTTCCCTCGTCGAGCAAGTCGCCCACCAGCGAGGCCAGTCCGGCTTGGGCGTCCGGCTCATAGCGCGAGCCGTAGGCGACAATGGCGTACATGGCGACGACCGGCAGGCTAGGTTGTTCGGCAAGTAAAGCGACGCATCCGTTTGGCAAAACGATACGGTGAACGGCTGGTTCAAGGAGCATGTCGCGGCGGCTGTCTTTTCGTGTCAAGATTCTCGCGTCAAGCCAAAGCAACGATCCGCTTATGACACATCTTGATAGATGACAAAGCTTGGGGCTATTCTGACGCAGTGAACAGTCTCAGTCGGACGCAAAAATTGCAAGCCAACCCGCTTGCTCGCCCGCGGCAGGCTCGGCCGGCGCTTGTTCACATGCGCGGCGATTACCTTGGCAGCTCTCTGCGCATCGAGCGCAACGTCTTGCGCATTGGTCGCGGCTCGGACGCCGAGCTGCGACTCGAAAACGATGACGAAGCGTCGCGGCTGCATGCGAAAGTCGAGCGATGCGAAACTCCGACCGGGCACTTTCAATACTGGCTCACCGATCTGCGCAGCACGAACGGCACGCAGCTCAATGGCATTCCGCTTGTGCCGGGCGAGCCGGTGCTCCTGCACGACGGCGACAAGTTTTCCATCGGTCGTCACATTCTCAAGTTCACGTTCCTGGACGATATTGACGAGGAATTTCACCGCCGGATCACCGACCTCATCACACACGACGATCTCACCGGGCTGCTCACGCGCAAGAGCTTCATCCTGGAAATGGAGCGCGAAATGGCCCGCTCCACGCGCTATGGGCACTCTTTCGGCCTGCTCATGATGGATATTGACTACTTCAAGCGGGTCAACGACACCCACGGCCACTTGGTCGGGAGCCAGGTTCTGCGCGAAGTGGCGGGCGTCATCCGGCAGACGCTGCGCGATTCAGACGTTGCCGGGCGTTACGGCGGAGAGGAATACATCGCGCTGCTCCCCGAAACCGATCGCGTCCGCGCTCATGAAGCCGGCGAGCGCATCCGAATGGCGATTGAAAGCGTTCCCTTCACCGCCTCGCTGCATGATCCCCGCGCCAAGCTGCATTTGACCATTAGCATCGGGATTTCCAGCTACCCTAGCGACGCGACGCGGGTCAATGACTTGATTGAGCGGGCCGACGAAGCCATGTATGAAGCCAAGCGGCGCGGGCGCAATCTGGTCCAAGTGAGCGGGCAATCGCCGGCGATGCGGGCGACGCCGCCATCAGTTCCAGCGCCTCCGGCGTGGTCGGCTCTCGAAGCGGACAGCCCGACTGAGCACCACACCATCGAGCAGCCACGACCGGCCGGAGAGATGTAACCGCGAAAGCCGATTGCGGGATGGCGCGGCCGGGCTCAGTTGGCGTCTTCGCTCAGCGGCGCGGCGTCAACGCTCAACTCTGCCGCTAAGCGATTTGGATCAAACGGGTTGAGAGAAAACATCCGGTTGTTGATCTCGATGACCGGAACCTTTGCCAACCGACCGAGACGCTCAATAATGCGCGACTTAGCCGCCGGGTTGCTCTCAAGCAGAACATCCTCGAAAGCCACGCCGCGCTGCTTGAGAAACTGCTTGGCGAGCATACAATCGGTGCACCACTTGGTTGAGTAAACTTTCAAAGCGCCTCCCAACAAATAGCGAGACTGCTGTAATGGACAAGCGAGCTTAGCCAAGCGCCGGCCGACACGCAACCGGCGCCCGCTGAGGGTTGCAAATGAGAGCAAACCCGTCATGATGCTCCGGCGCGGAACTGCCGGAAGGGAATGGCCGCCTTAGAAGATAAAGCGAACGAAATTCAGAGGAACCGGCACAGCTTGACGACGTTTGACGCGCCAGCGCCGCCGCCGATGACTTGACTCATGACTTGACTGATAGCGGGGCGCAGCCGAACACGAAACCTATGACGACCGCCTACATCCATCGCCTTAATCTTTCAGCGACGCCGTTTCGCAATCGGCGGCTCTTCTGGCTTGGGCTGACGGCCGCCTTCGGGCTGCTTCTGGCGGCCGTTACCCTGACAAGTCGGCATTACGCGCAACTGGCCGGCGACGAGCAGCGCTACATCGAGCTTCGCGACGCCTCGCGCGCCGCATTGGAGCGCGAGCAGGCTCAACTCGCCAAGTCGCGCGCGCGGAGCGCCGAGACCGGGCTTCAGCCTGCGCCGGAACAGGCTCGCGCCATGCGCGAGGCGCTCTATCTACTTGAGCGAAAGGAGCTTTCCTGGTCCCGCCTGCTGCTTCAGATGGAACAGCAACTGCCGTCCGACATCCGCGTTATGCAGATTGCCTTTGTCACGGACAGCGAGTCGGCAGCCGCGCCGGGCAACCAGCCTAAGACGGAGAAGGATGCGGATACGCCCCTGCCGGGGTCACAGGAGGTGCCGTTCATCATGACCGTTCGCGCGCCTAAGCCGGAAGCGGTGACGGCCTTCATCCGCGGCTGCGACGAGCGAGGCATTTTCCGTTTCGATCCCAATACGCAGGCGAATCCCAACGACGAGCGGTCGTCTGGAGGAAAAAAAGAGGTTGAATTCACCTTGCGCGGGCGCTATCGCCCCAACGGAAACCGCCCGGCGGCGGACGGTCCGGCGCTCCTGGAGGCCAAGCGATGAACCGATTCGGACGATATTCGCTGGCTTGGCTGGGGTGGAGGGGCACCGTGGCGCGCAGCGGCTATCTGCGCTTGCCGGAGTGGCTGGGCCTGGTCGCCTTTTTCCTCGGCTTGGTCAGCGCGATAGCCAGCTATGAAGCGCTGGTTTCGCCGCTCAGCCAGCGGATTGGCGACATTTCCCGGGAAACTAGCGACATCCGCCGCCAAACCGAGGCGGCGCGCATCGAGCGACAGCGGATCGAGCGCGAAGCGGCTGCCTTTGCCGGCGCTATGGAGAACTGGCGTCGCTTCGAGCGCGAGCGGCTCCGGGACGCCCGCATTGGGCAACTCGCGCTGATTGATGAAATTAACGCGCTGGCCCGCAGGCACGAAGTCAAGCTTACTGACACCGTCTCCTTCGCGATGACTGGCCAGGACAAAGCCGCGCCCGGCGGCTCGTCTTCGGGCAAACGAGACGTCCAGAGCTATCCGGCGCTCGATGTCCGATTCGGCATTTCCGGACCGTATCAAAACATCCGGCGCTTTATGCAGTCTCTGGAGCAAAGCCGCCAGTTTCTCCTGTTGCAGCTTATGAGCCTCACCCCTGGAGAAATCGAAGCCAAGCCCGGCGGCGGGGTCGGCCCGGCGGCGGAGCGCCCGGCGACCGCTTCTGGAGAAACGGCGGTGACGCTCGCGCTGACAGCCTATTTTCGGAATGATCCGCCGGCAACCGCTTCCGGCGACGCCTCTCCGGCGCGCGCGCCGCGGCGCGTTGCCGCCCAAACTGTAGGTGTAGGTCGGCAGCCATGAACCAAGCGCAGAAAACCGTTATTGTTGGCGCGCTCTTTGTCGGCTCGCTGGCCGCCCTGCTCTACGTATGGCTTTGGACCGGCGAAACGCCCTCGGGAAGAGTCGCCCCGCTTCGCCCTGGGCTCATCCGGGCCACCGACCTAGAGCAAGGGGACGGAGCGAAGCGAGAGACCACTGCGCCGCCGCCCGCGGTCACGAATGGCATTCTCGTCCGCATGGCCCGGGCGACGCTTGACTCGCCGCCGCCGCCCGCAGTGCCGGACGCCCCGCGCAACATCTTTGAGTATCCGCCGCCGCCGCCGCCCAAGCCAGTTCCGCCGCCGCCGCCGCCGCCGATCACGCTCCAATCGCTCTCGCCGCAACGGGTGTATGCGCGCTCGACGCTCAGCTACGAGCTCCTCGTACAAGGGCAGCCCCTGCCGGAAGGAGCGCGCCTAGTCCTGGACGGGCAGCTTATCGCGGCCGAGCGCGCCGCCGAAAACCAGCTCCGGGCGCGCTTGACGCCGGATATGACGGCCCAGGCGCGCAGCGTGACCGTGCGCGTCATTGTTCCGGGACAAGAAGCGAAATGGCACTCTAATGACTTGACGCTGATGGTCGAAGCGCCGCCCAATCCCAATGACCAATATCGCTACATCGGTCTCGTAACCGATGCCGGCGGTCAAAATCCGCGCGCCGTGATCGCCACCGACACCGAGTATCAAACCGTCCGCCCCAGCGAGCCGTTTGGGCGGTTCCGGGTCAAAACCGTCACGCGCGACCAAGTTGTCGTCGAAGATACCCAACTGCCCGGGGTCAGCCATACCTTGTTGTTGTCGAGCGGCCCGCCGATGGCCGGCGGCGGGATGAATTCGCCGCCGGCCATCGGCTATCCAGCGCCAGTCTATCCAGCGCCGCAGACCTACCAGCCGCCGGCTCAGTACAACCCTCAGGGGCAACCCGCCGGTCAGCCGGAAATGAAGCCGCAGCCAGGCATAAATCTTCAGCCGGGGATGAAGCCCCAGAGCGCGCTTCCGCTGATGATAGACCCTGGCAACGCCCTGCCTGCCAACAGCGGTCAGACGAGCGCGCGGCAAATACCGGCGCGTCCCTTCAGCCGCGTGCGCGCGCCTCAGTAGCTTCAGCTTCGCGCGCGCGGGCTCTCAGGAACTCGCGGAGCAGGCCCACCATATGCTCACGGCTCAATCCAGATGGGCGCCGCGAAAGCGGCGCGGCGACAGACGCTTCGCGCGCCGGCGGGAGCGCGGCTACATGCTGCTATTTCTCATTTTCGCCCTGGCGGTCATGGTCATCCTGCTGACGATGACCGCCGACACCAGCCAAGCCGAGCGGCAGCGCGAGCGCGAGGCGGAGTTTATCGTTCGCGGGTGCGCCGTGGCGCGGGCCATCGCCCGCTACAACAACGCCGGGCGCATCGCTCCGCTGAACCCCAGCGCGCCTTTCCCGCTCAAGCTCAGCGACCTGACCAAGGAAGTCAACATCAATGGACTGCGCCTGCGACTGCTGCGCCCATCGGCTATCAGCGACCCCTTTACGGGCAGCGAATGGCGAGCGGTACGCATTGGCGACCCGCTCATCCGCCGCTATCTTGAACGCTGGTCATCCTTCACGGGGCAGCCGGTTCCAGCCAACTACGTCGCGCTCACGGCCAGCGCGCTGGCTCAAGGGAGCTTTGGCGGCGATTTCGATCCGCTCGGCGGAAGCTCGACCTCGGAACCGCTCGACGACGACGATGACGGGTTCGCCTCCCAAAGGCCGATTGTCGGCGTCGTCGGGAGCTCCCCCAAGCCTGCCTTCACAACGCTGTTTGGCGAGGATGTCACCTACGACGAATGGCTCTTTATCTATGGCCCGATTGTCACGCGGCCGGATGGGATGGTCATCATTGGAACGCCCTGCGAGCGAATGGTCCTGCCGCCCCCGTGAACTTGCCGCCGACGACTGGACGCTTCGCGCCCAACGTGTGATAAATGTCTGCGCCTAACTTCGAGTGGAGCTTTTTAGCGCGCGCTGACGACCCGGCTTAGCGCCAATCCGTTCACGACCGCCTATGAAAGAGTGTCCCAAGTGCAAACACTGCTTCGA
Source organism: Chloracidobacterium sp. CP2_5A (assembly GCA_002254845.1). Taxonomy (GTDB): domain Bacteria; phylum Acidobacteriota; class Blastocatellia; order Chloracidobacteriales; family Chloracidobacteriaceae; genus Chloracidobacterium. Next base: position 3,170 of record NKPT01000051.1, on the reverse strand, counting down.
GGATAGTCTTGCAGTCTGCCCTCAAGATGGGGCGCCTCTTGCGCAGTCGCTACGCGGCGGACTTGTCCTTGACAACAAGTACCAGCTTGAAAAATGCCTTGGTCGGGGCGGCATGGGCGCGGTTTATCGCGCCAAGCATATCCACTTGGGGCGCACCATCGCCGTCAAAACGCTCCTCCAGGAATACGCCGCGACGGATGCCACCGCCGCGAGCCGGTTTCAGCGCGAGGCGCGGGCGGCCAGCGCCATCGAGCACCCCAATGTCGTTCGCGCGCTGGATTTTGGCGTCACGGCGGACGGGACGCGCTATATCGTGATGGAGTACGCCGAGGGGCGTCCGCTCAATGAGATTATCTTCCGCGAAGCTCCCATGGCGCCGACGCGGGCGCTTAAGATTCTCAGGCAAGCCATCGCTGGCATCGCCGCCGCGCATGACCTGAAGCTTGTTCACCGCGACCTCAAGCCGGCCAACATCATGGTTTATGAGCCGGACGCGGCGCGCAGCCTGGAAGACCTCGGACTCGTGCTAGGAGACGACCCCGCCGCCGCGCCTAAAGAGCCGGAAATGACGGTCAAGGTGCTCGACTTCGGGTTGGCGAAAATCCTCAATGACGAGATTCTGGGCGATGACCAGGCCGACTTGAAGACTGGCATCATGGGCACGCCGTTTTACATGTCCCCGGAGCAATGCTCATCTAAGCCGGTGGACGCGCGCTCGGATATCTATAGCCTGGGCGTCATCCTCTACCAGATGCTGACGAAGGATGTGCCGTTTCGCGGCGATTCATTCGCGGCCATTGTCTCCGGTCACTTGACTCAGACGCCGGCGAGCATTCGAGCGCGCAACCCCGAAGTCTCGCCGGCATTGGAATCGGTCATTTTGCGCGCCCTGGCGAAAAGCCCGGCCAACCGGCAATCGAGCGCGCGCGAGCTACTGGCCGAGCTGGAGGCGGCGATTCTCCCCAAGACGGCGGCGAGCCCAGCCGCCCAAGCGCAGGCGACCGCCCCGACGCTGTTCATCAACAGCGTTCCCGGCAACTGCAACGTCGAAGTGGACGGCGATTTTCGGGGCAAGACCAATGCCAACGGCAAGCTGGAGTTACGCCTTTCGCCGGGCGAGTATCGCATTCGCTTTACGGCCCCGGGCTGGAACGACCAGGCGCGGACGGTTGTCATGGGCAACGACGATCTAGCGATGGACATCCGACTCACTCACAAGACAACGGTTATGGCGCCGGCGGACGCTCTGGCCCCGCCGCGCCCGGTCACCGGCAGCTTCGCGCCCGTGACCGGTCCGCTCGCGTCCGGCGCCGGCGGACTGCGGACGCCGCCTCCCCGCGCATCCGGAGCGTCGACGGCAGCTTCGCTCAGCAGCGCGCCGGCCGGCTCGTTGAGCAACGCGCCCCCTAGCGCGACACTCAACTCCGCCCTCAACATCACGGTGGATAGCTTGCTGACCATCTTTGGCGTCATGGCTGGAATCGCCGCCTTCACGGGATTTCAGCCTGATCCGCTCTCGGAACACTGGGATAAGACCGTTATGGCCGGCATCTCCGGATGGATCAGTCTGGCCGGCATCGTTTCCACGCTGGCGATGCCCATTTGCCTCCTGCTGGCGGATTATGTTTACCCCTACCGCCCCGCGCCGCTCCTGGTCACCATCTTCAACATTGCTCGCGTTGGCTTTTTGGCGATTCTGGCTGGCGGGACGATGATCGCGGCGCTCGGCGCGCTAACTGGCAAATGGCTCTGGCTACCGGTCGCGTGGTTCAGCATCCGCGGCCTGTCCATCGTCGCCCTGACGCTTCTTTACAAGCGCGTCGCCGGTCGCCGGCGGGCTGTCATCGTCTAAAGGTCGTTACCAAAAGTAACAACTCTTCGCGCCGCCGAGCCTAAAAGACCTGGCTCGCCTCTTGCCTTTTTCTCATAAAGCCTTCCTTGTCAATCTTTTGATGAAAAGCTTCAAGCGACCGCGAGCCTTGGCACATAGCTTGCCCCAGCAAGTTTGGCAAAGCACGCCATGGCGCGAGGTCAATTATGCAAGGCAACCTTCACAAGCTCGGCCGTCAGGAACGCGGCTACTCGCTCATCGAGATTATCGTCGTCGCCGCGCTCATTGGGGTCTTAGCCGCCATTTCAGGCATTTTCGTCATTTCCTACCGGAAGGCCCTCGCAGCCGACTCGACGGCGAGCGACTTGGCGGCGGCGATTCGGGAGACGCGCGCGACGGCGATAGCGCAGCGCAACACCTATCAGATGATACTGTTTCGCCGGCCGAGCGAAGGCTCTGACGGGTATGTCGTCATCCGCTATGTCAACGACGCCCGCAACGTGGTCGCTGGCGGCACGCCCTACGTCACGACGGCGACGGTCGTTAGACGGGAAAGCCTGCCTCTGGACTATCGGTTCGCGCGCACCACGGATACAGGAACCGGCATTCCGACTCCTCCCGAGACTATCCTGAGGCTGCCCGAGCTTTCTTTCGCAAGCAATTCCTTCAGCTTTCTAGAGGGGCTTGGCGTGGACGTCGGCATGAGCGGCGACAGCGCCATTCTGACCTTCAAAAGCGACGGCTCAATCATTAACACGCCGCCCACCGCCGATCCAACTTCGAACCTGAAAAACATCCCGTTCAACGGCGTGATTTTCATCAGCTGCACCTCCGGGAGCCCCCAGAAGCGGAGTTTTGACGCGAGAGGCCTGACTGTTTTTGGACTCACTGGGCGCGTGACGATGTGGAAGAATGCCGGCGGCCCAGTTGCCGGCCAAGGGGTCTGGGTGAGCGGATCGCGCCAAGTAGCCGAGTAGCGCGCTGGCGCCTGACAAAATTCAGCGAAGCCCCCAAAAGCGCGTCTTCGCCAGTCAGATTGATTTTCCAGTCAGAGATTAAATTTCAGGGATTTGCCGTCTATGCCGTCTCACAAGCGACTACGCCCTATTGCCACTCAACGCTCGCGCCGCCGCGCGGTCGGTTTCTCGCTGGTTGAATTGCTGGTCGTGGCAGGCATTCTTGCCATCGCCATGGCGGCCGTGATGGGGACGCTGACGATAGCGCTCCAGACCAACCGCAACAACTCCGCGCTGGTCGAGGCCAACAACAATGTTCGAGCGGTGGTAAACTTCATCAAGAACGACCTCGACAATGTCGGCGAGCTGCCGCTGACGAGCGT
>NKPT01000121.1 GCA_002254845.1 Chloracidobacterium sp. CP2_5A | reverse complement strand
TTGCACGACTTGCCGGTCTCGCCGAACTGCGCGCGGATCGCGGCCACGTCGCCGCTCTTGGCCACGGTGGCGAGCTTGGCTACCTCGGCCTGCATCTTGTCGCGCAAGTCGGCGACCTTGGCGCTGTCCTTGAACACCTCGGGCTTGGCGCGCGTCGGCGGCGTGCCGCCGGATTCGGTATTGGCGACAAAGGCCTCGTACGGCAGCTTGGACGCGAACTCGACGATCGCGGCGCTGCGCTGGATCGCCGCCACGTCGGGCTTGTCGGCCTTCAGCTGGCCGTTGATCCGGCCCATGTGGTTGCCCATCAGCACGAAGGCCGACTGGCGATAGCGGATCGCGTCTTCGGGCTTGGCGAACTGCGCCTGCGCCGGGATCGCGGCGGCCAGGGCGAAACCGGCGAAGAGCGTCGAGATGACTAGCTTCATGAACTCCCCCAAGGGTTGAACGAAACGCCCAGTTCAGGCTACGGGCGCGATTGAAACACGCGACGGGCGCGGATTATTCCGGCGCAGGATCACGCAGCCATCACGCGAAAGCGCAGGCCGGCGAATCCGCAACA
>NKPT01000352.1 GCA_002254845.1 Chloracidobacterium sp. CP2_5A | reverse complement strand
CGCGCCGCGCGCGTCCCGGCACCGGAATGGTCCCCGGCGCGCGCACCGACGCGATTGCCGCTTCCGCGCGCGAAGCCACATCACCCGCCGCGCCCGCGATCATCACGCCGATCGTGTCGAGCAGATGCCGTTTGGCGTAGTGGACGACTTCGGCCGGCAAGGTATCCGCGCGCAAGGCGGCGACGAACTGTACCACCGCTTTGGTCGCGCCGGCGGCGGGCTGCAGCGCGTGAACGGTATTGACGTGGGCCATTCGACACTTCCGCACGTGGATAACAAAAACACTAGGACAAAAAGCCGGGAAT
>NKPT01000022.1 GCA_002254845.1 Chloracidobacterium sp. CP2_5A | reverse complement strand
TTCGCGGATTCAGCACGCCGCTGGAGTCAAAGGCCGTGATCTGGATGACGCGCGTATAAAAGCCGGTTAGCCCAATCTGTAAGCGGTCGCGGAAAAGGTACTGATCAATGCCTGCGTCGAACGAGTTGTAGTGGTCGGGCGCGAGGAACGGATCGCCGTAGGGCGTAAAGTTGACCAACCCCGTCGCCGGATTGCTGAAAAAGCCGCCGCCGAAACGCTCATAGAGCGCCGGGGCGCGATAGGCGTTGCCGATGTGGGCGCGCAGCTTGGTTTTGCTTGCGGCGACGAAATACGACGCCGATATGTCGCCCGTATAGGCCGTCGGCGGCGCCTTGAGCTGAACGTTGGCGTAGGCGTTGGCCGTCCCCGTCGCCAAGAATGTCGGGCGATTCAACCGAAAGCCCTGCGACCGACCTGACAGGGCAAGCTGGAGCCGGTCGTCAAGCAACCGAAACTGCGCCTGAAAGTAGCCGGCGTGGGCGTTCTGACTGATGCTGGTCTGCACGTCCACGCGCCGAAGCGGGTCAGGAAGCCGGTTGTCCTGCCGGTCAAAATAGGCTTCGCGCTCAAACTCGTAGCCGGCCGTAAACGCGAGCCAGCGCGTCGGTTGCAGATTGACGCGGGCGTCCACGGTGTCAATGTCGCCAATGTAGTTGAGAAAGTTTGAGGTCGTTGGCTGGAAGCCAAAGCCGCCCGGGCCGTTTTGGAACACGCGCGCCGTATGCACGCGCTGCCACGCCACGCGGTAGCCAACCACTGGATTGATGGCGTGACTGAAGATAACCGCGCCCATCGCGAAGTCGGATGTCCGGCGATTATCAGGATCCTGCCGGTTGGGAATGATGGTCGTATCGCCCCACGCAATTTGCGCGGCCGGCGCGCCTGCGATCAGCCGCCGCACCTGGTCGGCGGGCAAAAACCGCGCCGGAATGACGCCCGTCGAGGGAAAGTTCGCCGCTGGAATACCAGTCGTGGCGGGGCTAATCTGAAGCGCCACAAAGTCGTCCGAAGCGTTGACGCGCCCGGTCAGCGAGATGTTGGGCGTGAAGTCGTAGCGCAGCGTCCCTTGGACGCCGGTGCTGCGGGTGGGCGTCCAGCCGTTGACGCCCTGCGTGACGTTGAGGTGCGTCGTCGCAAAGCTGTAGGAAAACCGCCCGCCCAAGCCGCCCTGAAGCTGAAACCGTCCCCGAAACATCCCCAGCCCGCCGCCTTCCAGTTGCAGCGAGCCGGTCGTTGGGCCGCCGCCGCTGTTGGAGACGATATTGACGACGCCGCCGACGGCGTTCGTCCCGTAAAGCGACGACCCTGACCCGCGCAGAAACTCCACCCGTCCGAAGTCCGCGAAGTTGAGATTGGACATAAACGACGTGGCGTCGCCCTGCGTGGTCGAGGCGTCGCGGAAGCGCAGGCCGTCGTAGAGGATCGCCGTGGCATCGGGCCGCAGCCCGCGCGTCCGCAGTTGGGTGAACGCGCCGGGACCGCCGTTGTTGAGAATCTGAATCCCCGGCGCGACGCGCAGGATTTCGTAGAGCGCAAATTCGTTTCGGTCGAGGATTTCTTGCCGGTCAATGACCGTCACGGCTTTCGAGACTTCATCCACGGCTTGGGGCGCGCCCGCCGCCGTCACCACCACCGTATCGGCGACGCCTTCTATCCTAAGCGTAATGTCGGCCGCGTCGCCGACGGTAACGCGGCGCGTGGCTCGCGCAAAGCCGGAGGCTTCAACTTCGACGAGGTAGTCGCGGCCAGCGAGGCCTTCAAAGGCGTAGCCGCCGTCCGCGCCGCTGGTCGTTGTCAAGCGGACGCTGGCATCGCGCCCCTGCAAGACGATGGTGGCGTTCGGCACGGGGCTGCCTTGTTCGTCGCAGACCCGCCCGCGAACAGCGCCTAACTGCGCGACGGCGCTTCCGGCTAACAACGCCGCCCAGAGCGCGCACAGCGTCAGACAGCGGAAGATGGAGGAAGTCATAGCTTAGGTTCCTTTCCTTCAGGATACATCTTGATACCAAATAGGAATCTTACTAAATCGTCAAGACAAGCGAGTCTTGCCCGCGTAGCCAGCGGACGAGCAGCGCGGCCAAATGCGCGTTGGCGGCGTCATCGCGGACAGCTAGGCGCAGGTAGCGGTCGTCCAAGCCGACAAAATCCGCGCAGCGGCGAACGAGGACGCGATGCGGCTCCAGCCACCGCGCCAGCTCAGCTCCAGCGCCGCGCGGCAGCCGGATCAGCAGAAAGTTGGCAGCGCTTGGAAACACCGCGCAGCCCAACTCATCAAGCGCATGCGCAAAGGCGCGGCGCGCGCACTCGTTGCGGATGCGCGCGCGCGTTGCGAAGGCTTCATCGCCAAGCGCGGCGCGGGCGGCTTCGAGCGCGTGCGCGCCGACCGGCCAGGCGGCAGTCTGGCGGCGGAGATCGCGCGCCAGCGGCGGATAGGCCACCGCGACCCCGACGCGCAGGCCCGGCATCGTGTAGAACTTCGTCAATGAGCGCAGGACGACGACGTTCGGCAGGTTGGCTGCCTTGTACGCCAGCGAGCTTTCAGGCTGATAGTCGGCGAACGACTCATCCAGCGCGACGCGCACGCTGTGCTGCGCCACGGTACGGATAAAGTCGAGGAGTCGGTCGGCCGGATAAGCCGCGCCGGTCGGGTTGTGCGGCGAATTGAGGATGACCGTGTCCACGCGCGCTTCCCGGATCAACGGCGCAAGGCGCGCGAAGTCGGGTTGAAACTGTTCCTCGGCGCGCAGCGGCTTGGTGACGAGGCAGGCGTTGACGGCGATAAGCGCCCGGCGGTACTCGGCGAAGGACGGCTCTAGCAGGAGAACGCGGCGCGGACGCCAGACGCGCAGCGTGTCAAACAGCAGGCCCGCCACGCCGTTGCCGACCACAACGGCGGCTGGGTCGAGGTTGTAGCGTTGCGCAAACGCGGCGCGTAGCGCCGTATCGTCGGGATAGCGCGTCCAGTCGGCGCGCGCGACGGCGTCTTTGACTGACTGGGGCGGCCCCCACGGGTTGAGGTTAGCGCTGAAATCAAGAATTTGGTCGGGCGCGACGCCCCATCGCCGCGCCGCTTCAAACACCCGCCCGCCATGGACAGACAACCACGGAGAAGGATTCATTGGACGCTCCAGAGGCAAAATGCGAGCGCGGCGGCGAACCCTAGCCACGATACGCTTGAAACCAGCCGGCGCGCAGCCTCGACGGCGGCGATATCCAACGGGCGGCGGGCGTCGCCCAGAAAAGCCGTCGTGGCGGGAACGCCGCCGTAGTGGTTGACGCCGCCCAGCCGGACGCCGAGCGCCCCGGCCAATGCGGCTTCGGGGCGTCCGGCGTTAGGGCTGGCGTGGCGATGGGCGTCGCGGAACCAGACGCGCAGCGCGCCGCGCCAGTCGTCGCCGCTGAGCCAGGCAGCGACGACGACCAAGGCGGCCGTCAACCGCGCCGGAATCAGGTTGGCGATGTCGTCCAGGCGGGCGGCGAACTTGCCAAACCAGAAGTAACGCTCATCCGCGTGGCCGATGCAGGAATCGAGCGTGTTGACGGCTTTGTAGGCCAGCGCCGCGGGGACGCCGCCAACGGCGAGGTAGAACAGCGGCGCAATGATGCCGTCCGAGGCGCTTTCGGCAAGGGTTTCAACGGCGGCCCGGCAAACTTCGCTTTCGCTGAGGGCGTCCGTGTCGCGGCCCACAATGCGGGCGACGCGCCGCCGCGCCCCAGGCAAATCGCCGGCGAGCAACCGGCTAACAACGCTTGCTGTTTCATCAAGCAGGTCCCTGGTGGCCAGCGTTGTCGCCGCCAAGTAAGTCGCGACCATCGCGCCGCCGGCCGGCGACCATCGGCACAGCTCGCGCAGCGCGAGCAAACTGCCGCCGTAGGACAGCCCGACCAAGGCAAGCGTCAACGCCGCGCCAACAAGGAAGGTCGTCGCCGGCCCGCGCGCTAGCGGACGCAAGAGGCGCTCGCCGGCAGCGATGGCCGCGCCCATCCAGCGTACTGGGTGCGGCAGCCGCGGCGGGTCGCCAATCAGGCGGTCAAGCGCGTAGGCGGCGGCGAGCAGCAGGGGCGACATGGCGCGTTATCCAGTTTGGCTGCGCAGAGCTGAATCAAACGCAGCCGAGCGCGTCTCAATCACAGAGACGCCCACCTTAAGAACACGCGCTGGAAAGCGAACAGGCTGAGAAGACGCGCCGCATTCCGGCGCATCCAGACAAGACTGTTAGCCGCGCCGCTTCTTCCGCGAGAAGCTTTCCGCGCGTGGCATCGGGCAGGTCTCCTGACTTCGCCGGTTCGCGCCGGTCTTCCCGCGCAGCTTCAAGCGCAGTGACCCTTCTAGCGAGGCGCGAACATCTGATTGGCGTTACAGTGGCGGGACCGCGCGGGATTTACACCCGCTTCCCTATTATCCCAACGCTTAGCGAAGCGCCGGGCACCCGAAGCCAAAGAACGTAATGCTGCCTGCCAAGATATATCCTGGCTGGAGCGCGCGCAAGAGGCAACACAAGGCAAGTTTTTAGCGACCGCCCTTGGCGGATGCGGACTGCGACGGCAGGCGCGAGGAAAGCGCGAAAGCGCTCTTTTGGGGAACTTCTTTGGCAGCGTCGCAAGGGCGCCAGCTTCCGGGGCGCGCCCGCGGCGTCGCCTATAGCCCGGTCAGGCGGTCGGCGATGTACTCCTCAGCCGGCTCCGAACCGCCGACCTCGCTCGGCGTCAGGGAGGGCGGCGCCGGCGCTTTTGCAGGACCATTGCCGTAACCGTTGAGCCGCTGCCCGCTGGCGGCCAAAGCGTAAGCGGGCTGGGCGTCCCGCGCCGAAACGACCGGTGACAGCGGCAGCGTCGCCGCTTCCTTCACCAGGTCGGCCTTGCCGCGATGTCGCAGCGCTTCAATCAAGAAGTTTTCAAACATGCGTCGCCCGTCGCGGCTTTCATTGCGGTGCTCCCATGGGCTGGGCAGCTTGCGCCAGTCCTCGAAGGATTTTTCGAGGTGAAACTGCACGCCGTAGAGCAACTGCCCATCGCCCCGCTTGACCATGATCTGGTTGCGGGTCAGCTCGCTCTTCGCGAGCAGCGAGAAGCCGGGCGGGACGCGCTCCAGCATCAATCCGTGGTTCTGCCACACTCGCAGCGTGTTTTTCGGCAGTCGCCGCCCGCGCTCGTTCAAAATCCCGGCAAAGAGCGGATCTTGCGGGCGCAACACGCTGATCAGGTAGTACTGATACTCGCGCATCCGCTCCGACCGCTTCTCCCATGGGGCAAGACCATCGAGCGTCACCACGCGCGCGCCGAACGCCTGACCCATAATCTGGTGGCCGCCGCAGATGCCAAGCGTCGGAATCGTCGTCCGCCGAAGGAACGACTCCAGGCGAGCGATCAAGTCGGGATGATAAAGGTCGAAGTCTCTGAGCGTTCCGCTGATGATGATGGCGTCCGGATCGAAGTCGGCAACTCTGGCGTCGGTCAGCTCGTTCAGGCGCGCTACCAGCCAATGGGGCTTCATAATCAGGTTGTTGATGTTCTGCGTGATGTTCCCTATGGCGAAGCCGGCGATCTTGCGCTCCTCGGCCACCCAGGCTTCGGCGTCAAAGTTAGGCTCGCGCCTGGCTTTGTCGCTCAGATCAGACGCGCAGGCGATGAGGTTATCCAAAATAAGCACGCGCATGCGCTCAATGCGCTGAAAGATCGGTTCAAACTCGCAGTAGTCTTTCCACTGTCGCGCCATAGGAGCTCTTGCCTTTCCTGCCGAGGGGACGCCGTTGGAAACAGTATGTCACAAGCGATGTACAAGATTGTTGCACCCTAGCCAATCCCCGGAAGACTTGTCAAAGCGCCGCGACTGGCCTCGCAGGGCGACTTCGCCGGGATTGCGCCCTGCCGCCGTCACGACTATGCTTGCATATTCGCAGGTCCATAACCTATCTCAAAAATCTGAGCTCGCCTTCAAAAAGTTTACCATGTCCGCTCCAGTCATCGTATCCGCTAGTTCCCAGGCGACAGCGGAAGCGCTTCTACGCGATGCCCGGGCGCGTCGCGCCACTTTCCCGGACGAGCGTTTCCACGGGTTTACCGCGTCCGTGACGTTTCGCGAGGACGCCCAAACGCTCAGCGGCCGCGTGACGCTGAAAAGCGTCCGCGACATTGCCTGCGAGTTGCCCGGCGCGCGCGCGGAAAGCGTTCAGTGGCTTCAGAGCCTTCTGGCGATGAACATTGCCCACCGGCTGGAACGGACGGGCGGCATGCCCGTCCCGACCGACCATCCAGTTCGCTTTGCGGAAGGCGAGGAAAACGCGCTGGGCGTCAAGCTGGTCTTCGAGGGCGATCCGCTGGAATCGAGCTATCGCCTTCAGGACGGCGTCATCACCGAAGTCTGCCGCCGGATGCACGGCGCGCGCTTTGTGATCACCACGCTCGAAGTCGTCACAACCGAAGACGGGCGCCACCTCCCCAAGCACTACGTTGTGACCTACTTTGACCCGGAAACCGGCCGCTTGGCGAGCGTGGCGCAATACACCGAGCTGTACGAGAAGGTTGGCGAAATGTATTTGCCCAGTCACATTCGCGTTGTTGAAATCAGCCACGAAAAGCCCACGGTTCGCGCGCTTGACCTGCGCGACCTCGCGCTTTTGTCCGACTAGACGCTTATGACAATCCGCGAACGCCTGCTGGCCGACCTGACTGCCGCGCTCAAAGCCAGGGACGCGGCCCGCCTCGAAGCCCTGCGCCTGGTCAAGGCGGCGCTCCAAAAGCGGGAAATTGAGGCTCGCCATCAACTCGACGACGCCGAGGCGACGGCGCTGCTCGCGACGCTCATCAAGCAGCGCCGCGAGGCCGCGGAAGCCTTTGCCAAAGGCGGGCGCAATGATTTGGCGAACAAGGAGCGCGCCGAGCTTGAGCTGCTGGAAAGCTACCTGCCGCCGCCGCCAGGCGCCGACGCGCTGGATGCCGTTGTCGCCGCCGCGATTGCCGAAACGGGCGCTAGCTCCCCGAAAGATATCGGGATCGCGATGAAAGCCGCCATGGCGAAGCTGGCCGGTCAGCGCGTGGACGGCAAGGCCATCAATGCCCTCGTCCGCGCCAAGCTTTCCTAGCGCGCTTTGGATGACGCCCTATGCCTATGAATGACCGCGTAGCTTCCAGCGAATGCCGCCTTGTGGTGGACAGCCTAACGGAAGGCTTTGCCCGGCTTATCTTCCACGACGACGCTCAAGTTTATTTTGACTGCCCGGCGCGGCTTCTCCCGGAAGGCATTCGGGAGGGCGACCACCTGCGCCTGACCTTCCTGCGCGACGATGAAGCTCGCATCCGCGAGCAGGCGGAGGTCAAAAGCCTGCTCCGCGAGCTGACGCAGGGCGGCGACCCCGACCAAAAAGATTTCTATCTCTGATGGGAAAGCCGCTGTGATTACTTACCGCGACGCAGGCGTGGACATTGCCGCCGCCGACGAAGCCAAGCGCCGGATTGGGGCGCGGGCGCGGGCAACCTTCAACGCGCAGGTTCTGAGCGACATCGGCGGCTTCGGCGCGCTATTTCGCCCTGATTTCAGAGGCGCGGACGATCCCGTGCTCGTCGCCAGCGCCGACGGCGTCGGCACGAAGCTCAGGGTCGCTTTCCTCACCGGCATTCACGACACGGTCGGCTACGATCTTGTGGCGCACTGCGTCAACGACATCCTCGCGCAGGGCGCGCGGCCGCTGTTTTTCCTCGACTACATTGCGACGGGGCGACTCGCGCCCAGCATTGTCGCGGCCGTTGTGGACGGACTTGCGCGCGCCTGCCAAGCGTTTAACTGCCCCCTCATTGGCGGCGAGACGGCCGAAATGCCCGGCTTTTACGCCGATGGCGAATATGATGTCGCGGGCTTTATCGTCGGCTGGGCGGATCGCGCGCGCATTATTGACGGCAAGCGCATCGTCGCGGGCGATGTGGTGCTGGGGCTGCCCTCGGTCGGTCTGCATACCAATGGCTACAGCCTGGCCCGGAAACTCTTTTTCGAGACGGCCCGCTACGAAACTGACACCCTGGTTGAGGCGCTGGGCTGCACGGCGGCGGAGGAACTCCTCAAGCCGCACCAATGCTATCTGCCAACTCTTGACGCGCTGCTGGACGGCGGGCAGTTGAAGGGGCTGGCGCATATTACCGGCGGCGGCTTGCTCGGCAACCTGCCCCGCATTCTGCCTGAAGGCTGCGCGGTGACGCTCCAGCGCGGAAGCTGGCCAGTTCTGCCAGTTTTTACCCATTTGGTCGAGCTCGGGCGGCTTTCCGAAGAAGAGAGCCACCGGACGTTCAACATGGGCATCGGCATGGCGGCGGTGGTTGCTGAAGCGGATGCCGACGCCGTTTGCAACGCCATCCGCGCTCAGGGCGGCGCGGTTTTCACGATTGGGCGCGTCGTCGCCGGCGCCCGCGCCGTCCAGCTAGCTTAGCGCTAGCCTAGCTTAGCGCTAGCCTAGTGTCAGATGCCGAAATCCCCCTCGGTTAGGAGAATTATCTCCGTAGGAGAATCATACCGATGCCCCTCCACCCGCAAGCCGAAGCTTTCCTGCAGCAAATCGCGGCGCTGGGCGCGCCGCCGTTCTGGACGCTTCCTCCCGAACAAGCCCGCGATTCCTTTCTCGCTTTGCGCGCGTTAGCTGGGCCGCCGGAGCCGGTCGCCCGCATCGAGAATCGTCTCATTCCGTGCAGCCAAGCCAGCCTGCTCGTCCGTATCTACGCCCCGGAAAGCGAACAGCCGCTGCCCGTGACCGTGTACCTTCACGGCGGCGGCTTTGTCGTCGGCAACCTGGATAGCCATGACAACATTTGCCGCGCCCTGGCCAACCGGACGCCAACCATCGTGGTTTCGGTTGACTACCGCCTTGCGCCGGAGCATCCATTCCCGGCGGCCCCAATTGACGCCTTTGACGCGCTTCAGTGGGCGATAGCCCAGGCGGAAGAGCTGGGCGGCGACCCTGCGCGCGTTGCCGTCGCCGGGGACAGCGCCGGCGCCAACTTGGCGACCGTGGCGACGCTCATGGCGCGAAATCGCAAAAGCCGCCTTCCGGCGTTTCAACTGCTGGTGTACCCGGTGACGGACGCCACCCACAGCCAGCCTTCCTACGAGGAAAATGGCGAAGGGTATTTTCTGACCAAAGACGCTATGCAGTGGTTTCGGGAACGCTACATCCCGGCCGATCAGGACAAGCGCCACCCCTACATCTCGCCGCTGTTTGAAAAAGACCTTGCGGGGCTTCCGCCCGCGCACATTATTGTCGCCGAGTATGACCCGCTGCGCGACGAAGGGACAGCCTACGCCCGGCGACTGGAGGCGGCCGGGGTTGAGGTTTCCGTGTCGCATTACGCCGGGATGGTGCATGGCTTCTTTTCGCTGCCGGCGTTGTTCGACGACGCCCGCCGCGCGCTTGACGAGTCCGCCGCCGCCCTTCGCCGGGCATTCGCCAAGGCCTATGACCAGCCGGCTGCGTAGCCTCGTCGAGCGTATTGGCCCGCCCCAGCAGGCATTCGCCGACCAAGCGCGAGCGCGGCAGGCGCAACTGGTCAAGCCGCCGGGCAGCCTGGGGCGGCTTGAGGCGCTGGCGGCTCAAATTGCGGCTATCCAGGGGACGGACCAGCCGCAAGCGCATCCGCGCGCTATTGTCGTGTTTTGCGCCGACCACGGCGTATGCGCCGAGGGCGTGAGCGCCTTTCCGCCGCGCATTACGCATCAGCATTTGCGGAACTTCGTCAACGGCAGGGCGGCTGTCGCGGTCTTGGCCGAGATGACTCAAAGCGAGTTAGTCATTTGCGATGTCGGCGTGGACGCCGATGTTTCCCATCTGGCTAGCGTTCGGCACGGCAAGGTTCGGCGCGGCGCGCGCAACTTCGCCATCGAGCCAGCCCTGACAGCGGAAGAGGCGGAGCGCGCTATGCTGTTCGGCTGTGACGCGGTTGACGAGCTGGCGGAGCGCGGCATCCGGGCGGTTGCCATTGGCGAGATGGGTATCGGCAATACCACGGCGGCAGCGGCGGTCACGGCGGCGCTGACAGGAAAGCCGCCCGAAGCGGTGACGGGCTGCGGGAGCGGGCTTTCCGCGGATGGCGTGGCGCGCAAAATCGCGGTCATTCAGGGCGCGCTCGAACGGCACCAGCCCCGCGCCGACGACCCGCTGGACATCCTTGTCAAAGTCGGCGGCCTTGAGCTGGCGGCGATGTGCGGCGCGTTCCTGGGATGCGCCGCGCGCGGCTGCGTCGCCGTGGCGGACGGCTTTGTCTCGACGGCGGCCGCCGCCTTGGCGGTCGCCTACGCGCCGGCCGCGCGCGAGTTCATAGCGTTTGGACATCGCTCAGCCGAGCCTGGGCATCAAGCTCTGCTCGACTTTTTGGAAGCGACGCCGCTCCTACAGCTTGAGATGCGGCTTGGCGAGGCCAGCGGCGCCGCTTTGGCGTTTTCAATTCTTGACGCAGCGTGTAGGCTACATGCGGGCATGGCGACATTTGCCGAAGCGCAGATGAGCTAAGCTCCGCCTAACCAGCCCTCAAGTTAACCAGCCCTCAAGCGGCCCGCGCGCCGCCGGGTTTCGGAATGCCCCAGCTATGACCTCCGATCAATCTTCCCTGGTGGGTCAAATCATTGACGAAAAAGTGCGGCTGGAGGCCATCCTCGGGCAAGGCGGGATGGGCGCAGTTTATCGCGGGCGTCACCTAATGCTGGAGCGAACGGTCGCTGTCAAGGTTCTCCGTCCCGAAATTCTGACGATTGAGGGCGCGCTGGAACGGTTCTTCCGCGAAGCGCGCACGGCGGCGGCGACAGAGCACCCCAACATTGTGACGGTCTATGACTTTGGCAAGCTCCCTGACGGCGGCGCGTACCTCATTCTGGAATTCATTGAAGGCAAGGGGCTCCGCGCGATCTTGCAGGAGCAAGCCATCCTGCCGCCGTCCCTGGCGCTGCCCATTCTGAGCGAGGTCTGCGCCGCCGTCGAGTTCGCGCATCGGCGCAGCATCATCCACCGCGATCTCAAGCCGGACAACATCATGCTCAAGCGGCGCGACGACGGCAGCGCCACGGCCAAGGTGCTGGACTTCGGGTTGGCCAAAACCGTTGAGGAAGCCGAAACGTCGTCGAGCATTACGCGCACGGGCGAGCTGGTCGGCACGCCGGCGTATATGTCGCCCGAACATTGCAGCGGCGATAACCTTGACGCTCGGTCAGACCTCTACAGCCTGGCCATCATCGCTTATGAAATGCTGTGCGGGCAGCCGCCCTTTCGCGGCCGCGTGGCGGCGATTCTCACGTCGCAGATTCAGCGCCCGCCGGCGCCGCTGCGCGACCTCAACCCAAATCTCTCTCCGGCGCTGGAAGAAGCGGTTCTTTCGGGACTAGCCAAGAAGCCTTATGACCGACCGGCTTCAGTAGCCGAGTGGTGGAACCGCCTCGAGACGGCCTATGTGGCGACCTACGGCGAAAAGCCAAGCGCGACGATTCCGCTCGCGCTCCCGGAGCCGACGCCATTCGTCGCGCCGCCCGTCACCGGAGCGGCCGCTCCAGCGGATCAGGCGATCACGCCGCGGGAGCGAACGCTCCCCGCCAGCGGCGCTCCCTCGCTCAACGCCGATGCGGAGACGGCTGAGCTGAGCGCGCTGTCGAGCGCGAGCAGTCATCAACAACCATCGCCGGCAAGCTCAAGCGCGTTGCGTGTCGAAGCGCCGCCGCCGGTCGCCCCGCCGCGAGCCGGCACGGGCACGCTAGCCATCGGCGCGACGCTGACGCCAGCGGAAGACAATGTGACGGGTCAAACCGTAGTGACGCCCAAAGGCCAGGGCGGGCAGCCCAAGCTGAGCCGCCTACAACGGATGGGGCTGGCGGTTGGCGGCGCGGCGGCGCTCGTCACGGCGGGCGGGCTAGCGGCGACAAGCTGGATGCGGAGCGCCACGACGCCGGTCGCGCCGCCTGCCGCAAGCCAGCCGGTCGCGCCGCCAGTTGAAGCTGGGCCAGCGCCGGCCGCCCAAGACGCGGACTCGTCGCCTGCCGAGAGCGCCTCGCGGCGACCATCGAGAAAGGCGGAAGCCAGCAATGGCAATAGGTCGGCGCGCAACCCGAATCAGGCTAACAACGACGCCGGGCGGGCAGCCCAAGCTGAGCCGCCGACCGCGGACGCGCCGGACGAGAGACCGACGCCTTCCCCGTCGCCGCCGCGGCCACAGCCTGAATCCAGGACAGCGCGCGCGCCGCGCGCCGAAGAGCGCCGACCGAATTGGCGCGACGGACGGCGGTGGTGGGAAGTTTGGAAAATCGGGCGCGACAAGAGGGATAACGACAAGCGCCCGCGCCCGCGAGACTAAGCTGGGCGAGCAACCCCTCCGAAGGCATTGCGCCGCGCCCTAATGGAAGCAGGTCAAGGCCCCAACCGAAACGAGTCCTCGTCAATGCTCAAGCTTCTTGTCACCGGCGCGGCCGGACTGCTTGGCCAGCGCGTCGTCGCATCCGCTCGCCCAACCGACCAAGTCATTGCCCTGACACGCCAAGACCTCGACATTAGCGACGCCGCCGCTGTTTTCGATTGCCTCGCTCATTACCGCCCAACGGTTGTCATCAACTGCGCCGCGATGACCAACGTGGACGCCTGCGAAACCGACCGCGCCAGCGCGTTTCGCCATAATGCGGACGGCCCGCGCCATTTGGCGCGAGCTTCCCTGTCCGCGGGAGCTTATTTCATTCATATCAGTACCGATTATGTTTTTGACGGCGCGCAGACGAGTCCCTACCAAACGACGGACGCGCCTAACCCGATCTCGGTCTATGGCGAGTCCAAGCTGGCCGGGGAGCGAGCGGTACAGGAGGTTTCCCCAAGGTTTGCCGTCACGCGCGTCGCCGGCTTGTTTGGGCGCGGCGGCAAGAACTTTGCCAGCGTCATCGGCGATTTGCTGACGCAACCGGGCATCGTCAAAGGCATTGTGGACAATCGCATTTTGCCGAGCTACGCGGATGATGTCGCAGCGTACCTGCGCTGCCTGGCCGAGGCCCGCGCGGGCGGCATCTTTCATGCTGTCAGCGCTGGCGAGCCGTGCAGTTGGCATGATTTCGCGGCGCTGGCGCGCGAGCGGCTTGGCGAGCGAGCGCAGGCCACGCTTGTCGGCGTCACCGAAGCCGAGCTGCGCCGTCCGGCCAAGCGCCCGATGTCCTGCGTTCTGGCCCATTCCGCCGATGCGTCGCTTGGATTGCCGGCGCTGCGCGATTGGCGCGAGGCGCTGGTCGAAAGCTTGAACGAATGGAAAACCACACGCTGACCGCCATCGCCGGACTGCGAGTCGGGCACTTTACTGAAAGTCGGCGTCCGACCGGCTGCACGGTCATTTTGTTTGACAAGCTGGCCGTGGCCGGCGTTGACGCCCGGGGCGGCGCGCCCGGCACGCGCGAAACCGACGCGCTCGCGCCGCTCAACCTTGTGGCGCAGGTTCATGCGATTGTTCTGGCCGGCGGCAGCGCGTTCGGACTCGACGCCGCCACGGGCGTCGTCCGCTACCTGCGCGAGCGCGGGGTCGGGCTTGATGTCGGCGTGGCGCGCGTTCCCATTGTCCCGGCTGCCATTTTGTTTGACCTGCACGCGGGCGATCCGACGATTTGCCCCGACGCCGAAGCTGGCTATCAAGCCTGTTTGGCAGCCACCGACGCGCCCGTGACGGAAGGAAGAGTCGGCGCCGGAGCTGGCGCGACCGTTGGCAAGCTGCTTGGGATAGCGCGCGCCTCGCGCGGCGGCATCGGAAGCTTTGGACTGCGGCTGCCTAGCGGCGTTCGTGTTGCCGCGCTCATCGCCGTCAACGCCGTCGGCGATGTTTGGCATCCCCGGGAGCGGCGAATTTTGGCTGGCGCGCGCCTCGAAGACGGAAGTTTCGCCGACTTGGCGGCGCGCATTCGCGCCGGCGACATCACGCATTTTGCCCCTTTGCCGCCCGCGAGCCACACCACCATTGGCGTTGTGGCCGTCAACGCGCCGCTGACCAAAGCGGAACTAACCAAGATCGCCCAGATGGCGCATGACGGCTTGGCGCGCGCGATTTCACCCATCCATACCCCGTTTGACGGCGATACGCTGTTTGCCGTTTCCGTGGCTGATCCAAGCGTCGGCGCTTCCGCGACCGACGCGGGCTGCCTTGGCGCGTTGGCGGCGGAAGTCGTGGCGGAAGCCGTGGCGCGCGGCGTCACGGCGGCGGGCTTTCCGGCATAGCGCATTGCGCCAGATTTTTGCCCGCGCGAATAATCCAGGCTGCCCCCGCAGCGCCGACGCTTGAGGAGAAAGCTGGTATGTCAACTTACGAAGGTCTGGTCGCCGTTCTCGGCGCCAATGGCGGCACGGGTCGGGAGGTTGTCAGTCGCCTGCGACACCATGGCGTGGCCGTCCGCGCCATTGCCCGTTCCGAAGCCAAGCTGGCGGCCTTTGCCGAGCAAAGCATTGAAACGGCCGTCGCCGATGTGCGGGACCCCGCAAGCCTTGAAAAGGCCCTCGCCGGCGCAAGGGCCGTCATCAACTGCGTCGGGACGCGGGTTGGCTTCGCCAACGCGGGCAAGGGCGTCGCCGATTTCTTCGGCTTTGGCGACGACGGCGCGGACGCCGTGGACAACCGCGGCACGGCTAATCTGCTGGACGCCATGAAGCGCGTCGGCGCGGAACAAATTGTCATCGTTACCTCGATGCTCATCAATCAGCCGCTCAATCCATTCAGCCTGATGATGAAGCCCTTCGGCGACATCCTGACGATGAAGGACAAAGCTGAAAAAGCCGTTCGCGCTTCGGGGCTGCGCTACACGATTGTCCGACCGGGCGGACTCACCAACCAGCCGCCTTTTCAGAAGGGCGTCAAGGTCGCGCCGGCGGACGCCCTTTCGAGCGGCTCGATCTCGCGCGCCGACGTGGCCGAAGTCTGCGCGCAGGCGCTCTGGACGGAAACCGCCTACGGCAAGACGCTTGAAATCGTCTCGGATGACACCGCTCCGGTCAGCGACTGGAAGGCGTTTTTCGCGCCAATCCCGCTTGACGCGGCAGCCGCTCAGGCGGCGACCGCCGGCGCTTGACGTCGCCGGCTAAAGCCACGCCAAGGCTAGCTCAAGCGGTTAGCGATGTGATGGCGAGCTTCCCGTAATCGCTCGCCGTCAATATTCGCAAGCCGGCCAAAGCGAATGCTTCGTTGAGCGACTGGCGCGTGAAAAAGGTCAGCCCGCCCAGCGCCGACAGCGCCGCCCGAATGACCAGCGGCGGATCGAGTTGATTCATGACGAAGTAGCGCCCTGCGCCGGGGCGCAACAATCGCCGGCCTTCCTTCAAGACCGCCAAGGCGTCGCGGTATTCGTTGAGCGAGCCGCCGCAGGCAATGCCGGAGACCGCGGCATCGACCAACGGAACGGCTGACATATCAGCCCGCAGCCAAAGCATGGCCTCGGCGACCCCTTCGCGCGTCGCTAAGGCGCGGGACTCTTCAAGCATGCGCATCGAGAGATCGATGCCGATGACGAGCGAAGCGTCTCGACCGCGTTCGATCAGCTGCTTGGCGATAGGACGACCGTAATAGCCAGTCGAGCACGCCGCGTCGAGCCACAGGCCGTCCTCAGCGAAGGTTGGCTCGAGCGCCTCCAGCAGCAAGCCGATTTCCCGCTTGGGCGGGAAATCCTCGCCTGATAGGAGCGACAGCGCGCGCGTCCGCCACAGACGCTCGTAAGCCACGGCTGTGAGCTGCCATTGTCCGGTCAACTGGGCGAAGGTCAGCGAAGGCGCGCCGCTTGGCAGGAAGTCGGCGACGCCATCGCGCAGCGGGAAGCGAGCGCTGCACTGACTGCAAGCGAACGTCCCGGCGCGAGGCCGTCCCTCGAAGGCTAGGCCGGCGGCAGCGCAGACTGGACAGCGCAGCCGCGCCAACAAGGTGGCAAGTCGAGCGTCCATGCGTCATCCCTGCGCGTCGAAGACAATTCGAGCGAATGGGCTTTTGTTCAAGCTCGCCGCCAACATCGTCGCGTCAAGCTGCCAGCAATCGCTATGCGCTGTTACGGGAAGCTGTCTTTCAGGCAGCCCAGGCAGTCGCGCCGAGCGCGGGTCGGCCCGATACTCGGGCGGCGGCAAGGTGACGCAGGGCGCGGCGGGCAAGCTCGCCGGCTCTTCCCCAATTGGAATCAGAATCAGCTCGACTCTTGTTCCGTAAGCGCGCCAGAAGCTCACCGCGCGCGGCACGTTCGACTCGGCAGGACTATAGCCGCCCTCCCGAAAAATGGGCTGCCGGGCAATTTGGAGCAGGCTTTCAAAGTAGGACTGGAGCGCCGCGTCCGGCTCCTGATGGCGCAGCGGCCAAACGCGCTGGACAGGAATCCTTTCCGTCATGCCTTCCATTTGCCCTTGGTGAATCAGCGCTGCCCCAGGCAGCAGGCATACAAGGGCCGCGGCCCGCCGATTGGCGAGCGGCGACAGGCGGGCGGCTGCGCGCTCCTCGTCATGGTTTTCGACGAAGCGCATCGTTCGCTTAAGAAAAATCTCCGATACTGACCGCAGCCGCTCGACGACGGCGAAGGGCGCGTTCTGCGCAACTAGGCAATCAAGCAACCGCTTGTCGTAAGCGTAGTCGAAGCCCAGACCGATCAAGTACAGCTCGGTATCCCAGTAAGCCTCGGCAATAAGCGTAAAGTCAGGATTAACGCGCTTGGCGGCCGTAATCGCCTCGTCCCAAAATTCCCCCGGCATGACGCGGTCGAAAACCTCTCGCGGCAAGCGCGGATACCACTGGCGATGTATTTGCTCGCGCAAGACGAGCATTGCCATGTCGCACCGAACCCCATCGCACAGCGTCGCCAGCCGAACGAGGGCGTCGCGCATGTAGGCGCGCGTCGCCGCAACGGTGTAATCGAGCTGCACGGTGTCGTTCCATCCGGCGAAGTGTGGATCCTTCCCATGCGCCAGCCGCCGCCCTGAAGGATGCCAGTAGTAATCGTCGCCGTACTCGTCGCGCCACTCCGGGTTGCTGTGCATGAAGAGCTCCGGGCGCGTCATGATGAGCGGCGTATCGCGCGCAAAGTGATTGGGGATGAAATCGAGGATCAGCCGCAAGCCATGCCGGCGCGCGCGCGCGCGCAGCGCGCCAAAGTCGGCTTCATCGCCAAGCTCTGGGTTGAACTGATAATCGCTGATGGCGTAAGGCGATCCGACAAAATCCGGCGCGTAGCGTTTTGACATCGCCACGCCCTCCGGGCCAATCGCCCACACGCCCATCAGCCAGAGCGCGTCAAAGCCAAGGGCGGCGTAGCGACTCAGCTGAGCGTCCGTGATTTCAGCAAAGCGTTGCCCGTTGAGTCGGGCATTGATCTCATAAAGTAGCATGAAGCGTTGCCGGGACCTGAAGCAGGGTCAGGGAGCGCCTGGGAGGGCGCTTTCAGTTACGATAAACAAAGTCCCGTCAGCGCGCTACCGCTTTGAGACGCGAGCCAGTCAAAGGCGGCCTTAGCCGCTGTCGCGCCATCGCCAAACGCCGTTGATAGGCTGGACAACAGCGGGCGGGTCGCATCGCCGCAGGCCCAAACGCCCGGACAGGAAGTCGCCCCGAAACGATCGGTCAGGATGTAGCCATCCGCGTCGCAGTCCACCTGGCCGGCGACCAGCTCCGTGCTGGCCGTAACGCCCAGCGCAAGAAAAACCCCTGTCACGGGCAACGCGATCTGCCGGCAAGCCTCGCCGGGAGGCGCGACTTCCAGCCGGACGCGCTCGACCGCCGTCTCGCCTTCGATGGCCACTAAGCGAGTATGCGTCATGACGCGAATGCGCGGATGCGTCAAAACCCGGTCTCGATAGAGCGGGCGGGCGCGAAACGTCCCGGAGCGATGCGCCAGCGTCACGCGCGCCCCGGCTTCATCCAGCATCAGCGCCTCTTCAAAAGCGCCGTCGCCGCCGCCCACGATGATGACCTCTTGTCCCCGGTATTTTTCCTTATCGCGGGTGGCAGAGGCGCTCACGCCGCGCCCTGCGAACTCGCGCTCGCCCGGTATGCCCAGCCGTCGCTTACGCGCGCCTAGCGCCAAAACCAAAGCGCGCCCGGAAAACGTCGCTTCGCCGCGAACGATAACCGCCCGCGCCGCGCAGTCCGCTTGCGTCACCGGCGCGTTGACTTGAAAGCGAATGCCTTCGCGCAACAGGTGCGTAGTCAAGCGCTCAGCGATGTCGGCGCCCACCAGACCGTAAAAACCGGGGCAATCCACTGAGCGGTTGTAGCTGCGAAGCAACTGACCGCCGAGTTGCGGGCCGGCTTCGAGCAGCAGCGGATTCAACCCCAGCCGCTTGCCCCACAGCGCGGCGGCAATCCCGGCAGGCCCGCCGCCAACGATCAAAAGGTCGGACTGGTCGCGGTCATTGGTCATACGCGCCTATCGCCGGATGTCGCTCCAACATCCGAAAC
The DNA here is from genome assembly GCA_002254845.1 of Chloracidobacterium sp. CP2_5A. Taxonomy (GTDB): domain Bacteria; phylum Acidobacteriota; class Blastocatellia; order Chloracidobacteriales; family Chloracidobacteriaceae; genus Chloracidobacterium. Next base: position 31,962 of record NKPT01000022.1, on the reverse strand, counting down.
CAAATCGCAAAGAGGCTGGATTCAGCTCATGGGCTTCAAGGACCTGGCGGGCGTTACGGCTTGCCAAATAACTCGGCCGCCAGCTCGTCGTACGCTTTGTCAAACGGACACTTCGCCGCGCACCGGCGACACCATTCGCCATCCGTGTATTTCTCAACGTTTTGGCGGTTGAAGTAATACGGCTTGCTGGAGAAGGTTGACGCCACCCATTGCCACGAAAGGGCGTTGGGCGGCGGATTGCCATCCAGAAGATGCGCGAAAAACAGGCGCTCCCCAACCGTCCAGCGAACCTTTCGGTGGTGAACTAAATAGGCGGCAAACCACATCCGCGCGTGGTTGTGCAGGTAACCGGTCGCGTAAAGCTCGCGGAGCGACTCATCCATGCAGACCAGCCCCGTCTCGGCGCGCGCCACGTCGTCCGGCAGCGTTTCCTGCCAGACCGGCGGCGCGAACTTGTAGTCCTCGATGTCGGCATAGATTTCGTCGCCCAGCGCGGCATAAATCTCCTGCCAGAACTGGTGCCAAGCAAGCTCAAACACAAACTTGTAGATGCTCTCGCCAGCCCGGCCAAAACGGGCGAAGATGGCGTCGCGCGCCTCCCGCAGCGTTAGGACGCCATGTCGAATGTAGGGCGAAAGGCGCGAAACATGGCCGCGCGTCACATGGTTGCGCGAGCCATAGCGGCGGACGTCAAAGCGGTCGAGCTGGCGCTCGGCGGCCGAGCGCCCCCCCTCGATGGGCGATAGGGTCGGCTCGCCTTCGTAGCATCCGGCGAGGGCTTCAGCTAGATACGCCTGCATGGCGGCGCGCGGGCGGCGCGTGGCGTCGAGCTTCATGAAGCGGCTCCTCGCGGCGTAAGCGGAAAGCGCCCTGAAGCGAGAGCGTCAAGCCGCTTTTGGTAGCCGCCCCTTGGACAAAGGGCGCTGGGCTTGCTTCGTCTCGCCTTTGAGTAGTTCTAGCGCCCGCTTGAGGATAACATCCTCGCTCGGCGGAGCGACTTTCTTGACCTCTTCCGTGGATTCCGGCGCCGGCGGCGCATCGGCATCAAGGTCCGGCAGCGCCGGCTCGGCGGCGGCGACCTTGACTTCCACCGATGGCTTGACTGGCTCTTCCATAAACGATTTCCCCGTCGCCGGCGCATAGCGAACGGTGGTCAACAGCATGGCCGAGCCATCGCGGAGCGGAAAGACCGCCTGCTGAGAGCCAGCGCCAAAGGTTTTCTCGCCAACAATTTCCCCGCGCTTATGGTCACGCGCGGCGGCGGCCACAACTTCCGCCGGGCCGGCCGTTGAGCGATCTGTCAGCACGACGAGCGCGCCGTCAAATGTGAATGAGCCGGGCTGAGCCGTGAGCGCCTCGGTCTGATTGCCAGCGCTAAGCTTTCGAGCGACAACCGCGCCCGGCGTGAACGCCCCGGCGAGCGCTACGCCTTCAGCCAAATCGCCGTGGGCTGACTCGCGCAAGTCAAGCACAAGCTTTTGCGCGCCGCGCTGCTGGAGTTGGCGCGCCGCCGCGATGACTTGCTCCGCCTTGCCCTTGGTCAGCAAGCCGACCTTGATGTAACCCGTATCCGGCGCTTCCATCCGCGACTCGACCGGCGACTGGAAGGTTCCAGTTTTCTTGAGGATGCGCTTTTCGCCCTTCGGAAGACCCGGACGCAAAATCGTGACCTCGATGGCGCCGTCGTCAGGCACGCTGACAAGCATCTCCAGGACCTCGTAGAGACTCACGTCCCGCGTGGCCACCGCATTGACATACTCGATGAAATCCCCGGTCTTGACGCCAGCCCGCGCGGCGGGCGAGCCGGGCACAACCGCCACGGCGTAGGCAAAGCCGGCATATTTTGAGACCACCATCCCAAACGGCGTCGCCGTCATCGTCTCCGGCTTGAATCGCGACGCTTGCTCCGGCGAGAGATAGGCGCAATAGGGATCCAGCCCATCCGCCAAGCCGCGAAGCGCGCCAATTCGCACCTTGTTCATGTCCGGCTCATCCACGTAGTCGTTGGCGATATGCTTGACCACTTCATTGAAAATCTTGAGCTGGACGTAAGGGTTGCCTTTAGCCACCGCGCTGGCGCGGCGGGCCAGCAAGCCGCCAACGACGGCGTAAGCGGCCAGGGCTGTCGAGAGCGCGATGAGAATAATTTTGGCTTTGAATGACATAGGCAAGGCTCGGAATGGCGATTGGCGAGGAAAAGAATTGCGACGGCGCGCTTCGCCAGCGTGCCACAGCTTGGCGCGCTTGTCACTCGCTGGCAAACGTCGCGTAGTAGCCCTCGCGGGCAGTCACGGTCAGATTCGGAAGCCCCTTCGGCGGGTTGATTTTGACCTTGAGCTTGCGCCACCGCTGTTTTTCGCTGGACTTCAAGCTGGCGGGGATCCCAGCCAAGCTGGTCGGCGTGTAGCCAATGCCATACTGGTGGCGCAGCTCAATCGCGATTCGCGTGATGATTTCCTGCAACTCGACCTGGCTGTTCGGGAAAAAAGCGCGCCCGCCCGTGAGGCGCGCGATCTCATCGAGGATTGACCTGCCCTGCAAGTCAAGCGACGTGTCGTTGAAGGCCGTGGCGATGCCGATGGCGTAAATCTGGACATCCGCCTCGCGCACCAACTGCCGCACCTCCCGAAACGTGTAGCGACTGCTGTTATCCTGACCATCGCTAATGACGAGGAGCGCCCGCCGACCGTGGCGCCCTTCCTTGAGCTTTTCAACGCCGATATACACCGCGTCGTAAAGCGCCGTCTGTCCGCGGGCTTCAGCCAGCATGACCGCGCCTGAAATGCGCTCGGGGTTGGACGTGTAGTCCATCATCAGCTTCGCTTGATGATTGAACCCGACCAGAAAAAACTCATCCTCATCGTGGCAAGCGTCCAGAAACTTGCGCAGGGCGACGTTGGATCGGTTAAGCCGCCCGCGCATGCTCCCAGACATGTCAAACACAATGCCTATCGAGACCGGCGCGTCCTCGTCGCTGAAAAACTCGATATTTTGCTTGACATTATCTTCATAAACCTCAAAGTGCTCAGCGTCGAGCCCGGTCACGAAGCGCCCCTGCGGATCGGTGACGCTTACGTTGAAGGTGACGAGATTGGTCGTGGTTTTGACAACCGGCAGCTCGTCCGGGCGCGGCGGCGGCTGCTGCGCCAGGCACCTTGCGCAGCTGGACGGTAAGCCAATGAACGCCAGGAGCGTAAAAACGACTTTCGACAATCGACTCCGCATAACCGCCAAACCTCGCCCGCCCCAGGGACAAGCGCCAGCCTCAAATCGCAGCCCGCCGCCAGCCAATGAGCGTCAGACCTTGGAGCTTTAGCGCGAAGCCCTATTGGAAACCTTATTGTAAGATTGCCTGAAGCGCCGCGCAAGAAAGATGAACTGCTCGGCGACTGCCGCGTTGGAGCGCCTCCGAACGCCGCCTTCCGGCGACGGCGAAACCATTGCTGATTGAAGTCTGCGCCACGCCTCCAGGCTGGAGCAGCCATACGCCTCTGGCTTGACGGTCATGGCTTACCGCCCGCTTTCATCCTTCTCGCTCTGGCTTTTGACCATACTTGTCGGCTTCTATGTCGTCGCGCGCCTAGCCTCGGGCGCGAATGAGTTGCGCGGCTGGTCGGCCGGCATCGCGCTTGAAGAGACGCAGCCGGTGGTTCGCTCGGTTGAGGAAGGAAGCGCGGCGCGCCTGGCCGGACTTGCGCCCGGCGACAAGCTTTTTCAACCCGACGGGCGCCCCATCGAGTCTTTCGGCGACTATGCGCGTCTGCGCCGGATGGCGGAACGGACCAAGGTTTTGCCGCTCATTGTCGAGAAGCCGAACGGACAGTTTTACCAAGTTGAAGTCAAGCTGCTGCCCCCATCCGCTAAGTGGCTTTCGCTCGAAGTCTTTTTCGTGGTTGAAACGGCGTTGATTGTCCTGCTGTGCGCCGCCGTCGGTCTCTCCGTTTGCTGGCTTCGCTGGGAAGATGCCACCGCCCGGACGGGCGGACTCTTCTTCATCTGCTTGACCGCCCTTTTCGGGAGCGCGCAGTCCGCGTTGCTTCCCCCGTGGCTAAGCGTTCCAGCCGGGTTTCTTCAAACCCTTGGGAGCAGCGCCGTCGGCTACTTTTGTCTCCGCTTTTTCCTGGAATTCCCCAGCCCGAGTCGCTTCACGAAACAAGTTCTGATTTTGAGGCGAATCTACGGGCTGGCGGCTATCGCGCTTGGCTTGCTCAGCGTTGCCGGCTTCGCGGCGCGACTGATTTCATTTGAAGCGGTACGCTGGTTTCGAGACTTGCCTTTGGCGAGCACGCTGCTGTCGCTCCGATTTATCCTGCTGTGGATTGGGCTCGCCGCGCCGTTTTTTAGCTATATTGACCGGAGTCGAGCGGAAAGGCCGGAGCAAGCGCGCCGCCTGAAGGTCTTCACGCTTGGCTCGGCCATTGGGGTTATCCCGATTCTGCTGCTGCTGCTGACGGTCAACGTCTTCAAGCTTGACTCGGAAGAGTATCCCTGGCTTTACGTCTTGCCCATCGCGCTGTTTCCGCTGTTTCCGCTTTCATTCGCCTACGTTGTCGTCAAGCATCGAGTGCTGGGCATCCAGCAGATTCTGCGGAGCGGCGTGCGGTATTTATTCGTGTCGCGCGGGGTGATCGTTCTTGAGTGCATCGCGTTCTACTTCTTCTCGCGCTATCTGGTTTTTCCCGTCGTGCTGTGGGGCTACGCCGCGACCGGCAACCGGCCCACGCCGCTGGCGCTCGGCGCCTGGATGCTGGTCACGGGCGGCGCGCTTTTCGGGCTGGCGGCCTTTATCAACCCACACCTTCAGCAAGCCATTGACCGGCACTTTTTTCGCGAGGCGTATAAGGCGCAGCAGGTGCTGAGCGATCTCGCGACCTCTGTGCGCCAAGCGACCAACATTGACGAAATGCTATGCCGCGTGGCGGCGACAGTCGACTCTGCTCTTCACGTCAGGACAATTGGCTTCCTCCTGCACCCCGCCCTGCTTGGCGCGGGGGCGGCGGCTAACGGCGCGCCGCCTATGCTGCGCGGCTTCGCCTGTCGCTTTGGCCCTAACGCCTCCGGGGTCATTGAATCGGAGCTGTCGCTCCCGACGACATCGCCGCTAATGACCAAGCTGCGCCGGGAGCCGGAGCCATTTGATCTCGACCCGGAATCCACAGACGGCATCCCCTACGGCAAGCACCCAACCCTTCGGCGACTGGATTCCAATCTCCTTGTGCCGCTGGTGTCGGGCGACAACCTGCTTGGCGTTTTTAGCCTCGGGCCAAAGCTGTCAGGCGAGCCTTACACGAGGGAAGACAAAACGCTGCTCATGGCTGTCGCCGAATCGGTGGCGCTTCGGCTGGACAACGCGCAACTGGTGCGTCGCCTGACAGCGGAAGCGACGCTGCGGCGCGAGCTGGAGATTGCCCGCGACATGCAGCAGCAGTTGCTGCCCGCCGCGCCGCCGACCATTCCGGGGATTGACGTCACAGGCATTTCGCTCCCTGCCAGCGACGTTGGCGGAGACTACTACGACTTCTTCGTGCTTGGCCCGCAATGCCTGGCCGTCGCCATCGGCGATGTCACCGGCCATGGCATTTCGTCGGGGCTCATGATGGCGCTGGCCAAGGGCGGGCTGCAGAATCAAGTTCGTAACGACGCGCATCCGTCGGCCGTCATGGCCGCCATGAACCATCTCATCGCCATATCAGGCGGCAAACGAGATTTGATGACGCTAACCTATGCGGTGATTGACACGTCCACACAGTCGCTGGAGGTCGCCAACGCAGGTCACCCCTTCGCCTATCACTACCGCGCCGCGACCGGCCAAGTCGAGACGATTGAGCACGGCGACTATCCGCTCGGCGCGCGCCTCAACGGGCAGTATCCTACGCGGCGACTCGCCTACCAGCCCGGCGACACGCTGGCGTTCTATACCGACGGACTGGTGGAAGCCCGCAACAGTCAAGGCGAAGTCTTTGGCTTTGAACGGCTTGAGCAACTTATCGCCCAGCGGGGCGCAAGCTCGGCGGCTGACCTGCAAACGGCCATCCTGCACACCCTGCGCTCCTTCCTGGGCGACGCGCCCGCCGAGGACGATGTGACCCTGGTTATTATTCATTTTGCCTGAGGCGCTCCGCCTTCCCCCTTCCGCGCGCGCCTTGACTGCTTTCGGCTCCAGCCGCGCTCTTGTTATGAGGTCGTTGCTTCGCTAGGCAAGCTGTCTTAGACTCGCCTTGGCATATAGCGCCCAGAGCCAGTAACAGCCGTTGCGCGCAAGCTCAAAATCTCGCTCTAGCCGCCCACCAGCGCCAGACCTCGCGGAAGACCGCAAATAAATCAGAGCATTTGGCGGGAAGACGACCGACGGGACACTGAGTCACCATGGAACTTTTCAAGAATGTCAGGCGACAAGTTGCCAGCCAGCTCGACCAGATGAAGCTTGCCCGCGAGATCGAGCAACTCTCTAATGTCGTTCGTGACAATCCCAACAATGTTGACGCGCTGAAGCGACTCGCTGAAGCCTACCAGGAAAGCGGCAACCTTGAAGCGGCGGTGAGTCATTTCATGCGCTTGGCCGACGCCTACCGCAGCGGCAAACAGTACGAGTTGGCGCTTGTCTTCTACCGCAAGGTGGAGCGCATGGTTGAATCGCCGCAGCGCGCCACCATTCTCAAGCATATCGTCAATATTTACTTCGAGACGCGCCAGTTCGACCGGGCGTATGATTATTGCCGCCAAGTCATCGGGCTGTACCTTGAGGAGCAGCAATCGGAAGCCGCGATGGGCTTTCTCAAAATGCTGCCGGGCTTTGGGGAAAAGGACGCCGATTATCGCAAAGAGCTGCGCGAGCTGATTCAGGAGCGCAGCGAGAAGTGGATGCAGGGCGCAAAGGCCACGTGGGTAACGGAGGAAAATAGCGGGCGAACGCCGAAGGAGCAGGATGATTTTTCCGACCGGCTCGTCGTGTTAGTGGATGACGAGCCGCACGTTCTGATGATTCTAGAGAAAATTATCAAGCCGCTCGGCTGCCAGATCATGACCGCGAACAATGGGTTGGAGGCGCTGTCCATCATTCGCCAACACGCGCCGGCGCTCATCATTTCCGATTTGATGATGCCCAAGATGGATGGCAGCCAGCTTTTCGCGGCGCTCCAGGACGAGCCGAATCTGGCCAAAATTCCGTTTGTTTGCCTGTCCTCGCGAGCGCAGGAAGACGAAAAGGTTTCGGCGCTGGAGCTTGGCGTTGAGGACTACTGGGCCAAGCCGTTTAGCGTCAAGGAAATTCCGCTCAAGGTCAAGCGCATTCTCAAGCGTCAGCCGGCGGCGACGCGCATTGGCGGTCACTTGTCACATACGAGCGTGACCGACCTGCTCAACCAGATGGAGCGCGAGCGCAAGGAAGGCGTGATTAAGGTCGTGACGCCCAACCAGGAAACGGGCAGCATTTACTTCAGGGACGGCGCGGCCGTGGATGCCGAAAGCGGAGACTTTAGCGGGCTGGCGGCCATTATTCACATGGCGCATTGGTCAGATGGCAGTTACGCCTTTACGCAACAGCCCGTCACGCGCCCCAATGTGATTAACATGCGGGCGTCAGAGCTGATTCTGGAAGCGATGCATCGCTATGACGAGGAGCAGAGCCTGCTGGCCTCTCTGCCGCCGCCTGGCACCCTGGCCAGCTTGCCGCCCGGCTTTGACGTGTCGTGGCTTACCGGCTTCCCGCCTGAGAAAGCGCGGCGGCTGATGGGTCTGATCGATGGCAAGCGCACGGTCGGGGACTGTATCGCGCAAGCCCGACACGATATTGATCTGCTGCGCATGCTCTCTGTCTTATGGGCATCGCGCAATCCGCTACCGCCAGGCAATCATCTCGCGCCCGCGCCGCCGCCCGCCAGCTACAGGAATCCCGCGCCCACCTCGCCGGCGCTTCCGGCGTACCCTGCGGCGCCGGGAGCGCCAAGCTATCCGCCGGACCCCCCAGCCGCCGGCTACGGGCAAGGCGGCGGCTATACGCCGCCGCCCGCCAGCCAGCCGTTATCGCCGCCGTCCACCTACGCTCCGCAGGGAGGGACGCATTTTCCGCCGGCACCGCCAGCCTACCCGACGCAGAACCTTCCGCCGGACTCCCCATCCGCCGGTTACGGGCAGGGCGGTTACGGGCAGGGCGGCGGCTATACCCCGCCGCCAGCCTATCCGCCTTACGCGCCGCCAGCCTATCCGCCTTACGCGCCGCCAGCCTATCCGCCTTACGCGCCGCCGCCGACCTATGCCCCCCCGACCCAGTCGTCGCCACCGCCGATGCCATCCGCGCTCGTGCCGCCGGCATACGAGCCTGGGCGCCCATCCTGGCCTCCAGCTTACGCTGAGCCAGCCGCTCCGCCGGCGGCGCAGGCCTCGATCGGGTCGCCCGTGATGCCGGGAGAATACCGCGTGACATTTACCGACCCAGCCGCCGAGGAGACGCTCGCCAAGCAGCTTTATGAAGCCGTTGTCGCCGCCAAGCAACAGTGTGGCGAATCGCTTCAAGATTTTACATTCGCGCGCTTCCATCGCATCTTGTGCGACCAATCAGCGAAGATTAGGAGCCAGCTCCGGTGTACCCATATCTCGTTCTCGGTCTCAGTGGACAACGGGCGTGTTAAGTTCATTGCCAAAGGGCTTTGACATCGCCCTTTCGGGAAGCCATCGAGCAAGTCGCATTTCCTTACAATGAGCCGTCGAATCCTCATTGCCGACGATCACGTTCCAACCCGCCGCGACCTGCAAGCGTTTTTCCAGCAGCGGGGATTTGAGGTGGTGGCCGTCGGGAACGGCGATCTCGCGGCGCGGCGCGCTGGGGAAATGCGCCCGGATCTCGTCGTGCTGGACGTGCTTATGCCGGGCAAGACTGGCTACGAGGCTTGTCGCCACATCAAGCAGGTGCTCAAGCTGGAGTTGCCTGTTCTGATGATCCATCACGACGGCGAGCCATTTGACCGGCAGGAAGCGGAGCGCGCCGGCGCGGACGAGACCCTCGTCAAGCCCATCGACCCTTTCGCGCTGCTTGAGACGATCAACGCGCTTTGGCGCAAGTATGGGCAAGAAGCGCCCGCCGACTTTGATTCCGGCAATTTCTCGCAAGAAGTCCAGGAAGAAGACCTCGAAGCCGCTTTTGGCAACGGGCAAATCGCCGCGCCCGGCGCGCCGACTGACATATCGCCCGTCGCATCGCCGGCGGAGGCAGATGACTCGCAGCTCCCGCCGCCCGATGCCAGCGCGCCGCCGACGCCGACGATCCTGCCATCCGCTCCAATGGATACGCTCGCCGGGAAGACGGGCGAGCCTGAAACGCAAGTCGCCGCCTCCGGTCCGCCAACCAGCGAGCTGCCGGATCCCTACTCGGTTGTCGCCAGCGATGGCTATGAGGCCTACTTCGAGGATGAGGCGTCGGCTCAGGCGCCCGCTAGCGCCGCTCAAGATCAACGAGCTCAGCCGCTTTCCGCCAAGCGCCTGACAGAAACCGTCACTGACCAGGCGCTCCCCTTCACTGATCCCTACCCCTCGACGAACTTATTCGCGCCAATTCCCACCCAAGTCAGCGCGGATATTAGCTTTAGCCTGCCGGAACGGATCACGGCCGAGCTTCAGCCGCAGGATCCGTCTGCCGGGCTAAGCATTCGCTTTGACACGGGAAACGCCGCCGTGCACATCGGCGGGCTATACGAAGTTACGGAAGTCGAGTTGCCGGAAAGCGTCACGCAGGAAGCCCCGCCGCCTTCGGAGCCGCCGGCGACCGCCGCGGAAACTTTTGATGAAGCCGACGTGTCAAGCGACGGCATCGCCGCGGAAGAGGTCGCGCTGCTTCAGGAAACCGGGACCGACATTCTGGCCACCGCCGTGATCGTAGCGGTGACGCCAGCAACGGATGGAGCGCGCCACGCGGCGCAAGAGCAGGCCTGCCCGCACTGTGGCGGGCGCGTCCTTGAAAGCGACATCCTTTGCCCGCACTGCGGCGAGATGATTTAGGCGCGAGCCAGTCCAGCCATTCGAGCAAGCCAGCTATTCGAATAGGCTGTCAACGAACGCTTCTGGCGAGAATACAGTCAGGTCGTCGAGTTGCTCGCCGGTGCCAATGTATCGAATCGGCAGCCCCAGCTCGCGGGCAATGGCGACGACAATGCCGCCCTTGGCGGTGCCATCGAGCTTTGTCAGCACGAGTCCCGTCACGGGCACCGACTTGGCAAACTGCCGGGCCTGCTCCAGCCCGTTTTGCCCGGTCGCGGCATCGAGAACCAGCAAAACCTCGTGGGGCGCTTGCGGGACCTCGCGTGCGGCAATCCGGGACATCTTTTCCAATTCGTTCATTAGGTTGACTTTGTTGTGCAGCCGCCCCGCCGTGTCCACAATCACCACATCGGCGTCGCGCGATTTGGCCGCCTGCATAGCGTCATACACCACGGCGGCCGGGTCAGTGCCAGGCTTTTGCTGGATGATTGGAATCCCGACTCGCCCGGCCCAAACCGTCAACTGGTCAGCCGCGGCGGCCCGAAAGGTATCCGCCGCGCAGACGATGACTTCGTTTCCTTCGCGCTTGATGAGATTCGCCAGCTTGGCGATGGTTGTTGTTTTCCCAACGCCATTCACGCCCACCACCATCATGACGTAGGGGCGAATATCCGATGCCAAGTCGCTCTCTGAGCGAACGGCGCGGCCAGACACGGACTTCACCGGCGAGCGCAACAGCGCGAGCAGCTCCTGACGCAAGACGCGCTTCAGCTCGTCGGTATCGCTGAGAAGCTTGCGATCCACCTGCAAGCGAATTTTTTCAACAAGATCAAGCGTGGTTCGGACGCCAATATCGGCCCCAATCAGAATTTCTTCCAATTCGTCCAGCACTTCGGGGCTAATGACTTTCTTTCCGCGCACCAGCGTATCGAGTCGCCCTGCCAGATTTTGCCGCGTTCGCCGGACGGCGTTCTTCATTCGCAACAAGAAGGTTTCGCGCGGCGCTTCCGCCGAAGCTGCCGGAGTTGAAGCGGGCGGCGCCGGCGCGGCCACGCTAATCTCGTCGGGGGCGACCGCCGCTGGTCCAGCCCCAGTCCCGAACCACCGCGACAGGAGCCCTCGGCGCTCCTTTTCAACGGTCGCTTCCGGCGGCGGCGCGATTTCAGCGACTGGAGCGAGGCTGGCTGGCTCGACCGGAGGCGACGCGGGCAGCGGCGCGGTCGCAGCTTCGGCAGCGGCAACGAGCGCCGGAGGCTCGGTCGCCAGCTCGGCTTGCGCCTCAGCGACTTGCGGCTGCGCAACCGGAATGGGTTCATTGCCAAACAGCGTGGTCAGCCCGGCTCGCTCAGCGGGCGTTGCATCTTTCTTCCGTCTCCAGAACAGCATGGTTATCCTTTAGCCGCCCTTTGGGGCGGCTTGGCATCAACGATCCTGGCCGGGCGTTTCGCGCTTAGGCGGCTCGCGCCGGGACGGCTTGGACGGCTCGTCCGTTACAAAGGACGGCTTCTTGACGGTTGGTGGCCTCAGGGACGGCTGAGGCGCGCCGTCCGCGCCCGGCGGGTCGCGCCGTTGGGCGCGCTTGGCGGATTGCGCTTCATCCACGGCGGTTTGTCCGGTGGTTTCCTCAATCAGCGTTCGCTCGCGCCGCGGCCTAGTCGCTTCCTCGTCGCCCGGCGCCGCCGCTCGCCCAGAGGCCGCCTGCTTGGCTGACAAGGCTTCAGTATCCTCCATCAGGGTGGCGACGCCGCTTTCCAGCTCCTTGCGCTCCTGTCGGTCGCGCTCGGCTTGCAGCTTTTCCAGATCGGCGTCCGGCGCCGGGGCCTTGTCGAAGGTTTCGATAGGCTTTCCCTGCAGATAGAGCTTCATGAACTCGATCCACATCGGCAGCGCCGCTTCCCCGCCCGTCTCGCCGCGTCCCAGCGTGCGCTTTTCGCCGGGATAGCCAATCCAGACGCCGCAGGTCAGCGACGGCGTGTAGCCGATGAACCAGGCGTCGGTCCAGTCGTTGACGGTGCCCGTCTTGCCGCCGATCTGACGCTTGTTGAGGTCGCCCTCGGCGACGGCGCGGACTTTCGAGGCCGTTCCGCCGTCAATGACGCCACGCATCATGTCCACCATCTGGGCCGCGACATAAGAGGAAATCACCCGCGACTCGCGCTCTGACTCATCCTTGTCAAAGTCGAAGATCGTCCGCCCGTCATAATCGAGAATGCGCCGAATGAGGTGCGGCTTAGCCCGCTTCCCCTGGTTTGGAAAGACAGAGTAAGCCGAAACCATCTCGATGAGCGGCACTTCCGTCGCCCCTAGCGCGGACGGCAGATAGGGCGCCATCGGATTGGTGATGCCAAATCGGCGCACCATCTCCGCGCCGCGCCGGATGCCCACATTGGCCAACAGCCGGACGGCCGGGATATTTCGCGACTTGGCTAACGCCACGCGCAGGGGAATCGGGCCGGCAAACCCGCCGTCGTAGTTGCGCGGCGACCAGTTGCCAGACTGAAAGGGCGTATCGGAAACCAGATCATCCGGCGTCCATCCATTCTCAATGGCGGCGGCGTAGATAAACGGCTTGAAGCACGAGCCGGTCTGCCGATTCGCCTGCGTGGCGTTGTTGAACTTGGACTGCGAAAAATCATAGCCGCCCACCATAGCCTTAATTTCGCCGGTTTGCGCGTTGAGGCATAGCATCGCGCCGGCGATGGCCGGCAACGAGCGCAACTCGACCTGAAGCGTTCCATCGCTTGCAGCCGTCTCAGCCGCCAGCTTGTCCGGCTTCTTGTACCGCCCCCTGCGGGCCGGCGGCGGCGCGGCAGCCGAGGAGGCGGTCATCTCCGCCGCCGGCGTGAAGGCGTTTTGCCGCGCCGCGCCGCTTTTGATAAGAAACATCGGCAGGTCGCCCTCGCGGAGCGGGCGTTCTGGCGAAAACGTCACCGACGCGCGGTACTTCCCAAACGAAACTTCCGCGACGCGCCCGGCGACGCGGGTGACCAAGCCGTGCAGGTACATGCCGTTGAACGGCTCGTAGGCCCACTCCGGGTGACGATAGGCGGACAGATCCTTGCCCTTGAGGTCCTCTAAAACGTTCGGGATGGGCGCGTCGCGTCGCCCGCCGCCGTGACGCTCCTCATAGCGATGCAGCCCCCAGCGCACGGCATTGACCGCCTGAATCTGCGCCGGCGCGTCAATGGTCGTGATGACCTGAAACCCCCCGGTATGCGTTCCGCGCGTGCCAAAGCGGCTTTCAAGCTCGCGCCGAACTTCCTCGACGACGTAAGCGAACGGGCCGCTGGCGTTAAACTCGCGCGCTGACGTGACATTGAGCTTCAAGTCGGTCGCCTTCGCGGCCTCGGCTTCGCCCGCCGTGATGTAGCCTGACTCCAGCATGTTCGCAATGACCAAGTTGCGCCGGCGCTTGGCTTCCTGCGGCTTGAGGATGGGCGAATAGCCAGAAGGCGCTTTGGGAATCGCCGCGAGCAAGGCGCACTCCTCAATCGAGCAGTCCTTGATGGATTTGCCAAAGTAATACTGCGCGCCGGCCTCGACGCCATAGGCGCCGCCGCCGAGGTTAATCTGGTTGCAATACAGCTCCATGATTTGCTCCTTGCTGTATTGCCGCTCGATTTGCAGCGCCAGAATGGCTTCCCGGATTTTGCGCTCTAAGGTTCGCTCCGGCGAGAGGAACAAAATCTTGGTGAGCTGCTGCGTGAGCGTCGAGCCCCCTTCAATCGCGCGCCCTGCCAAAAAGTTTTTCCAGGCCGCCCGCGCCAGGCCGATAGGATCCACGCCCCAGTGCTGCTCGAAGCGCGAATCCTCGATGGCCATAATCGCCTGCCGCATGCGAAGCGGAATTTCCTCGTAGGCAAGCGGGACGCGCCGCTCAAGAGCGAATTCGCCAATAACCGTGCGCCCGTCGTCGGCGTACACCCGCGTCACGACGCTCGGCTGAAAGTCAGCGAGCGCCGCCACTTGGCGCTGGTCGTCAGTCGTGGCGAACCACTGCAAGAACAAAAACATCGCCAGCGATCCGACTGCCGCCGACCCGACGAGCGACAGCGGAAAAACCAATCGGCGAAGCCACCCGGCGGATGGCTCTGCCGCCGCTGGCAGCGCCGGCGGCTCGTCAAGACGAGACAGTTTTAGGACGTTTGACATAGGCGGTATTCGCTCTCGAGATTCGTGAGTATGCGTAACCCGTGGATTATTCGCTAGGTCGCCGGGTTGCGCAATCGAGACCGGACGCTCCGGCTGGACTGGCCTTCCTTTCGGCAAGCTTGGCGAAGGCGCGTGGGAGTTGAGCCCACCCATCCGCGTTTCCGCGCGGACGCGACGGATTTGAAGTCCGCGGCGGCCACCCGACCGCATGCGCCTCCCTGCAAGGCGGGACAAAGCCCCTGAGCCGCTACCGCCGGCCGCTACAGCCTGACGGCGGCAATTCCGCGCTCGGTCGCCGCGATGATCAGCCCCTGCGCCGGGTGAAGCGCCGAAAACAAGCGCTCCTCCTCAAGCTGCCACCGCGCCACGATGCGCCCGTCAAGACTGTTCACGACCGTGATTTCACGGTCGTCCAGCGCCGCCACCGCCAGCGTGGTCTCCGTCAACGGGGTCGGCGACGCCGTCAGGCGTCCGGCCATTTGCTGTCGCCACTGCATTGCGCCGCTTTGCCCGTCAAAGGCGTAGAGGAAGTTATCATACGAGACGACCAGCGCCCGGCCGCGATCAATCAGCGGCGGCGCGGCAATCGCCCCGCCGGTTCGGCGACGCCACCGGATGCGGCCGTCGGCCCGGCGGATGGCGATGACTTCGCCCTGCGTCGTGCCGCAGTAAACGCGCTCGGCGTCGCCCCTCGCCGGCCCCGGTCGCGCGCCCAGCTCGCAGACCCACTGCCGGACGCCGTCCGCCGCGCGCAGCGACCAGAGCGCGCCGGCGCGCGCGCCGACCAGCAGGCTGTCCCGGTCGCAAGTCAAATGCTCCGTGAAGTCGCCGGACACGCGCCACAGAATGGAAAAATCTCCCGGATCAAGCGCCGCGACTTCCGTCGCGCCGAGCCGCGCGTAAAGCCGCGCGCCGTCGCCAACCAGATGCGACGTGATGGGAAGCGGCAGCGAAATTTCCCGCCGCGCCACGCCCGTCGCCAGGTCGAGCAGCCGGACCACGCCGGTCGCGGCGGCGCCGTCGCCGGCCGGGCGCGTCGCGCAGGCGACAAGGCGGTCGCCCAGCCGGTACAGCGTCCCCGCGGTCGCCACGCCGGGCGAGGTCTCCCAGAGACGAGCGCCATCTTGCCGCGCTAAGGCGACGACTTTCCCGCTGCGCAGCGGAAGATACACGGCGGCTTCTGTCACGAGCGGCTCCTGGCGCGCCCCGTCGGGGTCGAGGTAAAGCCATTCCGTGGGCAGCGTCACGAGCGGAACAGTTGCGCGACCGTTTAAAACGCTGGTCACGCGCGGGCGCTGCTGAGCCACCGCTAAGGAAGCGCCCGCCACGAGCAGGGACAGCCCGCAGCTTAGCCAGCGGTACATCCGGCTAGAGCGATTCATTCAAAGACTCCGTGACGACCAACGCCTTCCGCAAAGCGCCGCGCGCCGGCCTGCGTCTCGCCGGACGCCAGCGTTGCGAGTCCGCGCCGAAACTCGTTTTGAAGCGCCTCGACCCAACCCAGCTCGGACTGTTCGTAAAGGGATAGCCGGTCGCCGCGCAGGCAGGCTTGAGGAAAGGCGGCTATTGCCTGCGCCAGCTCAAGCGCGGCGCGAAGCGCCCCGCCTTCCAGGCAGAGACGATTGACGAGTCCAATTGCCAGCGCTTCCTCGGCCGGCACTGGGCGCCCCGTCAAAACTAAATCCATCGCCCGTCCAAAGCCAATCAGCCGCGGCAAGCGCACCGTCCCGCCGTCAATGAGCGGAACGCCAAAGCGGCGGCAAAACACGCCGAAGACGGCGGTTTCAGAGGCCACTCGCAAATCGCACCAGAGCGCCAGCTCCAGCCCGCCCGCGACGGCGTAGCCCTCGATAGCGGCGATGACCGGCTTGGACAGCCGCCGCCGCGTCGGACCCATCGGCGCGACGCCGGTTTCTCGAAGGTTGACGCGCGCGCCGGCTGCCACGGCCTTGAGGTCGGCCCCAGCGCAGAAATGCCCGCCCGCGCCAGTCAACACGGCGACCGCGCAGGCGTCGTCCGCGTCAAAACGCTCAAAAGCCGCGTCCAGCGCCGCCGCCGTCGGGTCGTCCACGGCGTTGCGCGCTTCAGGTCGCTGAAGCGTGACAACGGCGATGCCAGCGCAGACTTCGTAGGTCACAGTTTCGCGGCGCGCTTCCCTCTCCATGCGCGACTCCAAGACGCCGGGCTACGAGACCTTGCGCAGGGCGACCAGCGGCCGGGTCGGGGCGACCGGCAACGGGACGACCTCGGCCGGCTCCGACTTCGGCGCGGCTCGTCGGCGCGAGCGACTGTCTAGCCACTCCGCCGTCAGTCGCCACGCGCGCTCGGCCCGCGAGCCAATCAGCATGCCGAGGTGACCGCCCTTGACAAAGCGCGTCGTGACATCCGCGACGGTCAGCTTTTTCGTGATAGCGGTCACGGCCGCCGGCGCGACCAAGCGGTCTTCGCGGCTGGCAATGATCAACGCGGCGGCGCGAATCCGCTCATACTTGACCTGCCGCCGACCGATGGCGAACTGACCATTCATCAACTCGTTGCCGAGCACAAGGTTGTGCCACAACTGCCGGAAGGCGGCTTCGGTCAGGTTGACGTACTCCAGGTTTCGCCCGCCGTCGGGGCGCGGCGCCGCCGCAAAGTCGGGATCGCTCAAGCTGCGCCAAAACTCCGCCGGGCGTCGCAGGATGGCGTCGGGGTGCAGCAGGTGAAATGAAGCGTTGCAAACGGCGGCCGGGATATAGCCATAGCGGGCGGCTAGCGTCTCCAAAGGCTGCCGAGAAACGCCAGCCAGGACGCGCTGGAGCAGCAGCGCCGAGAAATCCGTCGGCGTGCCAATCGTGACGATGTTGCGGATGCCGGCCCGCGGATGGAGCGCCGCGTAGCAGTTGGCGAAAATTCCGCCCAGGCAGTATCCGACCAGCGACAGCTCGTCGCTCCCCGTAACCCGCTTGACCATCCGCGCGCCAGCCTGCAGGCGGCGCTCGACATACCGCCCCAGCGACAAGCGCCGGTCGCGGGCTTGCGGCTTGCCGTAGTCAAGCAAGAACACATCATAGCCCCGCTCAACGAGATAGCGCGCCAGGCTGCGCTTCGGGTGCAAGTCGAAAACGTCGGCTGTCACCATCAGCGGCGGCACGAGCAGGACCGGAATGAGGGGGCGCGGGCGGCGCAACGGCAGGTAGCGGCGGAGCTTGAGCGTCGGCGCATCAAGCAGAAGCTCATAGCGGAGCGGGCGCGCCGGGCTGGCTCGGCCCTGACGCTGACCGACGTAGCCATCTTCGTAAAGCGGCCCGGTCGGCTCGCCAAGCAGCGCGGCGAATAAGCGTTCAGCAATGAGCAGCGACATGGTGTAATCAAAGTCAGGTTTTCAGGATGAAGCTTGACAGCAATGGTGTTAAACCAAACTACGCCGAAATCGGCAACTCCATCCGCGGACTGGCCGCCCCTGTGGCCGGCGACGGCGCACCTGTGGTGGCTCAAGCTGTCGCCGCTGGACGAGGGCGGATCCGATGACATTCTCAGCCCTGACGAGCGCCTGCGGGCGCAGCGACTGCGCCGACCAGGCGCGGCGAGCCGCTTTCGCCTTGGCCGCGCCGGTCTGCGCCGCATCCTGGCCGGGTATCTTGGGATGCCGCCGCAGGCGCTACGTTTGGCCTATCAGCGCAATGGCAAGCCCTATCTCCCGGATGCCCCGCGCATCTCGTTTAGCCTGTCCCACGCCGGCGACGCGGGACTGCTCGCCGTGGCTGACGGTCGCCGGGTTGGCGCAGATGTCGAGCTCCTAGGTCAGCCTAGGCGATGGCTCGCCATCGCCCGTCGGTGCCTGCCCAAAAGCGAGCTTCAGCGGCTCTGGGCGCTGCCGGAGGACGAGCGCCCGCGAGCGGTTCAGCGGTGCTGGACGCGCCAGGAAGCGTTTCTCAAGGCGAGCGGGCAGGCCGCGCTGCGGCGACTGCTTCGCTTGGAAATGCCTTGCGCTGCCGGCTCAGGCCGATTCACGATACGGGACGCGCAGGGATGCCGCTGGCTAACGCAGGATGTTTCGCAGTCCAGCGCTGTTGGCGCGCTGGTCGTCGAGCGCCAGCGAGGCGAGCGAATTGAGGTTTTGAGCTTTGCTTGGCCCGGACGGGATCGCCTATGAACCCGCTTTACGCCCGCCTCAGCAACCTGATCGTTTCGCGGCTGGTCGTCATCTCGACGCTGCTTGCGCTAGCCGTCGCCATGGCGCGCTCCGACAGCTCCTGGGCAAATGCCGACATCAACCCCCAGCCGCTGGTCTGGCTGGCGGTTGTCGTCGGGTTCCTGTCGGTCGCCTATTTCACTTGGCTGCGGATGTCCGAGCAGTATCTGCTCCAAGGCTACGTTCAGTTGGCAGGCGATGTCGCGGCAGTCACGTGGCTGACTTATCAGATGCGCGATTCGGCCTTTCCGCTCGCGCCGCTCTATCTGGTCATCGTTTTCGTGGCGGCGATGATTTTGCCGCGCGTCGGCGCGATCGCCATCGGCATCGCCTGCGCGCTGGCCTACGTCGGGCTGATCGTGTCATTCAAAGTCGGCTTGCTGGTTGGCGGCTACGCGATCGTCGAGCAAAACGAGCGGTATTTGCAAAACAATCCGCTCCTGTATGTGGTCGCCATTTTGGCGCTGACGGTGCTGGGCGGACAACTTGCCGAGCGTCTGCGGCGCAGCGACGCTGAGCTGGAAGCCGCCGCCCGCGACTTGGCGCAGCTGCGGGCTTTCAACGAGCGCATTGTGGAAAGCGTCAAAAGCGGGCTGGTCACCATCGACCTGAAAGGGCGCGTCGTGACCTTCAACCGCGCCGCCGAGGAAATCACCGGCTACCGGGCGAAAGACGTCCGCGGCCAGCACCTGGGAGAGGTGTTTGACGAGCTACGCCACAGGCTCGGCCCGGAGCTTTTGCCCGCTTCTCTGCCGGGAGAGGATTTTCGCCGATTTGAAGCTGACTGCCGGGCCGCCGACGGGCGCGCCCTGCGCCTCGGCTTTGCCGTGTCGCCTTTGACAACCGAATCCGGCGACGCGACGGGTTATGTCCTCTCCTTTCAGGACCTCACCGAGATTCTCAAGCTGGAGGAAGAAATCCGCCGTCAGGATCGGCTGGCTGCGCTAGGCAAGATGGCGGCCGGCATCGCGCATGAAATCCGCAACCCGCTCGCCGCCATGCGCGGCTCTATCCAAATGCTCCAATCGGAGCTTGAGCTTGACCAGGAGCAGTCGAAGCTGATGCGCATCGTTTTGCGCGAGTCGGACCGCCTCAATCACACTATCGAGGATTTTCTCAAGTACGCCCGTCCGCGGTCGCTGCAACTCGTCACCGTCAACCTTGAGCAACTCATCAGCGACACGCTTTCCCTGCTGCGACATAGCCCTGAAATGCGGCCCGATCATGAAATCGCGCTCCAGTCTCCGCCGGATTTGCCAACGATCGTGGCGGATAGCGATCAGATCCGGCAAGTGATCTGGAATCTAGCGCGCAACGCCATTCAAGCGATGCCCAATGGCGGCAAGCTCAGCATTGTCATCACGCCACAGGCTGAACAAATCGAAGTTCGCCTGACCGATAGCGGAACGGGCTTCCCGCAAGACAGCCTGGAGCGCCCATTTGAGCCGTTTAACTCAAGCCGCGAGGGCGGCACGGGGCTCGGCATGGCGATTGTCTATCAAATCCTGTCAGATCACGGCGGGCGCATTGCCATTGGCAATCGCGTCGATGGCGCGAGCGGCGCGGAAGTTGTCGTGACGCTCCCGCGCGTCGCGCAGTCGGCGCCGCCAAAGAGCGAGGCGCCTGCCGATTCGCGGTTAGCAATACGGCGAACGCCAAGCGGCATCCCGGCGCCTTCTTTTCCACCTTCCAGGGAGTCGCCGGCGCAAGCAGCCGCGCCGCCTGCCAAGTGACCGTCCGGGCTAAGCGACCGGTCCAGGCGGCCGCCTGCGCGGCGCGGGCTATTCGGCCACCGGCGAGAGTCGGCTGCCAGCCGCGGGCCTGGCGCTCTTCACGCCAAGCCCGTTGAGAAGCGATGCCACGCCGACATAGCCGTAGCCAATGACGAAAATGGAAAGAAACGGCAAAACGCCCCACATCTCGCTGTGAATGGCATAGGCGATTGTCAGCAGGAAATACGCCGTCATCGCAATTTCGAGCAAGGGCAGCCAGCCCATTGTCCTACGGTATTTCTTCCGCTGCCAGCTGTGTCCCTTTTCATTTCGTTCAATAGCATACTTGGGGGTTCTTATGAAGCCGCTTTGAATACCCAAAAGAGCTTCCAAAACAGCCTTTGCGTTACTGATTGAAATGCCGACGCCAATTGACATAGCCAAATAAATCATCAACAGATCTTTCCACCGCCGGCCATGCAACTCTTTGAGCGAAATGAAATAATATGAAGTGACTGAAAATGTTGAGAGCACTAAAAACGGCATGTCCAAAAGCATGAGATGGAAGAGACCTTGATTATAGCGAACAATCAGGACTGGAAAGTGAAGCAGGTGAAACAAAATCATCAGCGGGTAGATAAAATTGCCCGACAAATGAAAGAAAGTTTCAATCTTCGCGTGAAGCGGCAGGCTCAGCCCGCCCAGGCGCGGCAGAATCTTGAGGGCCACCTGCGTGTATCCCTTCGCCCAGCGGCGCTGTTGAACTTTGAAAGCGTTAATGTCAACCGGAAGCTCCGCCGGCACATCCTCGTCAAGAACATAAACAAACTTCCACCCCAAAAGCTGCGCCCGGTAGCTGAGATCGGTATCCTCGGCTAGCGTATCCGCCTGCCAGCCGCCTGACCACTCAATCGCCTCGCGCCGCCACATGCCGGCTGTGCCATTGAAGTTGAAGAAGCCGCCGCTCCGGTGCCGCGCGGTATGCTCGATGACAAAATGCCCGTCGAGCATAACGCTTTGAACGCGGGTGAGCAGGTTGTAATCCGCATTGAGATGGCTCCATCTGAACTGAACGACGCCGACGCGCGGTTCCGTAAAATAGTGAATCATCTTACGGATGCAGTCTGGCTTGGGCTGAAAGTCAGCGTCAAAAATCAGAATGAACTCCCCTTTGGCAACCGCCAGCCCCTCGCCCAAAGCGCCGGCCTTGAAGCCCGCTCGATTCGTTCGATGAAGGTAAACAATATCCAGCCCCTCGGCGGCGTAGCGATCCGCTGCCGCCTTGGCGATGGCTTGCGTCTCGTCAACTGAGTCATCCAAAATCTGAATCTCAAGCTTATCCTTCGGATAGTCGAGGGCCGCGCACGCGGCCAGAAGGCGCTCCACCACATACATTTCGTTGAAAAGCGGTAGCTGCACCGTCACCCGTGGCAGGCTATCCTCGCTAAACATTGACTTTGGCTTTGGCTGAAAACTGTGGTAGCGCAAGAACAAATAGGTGATGCGAAGGCGATATAGTCCGTAAATGGCAAGAATAGAAAGCAATCCAAAGTAGAGAATAAAAATTGTCCAATCCAGCGCATCAAGCGTGTAAAGATAACTTATATTGTTTGTCCGGGTAAATTTTTCCAGGCCAGGAATATCCAGAATAACTTTCCCAAGCATGACCGAGAAAGTCTTTTTCCACATAAAAAGCGTTGTCATGTTCTTCACAATACGCGGAAAGGCTACTTTATATTGTAGTTTTTGATTTTACTGTTGAGCGTCGTCGGGTTAAGCCCAAGCAGCTTGGCGGCTTTGCTCTGATGGTTATGCGTCAGGTCCAGGGCCCGCTGAATAAGCTCGATCTCGAACTGAGCGACCACGTCATAGAAGCGGATGCCTTGCGAGACATCAAGCTGCGCGGGCAGCAGCCCATCCGACAGAGACGGCGCGGCGAGGCGCGCGGGCGGATTGAGAATTTCATCGCGCAGACACTCCAGCGACAGATGATCCGAGCGCGAAATGACAACCGCTCGCTCGATGACGTTTTCAAGCTCCCGCACGTTTCCTGGAAACGGATAGGCTTCGAGCAGCGCTAGCACGTCCGGGTCAATGTCCTCAACCATCTGGCGCTGATTCTCTGCGTTGTATTTGCGAATGAAATGCCGCGCCAGCGGCAGAATGTCCTCTGGGCGCTCGCGCAGGGGCGGCATTTTGATGGCGATGACGTTCAGGCGGTAGAACAAATCCTCCCGAAACTTCCCCTCCGTCACAGCCTGCTTCAAATCCAGGTTCGTAGCGGCGACAATTCGGGTATCCACGCGGCGGGGCGTTGTTTCGCCAAGCGGGATGAATTCCCGCTCCTGAATGACCCGCAGCAGCTTGCTCTGCGTTTCAAAGGAGATATTGCCAATTTCGTCCAGAAACAGCGTGCCGCCATCGGCAATGTCGAATAACCCTTTTTTAGCCGTGAAAGCGCCGGTGAAAGCGCCCCGCGTATGCCCGAATAGCTCGCTTTCAAGCAATTCCGTCGGGATGTTGCCGCAATTGACCGGGACAAACTGCCCCGTCTTCGCCCGCGGGCTGGCAAAGTGAATGGCGCGGGCGATAAGCTCCTTTCCAGTCCCCGATTCGCCTTGAATGAGCACGGTGGTCCGCGCCGGCGCGACTTGCTCGACAAGCGCCAGTATATCGCGCATAACGGCGCTGCGGGCGACAATGCCATGCTTGTCGGCGCTCTGCTGCAGAGCGCGCTTGAGCTGAGCATGTTCCTCGTCCTTGCGGCGGCGGCGAACGCCGGCCTCGACAACGCGCAAGATATCTTCGTTTTCAAACGGCTTGCGGATGCAGTTGAAGGCGCCGCGCTGCCAGGCGCTGACCGCCGTCTCAAACGTGGCGTAGGCCGTGATCATGACCGCGACAGCCTCCGGGTCGAGCGTCAGCAGCGCGTCCAGCGTCGCCAAGCCGCCCATGCCCGGCATCGAGACATCGAGCAGCACGACGTCAAAGACCTGCTCGCGGTAAAGCTCCAGCCCTTCCTCGCCAGTCCGAGCGAGCTTGACGCTGTAACCCGCGCTGGAGAGCAGCGTCTCCAGCACATCGCGCATAATTTCCTCGTCATCAACGACGAGCAGCGAGCCTTTCCTTGGCATATTCAACTCTGAGCCAACCGCTTCTCTTCGCCAGAACCCAGCCGCTGAAGCCGTTCCAAAACAGTGAAGAAGCCCGGGAACGACACGCTGACGCAAGCGGGGTCATCAATGAAGGTAGGTCCCTCAGCAACCAGCGCCGCGACGGCAAAGGCCATGGCGATTCGGTGATCGCCGGCCGTTTCGATGGCCGCGCCGCGAAAGCGTTGTCCTCCGGGAATCGTCAGCCCGTCGGGGCGCGCTTCCAGCTCGACGCCCATGGCGCGCAGGTTGCGGGCGATCAGCGCGAGGCGATCGCTTTCCTTGACGCGCAACTCGCTCGCGTCAGCGACCTCCAAACCGCCAAAAGCGGCTCCCAAAACGGAAAGGATAGGGATTTCGTCAATCGCGTTGGCGGTCAGAGCGCCTTCCAGGCGCATCTGTCGCCGCGGGCGCGCTGTCGCTGGACTCACCGACAAATCGCCGACCGGCTCGCCACCCTCCAATCGCTCATTCATAATTTCGATACTCGCTCCAGCCTCCCGCAACACGGTCAACAACCCGGCGCGAGTGGGATTGACCCCAACGCCTTCAATGCACAGCGAAGCGTCTTCAACCAGTAGCCCGGCAGCCAGCAAGAAGGCGGCGGCGGAGAAGTCGCCCGGCGCGCGCAGCCGCCCCGGACTCCGCAACTGGTCATCGCCGGAAACTCGGCGCGCTGCGTCGCTCACGACGACTGGGACGCCAAACGCGCCCAGCAGGCGCTCCGTATGATCGCGCGTCGGGATCGGCTCAATCACGGTTGTTTCGCCGGAGGCGAACAGCCCGGCCAGCAAAAGACAGGACTTCACCTGGGCGCTGGCCACTGTGGATTCATAGACGATGCCCTGAAGCTTGCCGCCGCGAATGACCAGCGGCGCGAGGTTGTCGTCCACGGCGGCAATGGTCGCGCCCATGCGCCGCAGCGGCTCAATCACGCGCCGCATCGGGCGGCGGCGCAGCGAGGCGTCGCCGGTGATCGCGGTCTCAAAGGGCTGGCCTGCCAAAATGCCGGCCAGCAAGCGGATGGTGGTGCCAGAGTTGACCGCGTCGAGCGTCGCCGCGCTCGGCCGCAGGCCCGACTTCCCGACGCCGCCGACCCTGACGCCCTGCGCGGTTACTTGAACGGAGACGCCAAGTCGCGCGAGGCAATCCAGGGTCGCTAGACAGTCGGCGCTCGTCAAATAGCCTTCGATTACGGTTTCCCCTTCGGCGATGGCGGACAGCATCGCCATGCGATGGGAGATGGATTTGTCGCCAGGCGCTCGAACCCGCCCGCGCAGGCGACGCGCCGGCTCAATCCGCCGCGCCATGTCAGCCTCCAACGCTTCGCTCACCGCGACAGCAAGCTTCCCACGTAGTTGAGCAATTCGTTGGCGCTTTCAGACGTGTAGCCATGCTTTTTCACTAGCCGGTCAATCACTTCGTTGATTCGCCGCAACTGATCCGCGTCCGGCGACTTAGCTGAAGTCGTAATCTTAACGATATCTTTCAGATCGGCGAAGATCTTCTTCTCAATGGCTTCTTTCAACCGCTCATGCGAATTGTACTCGAATCGCTTACCCTTGCGAGCATAAGTTGAGATGCGGATCAAGATTTCCTGCCGGAACATATTCTTGGCATTCTCCGAAATGCCAATCTGCTCCTCAATTGAGCGCATCAATCTTTCATCTGGCTCCATTTCCTCTTCAGTAATAGCGTCTTTTATTTTCTCCTTATTGCAGTAGGCTTCCACATTATCAAGATAATTATCGCAAATGCTTTTGGCCATTTCCTCAAATGAATAGACGAAGGCTCGCTGCACTTCCGTCTTGGCAATTTCGTCGTATTCCTTGCGCACCAGGGTAATCAAGTTGAGATACCGCTCGCGCTCTTCGGCCGTGATCCCGGTGTGTTGATCAAAGCCATCCCGAATAGCGCGCAGCGCGTCAATTGGCGTAATGTATTTCTTCGATTCCTGCACCAGCGCGTTCGACAGCCGATTGATGATATAGCGGGGCGAAATGCCGAACATGCCCTCGCGCGTGGTTTCAGCCTTTAGCTCCTTGACATCCTTGCTCTTGAAACCATCCACATCCTCGCCGTCGTAGAGCTTCATTTTCTTGACCAAATCCACATTGGCTCGCTTGGGGGCTTCAAGCCGGGTCAGCACGGCGAACATGGCGGCGACCCGCAGAGTGTAGGGCGCGATATGAACCCCCTGCAGGCTGCTTTGCGAAAGAAGCTTTTTGTAAATCCGCTCTTCTTCCGAAACCTTCAGGTTATAGGGAACCTTGATCATGATGATCCGGTCCTGAAGGGCCTCATTCTTCTTGTTGCCGACAAAGGACTGGTATTCGTTTTCGTTGGTGTGCGAAACAATAACCTCGTCGGCATAGATCATCGCGTAGCGACCAGTTTTGATAGCTTGCTCCTGTGACAGCGTCAGCAGCGAGTAAAGGAATTTCTCGTCGCACTTGAGAATCTCGATAAACTCCATCATGCCGCGGTTGGCCACGTTGAGCTCGCCGTCAAAGCGATAGGCCCGCGGATCGCTTTCCACGCCGACCTCGCCAATTGTCGAAAGGTCTATCGAGCCGGTCAGCTCAGAAACATCCTGCGACTTCGGATCGCTGGGCGCGAACGTGCCAATGCCAACCCGGTCTTTCTCAGAAAAAACAATCCGCTCGACGATCACATCCTCATGCCGCCCCTTATAGGTGTGCTCCAGGTCGTAGCGGGCCTGCGGGCTAAGCTCGCCCTCGATATAGATGCCGTAGTGCTTTTGAATTTCTGGGCGCAGATCCTGGGGAATCAAGTGCATGGGGTCGCCATGCATGGGATCTCCCTTGATGGCGTACACCGCGCCGGCCTCGGAGCGCGTCCATTTCTCCAGCCCGCGCTTGAGGAGCGTCACAATGGTGGACTTCCCGCCACCCACCGGTCCCATCAGCAGCAAGATGCGCTTGCGCACTTCCAGCCGCTGGGCAGCTGACTTAAAATACTCAACCAGCTGCTCGATGGCCTCATCAATGCCAAACAGCTCATCGCTGAAAAATTTGTAGCGCGTGATCTCGTCGCGCGTCCCTTCGTTGATAACCGTCGTGCCGGCGGCGAGAATCATGTCGCAAATGCGGGCATGCGCCAGTTGCGTCAGCTTGGGCTGCTTGACCGCCATCTCGAAGTACTCGCGGAACGTCCCTTCCCAGTGAAGCGAAGCGCGGTCACGCCGATGCGCTTCCAGCAGTTGGGTAATATCGGGCTTGGAGATTTCAGTGTCAGACATGGCAGCGACTCCCGTCACGGACGAAAAATTCAGGCGCGGGCGAGATGCGCAAAGGACGCGCGTCGGGGACGCGCATCCTGCTGGGAAAAGTATGGGCGCATTCGCCGCTATCGTCAATTGTTCGCAGGCGTTTGCAAGGACGCGGTTCCGGTGAAACTCACGCTCTATCTCGAAACTTCGGTCGTCGGGGCCTACCTCGACAACGATGACCCCTTTCGCCGCGACCTCACCATGCGGTGGTGGGAACACGACCTTTGGGAGTATCGCGCGTTTGTCTCGCCGCTAGTTAGGCATGAGCTGGAGCGACTGCCTGAGCCCCACCGATCGGCTTACCTCAACCTCATTCGACCGCTCCCGCAGCTCCCGCTGCGCGATGAAGCGACCATGCTAGCCGCTAGCTATGTTGGCGGCGGCATTTTCCAGCGGCGTTTCCTGGCGGACGCCTTCCACGTCGCCCTGGCGTCTATTCACAACATGGACCTTTTTGCAACTTGGAACTTCGGGCATATTGCTAGCATTCATCGGCAGGCGCGGGTGCGGCGCTTTAATCTCGCGAGCGGCTTCCCCTGCCCTATTATCGTCACGCCGGAGTTTCTCGTCACAACCGGGGTCTAGCGCTCAGGAAACCTGAGCAGCAGGATTGACAAGGCTGCCGGCGCGCCAGATAAGGCGGTTTTATGAGGCGGGTTTTACTAGTTGAAGACGACACGGCTATCGCCCAGATTGTGGCCAGGTGGCTTAGTCGCTATCAGGAGGAGCTTGAAGTCCTCACGGCTGAGCATGGACGCGAGGCGCTTGACATCTTAGCGCGCCAGCCGGCGGATGTGGTGGTCACCGACCTTCAAATGCCCGTCATGGATGGCTTCGAGCTCATCGCCCGCCTGCTCAGCGAGTCGGCGCAACTCCCGATTATCGTCACCACCGCGATGGCGGTCAGCGATGTCGAGACGCGCTTGAGTCAGGTCCGAGCCATTCCGGTGATCCGCAAGCCGCTTAGCGTCAATACGCTCTACAACGCCATTCGCAATGAGCTTAACGCCCGCCAACAGGGCGTCATTCAGGGCTTGACGCTGGCGTCATTCCTGCAATTGCTGGAGGTCGAGCGCAAAAGCTGCGTCCTCCGAGTCACCGCCGCCGGGCGCGTCGGCTATCTTTACTTCAGCGACGGCGAACTCCTGCAGGCGGAGACAGGCCATGCGGAAGGCGAAGCCGCCGCCTTCGATATTCTCCTCTGGGAAGGCGTCCAGCTCCAGATGAGCGCGCCGCCCGCAACGCCCCCGTCGCGCACGCTCCACGACCGGCTGATGGGCCTGCTTATGGAGGCTTTTCGCCGGCGTGACGAAGCGGAAGCCAAGCGCCGCCCCGCCGCGCTCAAGCTGCCGAATCAGGCGGCGGCTGAGCCAGCGCCAGACCTCGGACGCTTGCTGGAAACCAATGCCGACGACGCCCCGGATGGCGCGGACTCATCGATCGGCGGCGAGCGACTGACGGATGCCGACGTCCGAACCGCCGAGTCGGTTCTCCGACTCGCCCATCGGCTTCTGCGCGGAGGCGTTGAAGAGTCAAAAACTTACGCTGTCGAGCCGGAGCTGCGTCAGCGTCTCAATGCCGACGACCTTCCGCAAGAGACCGTCAACCTGCTGCGCCTCCTTGACGGACGTCTCCCAATCCGGGAAATCCTCGCGCGCGCATCCGACCGGACCGCCGCCATCACGTTTCTCGTCAACGGGCTAAAGGCCGCCGGGCTGCTGCTTGAAGTCGAAAGCGACGCTCTGCCGCCAGACTAAGGCGCGCCGCAAACAGCTAGCGCAGCTTCCTAAGTTTTTATGCTTCCCGCGTTTTTTCGCGCTCGGCCCGAGCGCTGCTAAGCGTCAAGAAGCCAACTAAGTCTAAAAAAACACTGTGACTTCCTTGAGAACTTGACTATGCTGTTTAGGCTTGACGCTTTTCCGGACTTTCCCTTGGCTTGATCAGTCAATCGTCTATAAGTCGAACAACCAGGCAGACTGCGGGGACGCTCCAAGCGCTGTGCAGCCTGACGGCGATGCTCAGGATCAGCGCCCAAGTTAGCTTACTTATAGCTTATAGGTGTAACTGGCTATGCCGCTTAGCGATATTTCCGTTCCGCCGCCATCCTCGGCGGAGCGCCTTTCAATTCAACAACTTCCGCTTCTGACCCGTCTCATGTACAGGTGGTGCGCGAGCGTCATCAACCGCGCGCTCGCGCGCTTCCCAACGCTTCAGCACCAACTGCACCGCCTTGAGGAAGCCGAAACAACCATCCGCCGG
The DNA here is from genome assembly GCA_002254845.1 of Chloracidobacterium sp. CP2_5A. Classification (GTDB taxonomy): domain Bacteria; phylum Acidobacteriota; class Blastocatellia; order Chloracidobacteriales; family Chloracidobacteriaceae; genus Chloracidobacterium. The sequence goes on along the minus strand of NKPT01000022.1, from coordinate 3,252 downwards.
CTGCGTCAAGAGCGAGATGAGGCGCTCGGCTTCTTACGGGAGCGCAACTATGAGCTGGAGCGATACGACATGGCGGCGCGGAACTTCTTCTCGGCCGTCAACGAGACCTCGCGCGAGCTGGAAGATATTCGGCAGGCGCTATTGACCCACCAAGCGCGAGTCGCCGACCATGTCCAACAACTGGAAAGTTATATTCTCAGCCTACAACAAAGCCTCCAGGAGGCGGCGTCGGACATGCAAGACGCGCAGTCGGACCTCGACGGCATCGAATTAACCTTTTTAGAGCATCGGCGGCAAGTGGATGAGCGAATCAGGCGGACCAGCGCAGCGACATTTGACCTGTTCAACACCCTGCGCGAAGCCGAGTTGGAGCTAGAGACGCTAGAGAGGCAAGCGCTCCAGTATCAAAAAACAACCTCGCGCGTCTACGGGGAAGCCGTCAATGAAAGCGAGCGACTATCAAGGGAATTGGATACGATTGTGGCTGAAGTCGCGCAGACAAACGATCTTACCGCAGCCCATATCAAAAAGCTTGAAACGGAGTTGGCGTCGCTGCGCGGGCGACAGTAGCCCAAGCCAAGCCACAAGCCAAGCCATCAGCCTTCCTCTACGAGAAAGCCTTCCCGAAAGCCCAAGTCGCGGCGAGCTACCTTTTTAATTCGCGGACTAATTCGCGGCGGGCTACTTTTTTATCTGGTTCTGACCTGCTCATGGAAACGCGCTCCTACACCCTGCGTCGGATCATTCAGGAAACATCAGACGTACGCTCCCTCGTCTTTGATTTCGGGGACCGCCCCTTCGCTTTTACGCCGGGGCAGTTCGTCATCTTTCACCTCGACGCTGAGCGGCAAGCGCCACTAACCATCAGCTCATCTCCGCACGACCAAAAATACTTCCAGGTCACGGTCAAGCGAACCGGCAATTTCGGCGCGAGGCTCTATGATCAAGCGCAACCGGATCAGACTTACTCGATTGGCGAGCCGATGGGGCAGCTCAAACTCGACACCGCCGTGGACGACCCGGCCTGTTTCATTGGCGCGGACTACTGCATCCCGGCAGCGCGCAGTTTTTTTTACTATATACTGCTCCGCCAGCCGCAACGCCGGCTTACGCTCTTTCATGAAGTGACGGATGCAAGTCAGATCCTCTACGATAATGAGTTCAAGCACTTTGAGCAAAACAGCCCGCTCACGAGGGTGCTGATTCTCAACCAGCCGACCCGTCCGCCAGGCTGGACGGGCGGGCTTGGGCGGGTTAGCCCGGTGATGCTCAGAAGTCTCTATCTTGAAAATCCCAACACAAAATTTTACGCGGCTGGCGAGTACCCAGAGATTAAGTTTTACCAGCAAGTCTTTCAGTCCGCCGAAATTCCGAAACAAAACATTACAGTTGAGCGATGGAGCTAGCCCGATGAAAACGCTAACGCTACAGCCGATCAACAAGACGATTTCGGTCAAGACAGACACCAAGGTGCTTGACACGCTGCTGGCTTCGCAGTGCGAAGTCGCCATGGCCTGCGGCGGCATGGGGCTGTGCGCGACCTGTCACGTCTTCGTTATCAAGGGCGAGCAGGCGCTGACGCCGCGCACCGAGCGCGAGATTCGCACGCTCGGCACCATCACCGGGGCAACGGCTCGCTCGCGACTCTCCTGCCAGGCCCGCATCATTGGCGATGGCGTGGTCGTCGAGCTTCCCGAAGGGATGTATCTGCAGGACATTGAAGACCTGCGCGCGCTTGTCGGACGACGCGCCGAGATACCAATCATGCACCCGCGGGACGGGCGCATTTTGATCGAGCGCGGGAAAATCATCACGAAGTCAAGAATTTTAGAGCTTGAAGGCGAGGACTTCGATATGACAAAGTTAGTGGCCTCAGCTTCTTAAGGCTTGCTGGAGAGACTTCGCCCCGTTGAGCAAGGCAATTGAGCCGGCTGGACTGCCGGGTGACGCGTAGTCGCTCAGCTTGGTAACGATACAGTCCCCCCAGCAGTGACGGGCCTCGCAGCGCCCTTACCAAAATACTAACCTCCACTTGAGGAGCTCTTGTTTCATGGCAATCAACGTAGCGGATGGCGGCATCAAGAACTACCACAACTATTTTGTCCCTGAAGACTTTCTTTCCCGCGACCCGCGCACGCGCACCATTCGGCTGCGGGACGGCCAACGCGGCGTTTACGCCTCGGAGGATTTCATCGTCAGCCTCCACACCGGACTGAATGAGGAGGTTGGCGATGCCTCCAGTCTCGTAATGTATAAGTCAGGCTATGCCTGGGGCGTCAGCGATATGAAGCGATTCGCCGAGAAAATGCGCCATGAGTTCGGCGGCGGCAAGCTTGATATCTGGCAAATGAATCGCAAGTTTGTGCTGGAGTCATGGTGGTGGCCGCTGACCACTGAGGGCTGGGGCGCATGGGCCATTGACTTCAGCTTTGAAAAGCAGGGCATGGTCTTTGTCACCATTAAGAATTCCGCCGTAGCCAAGGCCATGGAGCAGGTCGGCAAGCCGGTTTGTTACATGTACGCCGGGATGTTCGCCGGCGTGTTCAGCGTCTTCGACCGCGAGGAGCGGGGCGGCATCGAGGTTCAGTGCTACTCCATGGGCAACGACTGCTGCAAGTTCATTGTTGGCTCGCAGAAGAAAGTCAACGCGGCGGAATTCTGGCGGCGCGAGGGCGCGACGGCTAAAGAAATCATGGAAAAGCTGGTTGACTGACGCCGACCTCGCGTAAGCCTATTCGTCATCCTGAGGGATTATCATCTCATGGCAAGCATCAACTTTTCTCTCCCCCAACAACTCCTTGACGAACAGGAAGCTTTGCTAGCGCGGATTGCCCGCTGCCGCGAAAAGCTTAGCCTCGCGGTGCAGCGCGCGCGCGCGGCTCTGAGTCTGGAAGACACGGCGGAAGCCTTCTTTGGCGAACAGGTTCCGTGGGCTAAGCGCGGCGGCGCGCCCATCCGCGCCGTCATCGCTCGCCCGGCGGCGACGCGCCTAACGTCCGCGAGTCGGACACCGGGCGAGCTCGTACCGCTGCCAGCGCCGCGCCCATCCCCCGCGATTCCGGCCGCGGCGGGCGCGCCCGCCGCGGTGGCGACCGCGCCGGCCGATGAAATGACGGCAACGGCTTTCTTCGAGAGCGTTCCCTGGGACTCAAGCGGTAGCGGCAAGGCGCTAGGAAGATCGCCTTGGTCAAATGCCGGCGCGAGCGACTTCCTGCGCGCCGCGACGGAAAGCGCCGTGCGCGCGTCGCAATC
>NKPT01000319.1 GCA_002254845.1 Chloracidobacterium sp. CP2_5A | reverse complement strand
TCGCCAGCGCTGCGCCGATGAGGGCGTAGACGAAACGGCGGACGTTGCGGAGGGGGTTATCGGTGAGCCGCCGCCAGGTGTTATCCAGCCAAGCGTAAAGGCGGGCGCGTGGGCTGACGATGGAGGGGAGCGAAGGGGCTTCATCGCGGACGAGGGCCAGCGCACGCAAGGCTTTGGCGGAACCCCGGCGCTGCGCTTCGGCAATTTTACGGACGGCGGCTAGTGAGCGGATGCGCCCGACGGTGCGGGCGGCCAGTTCAGCGGCGGCAGGGGATGGATCGCCGAGGGCGATATCGGCGAGCAGACCGTCGATGTCTTCGGAAT
>NKPT01000173.1 GCA_002254845.1 Chloracidobacterium sp. CP2_5A | reverse complement strand
GGAGCGGCTGCACGAGCGGGTAATCGGGCAGGATGAGGCCGTGAAAGCGGCAGCGCGGGCGATCCGGCGATCGCGCGTCGGCCTAAAAGACTTGGATCGTCCCATCGCCAGCCTGTTCTTCTCTGGCCCGACGGGTGTCGGCAAGACGGAGCTGACCAAAGCGCTAGCGGCAGCTATCTTCGGGTCGGAGGAGGCAATGATCCGGCTGGATATGTCGGAATTTATGGAGCCGCACACCGTGTCGAAGCTGGTCGGCTCGCCTCCGGGCTATGTCGGCTACGACGAAGGCGGGCAACTGACGGAAGCCGTTCGCCGCAAGCCCTATACGGTGGTGCTGTTCGACGAAATCGAAAAAGCCCACCCCGACGTGTTCAACATCCTGCTGCAACTGCTGGAGGACGGTCGCCTGACGGATTCCAAAGGGCGCACGGTCAGCTTCAAAAACACGCTGATCATCTTCACTTCC
>NKPT01000359.1 GCA_002254845.1 Chloracidobacterium sp. CP2_5A | reverse complement strand
GTCGTCGGCAGCTCCTGGCTCGTCTCGGAATGACGGATCCGGAAGCTATTGCCGATGTCCGTCAGCGCCTTGGCCTCCTCGCCGACCAGCGCCCGCAACCGAGGAGCCGCCGGGCCGGCCGCCCGATCGAGCAGCGCTTCGGCCTGGGCACGCTTGTCGGGGCCCGGCTCAAGGGCCTTTAGGCGCTCAAAGGCATCCCACAGCTTTTCCAGCGCATCGCGGCGGCGGTCGACATCGGGGGCAAGGATCAGCTTGCGCGCGGCTTCCAGTAGGCGGTCGGTCTCGGCGTCGCCCGTGCGGAAG
>NKPT01000351.1 GCA_002254845.1 Chloracidobacterium sp. CP2_5A | reverse complement strand
CGGCGTCCTCGCCAGTCGCGATCCCGCCTAGCCCGACAACGGGAATGCGGACTGCCTGCGCGCACTCGTAAACCATGCGTAGCGCGATCGGCTTGATCGCAGGTCCGGAAACGCCTCCCATCCCGGCGCCCAGCCGCGGCCTTCGGGTACGCGCGTTGATCGCCAGCCCGAGGAACGTATTCACCAGCGAGATCGCGTCCGCGCCCGCTTCTTCCGCTGCCCTCGCTAGCGTATCCACTCGCGCCACGTTTGGCGAGAGCTTTACCAGAAGCGGACGCCGGGCCAGGCGGCGCACGGTTCCCACT
>NKPT01000067.1 GCA_002254845.1 Chloracidobacterium sp. CP2_5A | reverse complement strand
GGCGCGGCAGCATCCTTTGGGCGTCTTGCCGGCGGCTATCTGCTTCGGCGCGCTGGAGGTCGGCGCGGCAGGCCTTCAGCGCGCGGTTGGCGTCTCAGCGGGGCTGGCCGGCGTGGTGGAGGCCTTCATCGTGCTGGCGGCGGTGTTGGTCGGCAACCGACGCGACGCGCAGGCGGAACGCCCCGGCTGAACAGTCGAGCGAAGGCGACGCCTTTGTGGAGCCGGCGGCGGATCCAGCGCGCTTGTCGCTTGGATGCGCCTGCCGGTCGCTTAACGGGCCGGTCGCTTAGCGAGTTGTCGCGGCAGCATTCCGTAGGGAGCCGTTCCGGCGACTTTCTCCCGCTCAGCCTCGCTTGGCAAGGACGAATCCGAGCTATTTTCACGGATGGCGACGCTATGCCTGGACATCGCTTCTACGCGCCGTTGGAAAATTTTACAGATAAAGAAGCGCGACTGCCTGATGATGAAGCTCACCATGCCGTTCACGTCCTGCGCGTCCGCGTCGGCGAAACAGCGAGCGTCTTTGACGGGCAGGGCCGCGCCTTCCGCGCCGTCGTCGCCGAAGCTTCCAAACGCGGCGTCCGTCTGGCGTTGGCTGAGCCGCTCCCGTCCAACGAGTCGCCGCTTGACCTGACGCTGGCCGCCGCCATCCTCAAAGCCGACAAGTTTGAGTGGGTCATCCAAAAGGCGGTCGAGCTTGGCGTCACCCGCATCATCCCCCTCATCGCCCGCTACGTTGAGCCAGGGCTCGTCCGCAGCGTCTCGTCCGACCGTCTCGACCGCTGGGCGCGCATCAGCCGCGAAGCGACGAAACAGTGCGGGCGCAGCCGCCTGACGCCGATTGCCACGCCGCGCCCAATGCCTGATCTTCTGGCGGCGCAAGGCGTCAAATTCTTTTTCACGGAGCGGGACGGCCAGAGTTGGGGGCGGGTTGTCAAAAGCATTGACGCGCCGGCGCTGTCGGCGATCGCTTTCGTTGGGCCGGAAGGCGGCTGGAGCGACGACGAGCGCGAGCAGGCCGCCGCTGGCGGCGCTTGGCTGGTTACGCTTGGCCCGCGTATCCTGCGGGCTGAAACGGCGAGCGCGCTCGCCGTCGGACTGCTTCAGTCCGCGCTAGGCGATTTAGTTGAGGTCCAGGCAAGCAGTCCCCGCTCGTTATGAAAGCTGATCGCGTCTTACTCAATATTTTGGTCTTTGGTCAGTGTCGGGCGCTGGTCGGCGCGGACGTCGCCCCGGTGATGGTGGTTGTCCCGACAACAGCGGCGAGCGCGCTGGATGCTGTGTGCGACCAGTATCCCCAGCTCGCCCCGCTGCGGAGCAGCCTGCTCGTGGCTGTCAACGAGGATTACGCCCGCGCTGAAACGCCCATCAACGCCGGCGATGAAGTCGCCGTCTTCCCGCCCATTGCTGGAGGCTGAGCGCCATGGAACTCGATTCCGCTGGCGACATCATTGCGCTGACCCCGGAACCGATTGATACGCCGGGCATCGTCCGGCGACTTGTCCGGGCGCGAGTTGGCGCGGTAGCGACCTTTGAAGGCGTTGTCCGCGACAACTTGCACGGCCGCCGGACGCGCCATCTCGACTATGAAGCCTACGAGCCGATGGCGCTCAAGATGCTCCGCCGCGTCGCCGCTGAAATGCGCGCCAACCATCCCGACCTCGACCGGCTGGCGCTCATTCACCGACTGGGACGGTTACAGCTTTCCGAGACGAGCGTCCTGGTCGTGGCGACCTCGCCCCATCGGGCGACGGCCTTCGACGCCTGCCGCTTTGGGATTGACCGCATCAAGACGCTCGTCCCGATTTGGAAGCATGAGCACTTTGAGGACGGCGACGTATGGGTGGAAGGCGTTCGCCCGACGCTTGACTTGTAGGACGCCGCCCGCGCTTTCGCTGGTCTGCCAAAACGCGCCTGACGCCGTTTCGCGCAAGCGCGTCACGCCGCTGGCAGATCGCGGCTGGCGAATGGTTACCCTCGGACAGCGATTCGCTCCACGTAAAAAACAATGCGCGCCGCGACAGGGCGGCCGTCGGCTTGGGTCGCGGGGCGAAAGGTCATGCGCTGGAGCGCCCGATCCACGGCGGCGACAAACGCCGGGTCGGATTGCGGCTCGACCACGTCCACGCAGCGGGCTTCGCCAGAGGACGAGACTTCAGCGATGACCAGCAGGCCGTCGGGCTGATCGACAAGGCTGGCCGGCAAACTGTCAAATCCCTTGTCGCTTGTCAGACAGGGAAGCGTCGCCGTCGCCGTCAATCCGCCGACAAAGCGATGCGGCGACTGACGCGGCACATACACGATGGCGTCCGCCGTCAGACGGCGTAGCGGCGGCCATATCCTCGCTAACAAGCCGCTCAACAGCAGCGTCGCCGCCGCGCAGCCCAGCCCGTAGCCAATCAGCCTCGGATGCCCAGTCAGCCACTGCCGCCACGTTCGTCGGTTTTTGTGTCGCGCGGACTCAAGACCGAGCGCGGTGACAATTTGGCGCTGAAGGCGCGCCGGCGGCGCAACATCCGGCAGCGTGACCAACGCCGCGCGCAGATCGGTCGGCGTATCGTCTGTCATCACCGTGACTCCTTTCGCGGCGGCAAGTTGAGCGCGGCGCGCAACAGATCCCGCCCGCGCGCAATCCGCGACTTGACCGTCCCAACGGAAATTTCCAATGCGGCGGCAATCTCCTCGTAGCTCATCCCGCGAATGTCGCGCATGACGACCGCCACCCGAAAATCAAACTTAAGTTTGGCCAGCGCCGCGAGGGTCTGCGCCTGCCGCTCGCGCCACAGCGTCTGCTGTTCGGGATCAGCCTCGGTCGCGGCGAGCGTCTCGGATAGCGACGGCTGGCCACCCTGTGGCTCGGCGTCAAGCGAGATGGTGGCGGCCCGCCGCCGCGCGCGCCACCACCGCCGATGGTTCGCCGCCCGATTGACGGCAATGCGATAGAGCCAAGTCCGCAGATCGCATTCGCCGCGAAACGCGCGCGCGCCGCGATAGGCGCTCAGGAAAGTTTCCTGCATCACGTCGGCCGCATCTTCCGGGTCGCCCAGCACGCGCAGCAACAGGTTGTAAATCGGGCGCTGGTACGCCATCACCAAAACCTCGAAGGCGGACTGTGACCCGGCGCACACGCCGTCGAGCAGCTCGCCTTCAGCCGTCGAAAGCGTCGGCGGCGTTTCCGCTGCCGACGCCGCCGTTTGAGCTCCAAGCGATAGCGGAAGTTCAGAAGCCGGCGACATGTTCGTGGTCACTCCAAGCGGACGTAGCGCGCTGCTCAGGCAGTCGGCGTAAGCGTTGACACGCCGCCGCGCCAAAGGTTCCCGAAAAAGACGCCCCGCAAGCGCCGTCCGTCGGCAGACAAGTCGTCGGGTTGCCTGTCGGCTGTCGGGACGGTTGACGCCCGCAAGGCTGCCAGCGATCCTGTCGGAGGCGCTAACACTCTCCGCAAACCCTTGCCGCCAGAACGTTTAACGTGGTCGCCGCAACAGTTGACCCTTCTGGCACAAAGTTTGCCCTTCGCAGCGGGCAACCCACGCTCCGCGCCCTGAGGTTGCCCGCTCGTGACCACGCTTCTTCGCCGCTCGCTCCTGGCTGTTATTCTCACGCTGATCGCCCTTCTGAGCGGCGAGGCGCTCGCTCAGAACAACTCGACGCCCGCGCCGCCGGACAAGCTCATCAAGAAGGCGACGCGGAAGAAAATAGCGCGGAAGTCGGCGCGGCGGCGCGCGGCGCGCCGGGTTGTTCGGCGCGGCGCTCTTAAGCGCCGGATTGTCAAGCCGCAATTGACCACGGGCGTCGCTCCAGCAGTCGCCCCGCTAGGAGCGCCAGGACTAGGAGCGCCAGGAAAAGCTCAGTCGCCCGCTGACGCGCCTGCTGCTTTGACAATCGCGGTCGAACAGGCGCGATACGCCTTCGCTGGCTACATCGCCGCCGAGGATGGTTCGCCGATTCGCGTCTGGCACAGCCGGGAATACACGGTGCGGTCGCCCTACGCTTACCTCGGGCGCATGAAGTTCGGCGAGACCTGGCAGCATGTCTGGGCGGAAACCTCTGGAACGCTCCTCGCGAGCGCTGTCACCGAGACGACGGCGGAACCAATGCCCGACATCGCCCAGATGATGGAGCGGTTTCCCGACGGCGGCGCGGGCGTTGTGGTGGCGGGCTGGGATGACTTCCCGCCGCCGGCCGAGCCATCCGTGGAAGTCGTCGAGCTTGGCGACGCGCAGCCCGGCCTGACGCGATAACGCTACTGTCAAAGCTACTGTCAAAGCTTTGTGGTCGCTTCGGCTGAGATTCTCCAACGCGCTAGCTTCCTTTCGGAGAGCTTTAGAGGTGGTATATCGCGTGTCCTTTGAGTAAGCTGACTACGCGATTTCAAACCATATTTTTTCACGCGCGCTCAAAAAATATGCCTCAGCAAGTGTGCCGCTCGCTTCTCGCCCGACCCTGTGGCTGGGCGCGCCGGGCGTTGTTCGTCCTGTGCCTGGTTGTGGTCGGATTGCTGCAACCGGCCGCTGCGCAGTCCGGCGTCGTGATTCCCGGCGACGAAGCCGCGCCCGACCCGACGCGTATCGCGCTGGATGACATGCGGGTTGACATCCGCATTGACCAGCAGTTCGCGCGGGTGCGGATTGTGCAGATTTACGCCAACCGGACAAATCAGCCCCTGGAAGGCAAATACATCTTTCGCCTGCCGACAAGCGGCGCGATAGCCGACTTTGCCGTATGGGATGGCGACGTTCGCATTCCGGGCGTCATGCTTGAACTCCCGCGCGCGCAGGAAATTTACGGCGAACTCAAGCGCCGGGCGATTGATCCAGGGCTGGTGACGCAGGAAGACGAAGCGGGCGGCGCGACCGCCTTCACGGTGCGCCTTGTGCCGATTCCGGCGTTTGGCACGAAGCGCGTCGAGTTGGAATATGTCGAGGCCGTGCCGGTGGCGGGGCTGCGGTCGTTTTTCTCGCTGCCGTTCAAGCCGTCGCAGTACGGCGCGCAGTCAGTCGGAAGCTTGACCATTCGCGTGGATTTGACTAGCGGCTTTCCGCTGGTCGCCTTCAAGCAGCGCGACACCGCTTATCCGCTTCAGGTGACGCCGATGGGCGTCAATCGGGTGACGGCGGAATATCAGGGCGCGGGCGTCGCGCTGACGCAGGACTTGGCTTTCGATTACGGGCTGGATGTTTCGCGGACAAGCGCCAGCTTGATCGCGTACCGCTCGCCGGAGCCGCTGCTGGCGTACGACCTGCGCGATCCCAACCGGACAAAACCGGATGCGGACGGCTACTTTGAGGTGTCGGCGCTGCTCAACGAGCGGGGGCTTCCAGCGAGCGATTTCGAGCGGACGCCCGCGCCGGCGCGCTCGGTTGCGCTGATGCTTGACACGTCGCTTTCGATGAGCTTCGAGAAGCTCGACCGCGCCTATGAAGCCTGTAGCATGTTTTTACGGTCGCTGCGTCCCGATGATCGCTTCAACGTCGTCTTGTTCAATGACGACGCGCAGGCTTTCGCCGAAGCGCCGCAGGCCGGGACGCCCGACAACACGGCGCGGGCGCTAGAGTTCATTCGGCGCGGCTACCTGAGCGGCGGGACGGATTTCGCCAAGGCGCTACAGCGGGGGCTGGCGCTCGCGAAGGCGCTGCCGGGCGAGGAGCGCGCGCTGGTTCTCATCACCGACGGCAACCCGACCCTCACGACGACGCGCGGCGGGAAGCTCGCCCGCGACTTTGCCGAGGCGAACGCTAAGGGCGGCCCGCCGGTTCGGGTGTTTGCGTTCGGCGTCGGCGCGGACGCCAATCGGGATTTTTTGAACGAGCTGGCGCGGGTCAGTCGCGGCGTGAGCGAGTTCGGGCGCGAGACCGACGACCTGACGTTCCGGCTGGACGCCTTTTTTGCCAAGGTCGGGCAGCGTCCGGTCGAGGGTCTCAAGCTGAGCGTCAACGACGCCGACAACATCTACGCCGTGTATCCAAACGAGGAAGCGACTGGCTACGACGGCGCGCGGGTAAGCTTTGTCGGGCGTTATCGGCGTCCGACGGCGCAGGCCGCCTTCACAATCAGCGGCGCGCGGGCGGGACAGCCCGTGACGGTCACGGCGACGGGCGCGCTGCCGGAAAACGACGCGACGCGCGGGCATTTGCCGCGGCTGTGGGCGCAGGAGCGAATTGGATTCCTGCTGCGGCGCATGGCGCTGGACGGCGAGGATGACGCGCTCATTGCGGAAGTCATCGCGCTGTCGAAGAAGTACAACATTGTGACCCCATACACGGCGTTTTTGGCCGCGCCGCGCGCGTTGTTGCGTCCGCGGGTGATCAAGCCAGGCGATCCGGTGTTGCGCGTGCGCGCAGACGCCTCGATTCGCTCGGTCGTCGCGGTCTTCCCGTTTGGGTTGACGAAGCCGCTGACGTATCTCGCCGCGGAAGACGTGTGGGAAACCCGTTTTCTGGCGCCCAAGACGATGCAGGATGGGCGCTATCGCTGCCGACTAATTCTTGCGGACGAGCAGGGCAATGTTTTTCAGGAAGAAAAAGGCTTTACGATTGACAGCCGGCCGCCGCAGTTGCAGGTGACCGCCACGCCGACAGCGGCGCGAGCAGGGGAAAGCGTGGAAGTGTTGGTCGCGGCCGACGCCGATACGCGGCGGATTGCCGTCCGGCTGGCCGGCGGGCCGCCTGCGCTGGTCAAGTGGGATGCGCAGCGGAAGACGAATGTAGGCGTATTGCGCTTGCCGCCGGGCCTTCCGGCTGGGCGCTACGTCCTGCTCGTGACGGCCGAAGACTTCGCCCACAACGTATCGAGCCGGGAAGTTCCGCTGGATGTCGCCTCCGGCCCATGAGCCCGTGGCCCAGGTCGCTGAGCTTGGGTCGTTCGGCTGCAGAAGGCATGCGCGGGAGGCGACGGATGGATGCTTCGGTGAACCGCCCCGGGAATCGTGGAGGCCATTGGGTTTAAGTCATGCCTTCACCGTGGCGGCCTGACCGGCAAGTTGCCTGTAATAGCTTGCCTCAGCCTCTGCTGGAGGGAGGTGCCCAATGGGTTCAAGCCGTCGGCGGGGGTTGAACCAGACCACCCATTGCAGCGTAGCCAGCTCCACAGCCTTCTTGGTTTTCCAGAGCCCCCCGGCGATGGATCAACTCGGCCTTGTAGAGCCCATTGATCGTCTCGGCCAGGGCGTTGTCATAGCGGTCACCCTTGCTGCCCACAGATGACTCCACGCCCGCCTCGGCCAAAGCGCTCTGAGTACCGAATGGACACGTGCTGCGATCCCCTATCGCCGTGGCGGATCAGGCTGTGGTCACGTTCGGGTTGGCGGGCGTATAGCGCTTGCTCCAGGGCATCGAGAACGAAGTCCGCGCGCCTGGATGAGCTCGCGCGCCAGCCCACAATGCGCCTGGCGAACACATCGATGACAAAGGTC
>NKPT01000012.1 GCA_002254845.1 Chloracidobacterium sp. CP2_5A | reverse complement strand
ATCCAACGGGCGCGGACAGCCATCGGCGACTTCCCCAAAACAGAATCTAAGCCAATTGAGGGTTTCATATGATCGCATTTGCGCGTGGCAAAATTGTTTTGGCCCTCGCCCGTTTTTAGGACGAGCTAGCGGTAAAGCGCAACGCCCAGCTATGACTGCGAATTTTCAAGCCGCGCAGGGAGCGCGGCTTCCCACGGGTCCTGCCTATCCCGCTGGCGGAGACGCCGGCGAATATCCTCGGCATTCGAGTAGTCAACCAAAAACTTGAGCGGATACTCCCAGCAAGCATGCGCCAGAAGCGGCCAGCCGCCGGGCGCGTGAGCGTTGAAGTAATCAAAGTGAACATCCGCCGTCGCGTCGTCATCAAAGTTGAAGTGCAGCGAGGCGGTGGGCGTGTCGTTCTCCGAGAAATTATGCCGCTCGGGGTGCAGGCGGCTGTTGAAGCGCCCGCGATAAGTTTGGCGCAGGTCGGTGAACGTGGCGTCGGCGCGCAGGTCAGCCAGAAGAGCCCCCGTCCCGAAGCGGGGATGAAAGCGCAGTCCGTTGAACCCGACCTCAACATTCGGTCGCTTGAAAGCGATATGCCGCCAGAGACCCTTTCTTTTGAGCGCCCAGCGAAAGTTGAGCAAGTCGCCGCGCCGCCGGCCAAGCCCAGCGAAGTCGGCCGGCGTGACGCCAGCCGACGCAAGCTCCTCGCGTAGCGCCGGAAGCAACCCCTCCCAGGACGGGAGCGCGCGCTCGTCAATTGGCGTCCGCGTCCGCGCCAGCCAGGCGCTCAGCCACTGCCGCGCCGCCAAGCTCTTCAGGCCGGCTCGTCCTTGGGAACGAGTCCGATGCAGTGATAGCCGCCGTCCACATGTATCACTTCGCCGGTGATGCCGCGCCCCATCGCGGAGATGAGAAACAACGCCGCGTCGGCCACTTCCGCGACTTCCGTTGGTCGGCGCAGCGGCGCCATGGCCGCATGGTGCTTGAGCATCTTGGTAAAACCCTGGATGCCGCGAGCGGCCAGGGTATTGATCGGGCCGGCCGAAATAGCGTTGACCCGAATGCCATAGGGTCCCAGATCAGCCGCCAAATACCTGACGCTCGCTTCAAGCGCCGCCTTCGCGACGCCCATAACGTTGTAGCCAGTCACGGCTCGCTCGCTGCCCAAGTAGGTCAGCGTCACAATGCTGCCGCCGCCGTCCTTCATCAAAGGGAGCGCTGCCCGCGCGACGGCCGTCAGCGAGTAAGCGCTGATGTCGTGCGCGATGCGAAAGCCTTCGCGGGACGTGTCAACAAACTGGCCTTCCAGATCATCCTTGGGCGCGTAGGCGACCGCGTGAACCAGGAAGTCAAGCGCGCCGAGTCGCTCCTGAACCTGCGCGAAAAAAGCCGCGATGTCCGCGTCGCTTGTCACATCGCAGGGCGCGACGAGCGGATTGTCAAGCGTGTCGGCCAGCTCGCGGACGTTCGCCTCAAGACGCTCGTTCTGATAGTTGAGCGCCAGCGTGGCGCCGGCTTGCGCGGCAGCTTGCGCGATGCCCCACGCGATGCTGCGCTTGTTGGCGACGCCGAGAATGACGCCTTTTTTACCATTCAGCATGAGATGGCATAGCTCCTATCGTCGCCGCGCGGTCAACTTTCAAGCCACGGCGACCAAACTAAAAAAGGCTTCGGCCGACGACCGAAGCCTTGGTTGACCAGCGCGGGGCGTCGCGGTCGGCGGCGGCTCTGTCAAGCCAAGCCTACCCGCCGCCTTTCTTGAGCTCGACGAGAACCTGCTTGGCGACGGCCTTGAGCGTGTCGAACACGCCGGTGCCCTTGTACGCCACCGCCTCAAAGACCGGCTCGCCTTTGCGCATCAGCTCCTTTTTCAGCTCCTCGACAGGCATGGCGCTTGGCAAGTCGCGCTTGTTGAGTTGAAGCACATAGGGAATCTTCATCAAGTCATACCCTTGCGCCTTAAGGTTTTGCTCAAGGTTCCAGAGCGACTCGATATTGGCGTCCATGCGCTCTTCCTGGGAGTCGGCGACAAAGACAACGCCGTCCACGCCCTTGAGAATGAGCTTGCGACTCGCGTCATAAAAGACTTGACCAGGAACGGTGTAAAGGTGAAAGCGCGTTTTGAAGCCGCGCACGGTGCCAAGCTCAAGCGGGAGGAAGTCGAAAAAGAGCGTTCGGTCCGTTTCCGTAGCAAGACTAATCAGCTTGCCTTTGGCCTGCGGCGAAGTGGTGTCATAAATATATTGCAGATTCGTCGTCTTCCCGCCAAGACCGGGGCCATAGTAGACGAGCTTGCAGTTGATTTCACGGGCGGCGTAGTTAATAAACGTCAAGGCCGGCGACTCCTTGGACTGCGAGAGAAACAGAACCTGAAAAATGCTTGGGCGTTATGATCTTGCTGCGCGCTAAACCTTCTCAGTCAGAAAAGAGGTTGTCAATATCATCCTCGGTGATTTCGGCAAACGGCGACTCGAGGTTGACGCCGCGGGCTTTTTCCTCTTCCACCTTGCGGGCAATCGACTCAAGCACCTCCGCCATGTCGGCCGCCGCCCGCTTGACCCGCAACCGAACCAGCCCGAGGCTCGACCGCTCATCAAAAATAACCACGAGGATCACGCGCTGCGCGACAATTGAGATGTGAATGTTATCACGCTCTCCCTCGTGCGATAGCACCGGAAACTCTTTCTCTCCGACCAAGTGGGCCAGCGCGTCGGTGGCGGCGACATTTCCAGCAGTCAGCGAAGCCAAGCTGGTGGTGTCAATCGCGCCAACATCGCCATGGTCAGCGATCTTCTGACCGTTTTTATCAATCAGAAAGACCATTCGGGCGTTAGCGTCTTCGCACAGACGGGCGATGATCGTCTTGATCTGCTGGTACTCCTCACCATAGAGCACCAGCGCGGCATTTGACATGTTGCAACGTCCTCGCCGAACAAAGGTAGCGCGCGCCGCTCGGTTTGGCTATACCAAGTTGCGCAGCCAGCGGGAGCTTCCCGTCTAGCTCGGAGCTTTCCGTCTGACTGAGTTACGACCGAATCCCTCTTTGACAAGTCATCCGCGCGCCGCGTAATCCACAGGGCGTCGGCGCTACCAAGCTCCAGCCCGCCCCGCAACCAAGCCGGCGCCAAGCCAGGCGACGATGCAAAAGCTTATCTGGGGCGAGGGGCTTCATAGCATAGGCGAAAAAAGGCTTTCAAGGGCATTTATCGAGACGAATTTTCACAACTGACGCGGCTTCCGCGCAGCCGTCCCTTTCTTGACGCCATCCCTGCGATTCCATACTATCGCTCGCCGGGCTGAGCTTCTCCGCCGAAGCGCCTGGCGCGTTCTTTGGGCGACTCGCCGAGCGAAAGCGCGCTGACTGACTTCGCCTCACTCTCACCTGGCCCAGGCAAGCTCATGGTTCTCGACAAGGTTCTCGCCAAAATTTTCGGTAGCGCCAATGAGCGTTATCTCAAGCGCATTCGCCCGCTGGTTTCAGCCGTGAACGACCGCGAGGCAAAGTTACAGGCGCTTTCCAACGCCGAGCTACAGGCGCAGACGGCGCGCCTGAAGGAGCAACTCGACCAGGGCGCGTCGCTCGACGACATCCTCCCAGACGCTTTCGCCGTTGTGCGCGAGGCGTCGCGCCGCGTAACGGGCATGCGGCACTTCGACGTTCAGATCATTGGCGGCATCGCCTTGCACCACGGGCGGATTGCCGAAATGCGGACCGGCGAGGGCAAGACCCTGGTCGGCACAGCCCCGGTCTATCTCAACGCCCTGACGGGGCGCGGCGTCCACGTGGTGACGGTCAACGACTACCTGGCCAAGCGCGACGCGGATTGGATGGGCAAAATCTACCGCTTTCTCGGCCTTTCCGTCGGCGTCATCCAAAACCACCTCTACGATGACGAGCGGCGCGAAGCCTACGCCTGCGACATTACCTACGGCACGAATAACGAGTTCGGCTTCGACTACCTGCGCGACAACATGAAGTACTCGGTCAGGTCCTGCGTGCAGCGCGGCCACTACTTCGCCATCGTGGACGAAGTGGACTCGATTCTGATTGACGAAGCGCGAACGCCGCTCATCATTGCCGGCCCGACGGACGAGTCGAGCGAGAAATACTACCTCGCCAATGACGTTATCCCGCGCCTTGACCGCGCGACGGACTACCTTGTGGATGAAAAGACGCACACCGCGGCCCTGACTGAAAGCGGGATCGAGCGGGCGGAAAAGCTGCTTGGGGTTGAAAATCTTTACGACCCGGCGAACTTCGAGCTGCTCCACTGCGTCAACCAAGCGCTCAAGGCGCATACGCTCTATCACCGCGATAAGGAGTACATGGTCCGAGACGGGCAGGTCATCATCGTGGACGAGCACACGGGCCGCCCGATGGACGGCCGCCGCTGGTCAGACGGGCTACACCAGGCGGTCGAAGCCAAGGAAGGCGTCAAAATCGAGTCTGAAACGCAGACGCTCGCCACCATTACGCTTCAAAACTACTTTCGCATGTATGAGAAGCTCGCCGGGATGACCGGCACGGCGGAAACCGAGGCGGCTGAGTTTGCCAAGATTTACGACTTGGAAGTCACCGTCATTCCGACGCACCGGCCGATGATTCGCCAGGATGCTCCCGACCTTATCTATCGAACCGCCGAAGAAAAGTGGAATGCCATCGTCGAGGAAATCAAGGAGCGGCACCAGACGGGCCAGCCGATTTTGGTCGGAACGGCTTCGGTGGCGAACTCGGAGCTGGTCTCGCGCAAGCTGGAAGCCATTGGCATTCCGCACAATGTTCTCAACGCGAAGTATCACGAGCGCGAGGCGGAAATTGTCGCGCAGGCTGGACGCAAGGGCACGGTAACGATCGCCACCAACATGGCTGGTCGCGGAACAGACATCCTGCTCGGCGGCAACCCTGAATTTCTCGCGGACGCCGAGCTGCGTCGGCAGGGGCTCGACCCGTCCGCAGTGCCGCCGGAAGAGCGGCAGGCGCTACTTGAGCAAATGAAAGCCCAAACTGACCGCGAGCATGCCGAGGTTGTCGCGCTGGGCGGGCTGCACATCATCGGCAGCGAGCGACATGAGTCGCGGCGCATTGACAACCAGCTCCGCGGACGCGCCGGACGCCAGGGAGACCCTGGCTCGTCGCGCTTCTATCTTTCGCTCGAAGACGATCTGATGCGCATCTTCGGCGGCGACCGGCTCAAGAAAATCATGCTGACGCTCGGCATGGAAGAGGGAGTCGCCATCGAAAGCCGGATGGTGTCGCGCCGAGTGGAAGCGGCCCAAAAGTCGGTTGAAGCGCATAACTTTTCAATACGCAAGCACTTGCTTGAATACGACGATGTGATGAACCTCCAGCGCGGGACGATTTACGGACTGCGCCGCGAGCTAATGGAAGGCGCGGAGGGCGAGCGCGAGTTCATCAACCTGGCGGAGGACCTGCTGGACGACATCATTCGGCGCTACCTGCATGGCCGACCGGAGGAATGGGATGCCAAAGGCCTTCGCGTCGCCTTGCTCGACATCTACGCCTTTGATTGCGAAGCCGAAAAGCTGGATTTTGACCGGCTAAGCCGCGATGAAATCCGCGATCAGGTGTGGCGAGCCGTTCTGGAGCGCTACAAGGCGCGCGAGGAGAAAGTTGGCGCCGAGAATTTACGTCAGCTTGAGCGGCACGTCATGCTCAACGTGGTTGACGCCCATTGGAAAAAACACCTTGCGACGCTGGATCACCTGAAAGAGGGCGTCGGCCTGCGGGGCTACGGACAGAAAGACCCGCTAGTCGAGTACAAAAGAGAAGCGAGCCGGCTTTTCGAGGAGATGATTGACCGGATGGACGAGGAATGCGTCCGCATTCTCCTCAATATGCGGGTTGAGGTCACGGAATCGGCGGCGCTTGAGCTGGATGAGGATGACGAGACCGCCCTTGAAGTCGCCGGCGAAGCGAGCCTGCCGCCGGCCATCTCCCGTCCCGCCGCCGTTCCGCCGGCGGTCGCGCCGCTGGCCGTTCCCCGCTCGGCGACGAGTCCGGTTTACACCGCCGCCAACGCCGGCGCGGCGCGCGCCGGCGAAGGGCGACCGGCGGCGCGGCGCGCGCCCAAAATTGGACGTAACGAGCCTTGTCCCTGCGGCTCCGGCAAGAAATATAAAAATTGTCATGGCGCATAGCGTTGAGCGACTAAATGTCGAGCGGACAGATGCGGCGCGGCCACATAAAGTACAGCGAACAGTGGCGCTTCTCCTGCCGTTTTGGTAAAAGCTGCCGCAAACGCTTTCAGACCTCACCAGACAAGCCGCCATCCGCGACGGCCGGCGCGATCGCCGCGCGTCAACGGGATGACCGGTCACGGAAGCCCATGCGACCAACTACACAGTCCGCGCTGGCGATTTCGCTGGCGCTCTCGCTCTGTCTCACTTTAGTCACCGGATGCGGGACAGCTTCCCGCAAGCTCGCGCCGGGCGTTGACGCCAAGCCCGCCAAGTGCGAGCCGGGCAAACAAGGCGGCGCGCTCAAGCTCGCGCTGGCGTTCGGTCCGCTGACGTTCAATCCATTCGTGGACTCGACGCCGGATACCTTCGCCGTGCTGCGCAAGCTTTATGGCGCGCTGCTCGATTACGACTTTGAAAGGCAAACGGTCGAAGACAGCGGGCTGGCGACCGCCGTTTCGCTCGAAGCCGACGGGAAAACCTATCGGATCACGCTCCGCAAGTGCTTTTTTTCGGACGGCTCGCCGCTGTCGCCGGATGATGTCGTTTTCTCCTATAACGCGGCGCTCGCCGCCGGCTCATCGCTGAGCGATTTACTCAAGACCGGCGCGGGTAACGAGCGGGCGGACGCCAAGTTCAGCATCATTGACCCCCAAACCGTACAGATCCAATTCAACGACGTCATCTCGCCCGATGCGGCCAAGTTCGTTCTGGCGCGGATTCCGATCGTTTCCAAGGCCAACTTCCAAAGCGTCAAGGATGACCCGACGAAAATCGCCTGCTCAGGGCCCTTTGTCGTCAAGGCGTCATCCCCAAAGGAGCTGCGCCTCGCTGCCAACCCGAACTACTGGAAAGTGGACAATGCCGGCACGGCTTTGCCTTATCTGGATGAGGTCATTTACGAGCTGGGCGTGGACCGCAAAACGCAGTCGGAGCGGTTTGCGGAAGGCAAGTATGACGCGATTGACTACCTGCTGCCCGCGCAGGCCAAGGCCCTGGAAGGACAGGTCAAGATTCGCAGTGCCGGCGGATCGCTGCGGGTGTGGACGCTCGTCGGAAACACGCGCATCGACCAAACCAAAGTCGATCGAAACCGGGCGAAGCACTTTCTCGCGGATGACTTCCGCGAAGCGATCTCTCGCCTGATTGACCGCAACCGGCTTGCCCAAGCCGTTTTAGGCGGCGCGGCCAGCCCATCGTTCGGGCTCATCACGCCTGGCAACCAGACGTGGTATGACCCAAACGCCCCGCGCTATGAGCCTAACGTGCAAACGGCTAAGGCGGCGCTGCAGGCGGCCGGCTACAGCTATCGAGATGGAAAGCTCTATGACGGCATCAACCTTCCCGTGCGCTTCAAGCTGACTGTCGCCAAGGAGCCAACGGCCACGGCGCTGGCGCAGTCCATCCTGCAGGACTTGACCGCGGCTGGGCTAGATATCGTCCTCGATGAGCAGCCCCTCGACAAGTGGTGGAGAGCGCTGACGACCGGCACTTTTGACCTGATTTTGGTTGAGATTCAGCCAGAATTTCCCGATCCGGTGTTCCTTCAGCCGTTCGTCACGGGGAGTCGCCCCTATTTTGCCGAGCCAGTCATCACGAACGCACAAACCGACTTGCGCGGCTTTGACTGGTTTAAGAAGATCGTCAAGGACTTTGACCAGGCGCTTCGGCAAAAAACTCTCGAGGAGAGGAAAAAGCTTTATAACGACTTCCAAACGAGATGGAATGAAGTCTCGCCGGTCATCCATCTCGTTTCAGAGCATACAGTCGCTGGGGCGCGCTCCAACGTTTTGAATGTCCGGATGGCCTCTTTTGACCCGGCCGCGACCTGGAATCTCGAGGAGCTATACTTGAAGTGAGCGCGGCGCGACTTGGCACTGGCCTTCGCATGTTGTTCAAGCTATGAAAGCCTGCCCGCAATGTCGGCGCACCTATACGGCTGACATCGCCTTTTGCCCTTACGACGGCAAGGCGCTGTCAGCGGCTTCCGATGAGGAGGAGCTGGGCGACGATCCGCTTGTCGGACGAGTCTTTATAGATCGCTATCACCTGACCGCCCGGATTGGCGAGGGCGGCATGTGCACGGTGTATCGCGCGACGCATGTCCTGACGCGCAAGCTTTGGGCGGTCAAAATCCTGCATGCCGAGCTGGCCGCGCAGCGGCGAGCCGTCAAGCGCTTCCAAAAGGAAGCCCAGGCGGCCAGTCGCATTGACCATGCCAACGTCATCCATGTGACTGACTTTGGGACAAGCGAGGAAGGCTACGTCTATTTGGTCATGGAGTATCTGGAAGGGTCGACCCTCAAGCGGACCATCCAGACTGACGGGCCATTCTCGCTGGACCGCGTCGTGCACATCGTGCGGCAGATTGGCGGGGCCCTCGACGCGGCGCATGCGCAAAGCGTCATCCACCGCGACCTGAAGCCGGAAAATATCATGCTCTTGCCGACCGACGAAGCCGAGCGCGAGCGCGTCAAGGTGCTCGACTTCGGGATTGCCAAAGTCCAGGAAGACACCAGCGACAGCGCGCCGCTCACGGCGCAAAACATGGTCATGGGGACGCCGCAATACATGTCGCCTGAACAGGCCAAGGGACTGGAGCTTGACGCCCGATCCGATATTTACAGCCTTGGAATCATCACGTACGAGATGCTCACCGGCAGAACTCCGTTTCACGGCGGGCCGTCCAAAATCATCCTCAACAAGCACGCGAATGAGATTCCCCCATCGCCGCGTCGGCTGCGGCCGGACCTTTCGGCGCATGTCGAGCGCGTCGTCATGCGGGCGCTTGAGAAAAGCCCGCTGCGGCGACCGCAGTCGGGGAGCGAGTTCGCCCGAGAGCTGGAGCTTGCCGTGAAGCTAGCGGCAACGATGAGCAAGCGCGAGGCTGAGCGGTCGCTGCCGCCGAGCTCGCGGATGGCGGACGCGACGCTTGCGGAGGAGCCGCCTGCGACTGAAAAGAGCTTGGCGGATATGGTCATGGCTTCCCAAACGGTTTTAGCGCGCAAAGAGCCGCGGCGGAGCGCGACTTGGCGAACAGTCGTTATCGTCGCAGTCGTCATAGCCTGCGTCTTCATTGGAGGCATCATCTGGTGGTCGCTGCTAAGCTAGCTCGCGTCCCGACTGCCGCCGCGCTTGCAACAGCGGCGCAAAGAGCATTCCGCTCCGGCATCCGCTTTGGTGGATGCGGATGCGCGGCCGCCGTCGCGGAAAGGCAGGGCTTCGAGCGCCTGCGGATGGCGTTCGAAGCTCATCTTCCAGCGTAAGGGTTTCCTGTCGTGAAACGACGCTCATTCATCAGCCACCTGCTCTTGTCGCCAGTAGCCCTGCCGCTTCTTCGTCTTCGGGCCGAGGGTGATGAAAAGGACGCGCTGCTTTCAGGCCCGCTGGTCGGCTACAGCGAAATCACGGAAACCGCGATCTGGCTTCAGACGCGCCGGCCGGCGCGCGCGCAGATTCGCTACTGGATACAGGGAAAGCCGGAAACCGCCCGGCTGAGCGACGAATGCCGCACCACGCAGGCCGGAGACCTCATCGCCAAATTTACCCTGTCGGGCCTCGCCTTTGGGACGCGCTATGACTACGAGGTCTATCTGGACGGCGCGCGCATCGAGCGGCCCTATGCGATGACCTTCCAGACGCAGCCGATGTGGCGCTGGCGAGTTGAGCCGCCGCCGCTCAAGGTCGCTTTTGGTTCCTGCCACTACGTCAACGACCCGCCGTTCGACCGTCCCGGACGCCCCTATGGCGACGCGCCCAGAGTATTTTCGGCAATTTTGGCGCAAAAGCCGGACCTTATGCTCTGGCTGGGCGACAACTGCTACTATCGCGAGGCGGATTACCACACGGAGGCGGGGATGCGGTATCGCTACGCGCACACGCGCGCGCAAGCCGAGTTGCAGCCGCTGTGGGCGAGCATTCACCACTACGCCATTTGGGATGATCATGATTACGGCCCAAATGATTCCGACCGCTCGTTTCGCGGACGCGACACCGCGCTGCGCGTTTTCCGCGACTACTGGGCGAACCCGGCCTACGGCGCGCCGGAGCTGCCCGGCTGCTTCTTCCGTTTCGAATGGGCCGACATCGAATTTTTCATGCTGGATAACCGCTACCACCGCTCGCCGAACGGCTTGGCGGACGACGCCCCGGAGAAGGCAATGCTTGGGCGGGAGCAGCTCCAGTGGCTCTTGGAATCGCTACGCTCTAGCGAGGCGACGTTCAAGGTCGTCGTCAACGGCGGGCAGATGCTCAACCCGGTTTCCCCCTGGGAATGCTTCAGCCGCTTCAAGGCTGAGCAAGCCAGAGTCTTTGACTTTATTCGCGCAGAAGAGATTCCCGGCGTCGTCTTTATTTCCGGCGACCGGCACCTCGCGGAACTCAACCAGCGCCAGGAGCCGGGGCTGTATCCGCTTTATGACTTTACCTCCAGCTCGCTCACAGCCGGCATTGCCACGCTTTCCAAAGCCGAGCAGAACAACCCCTGCCGCGTCAGCGGCACGCTGGTCGAAAAGCACAACTTCGGCATCCTGGAGTTTTCTGGCCCGCGCGCTGCGCGGCGGCTGACCATGCGTTGCTTTGACGAAGCGGGCATCGAGCAGTGGAAGCGCGAAATTCCCATCAGCGAGCTGCGGTTTCCACGCAAAGGGGAGTAAGCGAGCCATGTAACGCGCCGCCGGAGAAGCGCCACCCAGCGGCGGCCGGTAGCCGTCAAGCCGGCTTCTCAGCTAGAATCCTTCGCTGCGGCGCGTCGAAGCGCCAGCGGCCACGGCTAGGTTTTCGGCTCATGCTTTCTAAGCGGATACTCCTTGACCACTGCGTTTCCAAGATGCTGGCGGGCTGGCTCGTCGCGGCCCTCGCGCTCGTCGCGCCAGCCGCGAGCGCTCAGGCGCTCCCGCCCGTTCAGCGCGACACCCTATTGACCGGACTTCCCATTCTTATTGTGGAGCGTCCCGGCTCGACTTCCGTCACGATCGCCGTCGTTATCAGAGTCGGCAGCGCGTTTGACCGGGCTGGCAAAGCCGGGCTAGCGCGCCTGACGGCCCAGTGCCTGCGGAGCGGCGGCGGCGGCTACGATGGCGAGCGGGTTCGGATTGAGCTTGAAGAGGCGGAAGCCCAGCTCGATATTGACGTGGACTGGGATCGAACGCTCATCCTGCTGACGGGTCCGGCCCGTAACGCAGCCGTCCTGATTGATTTGCTTGGCAGACTGATCACGCTGGCGGACTTCGCCAAGCGCGATTTCCCGGATGAGCGATTCAACCCGCACCGCGAAACCGCCATCGCGGCGGCGCGGGCGGCGCAGACCGAAGAGGCCGCGGCGGACGCGCTCTTTCAGGAAACGCTTTACGGAGCTCACCCCTACCACCACACAACGCTGGGAACGCCGGAGAGCGTCGCCGCGATTACGCGCGCCGATGTGGCCGACTTTTATCGCCGGCACTGGCTTCCGGACAACGCCGCCGTCATCATCGCGGGCGACATCACCTTCGCTCAGATTCGCGGCGTCACCCGGCGCGCTTTCGGCGGGTGGGGCAAAAGCAAGCCCGCGCCCGCGACATTTTTACCCCCGAACGCCCCGGAGCGACTGCGCTTGACGCTTCAGCCCGGCCCCGGGGAGCGAGTGTACGTCCGCATCGGCGGGCTGCTGCCGGAGGCCGCTTCCGAGCACCGGGCCGCCTGGCTGGTTTTCACCGAGGTTCTCCGACAGCGCGCCCGCCCCTGGACGCTCGAGCTCGCCCACCGGCGACTTCCCAATAGCCCCTGGATACTCCGCGCGACGCTCGCCCCGGAAGCGGTCGCCCCCGCGATGGAGACCCTATGGCAGGCGCTTGATCAACTCCGCGACGCGCCGCCAAGCGAGGAAGAAACGCGAGCGGCGCAAGCGGCGGCCAGCGCCGCCTATCGCGGCGGAACGCTGAATAACCGCGACATCGCGCAGCGGCTCGCGCAGATTGAAACTTACGGACTTAGCCCGGTGGCGGAAGCCGACTTGCCGGCGCGCCTGTCCGCGGTGACACCCGCCGCCTGTCACGAGTTAGCGCGGCAAATGCTCGGTCGCGGGCGGCTGGTGACGATTTATGGAGGCGCGCCCGCCCTTCAGACGACCTTGGCAAGGTTTGGAACGGTTGAAATCATCCAGCCGTGACATGCTCCCTAAAGCTTGCCCCCGCTGGTCATAGACCGCGGTTGGGACGTTTAGCCGCTTAACCAACCATGCGCGACGATTCTTATGACAACCAAGTAGCCGAGCCGGCGCGCGCGCTTCTAAATGGCGGCGCATCCGCCGGCTACGTATCAACCGCCGCTCTGCCGCGGGAAAGCGGCGCTGCGCCGGACAGAGCGCCGAACACTTCCAGCGCCGAGCGACCGGCAGACGCGGCGGAAGCGCAGGCGCCGGAAATGGCGCCGGCGACTGAAGCGTTTCCGCAAATCGCCGCCTCGCCGCTTCCGGAAAATCAACCGGAAGACGAGCAGCCCGAAGCGCCAACCGGCGCGATGCCGCTCGGCGTAACCTCGGCGCCGACCTCGGCGCCAGCGCTGGCAAGCGCGGGCGAGGCGACGCCTGACGCCCGGAGCCTCGATGCGCCAAACGAAGCGGTACCGCCTGCCCCGCTGCTGAATTTGCCGGCTTTTCGCCCGTTATGGACGGTGACGCCAAGTCAGGCGCTCCCCGCCTCGCGCGGACTGGCGGACGAAGCCGGCGTCATCGTTTCCTCTTTCGCCGGGCCGACGCCGGGCTGGAAGCATTGGCTGCGGGAAGGTCTCAGCATTGGACGGGATGTCCTGCTGGCGCTGGTTGTCGCGCTGCTGATTGGGCTCTTCGTCATTCAGCCCGTGTATGTCAAGGGCACTAGCATGCTGCCCCGGCTGCGCGAGGGCGAGCGGCTCTTTGTCAATCGCTTCATCTATAACTTTTCAAAAATTGAGCGCGGCGACATCGTGGTGTTCTACTACCCGAAGAACCCGCAGGAAAGCTTCATCAAGCGCGTTATCGGACTGCCCGGCGATGAAGTTCTGCTTTCCGGGGGCAAGCTTTACATTAACGGCAAACTCATTCCTGAAACCTATCTGTCGAGCGACTACACTACGATTGTCAGCCCGCCCCGGACCTGGGTCGTTGAGCCGCATCACTACTTTGTCATGGGCGATAACCGCGACGCCAGCAACGACAGCCGCAACTGGGGACTCGTCCCGGAGATGTATATTTACGGCAAAGCTGTCTATCGCTACTGGCCCCTGAGCGAAATGGGCTTCATCGAGGACGAGGCGGCGGCGCTTGAGCCGCTTCGGTCGTCGCGCCGCATGGAGCCACAGCAAGGGCTGCCGCCCGCCGAGTAAGGTGGCGCGTCGCCATGTATGACGGAATTTATGCAGGATACGGCAACCTACGCTTGCGCTTATTGTGGCGAAATGAATGTGACATTCCCCGACTGGAGCGCCGGCCGCCGGCAGCGATATGTCGAGGACTGCGCCGTCTGCTGCCAGCCCAACCTGCTTCGCGTGACGCTTGACGCCGAGCAAGACGCGGTCACGGCGCTCGCCGAGCCAGCGTGACCGCGCCGGCTTGCTGTCAGCCGTTACGCTGGCGGAAACTCAAAGGCATCGTGAGGTTACTCACACACGCCGACTTAATCCGTCGCTATACTCGGCTGCGCTCCATCCTCCGCAAGCGTAACAACTTATTCCCCAACGCCTGCTTTCAGGACGGCAACCTTCTGAATCTCGCTTCACGATCAAGGAGCTCGTATGTCCGAACTGTCCGAAGTGGACAAAACCAAACGCCTTTTCATGGGGCTTGGCTCGATTGCCATTGGCGCAGGCATTGGCGGCGCGCTAGCCTACCCAATCTTTCAGTTTGCCGTTGGAAATGCGCTTAAAACAAGTGAAGGCGGAGATGACAAAAACTGGATTGAGCTGGGTTCTCTTTCCGAATTTGAAGAGGGCAAGCCGACAGCTAAAAAAATCACGATCGAGATTCGCGACGGCTGGGTTAAGTCATCCTCTGACGAAACCATCTGGGTTGTGAAAAAAGGCGATACTTTCCTAACGTTTACAGCGACTTGCCCGCACTTGGGCTGTAAAGTGAATTGGGTTCCTGAACGGAGCGAGTACTTCTGCCCATGCCACAACAGCGCCTTTGAAGTCACTGGCGAGAGAAAGCCGGGCGCGGCTTCGGCGCGCGGCTTGGACTCGCTCGAGCATCGCGTGGCGAACGGCAAGCTTGAAGTTGTTTTTCAGAAGTTTAAGAACTTGCTTCCGACCAAGGAAGTCTTTTCGTAAGAAACGCTCGTAAGAGACGCGCGGCAGCCCTAGCTGCCGCGGCCGGCGATAGCCCCCGCGCATCGGCACACAAGGTTGATACTTAGCTAGAAAAAACTCGGCTAGAAAGGGTTTTCTCAGTCATGGCTTCTCCGGCAATTCCGCAGTTTAACGGCACGTTGGGAAAAATCTACGATTGGGTTGACGAGCGCGCTGGCATTAGCGAGATCATGCACGAGCTGCTTGATGAGCCGATTCCAGGCGGCACCAAATACGCTTACGCCTTTGGCAGCGCGCTGCTGTTTATTTTCGCGCTCCAATCCATTACCGGCGTCTTCCTGGCCATGTACTATGTGCCGAGCGCTGAGGACGCGCACAAATCGGTCGAATACATTATGAAGGAAGTCCCATTCGGGGCTTTCATGCGCGGGATGCACCACTATGGCTCCAGCGCCATGGTCATCATGGTGGTACTGCACATTCTGCAGATTGTTATTTGGGGCGCATACAAGCAAAAGCGCGAACTGCTCTGGCTGGTTGGGGCCGGGCTGTTCCAGCTGGTGCTGGCGTTTTCGCTTTCGGGCTATTTGTTGCCGTGGGATATGAAAGCCTACTACGGCACGGTGGTTACGGTCGGCATTGCCAGCGAGGTGCCGATTCTCGGCGACCTGATCAAGCGGATCATCATTGGCGGCACAGAAATGGGCACCATCACCATTTCGCGCTTCTTCATGGTTCACGTGTTCCTGCTCCCGGCGCTGACGGCGGGGGGCATCGCGGCGCACCTGTACTTGTTCCGCAAGGCGTTGCCGGCCGGGCCGTTCAACATGACTGAGCAGGAAGCGATGTTTAAGGTCGAGCCATTCTGGCCCGGCCAAGTATTCAAGGACGCGGTCTTCTCGCTGGTGGTGTTCGCCATCCTCGCCTACATGTCGTGGAGCACGCTCGCGCCGCTGGAGCCGAAAGCCGACCCCTCGCAAACGCAGTATGTCGCCCGCCCGGAGTGGTACTTCCTGTTCCTGTTTCAGCTTCTGAAGTACTTTCCTGGCTCAACCGCGATCATCGGCTCGCTGGTGATTCCGGGCATCGTGATGGCGGTTATCACATTCTTGCCCTTCCTCGACCGAAACCCGGAGCGTCATCCGCTCAAGCGGCCGTTCGTCATGCTTGGCACAGTCGCTCTGCTGGCGGCAATTGGCACGCTTCACTTGCTCGCCAAGCGCGACGACGCGCAGAACTTCGCGGCGCAAATCAAGGCGCAGGAAGAAGAGGGGGCGCGCTTCCTCAAGGAGCCGTTTGAGCCAAAGGACACCAGCCGAAAGGCGCTGGTCGCCGCCGCGCCCGCGCCCGAAGCCTTTGTCAAGAACTGCGCGGTTTGCCACGGCGAGAATGGCGAAGGGGGACCGGCAGGCCCGAAGCTCGTCGGGATCGCCAAGAAGGAGAATCGCAGCAAGGAAGACATTGTTGGGCTGATTGAGAACCCATCAGCTTACGGCGCCTCCAAGATGCCGCCCATGCCACAGGTTTCCGCGACCGATCGCGTCGCCATTGCCGACTGGGTCCACTCGCTCAAGTAGTCTGGCGCTCAAGCAGCCTGGCGCTGCGTCAGAGCCTTACCTCCCGCGCCCGCCCTTCTGGCGGGCGCGTTTTCTTTCCTGGCACATTTCGCCGCTGACAACGTGTGATTGGTTGGGGCGATTTGCCGTAGGTGGCTGTTGGTCTGGCTTGAGCCATTCGGTAGCGTTTGGCAAGCGTCCCTACAGTAGCGTTTCTGTAGTAACGCCATCTTGAACAAAAAGGAGAGCTACGATGCCTGCCGCTGTCGCCCTACAATCGCTTCCCCGGAAGCTCTCCACGGAAGTTGTTTTCAAAGCCAAGCCTTCGCCGCCCATTACGCCCAGCCCATCGCCGGAAGGCGCGATCGGGCGCGACATTCAGCCGCCTGTTTACGCGCCTGTACAGCACCAGACCTGGCGAACGCTCTACGACCGGCAGTCGGCGGCCCTTCCCGGAAGAGTCTGCGACGAGTATCTCGCAGGTCGCGCCAAGCTGGGCTACGAGCGCGAGCGCATCCCGCGTCTGGCTGACCTCAGCGAGCGACTGCGCGCCTGTACTGGCTGGCAGTGCGTCCGGGTGGAGGGCTATGTCCCGGAAGCGACGTTTTTCCTGCTGTTGGCGCAGAAGCTTTTTCCCTGCACCGACTTTCTGCGGCATCCGACAGAGCTGGAATACACTCCGGCTCCGGACATGTTCCATGACCTCATGGGGCATCTGCCGATGATCGCCAACCCGCGCTTCGCCTCGTTTTTTCAAAAGTTCGGGCGAGCCGGCATCAATGCCCGCAACGCGGAGGACACCGTCAAGCTGGGACGGATCTACTGGTACACCGTCGAGTTCGGCCTCATTAACCCGACCGCGCATGCCGGCGCTGAGCGCGATTCGCGCCTGACGAAAATCTACGGGGCCGGCATTAGCTCGTCAGTTGGAGAAATTGCGCACGCGCTTTCCGATGCAGTCAGAAAAACGCCCTTTGACATTGAGCGTGTCGCCGACACGCCGGTCGAGATCCACCACATGCAGGAGGAGCTTTTCGAAATCGCGTCCTTCGATGAGCTCGAACAGTCGTTTGAAGCCTGGGCTGCAGCGCAGGGGCTGATGCAAGGCTGACGGCCATCACAGCGAGACGGTCGCGCCGGCTGTCTCGCCATAAGCCACTTTTTCAATCCGCCACGGCAAGGCTAGCTCGGCTTGCGCGCACAGCAGCGCATCGCCGTAACCAATCTTGACCATCAACGTGGTCTGCGGCTCGCAGCCCGTCATCCACTGGAGCAAGGCGCGCATCACGCCGCTGTGCGTGACCAGCAGCGTGGTCGCGCCGGCCCAGACGCGAAGCCAGCTTTCAATCCAAGGCGTCACGCGCGCCTGCACGTCGGCAAAGCATTCGCCCTGCGGAAAGCGAACCGTGGACGGCGACGACACCCACTCCGTCGCCGTCGCGGGATAGCGCGCCTCGACTTCGCGGAACGTCAGCCCCTCGATGGCGCCAAAGTGGATTTCACGCAGCGCCGCGTAGGGCTGAACGCTTAGCGACCGCCGATGGGCAAAGTAGCGGGCGCTGGCCACAGCGCGCGCCAAGTCGCTCGTCGCAATCGCCGCAACGTCAAGAGGCTGAAATTCAGCGGCGCGCCGGCGCATTTGCTCATGGCCTTGAGGGTGGAGCGGCACGTCGCGCCAGCCATAGCAACGCTGCTCAGGGTTGTCGGTTTTGCCATGCCGCAGAAGCAACAAGCGAGTCGCCATAGCCACCTAGGCGCCGCCTGAAGCGGCGCAGGATCCCTTCCCGCCGCGCCTTCAGGGCGCGGCGGCTCTTGAAGCCGGCTCTTCCAGCTGCCTCAGCAAGCGCGCCAGGAAAGCCTCGTCGCTCCCGCCATATTTAGCCGTATGGCGGGCGGCCCGATCACAGGCTTCTTGCTCTGGATGTCCGGCGTGGCCACGCGTCCACTGCCAAGCGACATGGTGAGGCGCCGCGGCTCGGTCGAGTCGCCTCCACAAATCCTGGTTTGCTCGGCGACGGAAGCGCCCAGTCATGGTTTTGACGACGTAGGTCGAATCGGTCACGACTTGCACCTGACAAGGAACGAAGAGCGCCTCAAGCCCGATACAAGCGGCGACGATTTCCGCTTGCTGATTCGTCGCCGGGCCGAGGTATTCCACCACCAGCTTGCGCGTCACTTTGGCAGGGCCGATGTGACTGAGCAAAGCGGCGGCGGCGGCAACGGCGGACTCGCCGCCATTGCCGAGACTCGACCCATCGCACACAATCCGCACTTGAGGAAGGGGCATAAGCGCTGGCTCAACGCGATGACTTGTCGTCCGCGGTTGAGAGCGGCAAGATACGCCGATCATCGACAGCGATACAAGACATCCAAACGACGACCCGCTCATGACGATTCTGGTAACTGGCGGCGCAGGCTACATCGGCAGCGTCACCGTTGAACAACTCCGGCAGGCGGGGCGACCCGTTGCCGTTCTCGACAACCTTTCACGCGGACACCGGGCAGCCGTCCCGCCGGACGTCCCGCTTTATGCGGGCGACATTGGCGACCGCGAGCTCGTCGGCCGGATCATCCGGGAGCAGGGCGTCACAGCCTGCATCCACTTTGCGGCGCTGGCGCTCGTTCCGGAATCCGTCGCGCGCCCGGCGCTGTACTATGACAACAACGTTCGTCAGTGTCAGACCCTGCTGGACGCGCTACGGGAAGCTGGCGTTCGGCATTTTGTTTTCTCCTCAACCTGCGCGACATACGGGATCCCTCAGGCCATGCCAATGACCGAAGACCATCCGCAGCAGCCGATTACGCCCTACGGATGGTCGAAGCTCTTTGTCGAGCGCATGCTGGCCGACTATGACCGCGCCTATGGGCTGCGATTTGTCGCGCTGCGCTACTTCAATGCGGCTGGGGCCACGGCTGACCACGGGGAGGACCACGAGCCGGAAACCCACCTGATTCCCAATATCCTGCGCGTCGCGCTGGGGAAAGCCGAAGCCGTTCAGGTGTATGGCGACGACTACCCGACGCCGGACGGGACGGCCATCCGGGACTACATTCACGTCAGCGATCTAGCGGCGGCGCATGTCGCCGCGCTGGACGCCTTAGCCGACGGGCGGCCGTCGGCGTTTCTCAATCTGGGAACGGGGCGCGGTCATTCCGTCCTCGAAGTTATTGCCGCGGCCCGCTGCCTCGCCAAACACCCGATTCCGGTTCAAATCGGCGCGCGTCGTCCGGGGGATCCGCCGCAACTGGTCGCCGACCCGCGCGCCGCGCAGGGTTATCTCAACTGGCGTCCGGCAAGCTCTGACCTGGAACAGATCATCGCGTCCGCGTGGCGCTGGCACAGGCGCTGGCCAGACGGTTATCCCAAGCTCGCCGCGCCAAAGCGGGCGTAAGCGAGTCAGCCGCCGTTCCAGGCCGGGACCAGCCGCCCGACAGCGCTTATTCGCGCGCCGCAGGCGCTCTGGCGAAAATTACAAATGGCGAGCCAGGGCGAGGAGCGCTGCCATGCGCCCGGCGATGTCGTCCGGGGCGATGTAAAGCGCTGAAATCAACGCGACCGCGTCAGCTCCGGCGGCGCGGACGTCAGCAATTTGCCGTTCGTCAATCCCGCCGATCGCGACAAGTGGCTTGGTTGTGACCGCGCGCGCAGCGCGGACGCCTTCCAGTCCGATGACCGGATCGGGATTGTCTTTCGTACGGGTTTCAAACACGGGGCCAATCGCCAAGTAATCCGTTGGTAGCCGGTCGGCCGCCGCCGCCTGCTCAACGTTGTGCGTGGAATAACCAATGATGGCCGCCGGTCCGAGTACCGCCCGCGCCGCGACCGGATCAAGATCATCTTGCCCCAGATGCACGCCGTCCGCGCCAGCGGCTTTGGCGACATCCGCGCGGTCGTTGACGATGACTCGCGCGCCTCGCGGGCGAGTTAGCTTCAGAACCGCGCAGACGGCGTCATACAGCGCCTTAGCGTCGGACTGCTTGTCACGAATCTGGATGAGCGTCGCGCCGCCGGCCATCAGCTCTTCCACCAGGGACAGCAGCGGACGCCCGACAGCTGGGGACGTAATTGGGTACACCGGCGGCAGTTGAAGCGACATTGGCAAAGCGCGCGTTTCTACGGTTTTACCTGCCTGCGCGGCAGCGTTGTAGCTCGCTTTTCGTCCGGCTTTCAAGGTATGTTCGAGGCAGCAGCCCTCGAATCCAATCCTCTGTGCCGACCGGTTCTCGATGCCTTCCTCATCCATGCGCGCGCCGCGCGCCGCAACTCCTGAAGTCACGCCTTCCAAAACTAAGCTGCCCAAAGTCAAATCCTCCAAGGCGACGCCATCCCGTAAAGGCTCAAAGCTTGCAACCAATCGAGCGAAGCCGCAGTCGCTGGCTGACGCGCAGCCGGTGTTTCCCTTCACGGCGATTCTGGGGCAGGAAGAGATGAAGCGCGCCTTGCTCCTCAACGCGGTTAATCCGAACATTCGCGGCATTCTCGTGCTTGGCCATCGCGGCACGGCGAAATCCACCTCGATTCGCGCGCTGGCGGATGTCCTGCCGCCCATCGAGTTTGTGGACGAGTGTCCCTACCGCTGTCCGCCGGAAAAGCCGGCCGGGCTGTGCGATACCTGTGTCCATGCCAAGCCGCGCGCCAAGCTCCCGACGCTGGTCGGGCGCGTGCCCGTGGTTGACCTGCCGCTCGGCGCGACCGAAGACCGCCTGTGCGGCACGCTCGACATCGAGCGGGCGCTGAGCCAAGGGCAAAAGGCTTTCGAGCCGGGGCTGCTGGCCAAGGCTAACCGCGGCTTTCTCTACATTGACGAAGTCAATCTGCTTGAAGATCACTTGGTGGACGTGCTGCTTGATTCCGCCGCGGGCGGCATCAACATCGTTGAGCGGGAAGGCATTTCCATCGCCCATCCGGCAAAATTCACGCTTATTGGGTCTGGCAACCCTGAAGAAGGCGAGCTGCGGCCGCAGTTGCTCGACCGCTTCGGACTCATGGCCGAGATTCGCACCATTGCGGACATTGACACTCGGATTGACATTGTCAAGCGGCGACTCGCCTTTGAGCGCGATCCGGCTGGCTTTCGAGCCGACTACGAGCCGGCCCAGAAGGAACTGCGCGCGCGGCTCGTCAGCGCTCGCGACCGACTCGATAGGGTGGAAGTTCCTGACGCGGCGCTGCGCTTCATTGCCAAGCTATGCGTCACGCTCGACGTGGATGGCCACCGAGGCGAGATCACGCTGCTCAACGCGGCGCTTGCCAACGCCGCTTTTGAGGGACGCTCCCAAGTGACGCTCGACGACATTCGCGCCGTGGCGACGCTTTCCCTGCGGCATCGGCTGCGCAAGGACCCGCTCGACCGGACGGATGGCGGCGAAAAAATTCGGTGGGCGCTTGAAAAGCTCGAAGAAGAAGCTAACTCAACAACGCTAGTCAGAGGAGACACGCGATGATGGCGCTGATTCGTCAGACGGCCCGCGCAAGCGCCGCCCTAGCGGCGGGACTGATGCTGGGCTTAGGGCTTGGCTCGCCTGGAATGACCGCGCTTGGGCAGCGCGAGACGCCGCAGCGATCCAATCCGCAGGAGCGGACGCTGGACGCCAACCTGTTCGTACAAACATCAGCCGAATACGTCGCCTGCTGTCTGCAAGCCTACGCCTGGGCGGGCGAGCGATTGCGGCAGCGACTCGCGGCAGCGCCGCCTTCCGAGCTTCCGCCGGCGGTCATTATGGACTTGGATGAAACCGTGCTGGACAACGCCGGCTTTCAATCGTTCCTCGACCGCGAAAGCAAGCCGTACGAGCAAGCCGCCTGGGACCGCTGGGAGCGCGAGTTTCCAACCGAAACGCGCCTCGTGCCCGGAGCGAAAGGCTTTATCGAGGCAGCCGAGCAGGCTGGCGTGACAGTCTTCTACATCTCGAACCGCGTCCTGCCGGAGCCGACCATCGCGGCGCTGCGGCACAACGGGCTGTCGGTTGAAAACATCGGCGAGCGACTGCTGCTGCGAACCGACGGGTCGGACAAAACGGCGCGGCGCAAGGCGGTTGAGGAAAAGCGCCGCGTCCTGCTTTACGTCGGCGACAACCTGCGGGACTTCTCGGAAATCTTTATGACGCCCGAACTCAAGCCCGACGACGCGATTGCCGCCCGGCGCGCGTTGGTTGAGCGCCACGCTTACCGGTTTGGCGCGGATTGGATTATCCTGCCTAACCCGGTCTATGGCGAATGGAAAACGCCCTTGGGCAAGGAGCCGCGCCGGTTCTTACGCCCAACTAAAATGGAATAGGCGCCGTCCTCAGCGACCGACGATAAGCCGAACCCGAACCGCGGCGCGCGCATCTGCCGCCATCCCCATTCTTGCCAAAGGCGCTTGCCGTCGGAGGCGGACGCTTGCCGAAGGCGCCTCAGTTGAGGCGCCTCAACCGCGCAACCAGAGATGCCCGCTTGAGCGGCGTCAATGCGCCAGTCGGCACGGGGCCAAACGGCAAGGCGCAGGCGGACGAGCTAGGATCGCGCGCCGCGTCGCCTCCGGTTCAATGTGAACAAGTAACGAAAGGCGTCCTGCTCGTGAAATGCGCCTTCACGAGCAAATCCGCTTCAACGCGGGTCAGGCGCTACCCGCTCTAGGCGCGCCGGCACGCCGCTGAGCGCTGCGTTGCCGCTGACCTCATCCACCAATCGCTCGTCCGTCACATCGTTGAGGCTCACGCCGGGATAGCGCCGCGCGACATCGAGCCGAATGCCGGGCCGATCATGGCCCCACCCATGCGGGAGACTCACGACGCCAGTCATCACCTCGTCAGAAATTTCAACCGGCGCGACAATTTCGCCCGCCCGGGAGACAATCTTGACCATCTCGCCCGACCTGACGCCCCGCCGCCGGGCGTCTTCGGGGTTGACTAGCAGCGTGCAGCGCGCTTTCCCGCGTACCAACCGCTCGCTGTTGTGCATCCACGAGTTGTTGCTCCGCAGCTGACGACGACCAATCAACAGCAAATCGTCATTGGACGGCGCGCCGTCGGCTTCGGCAAGTCGCGCTTTGACGCGCGTTATGTCGCGCGTCAAAAGCTCTGGCGCCAGGTCGATCCGCTTGTTTTTCGTCCAGAGCCGACCGGGCAATGCGGGACGCAACGGGCCCAGATCAACTCCGTGAACGGACGCCTTGACCTTGGCCAGCGTCAGCCCATCGCCAAACAAGCCTGTTCCATACGGCCCAAACCGAAAGGCTAGATCAAGCATGCCGTCCACGCCCAAGCCCATTCGGACGCCGCGCCGAAGCTGCGCCTGAACGGCCTCAAACGGCGTTCGACTTGCCAGCCGCGTTTCGAGTTCCAGAAAGATTTGCCAGTCATGGCGCGTATCCTCCGCGGGCGCAAAAAGCGCCGGAGAATACTTGACCGTGTTGCGCGCAGCCAGATGGTGGAAAATCGCCGCGTAGTTTTCGTGCTCCAGCGATCCGGTCGGCGGCAGGATGATGTGCGCGTGGCGGGTCGTTTCGTTGATGTAAATGTCCACCGCCGCCATAAACTCTAGCGTCGCCAACGCCGCATCGAGCCGCTTGCCGTTGGGCGTAGACAACACGGGATTGCCGGCGATCGTGACCAGCGCGCGAATCTGTCCCTTGCCGGGCGTCAGGATTTCCTCCGCCAGCGCCGCGACCGGCAACTCGCCGGCGAACTCCGGCAGCCCCCGCACCCGGCTTTTCCAAGCTCCTAGATGACCAGCCGTAAAGCGTTCTAGGGGATCCAGCGCGGCTTTTGGAAACATTGCGCCGCCTTCGCGGTCAAGGTTGCCCGTCACGATGTTGAGCGCGTTGACCAGCCACTGCGCCGTTGTCCCGAAGGTCTGAATGGACAATCCGACCCGACCATAGCAAACGGCCGCCGGGGCGGCGGCGAAGTCGCGGGCCAACGCTTCGATAGTCGGCGCGGCGACGCCCGTCACGGCGGCGACGCGCGCCGGCGGAAAATCACGGACAATGTCCGCCAGCTTCTCCACGCCGTCGACAAACGAGGCCAGCCGTCCCAATTTGACGCGCCCCTCGGCGAACAGGACCTGCAGCATCGCCAGCAGCAGGTAGGCGTCCGTCCCCGGCCGAATGAAGAGATGTTGATCGGCCATTTCGGCGGTCTCGGTGCGGCGCGGATCAATTACCACGAGTCGTCCGCCGCGCCGGCGCAACGCCTCCAGCCGGCGCGACATGCCGGGCGCGGTCATCAGGCTGCCGTTTGAGACGACGGGGTTCGCCCCCATGACGAGGAAAAACGAGGCTCGGTCAATGTCTGGCACAGGTAACAGCAGTCCGTGACCAAACATCGCATGCGCCGCCACCATGTGCGGCAACTGGTCAACCGAGCTGGCCGAGTAGATGTTTTTTGTCTTCAGCGTCCGCGCGAACGAGGGAAACGACAGCACTGTGCCGAAGTTGTGCACCGCCGGATTGCCCTGGTACGTGGCGACGGCGTCCCGTCCGTGGCGCGTCTGAATGTCGCGCAGGCGCGTGGCGACTTCATCAAAGGCGGTCTCCCACGAGATGCGCTCCCAGTCGCCGCTCGGCGTCCGCCGTACCGGATGGCGCAGCCGGTTGGGGTCGGCGTGCAGGTCTTGCAGCGCCACGCCTTTCGGACAAATGTAACCTTGGCTGAAGGGGTCTTGTCGGTCGCCCTCGATGCGCAGGATTTCGTCGCCGCGCGCGACGATTTCCAGTCCGCACATGGCTTCGCAGAGGTTACAGGCTCGGTAATGTCGTCGCTCTTGTGGCATGTCGCTTGGCTTTGTCGAGGTTCGGTTGTTGAGATGATCAGCGAGTCTCGCGCCACG
This sequence comes from Chloracidobacterium sp. CP2_5A, assembly GCA_002254845.1. Lineage (GTDB taxonomy): Bacteria > Acidobacteriota > Blastocatellia > Chloracidobacteriales > Chloracidobacteriaceae > Chloracidobacterium. The sequence goes on along the minus strand of NKPT01000012.1, from coordinate 54,888 downwards.
GGATAGTTGTCGCTGGCACGGCGTAGGGCTGCGTCTTGCGCGCCGGAAAGCCATGCTTCAACGCCAACTGTTCCCATTCGTCGGCGCTGCGCTCGGCAAGCAAGGCTTTGATTTCGGTGTAAACGGGGTTGCTTTCGATAGCCGGCGAGAAGGCCGAGCCCTTCCAATCCTCGCGCCCGACCGCCACGCAAAACCGCTGCCAGAGGTGCGGCTCAAGCAAGCCAAGCGCCAGATACCCGTCCCGCGCGGGATAGATGCCGTAGCACACAATGCTCCCGTCAAGCTTGACGGGAAGCGGGTAGGCGAGCGCCGCCGCGGCTTCCGACAGGTACACTTCATAAAAGCCGCCGCCCTTGCGGAGTCCGTCTAGAGCCGCGATGACAGCCCAGTACGCGCCGGCGCCGTCGGCAATTTGCAGATGCTTCCAGCCGTCGCCGAAGCGCGGGATAAAGCCGCCGCTAGCCAGATACGTCAGATCGTGGCCCGGCGCTTCGCGGAAGGCTTCATCGCGGTAGCTCGCCACCCGCACATAAGTCAGCTTTGGATTGATGGCGCGCAGATCATCGGGTCCGACGCCGAGCCGCTCCATCACGCCGGGTCGGTTCGTTTCCAACAGAATGGCTGCCTCGGATGCCAGCGACTTGAGGCGCTTGACGCCTTCAGGCGTTTTCAGGTCAACGGTTTCCATTTGTTTGCCAGCGTTCAGCCAGTCATAGAGCTGTGGCGACAGCGTCTCGGTCATATCGCCGGCTGGCGGTAACAGGCGAAGCGTTTCAAAGCCAAGGTCGGCTAGCATCCGCCCGGCGAGCGGACCTGGCAGCAAGCGGCATAAATCGAGCGCTCGGTATGACATCAGCCCAGAATTCGTTTTCGAGAGTTGTCTCAAGGTGACGGGATAAGCGCAGCATAACTTGGTTAAGCCTTCGGTTGGAAGAGAAGACGCGCGGCGGACAGCAAGTCGCCCGTCAAGAATGGCTTCCTCAGAAAGAGGAAGCCTTCCGAGGCAGCGTCGCCTCGGCGATACTCATAGGTCCCTGAAAGTCCAAGGATAGGCAGGTCCGGATAGCTGCGGCGAATAAGCTTGATCAGCTCGGCGCCGTCCATTAAGGGCATTCGCAAGTCGGTGATAACGCCGCTGACTGTCGACAGAGACTGAAGCGCTTCCAGCGCGGCTCGCCCGTTCGTAGCCGTCACAACGGTAAACTCATCCTGCAGCACATCAGTCAGTAGCTCCAGAATCAGCTCCTCGTCGTCCACAACAAGCAAGACAGGGCGCTCTCCCATGGTACCTCAACCGAATCAACAAGGATGGGGGTGTATAATTGCGGCTTCTTAAGCATTTTCGCAAAGTTAAATATGGCGTTACCGCAATCAGGGGGAGGGCGCAAACTTGCCCGCGATGGCGGCGTCAGGATCGCGCCTGAAAATCCGCGCCGAATGCAGGCGAGGGGTATGTATCGTTGCTAGACGCACAGTCGGCGACTCGATATGCTCGGCATGATTTTGTCTGGCCGCTCAACGGCGCACACTCAACCCGTCGCAGCTCGCGGCGGGGCCACGCTTCTTGCGATGGCCCGCCCCGCGTCCCCCAATCGGCGCTTTTCGAGGTCAAGCGTTATGGCCGAAATCCAGCCGTTGCGCATCAGGTCGGTTTCCCTGGCTGCGCGCTGTGAAGTTTGTCACCAGACTGATTGCTACGACCCAACGACCGACGTCTGCAGCCGCTGCTGTGACGCGCTGCCGTTGATGGTCGCTCAGCCGACGCGGCGTCAACCGACCTTCGACTCGCTTGAGCGGTTCTGGACAATGCTGCTGGCTGGGAGCCGCGTCGGGCTTGTAAGCAGCTTGCTGGTTGTCGTCATTTATTTCCTGCTACGGCAGACGGTCATCCCCGACGCCCACCCGATCCGCAACGGCGCGATGTTTGCGGAAATTGGCTTCCTCATTGGCACGTTCGCCGGCGTGCTGCGTCATGGCGGCCATGCCGAGACGCCGCGCATTGCCGCTCACAACGCCACGCTGGGCTTTGTGTTTGGCGGCATCCTGACCGGGCTGCTTTACTTGCTTAAGTTCGCCGCGCCCGACCTCGACGGCGTGGACTTCCTGCGCTTTGTGGCTTTCTGCGTCTTCGGCGGCCTTATTTTCGCCCTGGGGGGCGGCTTTGTCGGCGCGGTGCTGAGCGTTTTGATCCCGGTTGACCATCCGCTGCGCCGCCGCCCAACGCCGTTTTGAGCGCAATGTCAAAATCCGCCGCGTCGCCAGACGCCTGGGCGGCGCGCCTAGCTGAGTGCGAGCGCGAAGCGGCACGACTCGACGCGATTGAAGGCTATGCCGGGCCGCATGCGACCCGGCTGGCCCAGGTCGCCGATGAGTTGGCCAGCGCGCTGGGCTTTTCTGAGCGCGGCCGCCGCGACCTGCGCGCGGCGGCGCTTCTCCACGATGCTGGCGAAGGCCGGCTCGACTTGCCCTTTCTGACCGCGCCCCGGACGCTGACATTTGCCGAGCGATGCGCCTTGTGGGCGCACCCGGTCGCGGGCGAGCGGGTGGCCTACGAGCGAGGATTACCGGAAGCCATCGGGCTCCTCATTCGCTGGCATCACGAAAACTGGGATGGCTCTGGCTACCCTGACGGACTGCGCGGCGAGCAAATTCCGTTGGCGGCGCGCATTCTGCGGGTTGCTGATACGTGGTGCGCGCTGACCCAGGAGCGCCCCTACCGTCGGGCATATCGCGCGGACGAGGCGCTGAAGCGCCTGCGAGCGGACGCCGGCTTCGCGCTCGATCCCGCTGTGACGGGGCTCTGGCTTGCGCGGGCGGCGGACGCGCCTGCGGATGAGTCGCCCCCTTCAGTCGAGACCTGGACGGTCTCGCGCCTGCCCTTCCATCAGGCGCCGCTGCTAGGCTTTGAAGTCGCCGCTCTTCAAGATGCGCCTTTTCAGTCCATCGCGCTTCCCTTTGGCGGCGATGGGGCGCTTGGCTGGCGACTCAAACTGCTTGGCAAGCAGGTTTTCAGCAACGACCCTCGCCAAGCGGAGACCTGCCTGGCCATTGCCGCGGTTGAAAACAACGGCTACATCCTCACGGCCACCCTGGCGGACGCTTGGCTCAGCGCGGCCCGCGACGCTGCGGAAAACCCGGACTACCCATTCAACCCGGCTTTGCGTCGCTGGTTTCCGCCGACTCAGGCGCGGTGGCTGGCCGGCTTTCGGCAAGCCGTCGTCCAAGAATCAAACCGTATCGTTCAGGCGCTCGGCATGAGCTTAGGTCTATGCTTGGGCGACTACTGGCTGGCTTTTGATCCGTCCTCAGCCGACCTGCGGCAAACGCTGGAAGGAGCCGCCATCCAAGCGCTGGCGCGCGTCAACCGAGCTGTGGACAACCAGCAACTCAACCAGGCAACCTGCCTCCCGGCGCAGACGTTCGCTGTTCAGACGGCGGCCGATCTGGCTTATGTCCGCTTGCCTCCGTTTGCCCCCTACGATCATCTGGCGCATCACCGCGACGGCTGGCGCGAGCGCTGGGTGAGCGACTTGCCGCAGGCCTTGACCCGACTGACGCAGGCGCACGCCGGAAGCTTTGGCGGGCAACTCGCCTCGCGCCGCGAGTATCGCGCCGCCCTGCGGGCGCTACTGCGGCGGCTGCCGCACTTTCCCCAGTGGGCGATTGGCTTCTCGCACGAAGACGCGCCGCCCGACGACCTGCTCCTGGAGATCAGCGGCTTTCGACCAATCGTCAAGGTTTTAACCAAGCCGGCGCGGGAATGCGGCGCGCTCTACAATCAATCCATCGCGTTTTGCCAGGCGACGCCGGAAAGCTATCGCGGCAGGTAGCCAAGCCGAACGCCCAAGCCCCAAAACACCGCCGTGGCAAGTCCCAGCAGCGAAACAGCCATCATCAGCAGCGTCCACAGCGATGGCGACTGACGAAGCGACATACCGCTTCGAAGCCTACCAAATCAGCGTTAGGGCGTGGCCCCAATCTCGCGGACTTCCACCCGGCTGAGATACATCGCCGAGGCCGCCGGCTGGTTCCGGCGATTCCCGATGGCTAGCTCGGCGTCGCCGCGCTCGTTAGTGACGAATAGAATGTCAATGGGCACGTAGGTCTGGCTCTCGCCAAGCGCGACCGGCTCATTCAGCCACAGGCCCGTGCGATCGCGCGCGCCAACCACTGTCCCGCCTTGGGTGACGCGCGCAGCCGTCTGAAGGCGGTACATCACATGCGGCTTCAGCGGCGGCAACGGCAGCCGCAGCCGCGTCGTATAGTTCGACACGTCTGTCACAATCCGCAGGGCCACGTGATTGCCATCCCGCTGGACTTCCGGCGGACGCAACTCCGAGCGCGGCAACTCTTTCGCCAGCCGCTCCAGGTCAGCTGGCTCGGCCATCCAGACCAGGGTTGCCTCCTGACGCTGTCGCTCAGTGTAGTAGCCCCGGCGGGCGTAGCCGTTCGCGCCGCCCATAAAGTAGTAGCGCGCTGGCGGCGCGCTTTGGCTTCGCGCGCCCGCCAGCCGATACACGCGCATGGTGCCGTAGAGCGTGCCTGACAGCTCCGCCATCAGCGGCCACTCATGGCGCGCCGTCACATCGCGGAGCGGCTGCGCTTCCGGCGTATCATCCACAATGATCGCCACTTCATCCGCGCCAGTCGCAGCCAAGGCAAGGAAGTTTTCATCGTCCAGCGGCGTGACGTAGCGGGTGCCCCGGAGGAAGGCGAAGCGATGCGTGTCGGTGCCCACCACCGTCGCGCCAGGGGCGATGGTTTGACGCAAAGCCACAGCCAAATCAGCGTATGGCGCGGGCGTAAACGCGCGCGTCCAGCGGTGAAAGCGCCAGGCGGCGCGCGCGCCAGAGCCGAGGGCGAAAGTTGTCAGCAGGACCACGGCCAGTCCCGCCGCCAGCCCGCGCAGCACGCGCGGCACGGTGCGCCGCCGTTGATCCGCAGCCCACTGAAGCGCGTCCACCACAAACACGCCAACCGAAAGCCCAAACCACGCGGTGAGCAGCGGGAGCGAGGCCGGCGCTTTATGACTGTCAAACAGCGCCAAGCTCAGCATGGCGGTCACAGTGACGACCAACAGCCCGGTTCGCGGGATGCGCCAGTCCGGGTGGGACGGCGCGCCCAGCGCCTGGAGCCAGTGGGTAATCGGACGGGTGTCTTTTTCTATCTCCTGAACAATCAGCGATAGCCGACGAAGCAGCCCGCCGCGCTCAAACATCCAGCTTTCGAGCGTTCCGACCTTAGGCAGCCGCACTTCCCCGCTTGCGTAAAGCTCCTGCAACTCCGCCGGCGCCGGCATGCCGCCAAAGCGCCGGCGCAGCTCGCGGACGAACTGCCAGTGCGACACCATGTGAGAAATCGTTCGGGCGGTGCGTATCGCCAAATACGTCAGCGCGCAGAGGGTCAAACCCTGGAACAGCCGCGCGCTCAGGCTATCCGGCGTCGGGATCGCCAGCCATCCGCCGGACCAGGCCGCATAGCGATGGGCCTCGGCCGCGAGATTGGATCCGACGCCCCACGTCGGCTGGCCATACAACACGGCGGACACGCGCGCCGCCTGCCGCTCGTAAGCGTTCCAGCGCAGGGTGACCCAGGCGGCGTAAGGCGCGAGCGGGAGACTGATGCCGACGAGATAGATACGCCAAGAAAGGCTGCCAAGCGCGTCGCCGCGCTGAATGAGCGTCCAGACCAGAACGCACGGGAAGACGCTCCATCCAATCGAGTCAAACCATCCAGCCGCGAGCGATAGCCCGCCGCCCAGCAGTCCCCAGAGCCACTTGCGCGCCAAGCGATCTGTCGCCTGCGCCCGCAGAAGGAAATAAAAGCCAAGCAGCGCGAACGCGACCGCTCCGGTTTCCGGGCGAAGCGTCCGCAAGGAGCTGAAAAAGTTAGGGTCGCCGACCAGACAGGCCACGGCGAGCAGCCCGGCGGCGCGACTGTGCAGCTTGCGCCCGATGAGGTAAGTCGCGACAAGGGTCGTCAGCGCGAGCAACACGCCATAGACCCGCGCCTGCGCCACCCCATCGCCAAAGGCCTGGATAAAGGCCCAGAGCGTCCAGCCAAGCGCCGGATAGGTCAGCGCCAAGCCGCCAGCGAGCCCCTCGTGGACAAGAAACCCCTCCGCCGCGGTGGGCGCGGGAATCGCCCCGATCCGGCGCGTGACAAAAAAGGCGAACAGCGCGGCGAGTCCGACCAGGATGAAGGCTGCCAACCCATCCGCCCGCCGGGCCTCGTCAGTCCAGGCGGGAATGGCGTTGGACGACAGCTGCAGGGCGTCGCTTTTCAGGGCGACTTTGGCCGAACTGTCTGTCATGCGTCGCTCGACTGGCTATGCCGCCCGGCAGGGCAGGCAGCGCCTGCCCGCCGCGCAGCCGGAAAAGCTACTTCAGCTCGGTTGCCTGAAAGGTTTCCAGAGCGCGCTTGAGCTGGGACATAAACTGGTCGGCGACCGCGCCGTCAATGAGACGATGATCGAAGGTTAGCGAGAGATAGGACATGTGACGAATGGCGATGGCGTCGTCATCCGTCACGACCGGGCGCTTGACAATCGCCCCGACGCCTAAAATGGCCACCTGCGGCTGATTGATGATAGGCGTTCCGATCAGGCTGCCAAAGCTGCCGTAGTTGGTAATCGTAAAGGTCCCGCCAGTTACTTCATCGGGCTTGAGCTGCTTGGCGCGCGCGCGATTGGCCAGATCATTGACGCTGCGCGCCAAGCCAACCAGGCTTTTCTCCTCGGCATTCCGGATGACCGGCACGATCAGCCCCCAGTCAAGCGCCACGGCAATGCCGATGTGGCAGCTTTTCTTGTAAACGATGTTATCGCCTTCGATCGAGGCATTGATGATCGGCCAGGCGCGCAAGGTGTCCGCGACGGCTTTGATGATGAAGGGCAGGAACGTGAGCTTCGCCCTATGCTGGGCTTCAAAGTCACGCTTGTTGCGCTCGCGCAGCCGGTGAATGTGAGTCAAATCAACTTCAAAAACCGACGTGACATGCGGTGACGTATGCTTGCTTATCACCATTCGCTCCGCGATTTTCTTGCGCATCGCCGTCATGGGAACGATTTCAACGTCGTCTCCCGGCAATGTCGCCGGCGCGACCGGCGGCGGCGCGGCAGCGACGGGCGGCGGGACGGCCGCCGGCGTCACCGTTGGCGGCGGCGCGGCGGGAGCGGGCTGACGCTGCTCGATGAAAGCCAAAAAGTCATGCTTGGTGATGCGCCCGCCAATGCCGGTGCCGCGAATCTGGCGCAAGTCCACGCCGTGCTCGCGCGCCATCCGCCGCACCAGCGGCGAGGAGCGAATGCCGAGCGCATCCGGCAGCTCGGAAGCGTCTTCAACGTCGGCCTCGTCAATCCGCGTCGCCGCGGACGCCACGCCGTTGGACGGCCCGGACGCGACCGCCGGCGCGGCTGCCGGCGCGGGTGATGGCGCGGCCGCCGGCGCGGCGACCGGCGCTTCGTCGCCGATGTAGGCCACAACGGCATTGACCGGAACCGTCTGGTTTTCGCCCACCAACACTTCGAGCAGGATGCCGGCCTGCGGCGCCGGTATTTCGGCATCCACCTTATCGGTTGAAATTTCAAAAATCGGCTCGTCGCGCTCGACGCGATCCCCGACCTGCTTCAACCACTTGATAATCGTGCCTTCCGTAATGGACTCGCCCATTTGGGGCATGACGACTTCGTGACGCATAGCGAAAATCCTTTGCAGATATGACGTATCAAGCCGCGCCGGACGCGGGCTGACGGGTTGGATGACTTCAATACTCTACCAGCTTGCGCGCCGCCGCCATGACTTTCTCGGCATTTGGCAGAAAGAAATCCTCAAGCGGCGGGCTGTAGGGCGTCGGCGTGTCAATCGAGGCGACCCGCGCAATCGGCCCGTCTAGATGCTCAAAAAGCTCTTCGGCGATGAAGGCCGCGAACTCGCCGCCAATGCCGCCCGTCAGCGTCGCCTCGTGCAGAAGGATGACTTTGTTGGTTTTCCGAACCGTCCGCGCGATGGCTTCCTTGTCGTAGGGCAGCAGCGAGCGCATATCCAGCACTTCCGCCTGGATGTCGTCTTCGCGGGCCAGCGTCTCCGCCGCTTCCAGCGCGACATGAACCATCGCGCCAAACGTGATGATGGAAACATCCGTTCCCGCCCGCCGCAGCGCCGCCTGCCCAATCGGCACGACGTAGTCGGCTTCGGGCAGGTCTTCCTTGATCCGGCGGTAGAGGTATTTGTGCTCGAAGTACAGCACCGGGTCGTCATCGCGGATAGCCGCCTTGAGCAAGCCCTTAGCGTCGTAGGCCGTCGCCGGCTCGACCATCTTCAGGCCCGGCGTGTTCATAAAGAACGACTCTGGATTAAGCGAGTGAAACGGCCCGCCGCGAACGCCAGCCCCAGACGGCCCCCGTACAACGATGGGCACGGCCAGCCCCTGCCGGTAGCGACTCGTCGCGGCGTAGTTTGTCAGCATGTCAAACGCGCACGAAATGAAATCAATAAACTGCATTTCGGCCACCGGACGCAGCCCCAGATGCGCCGCGCCGCAGGCCGCGCCGACAATCGCCGCTTCCGAAATAGGCGTGTCAATGACGCGCTCCGGGCCGAACTCGTCAAGCAGCCCGGCCGTCACCTTGAACGCGCCGCCGTAAACGCCAATGTCTTCGCCCAGGCAAAATACATTCGGATCGCGGCGCATTTCCTCAAATAGCGCCTGCCGGATGGCTTCGAGATAGGTTGTGAGAGCCATATTTCTTCAGTCAGTCGGGTGAACTTTCTTGCGCCGTTGGCGCGCTGCGCCATAACCGAAGCGGCGCCCGCCGTCGAAGATCTTGCGCTTGTACCGGAGCCGATTCAAGAACCGGACGTCAAGTCCAGCAGCGCGGCTTCCATCGCCAGCACGCGGTTGATGTTGCGGTTGAGGGCGCGCCGGATGGCTTCAAAACGGCTAAGCGCCCGATGCAGTCGCTCCAGCGTGAACCGGTCGGCTATCGCTTGCAACTTGGCGCGAATGTCAGCGTGAATAAGCAAATTAGCGGACTGGTCATCCGCCGCCGCGCCCGCTTTTAAGCAAGCCAAGTCGCGCAGCAATCCCGCAAGGAGGCTCAGCGCCGCCTCAAACTCCGGGCGCTCCAGCTTGCCAAAGTAGCCCGCGGCTTTGAGCAGGCGAGCAACGGCCCCGCCCTGTCCCAGCAGGTCGAGAAGCTCTAGCGCAATCCGGCGTTGCTGGCGGTACGCTTCCAGGTCCAGTCCCGCCACCGCGCCGGGGCGCCCCTGCGCCAACCGCGCCAAAAAGCGCAGATCGTCCGGCGGCCGCTTGCCCTGCCGCTCAAGACACCGCTCGACTTCGGCCGGGGTTAGCAGCCCAAACCGAACCATCGGACAGCGCGAGCGAATGGTCGCCGGCAGAGCGTCCGGGCGCGCGCTGACGAGGATGATCTGCGCGTGAGCCGGCGGCTCTTCCAGCGTTTTGAGCAAGGCGTTGGCGGCGGCGGCGTTGAAGGCGTCCGCTCGCTCCACGATCAGGACGCGCCGCCGACCTTCAAAGGGCGCGCTAACAACAAACTGGATGGCTTCCCGCGCTTGTCCAATCTTGATCTGCGCGCCATCGGGCGCGACCAGCCTGACATCCGGGTGTTCGCCCCGCTCGATCCGCCAGCAGCTTCGACACTCGCCGCACCCTTCGGCGGGCGCGACCGGACAGTTCAGCGCCTGCGCCACGGCCAAGGCGAACGGGCGCTTGCCGACGCCCTCCGGCCCGCCAAACAGCAGGCTCGACGGCAAGCGCCCGGCGCGCAAGCCGCGCCGAAGCGCCTCTTTGGCAGCGGGTTGTCCGATGAGGTCGTCAAACGTCATGCCTAAGAAGCAAAGCGCGGAAGCCAGGTTGCGTTCGTAAAATTCCGACTTTCGCGCCGCCGCCTTCCGTTGTAGTCTGCGGACAGCCGACGCGCGCGCCGAGCGTTTTCAGCCCGCATCCGCCCCGCGTCTCGATTTCCCTGCCGCGCGGAGTCTTCCCGCAATGACCGACGCTTCCGCAACTGCCGCTCATACCACACCCGCGCCGCGCCCTGAACGCCTAACGCGCGAAGTCATCGAGCTGCCGGGCGGCGGCGCGCTCGAGTATGACTACTTTGACGCCGGCCCAGCGAGCATGCAGGCGTTAACCGACTTGCTGTTCAAGGACCACTGGCGCGAAATTGTCGTCGGACCCTGTATCGAAGGGGCGGTTTTTGAAGTTCGCTTCGAGCGAGCGCCCAAGGTGACGTTTCTGGACGGCTACCTCACCGTTGACCTTGGCTACTGGCACTTTCACCTGTGCACGGGCGTTCACCGGCAGGCGCCGACGCCGGACGTCGCCAAGCAGCGCCAAGTGGCGAAAGTCGCGTTTTTTCTGCAACGCGGTCAACGCTGCGGCGGCGGGCGGAGCTGGGGGCTGCGGATGTGGAACGGTGCCGGCGAGCAAATGACAACCGTTTTCCTGCCCAACCCGTACTTGACGGACGAGATGAAAGTTCGCAAAGAACCGGACTGGACGCGCCTGGCGCTCTGGCACAAGCTCCGCGAGCGGTTCCTTGGCGAGCCGGCGCCGAGCGACCTGGTCGCGCATTACAGCGCCGAGCCGCGCGAATCGCTCGCTCGCTAACGCTCGCTCGCTAACGCTCGCTCGCCGCGCTTTCCCCGCAGTGGCCGCCAACGCTCCGCCGATTGGCGAAGGCGAAGCCGCTCAAGCGCGAACCGCCGCCCGCGCTTTCGCAGGCGGCGGTCAACGCTCAGACAACAAGCCTGAAAGCCGGGCTTCGCCGCGCTAGCGAACGCGCGCGGCGCTCGCTGACGAAAAGCCCGGAAGCGTTCCTTCATTCATGGATCACCTCCTTGCAACGTCAGTATCGGCAACCAGCGAAGGACTGCCACATTGCGCCGCCAAAATAGCGCGACCAACCGTCCAGGGAAATAGAAATCTTCAAGCTGCCGTGGAAAAGCTTACCCATCGCTTGCGCCCCCATCGCTTGCGCCGGGGGTCACCCAAACAACAGCTTCCCGCCGGCGACGATCAACACGGCTGACAAGGCGCGCTCAATGACGCGCGGCGGCAGGCGGCGACTCCCCAGGTAAGATCCTAGCCAGCCGCCCGCAAGCGCCGCCACAAGTAACGGCCAGATCAACGCCGGCAGCGGCGATGCGCTGGCGACATACCCCAGCAGCCCCGCCAGCGAATTGCCCAGAATAAACGCCGCCGACACGGCCGAGGCCGTCTTTGTCTCCGCCCACCGGGCCAAGAGCAGCAGCGGCGTCAAAAAAATGCCCCCGCCCGTGCCGGTCAATCCCGCCAACAGCCCAATCGCCGCGCCGCTTGGCAGCGCCAAAGCGATCGATGGGAACCGCGGCTCGCCCTCAACCGACTTCGGCAGCCACAGACGGATGGCCGAAAGCCACAAAACGCCTCCGACCAGCCGCTTGAAAACCTCTGGCGGGGCCGTGAAGTAACCGCCGACAAACGCCAACGGGAGCGCCAGCAGCGCAAACGGCCAGAAGCGCCGCCACTCGCAATACGGCGCGAACTGCCACGTCGCGATCAGGGCCACCAAAATGTTAAGTATCAGCGCCGTCGGCTTGACGACGGTCGGAGCAAGTCCGGCCAGCGTCATGACCGCGACGTAGCCAGAGGCTCCGGCATGTCCGACCGAGGCGTAAAGCGTAGCGATAATAAAAACGCCCGCCGTCACCCAGGAAAGTAGCGTCCAGTCCATAAAAGGCTATGGGACAGGGTCGAACTTGGGCTTCGCGGCGCTGACGCGGCGATACACGCCCGCCGCCGTCACGTTGTGACCAAATCCGCAAACCCCTTCCTGCGTGACAATAAGTTTTCCTTTGGCGAAGCGCATCCTGATCTTGCAATCCAGGTCTTCGCCCCCCATCGGATTGAACGTCGCCGTATCGCCTTCGATAAAGGCGACGCCTTCGCCGACGCCGATGTTGGCGGTCGGCGCGCCGTCCGGGAGACGGTATTCATAGATGCCGTCAAACGAAACCCGCAGCCGCTGGCGGCCCAGCGCCAGAATTTTGAACGCGCTGCCGTCCTTCCGTTGCCACGTGCCGTTGACTTGGGCAGCCGTCACAATTTTTTGCGGCGCGCTTTGCGCCGTAGCCACGCCGCCGGGCGGCGTGGCCATGAGCGTCGCCCATCCGCTCAGGATGGTCATCACGAGCATGAAAGATCGCACGGCGGAGCCTCCATTTCTGGAAGGGGCTTTTCAAGCTTGTCCAAGCCCTTGTCGTCATCTTCGACAAAGCGCCCGGCGCGGAGCGCCTGTCGGCAGGCTGGGCCGCGAACCAGCCCGGGCTTGGTCGTGGTGACAAAGGCTTGCGCTTTGTCCTGCAAATACTCAAGCAGCGCCGTGATGCGTCGAGCATCAAGCTCGGCGTCAAGGTCGTCAAGCAGAAATACCGGCGGCTCGGCGCAGCGCTCGCGGTAAAGCGCAAGCTGCCCCAGCGTCAAGACGAGCAACGCGCTGCGCTGCTGACCGGCGCTGCCGAACCGCGCCACATCGCGCCCATCCATCAAAATTGCCAGGTCGTCGCGGTGCGGGCCGACCAGCGCATGGCCGGCCGCCAACTCAGCTTCGCGGCGACGCGCCAGCCGTTCCGTCAGCGCCGCCCGAAAGGACTCGGCCGTCACGGACGGATCAAGCTCCAGCGATGAAAGATACCGCGCCGTCATCCGCTCGGGGCTAAAAAGCCCCCTATCCAAGCGCGCATTGAGCATTTCAGCGTAGCGCGCCCGCTCGACGTGGAGGCGCGTCCCAAGCTCGGCCAGTTGCGCGTTCCAATCCTCAAGCGAATCCAGCCAGCCGCGCCGGTCGGGCCGCTCCGCCGCCGCGCGCAATAAAGCGCTTTTTTGCTTGAGCGCGCGATTGTAATCCGCCAGCGTCTGCACGTAGGACGGCTTCAGGCTCACAATCCCCCGGTCAAGAAAGCGGCGGCGCTCGCTCGGCTCGCCGCGAATCACATCGAGCGCTTCGCGCCCATAGGCGAAAACCGCGAGCTGGCCCAAGTAATCGCTCAAAGCGGCTCGCTTGCCGTTGACGAACAGCGTCTTGCGTCCGGCTTCGAGGTGCAGATCGAGCGTGACCGGCGCGGAGCGACGCGCGATTTCCGCCCGCAAATGGGCCGCCTTCGCGCCGAAGGCGATAAAATCCTGGGATTGATGCGAGCGGAAGGATTTCGTCGTCGCCAGCAGGTAGATGGCCTCCAGCCAGTTGGTCTTCCCCTGCCCGTTGTCGCCCCAGAGAACATTGAGGCCCGGCGCGGCGCGCAAGGTTCCGGCGAGATTGCGAAAGCCGTCCGCCCTGACCGAAACGATATCCATGCGACTTGAGGGTTATTTCAGCGCGGCTACGCCAGGCAGCTCAAGCCCGGAAAGAAACTCCAGACTCGCTCCGCCGCCAGTCGAAACGTGCGTAATCTTAGCGCCTAGACCGGCCGCGTTAATGGCCGCGACGCTGTCGCCGCCGCCAACGATGCTGACGGCCTCGGCTTCGGCGACGGCCGCGGCAATGGCGTTCGTGCCGGCGGCGTAGCGCGGATGCTCGAAGATGCCCATCGGGCCGTTCCAGATAATCATCCGGGCGGCCGCAATTTCCGCACAGTACGCGGCGACGGTTTCCGGCCCGATGTCATAGCCGGCCAAGTCAGCCGGCGTCGCCGTCGCCGATACGGTTTGCGGCTCCAGCTCCGGCCGCGCCAAGTCGCCGACCACGTGATCGGTCGGCAGCCGCAGCCGGACGTTTCGCTCGCGCGCCTTGGCTTCCAGCGCGCGCGCTACCTCGAGCTTATCGTCCTCGACCAGCGACCGACCGACCTCCGCGCCGCGCGCCTTCAGAAACGTGTAGGCCATCGCGCCGCCGATCAGCACGGCATCGGCCACGTCAAGCATCTTATCAATGACCTCAATCTTGTCAGAAACCTTCGCTCCGCCCAGGATAGCGACATATGGATGTTCCGGCGCGTGCAAAGCCTTGCCGAGGTATTCCAGCTCGCGCTCCATCAGCAGCCCAACGCCGCGCTCGGCGACGAATGCCGCCATGCCGGCCGTTGAGGCATGCGCCCGGTGCGCCGCGCCGAAGGCGTCATTGACATACGCATCCGCCAGCGCCGCCAATTGCCGCGCGAAAGCCTCGTCGTTTTTCTCTTCTCCCGCATGAAAGCGCAGGTTTTCGAGCAGCAACACATCGCCGGGCTGAAGCTCCGCGATGAGGGCTGCCACGTCCGGGCCAACGCAATCGGGCGCAAACCGCGCCGGCGCGCCAATCAGCTCCGATAGCGGGCCAAGGACCGGTTGCAAGCTGTACTTCGCTTCCGGCGCGCCCTTGGGCCGTCCCAAGTGGGAAGCCAGAATCACCTTCGCGCCTTTCTCGCGGGCCAGTTGAATGGTCGGAACGGCGGCGCGAATGCGCGTGTCGTCCGTCACGCGGCCATCCTTGACGGGCGCGTTGAAATCCACGCGAATAAAGGCGCGGCGATTATGTAAATCGAGGTCTCGAATGGTGCGCATAGCGGGCGTCGCTCCGGGGCGGGATTTGGCAGTCGTCGTTGCCGTGCAATGTATAGGCGAATCGCCGCCGCGAAGCTACTCGCCCGGCGAGGGCGCTGGAACGAGCGGCAGGATGACCTCAACCCACAAGGCGTACATCTGTCCTGACGGATGCAGCCCGTCCTGAGCCAGGAGCGATCGGTCGCGGGCGGCGCGGCGCGAAATCTCTGTCACGTCTGCATACGGCGCGCCGACCGCCAGAGCCTCCGCGCGGTTGACGGCATTGAATTGGTCAATGAGCGCGCCTTCGCTCGACCGCCCCTGCCCGGCGGCGAACGGCGTCGCGCACCAGTCGGGAATCGAGATAACCATGACGCGCCGCGCATCGCCGCCCGCGAAGCTGACTGCTTGCTTGAGCAAGGCGCGAAACAACAGGCGGTAGGCTTCCGGCGCTCGTCCCCGATATTGGTCGTTGACGCCGATGAGCAGCGTCACAAAGTCAAACGTCCCCGGCGGCTGGTCGGCTGTGATCGCGGCGGCCAGCTCGTCGGTCGTCCAGCCGGTGCGGGCGATGAGGCGCGGCGCGTCCACGTCGCGCCCGCGCTGTCGCAAGACGGCGCAGAGCTGTTCCGGAAAGCGCTCTTTCTCGGCGACGCCTTCGCCAATCGTGTAGGAATCCCCTAAAGCTAGATAGCGTTCCATGGCTAAGCCTTTCCGCTCGCCGCTCGCCGCGCCGCCGGCTGGCGGGCGCGGCGACGGGGCCGGGCGACAGCCGACGAGCGCCGCCGCGCACAGCCAGAGGAAAAGCCGCGCTCGCCACGCCCGGCGTCTGGCTAGCGGCGACTCAAGCATCACGGCGCCGCCTCCAGCAAGCGGCATCCGCCGGCGATGAAAACCAATCTGATCCAGTGCCGGGCGAAAACTAGCGCCTGACTCAGCGCAAACAGCAGGGCGGCTGAGGTCCAGGTCGGCGGCGACGCCTGACCGGTCAGCCAGATCAACCCGCCGACGGCCGCAAGCCACAAAACGGTCGTCCAGATGTAAAAGCCGACGGCTGTGACCGGGTAGCGGCGCAGGAGCCCAAGACCAGCGCGCAATCGCCCTGACAGCGGCCGCCGTCTATGGGCGACCAGCGCCAGCTTGAGGTAATCCGCCGCCAGCCCAAGGGCCCAGAAGGCGACTAAAGACGTTGCCGCGCCCAGCCACTGCATCAGCTCAGCCCGAAAGGGCGTGGTCTGATCGCGGGTCAGCTCGGCGTACAAAGTCGCCCAGCCCAGCGCCAGCGCGAGACCCGCGACGATCTGAAGCAAAAATATCGCCAGCCCGGCCGCCAATAGCGGGAGAAAGTGCCGGCGACAGTCAGTCCAAAAAGCGCGGGGCGCTTCCTGCGCGACAAACGAGGCGATGATTCCGCCCGAGAGAAAGACCGCGACAAGCCATCCAATCAGCGTGGCCAGCCCGCAGGCGATGAGCAACCGAATGGGAAAGGCGCTTTTGCCGATACGGAGCGCGGCCAGCAGCCACTCGATGTCAAGCGACCCTTTCAGCAAGCGCTCGCCAAACAGCGAGGATCCATTGACGTCATGCAGCCAGAGCGCGACCGGCAACAGCGCCAGAAGGGACAGAGCCAAGTTGATAACCGTCAGAACAAGCGCCCATCTGGCGTTGGCGGTAGCCCGCCGCAGGCTGTCAGTAAATAAGGAGCGAAACATCGTGAGCTTCACGCGCGGGCTGGTTGCCGAACGAGCTGTTTGGCGCGGAACCGATTCAATCAAGTCCGCCATCCGGGAGCAACCGGGAGAGCGAGCGTCCCGCCCTTCCTGGATTACAGCTTGCGCGTCGCAAGCGAAACGCCTAGTTTCATTTTTGCCAGTCCAGCTACTCGTTGTCACCTGTCATGGCGTTATTCAAAACCTTTGGGGCGGCGGTGTTCGGCATTGACGCGCACCTCGTGCAAGTTGAAGTCCACCTGACGCCGCATAGCGGCGACCAGCAGCCCCTTGTGACGATGGTAGGCTTGCCGGACGCGGCCGTGCGGGAAAGCCGCGAGCGCATTCGGGCGGCGATCGTCAACTGCGGCTATCTGTTTCCCAACCAGCGCGTCACGGTCAACCTTGCGCCGGCCGACCTGCGCAAGGAAGGCTCCGGCTTTGACTTGCCGATTGCCGTGGGCGTGCTTGGCGCGACAGGCGACGCGCGCGCGCGGCACGTTGCCGACACGTTGTTTGTCGGCGAGCTTTCGCTCGACGGGCAGGTGCGCCCGGTCAAGGGCGCGCTTTCCATGGCGCTCAAAGCCCGCGACAGCGGCAAGCGGCGCATCATCGTCCCAACCGACAACGCCCCCGAAGCCGCCGTGGTGAGCGGCATCGCGACCTATCCGGTGGCGTCGCTGGCGGAGGTCATCGCGCTGCTTAACAGCGCAGAGCTTCCGCCGCCTTTCACGGCGGACGCCGCCGCCCTGCTCGCCGTCGCCGGGGACGCGAGTCTCGACTTCCGAGACATTCGCGGGCAACTGCATGTTCGCCGGGCAATTGAAGTGGCCTGCGCCGGCGGGCACAACATCCTGATGATCGGGCCGCCCGGCTCTGGCAAAACCATGCTGGCCCGGCGAATTCCCGCCGTGCTGCCGCCGCTGACCTTTGAAGAGGCCCTCGACGTGACGCGCATCCACAGCGTCGCCGGGCTGACGCAGGGGCAGGGCATGATGCGCGAGCGTCCCTTTCGCAATCCGCACGTCACTGTCTCCGATGCCGGCCTCATTGGCGGCGGGGCGACGCCCCGACCGGGCGAGGTCAGCCTCGCTCACCACGGCGTTCTGTTCCTCGACGAGCTGCCGGAGTTCGACCGGAACGCGCTAGAAGTTCTGCGGCAGCCGTTGGAAGACGGCAAGGTAACGATTTCGCGCGCGGCGATGTCGCTGACCTTTCCGGCTCGCTTCATGCTGGCCGCGGCAATGAACCCTTGTCCCTGCGGCTTCTTCAACGACCAGACGCGCGAATGCAAGTGCACGCCGGCGCAGATTCAGCGGTACGTGGCGAAGATTTCCGGCCCGCTCCTCGACCGGATTGACATTCACGTGGATGTGCCGGCCGTCGGCTTTCAGGAACTCGCCCATGACGCGCCAAGCGAGGATTCAGCAACCATCCGAGCGCGCGTCATTCGAGCGCGCGAGCGCCAGCTTGAACGCTTCAAATCCGGCGACAGCGCGCCGCCAGCGATGTTTTGCAACGCCCATATGACGCCCCGGGCCATCCGTCGCCACTGCAAGCTGGATGGAACGAGCGCCCGCCTGCTGGAAACCGCCATGGAGCGACTGGGCCTGTCGGCCCGGGCCTATGATCGCATCCTCAAAGTCAGTCGGACAATTGCCGACCTCGAAGACGCCGCCGACGTGGCCCCCCATCACGTCGCGGAAGCCATTCAATACCGTAGCCTCGACCGGAGCTATTGGCAGTGAGCCTCAGCGTTGGACAAACGGAAACCGTGACCTACGCGGTCACTAAAGACGATACAGCGCATGGGCTCTCGTCGCAGTGGAAGGACGAGCGCTATGCCGACGCCTACCTTGACGTCTTCGCCACCATTCGGATGATTGCGCTGATGGAGCTCGCCTGCGGTCGCCTGTTGGAGGCCATCCAGAAGCCAGATGAGCTTTCGGTCGGGGTCGAGGTCAACGTTCGCCACCTGGCGCCGACGCCGGTTGGCGCGACCGTCACCGTCACGGCAACCTACCTTGGAGGCGACGAAAAGTTTCATCGCTTTCGCGTGGAAGCCTTCGATCCGGGTGGTAAAATCGGCGAGGGCGAACACGCCCGCGCCGTCGTCGAGGCGGAGCGCCTTCTGGCCGGCGCGCAAAAACGCTTGACAGCACGGTAACTTGCCATGGCCCTTGCAGAGTTGAGTGTCGAACATCGCATCGCCTTTCTCACGCTGGCGTCGCCGCCGCTTAACGTTTTGACGCTCGCGATGATGCGCGAAATCAACCGATCGCTCGACGACCTTGGGCGCCAGCCCGCCAACTCGTTTCAAGCCATCGTCATCGCGGCGTCCCCGGAGTGCACGGCCTTTTCAACCGGCATTTCCGTTGACGATCACCAGCCGACCACCGCCTACCAGACGCTGCAGGAGTTCCACGCGATTTACCGCAACCTGCGCGCGTTGGGGAAGCCGGTGGCGGGTATCGTCCGGGGGCAGGCGTTTGGCATGGGCTGCGAGCTGGTGGCGTACTGCGACTTAGTCATTGCCGTCACCACGGCAACCTTCGGGCAGCCGGAAATTCGACTGGGTCTGTATCCGCCGACCGCGAGCATTCTGCTGCCGCGCATCATCGGCTGGCGGCGCGCGGCGCGCATGGTTCTGCTGTCGGAGGTTCTGGACGCCGCCGAGGCCCAGCGGGCCGGGCTGGTGGACTACGTTGTTCCGCCGGAGCAGCTTCCCGCTAAAACCGAGGAGTTGCTCGCTATTTTGCACGGTTGGAGCGCCCCGGTGCTGGAATCGGCGCGGCGGGCGCTGCACACAGCTTACTTTCACGATATTGAAGCCGCCATGGAAGCGGTTGAGGATCAGTACCTCAACCAGTTGATGAGCTATGCCGACGTCCAGGAAGGGCTGCGCGCCTTTCGTGAAAAGCGCAAGCCCGTCTGGCAACACCGCTAAGGCTGGCCGCGCCGCCAGCCGCGGGCGAGGAGCGGAGCTTCGATGCGCCTAGACCTCTTCCTCAAGGTCAGCCGCCTGACGCCGCGCCGAACCGTGGCGCAGAGCCTGTGCGACGCCGGGGCAGTGTTGATCAACGACCTGCCGGCCAAAGCCGCGCGCCCAGTCAAGCCGGGCGACTGTCTGACGTTGCGCTTGCGTCATCGAAAAATGGTCGTCCGGGTGACGAGCGTGCCGGAAACAAAGTCGGTCAAGTCGCCGGCGACGCTTTACGAGCGCATTTCCGAAGAGCCGCTTGAGCATGAATCTTAGCCCGGAGCGCCGACAACTGATGGCCGAGGCGCAAGCGCTCCTATGCGAGGCGGAGCGGCGTTTGCGCGACCTGCTGGACGGCGTTGGCGACTTGGAAGCTTTTGAAGTCGCCTGTGACGCGCTCAACGTGGCGGCGGTCAAGCTGCGCCTCATTCAAATCGAGCTGTCGGCGCAGGAAGAAACGTTCCCGGAAGCCGCGGCCCAGAGCGGGACGGCGCGCGCGGATGACGACGACACGCTGCCCCCGGATTGAGCGCGCCGCGCGTCAAGAATGTGGTTGAACTGCCGCGGCCAATGACCCAATATCCTCGCAATCACTCGCGCTGGACACGCGCTGGGCGGCTGCCTATGCTCCGCTCGCTGCCACACCTCAGGCTTGGATAACGCCATGCGATACTGCCCGATCTGCAAGCAGTGCTACGACGACACGGAGCTGCGCTGCGCGAGGGACGGACTGTATCTGGTCGAGGCTTTTCCGGGACCGCGCATCATCAGCGGCAAGTACCGCCTGGACGCCCTCATCGGCCAGGGCGGCATGGGGTCGGTCTATCGGGCGACGCATCTGGAGCTTGACCGCCTGATCGCGCTGAAAATCGTGCTGCCGGACTTCGTGTCCAACACTGAAACGCTGGAGCGATTTCGCCAGGAAGCGCGCGCGGCGGCGCGACTCAACCACCCGAACGTCATTAGCGTGTATGATTTCGGCATCCTGCCGACCGGACAAGCCTACCTCGCCATGGAACTGCTCGCCGGGCATTCGCTGCGCGAGGAGCTTGAACGCTCCACGACCCTGTCGCCACAGCGGGTTCTCGCCATCATGCGCCCGGCGTGTCAGGCCATTCACGCGGCGCATGAGGCGGGCGTGGTTCACCGCGACCTCAAGCCCGATAACATCATCCTGCTGGGCGCGAATGAATCCGGCGAGGAAGTCATCAAGGTCGTGGACTTCGGGATTGCCAAGCTCAAGGAGCGACCCGGGAGCGCGGTTTCCAATCTGACCGAGCCGGGGCTGGTCATGGGCACGCCGCACTACATGTCGCCGGAGCAATGCCGTGGCGAAGAGCTCGACCGCGCCTCCGACATTTATTCGCTCGGCATCACCATCTATGAGCTGCTGGTCGGACACGTGCCCTTCGACGCGCCGACGCCTTCCGCCGTCATCATTCAGCACGCGGTTGATCCGCCGCCGCTGCTGCGCCGACTGCGCCCGGACATCCCGGAGGAAATCGAGCGCGTCGTGCTCAAAGCCCTTTCCAAGGCGCGGGAGCGGCGGCAGGCGACGGCGCTTGACCTTTACGCGGAGCTTGAGCGCGCGCTCCACGAGGCCGAAGCGACAGCGGCGGCCCTGAGCCTGACCAAGATTTCAGCCAGCTTTCCGACGCTCGACACGTCCCAACTCAAGATGGCGCGACTGTCGCTCGAAGCAACGCTGAGCGGTCACGAGCACGTGATCAAAAGTCTGGCCTATCACGGCAACGGCGACTGGCTGGCCTCGGCCAGCGGGGATGGCACCGTCCGGGTGTGGGACCTAAAATCCCGCCGCGAAGTCGCCGTCCTCGCCGGTCACGAATACTCCGTGCAAGCCGTGGCGATTGCGCCGGACGGACTGCGCCTGGCCAGCGGCGGCGCGGACGGCACGGCGCGCATCTGGTCGCTTCGCGACGGCGTCGAGATCGCCTCGCTGGGACATCGCGCAGCCGCGCGGGCGCTCCTGTTCGCCTCCGACGGGCGCTGGCTCGTCACCGCCTGCGACACCGAGGTGAAAATCTGGGACGCGCTGCGCCACCGTCAGATCGCGTCATTTCTGGGCCACGTCAAAACGATTGACGCGTTGGCTCTCTCGCCGGACGGCCACACGCTGGCTTCTGGCGGCGCCGACGATGCCATCCACCTGTGGGATCTCATTTCAAAAACCGAGCAGTCGCTACTGCGTCTGCCGGGCCATGCCCCGACTTCGCTGGCGTATTGCCCAACCGGCGACCTCATTTCCGGCGGGCGGGACGGGCGGCTGTGCCTGTGGCGCTCCGGCGCCGCCGACCCCGCGCAAGTCATCGAAGCCCACGCGGAAGCCATTCGGGCGGTCGCCGTCTCGCCTAACGGCGGATGGCTCGCTTCGTCCGATTGGAACGGCCTCATCAAGCTGTGGACAACCGATGACTTCGCGAATGTCGCTACGGTCGAGGCGCATGATGGGACGGCGCAGGCGCTGGCCTTCGCGCCGGACAGTCTCCGGCTGGCGTCGGGCGGCGGCGACGCCCTGGTGAAGCTCTGGAACATCGGCGCTGGCATCGGCCTGCCATCCTCCTCCCAATGAGCCGGGCCGGGGGATGTCGCCCTGGCCCGCGCGGTTTTCACGGCGTTTCGCTTGCCCGCCGGGCGCCGCGCGCGTCCGTCCCAAGCGGCTCGACTTCCACCAAAACGTCGTA
Source organism: Chloracidobacterium sp. CP2_5A (assembly GCA_002254845.1). GTDB lineage: Bacteria > Acidobacteriota > Blastocatellia > Chloracidobacteriales > Chloracidobacteriaceae > Chloracidobacterium. The sequence continues at coordinate 32,974 of NKPT01000012.1, read as the reverse complement.
AAACGTCGCGCCCTCGCCCAAGTCGGTCAGCCCCTGCCCGGTGACGGCATTGACATTCCGCCCATCGGGACTGAACTTCGCCCACCAAATGCCCGGCGCGTAAGCGACGCCAGGACGAATCCGCTCGGAAAGCCTCGCCCGGACGCAAAACGCCCCCCGATCGTTGAACACCCGCGTCATTTGCCCGTCGACGATGCCGCGCGACGCGGCGTCCGCGGGGTGCAGCTCCACGACGGGTTCCTTTTCAACGCGGCGCAGCGAGTCCTGATTGACGAAGGTTGAGTTGAGAAAGTTGTGCGCGGGCGGCGAAATCAAAGCCAGCGGGTAACGCGCCGCCAAGGCCGGATTGCTCAGCGCGCTCTCGCGCGGCGGGATGTAGGTCGGGAGCGGATCCATCCCCTGCCGCGCCAAGCTCTCCGAATAAAACTCGCACTTGCCGGAAGGCGTGAAGAATCCGCCCTCGGCGAACGGCGCGAAGGGCGTCGGCGCGTTGAGCCGAACGTAGCCTTCCGCGCGCAATCGCTCGAACGTCACGCCCGCCATCCACGGATGACGCGCATCCAGCGCGGCGCGAATCAACTGCTCGTCGCTTTCCTGCAGCTCAGGATCGTCATAGCCCATCGCCCGCGCTAGCAGACGGAACACATCCGAGTTGGATTTCGCCTCCCCCAGCGGCGCGATTGCCGGCTCGTTGAACATCAGCGAAAGATGCCCGTAGGGCTTCACGATGTCCATATGCTCAAGCTGGGTCGTCGCAGGCAACACAATGTCGGCGTAATCCGTCGTGTCGGTGAGAAACTGCTCGTGAACCACCGTGAACAAATCCTCGCGCCGCAAGCCTTCAAGAACCTGATTCTGGTCGGGCGCAATCGCCGCTGGATTCGAATTATAGACGTAGAGCGCCTTCACCGGCGGGTCAACGCCGGCGGGACGACCGGCTTCATCCCGGTTGGTCAACGCCTCGCCAAGGCGCGTCATGTTGATGACGCGCGCGCCAGGCGGAATCCAGTCGGGTCGCTCCAGCGCGGCGTAGTTGAGCGGAAAGGTCCCCGAGGTCGAAAGTAAAATGCCGCCCGCCGGATGTCGCCACGCGCCGACCAGCGCGGGCAAGCAAGCAATCGCCCGCACGGCCATGCCGCCGCCGGCATGCCGCTGCAAGCCGTAGTTGACGCGAATAGCGGCTGGCTGCGTCCGGGCGTATTCGCGCGCGAGGCGAACGATCGCTTCCGCGTCGAGTCCGACTATCGGCGCGACCGCGGCCGGCGCGTAACTCTCCAGGCGCTCCCGGAGCAGGTCAAAGCCAAGCGTGTACTGAGCGACATAACCCGCGTCATACAGATGCTCATCAACAATGACGCGCATCAGGGCAAGCGCGAGCGCGGCGTCCGTGCCGGGTATCACCGCTAGATGCTCGTCCGAAGCCATCGCCGTCCGAGTCCGGTACGGATCAATCGTGATAACCCGCGCGCCGCGCTTTTTGGCTTCCAAGATGTAGCGCCACAGGTGCACGTTCGAGGTGACGGGATTACTGCCCCAAATCAGGATGAGCTTGGCTTCGGCAAAGTGACGGGCTTCGATGCCAATGCTCGCCCCAATCGTCGCCTTGTAGCCCGCCCCGCCCGCCGTGGCGCAGATCGTCCGGGCCAGCAAAGACGCCCCCATCCGGTGGAAAAAGCGCCGATCCATGCCTTGTCCCTGCACTAAGCCCATCGTCCCGGCGTAGCTGTAAGGCAAAACGCACTGCGGGCCATATTCGGCAATGAGCGACTTCCAGCGGTCGGCGATTTCGGCGACCGCTTCGTCCCAGGCGATCCGCGCGAAGCGGCCCTCGCCTTTGCGCCCAACGCGCCGCAGCGGATATTGGATGCGACGCGGGTCGTATACCCGCTCGAGATACTTTGAAACCTTCGCGCACAAAAAACCTGCCGTGTCGGCATGGCTGGCGTCGCCTTCGACCTTGACGGCGCGCCGGTCGGGGCCGTCGCCCTCGACCGTTACGGCAATGGCGCACGTGTCTGGGCAATCGTGCGGACAGGCGGCGTGAATCACTTTGAGAGTCGCCATGGAAAAACCCTGACCTGCAACGCTAGCGTGGCTCTCAAGACAAAGCCTGCACTCAAGATGACGCGCCTTTGCTATAGTTTTTCTATACTCTCAAAAAACCAGTTATCTTGTACAGCCTCGGAGACGCCATGAAGCACAAAGCCGTCTTTACCAAAGTCCGCAAGCTCATCAATGAACGCGAACTGGCTGATGAGAATCTTGACCAAGCCGAGGACGCCCTGGCGGCCTTGCTAGAAAAAGATCGGCAGTGCGACTGGGCCTACGGGCTGCTTGCCGAAGTTCATTACTGGCGTGGCGAAGAAGCCGCGCCCAAGGATAAGCTATCCCTGTTCGAGCAAGGCGTCGAATACGGCAAGGAAGCGACGACCATCAACGAGTATTCCCTTGAAGGCAACTTCTGGCTGGCCGTCAACTATGGGATGTATGGCAATGAAAAGGGCATCTTGAAAAGCCTCTCGCTGATCAAGCCCATCAAGCAATGCGCCGAGCGCGTCATCGAGATTGACGAGTCGTACTTTTACGGCGGACCGTGGCGCGTCCTGGGGCGCATCTACGACAAGGTGCCTGGCTGGCCAGTCTCGATTGGCGATAAGCGCAAGGCCGTTGAATGCTTCGAAGCGGCGCTGGAGTTTGGACCGAAGTTTTACCTCAACCACATTTACATCGCGGAGTGCTACCTCTCAATGGGCGAGGGGAAAAAGGCTCGGCATCACATCCAGTGGATTCTGGACGCGCCGCTTTCAAAGCATCACGAGCGCGAGGATGAGGGTTACAAGCGCGAAGCGCGCGCGCTGCTCAAGAAGCTGGGCTAGTCGCCTCGGCGCTACAGCTCGATGACTTGCCCCGGGACAAGCAGCTTTTGCGCGATGAGTTCCTGGACGAGCAAGAGCGTCTCAAGGTCGTCGCGCAACTCGTGGCAGCACTGCTCGAGCGAGCGCGAGCCGTCAAAAAGCTGGCGAATGCGCTCAATGTTGGCGGCGAACTCGCCTTCCTGAGCGATCTGGTCGGCGACTTCGGGCGCGCGATCAAAGCCGTCGCCGCAAATGAAGGTCTGGTCGCGGTCTGGCAGCTCGGCGATGACGTGCTCGACCTCGTCAAAGCGCCGGAAGGCTTCCATAAGCAACTGCTGCGGATTGAGCTTGATGACCGGCTCGCGGTTGACGGCGATTGAACGGAAGGTGAAGCTTCCGCTGGTCCAGCCGACGAGGCGAAAGAAGGCCCGCTCGGCGCTGGCGGCGCCGTATTCGGCATCCACAATAAAGCCGTCGCGAAAATACAGCTTGGCTTCCTCCTGCTGATGAGTCAGCAGGAGCAGGCCCGTGCGCCGGCCGGTTTCAAGTATCTGCACGACTTCAGCCAAGCTCACTTGCGCTAGCTTGCCCTGTAAATCCACCGGCGGGCGAATCCGCTTGAGCAAACGCTTGACGCGGTGACGAATCTCCATCGGTCGAAACGGCTTTGACCAATAATCCTCGACGCCCATATCGAAAGCGGCCATCCGCTCGGCTTCGCTATCCGCCGAAGAGAGACACACAAACGGCACGTGCGCCTGGTCCGGCTGCGAGCGGAGCCACTCAAAAAGCTGGCTGCCGTCCATTTCAGGCATGTTGAGGTCGCTGATGATGAGCGCCGGGTGATGCTTTTTGATGATTTCGCAGGCGTCCCGCCCATTGGCGGCCGAAAGGATTTGCGCGCCTAGCCCGCGCAAGCTGGTTTCGAGCACGCTTAGGATGCCCGGCTCATCGTCCACAATAAGCACAGCGAGCTCGGGAAAATACTCGTCCGGGTCGCGCACCGTCGCTTGCTTGCGCTGCCAGGTGCTCGAAACATTCCCTGCCGTCTTCAAATTGTCAGCTTCGAGACCGGCGAGCAGCTTAAGCTCGCGCCGGTAAAGAATGTCCTTCTGGCCAAGCTCCGGCATCAGGTTGATAAAGTCAACCGCGCGGGCGGCGTCGCCAAGCTCCATCAGCGACTCGACAATCTGCTTCGCGCGCCCAAACGCCTCCTCGTAGCGGCGCATCCGGCGGTTGGCGTCAAACAGCTTGCGCCAAATGTCAAGCCGCGTTTCACCCGAAGCGATGCGCTCGGCCTTTCGGTAGTAGAGCATCGACTGCTCAAGGTCCTGGCGGTCAAGATAGACCTCGGCCGCGCGCATCATCATCTCGCAGGCTCTCTGCGGCTCGCCGCGCTCTTGATAAAGCAAGCTCAGCTCTTGAAGCGCTGCCAAGTTGCGCGGCTCGTTGTCCAGCTCTCGCTCCTGGCGCTCAATGGCGCTATTGAGCTTGGCGTTGTCGAGCAGGCTGGCGACTTGGGCGCGGGCATTCAGAATCCGATCAAACAATCCCATGGCAACCTCTGCGTTGCCGCTAACCGACAGGGAGGACGCAACGGTCGGGCGCGGTCAGAACTTATAAAACAGGATTCGTCAAAAAGCGAATACCTTGGGCGATCAGCTTGCTTGCGGATAGAGGCGTGCATCATGCCTCAATTGAGGCAAGCAGGCTAGCGCGGCCAAGCCCCGCCACGCTTACGCCGCCCGCGGCACGAGCAGCCCATAGTCCATCAGGGCGCGCGCCAGAAGCAGCGTCTCCAGGTCGTGCCGGAGAGCTTGGCAACAGTTCTCCAGCGTTCGCGAGCCGTCAAAAAGCTGGCGAATTGTTTCCAGACTGGCGGTAAATTCGCCGCCTTGCGCCAGCTGCTCCGCGACTTCCGGCGCTTTGACAAAGTCCGGCCGGCACACGAAGACCTCGTGCAGATGCGGCAGCAGGCCGGACACAAGGCGCTCCACTTCGTCAAACCGACGAAAGGCTTCCATAAGCAACTGCTGCGGCGTCAGCCGGATGACCCTTTCGCGCGCCATTGGCATGGTGCAGAAGGCGAAGTCGCCGCTCGTCCAGCCCACCAGGTGAAAGACGGCCTGCTCGCCGGACAGCGCGCCGCATTCGGCGTTGATAATCGCGCCATCGCGCAAATAGAGGTAAGCCTGCTCGCTGCCCGACTCAATGGTGAGCAGTCCGGTTCGCCGCCCCGACTCGAGAATCTGGACGATTTCAGCCAGGTTGACCTGCGACAGCTTCCCCTGAAAGTCCACAGGGCGCGACAAGCGGCGCAGCAGATGCTTGACGCGGTAGCGGATTTCCGTCGGATGAAACGGCTTTGTCCAGTAATCCTCAACGCCTATCTCAAACGCCGCCACGCGCTCCGCCTCCGAGCCAATTGAGGAAAGACACACAAAGGGCGCGCGCGCGTGCTCCGGCTGCGATTTGACCCACTCGAAAAGCTGGCTCCCGTCCATGCCCGGCATGGCGAGATCGCTGATGATGAGCGAGGGGGCGTGCTTCTTAATCTTCTCGCATGCGGCGTAGCCGTTCGTGGCCGTGACGATGCGCGCGCCGAGCGTCCGCAGGGCGGCTTCAAGAATGTTGAGCAGTTCCGGCTCATCGTCCACGATCAGGATGGTATGCCCCGGAAAATACTCATCCGCGCTTCGGGCGCGCGCCAATGAGCGCTGCCAGGTTCCAGCCGCGCCGCCGCTCGTCGCTTGCCGCGGAGCAAGCCCTGCTATGGACTCCAAAAGTTGCCGATACTCGGCGTCCTTTGCGCCCAGATCAGGCAGGGTCGAGAGGAAGTTTTTCGCCCGCTTGACATTGCCCCGCTCGACCAGCGTGTCCACAATCTGTTTGGCGCGCTCAAAGGCTTCCTCGTAACGCCGCAGCTTATAGCTGAGGTTGAAAAGCTTCTGGCACAAATCCAGGCGCAGCTCGCCGGACGCCAGTCGCTCCGCCTTGCGGTAGTCGCCCAGCGCCTGCTCCCAATCGCTCCGCTCCATGGCGGCGTCTCCGGCGCGGCAAAAGGCGTCGCAGGCTTTTTGACTTTGCCCCTGCTCTTGATAGAGCCGCCCCAGCTCCCGCAACGTAGGGCCATGGGTGGGGTCTGTCTGAAGAATTCGCTCGCACTGCTCGATTGCCGCCGCCAGCGTCGTAGCGTCCTGAATGCTTGAAACTTGCTCGCGGGCGCTTTGGATGTGGTCAAACAATCCCATACACATCTACCGGAGTTGCCGAAAGGGAAATTCGACAGCCAAGCGTTGTGGCGCTCTGCAAGCTCATCGCCGCCCGATAAGCGGTCAGCCTTTCGCCCGAACGACTCGAAAGCCGCCGTTGAACCAGTAATTCAACGTCGGATCAAAGCGGAACCGCGACGTAGGGCGGCAAGGCACCGTGCTGAAATACCACGAGCAGCCACGTAAAACCTTATGCGTGCCGCGCGGCGCGCCCTTGGGGTTGACTTGCGGATTAGGGGGGTAGGGTCCATACCAATCCGCGCACCACTCCCAAACATTTCCCATTAGGTCATAAATGCCTAACTCGTTGGGAACGCTCGTGCCGACTTCATGCGGAGCGCCGCCGCTATTATAGCTATCCCAGCCAATCGGGCTATCCCGGGCCACATACTCCCACTCGGCTTCGGTCGGCAACCGATACAAATCGCCGGATCGCTCGCTTAGCCAGACGCAGTAGGCGTTGGCGTCATCCCAACTTACGCGAACGACCGGATGGTTCGGGTAATCCAGAAAATAGTTGCGCAGCCGGGCAAAGTTTGGCTCTTCGGGGTACGGACGGCGCGTCGCGTCGCAGAAGGCTTTGTACTGCGCGTTGGTCACTTCATATTTGCCAATCTCGAAGTCGGAAACCGTCACGCGCCGCACCGGCTGCTCGTCCGGCTGCCCGTCGAGGCTGCCCATCTCGAAGGTTCCGCCTTTGATCGCCACGAGCGGCGGGAGCGGGGCGGCAATGTCTTCCGGCGCAGCCGTTGGCGCGAGCTTGGGGCGATTCGACGCGGCGGCATCCCGCCGCAGGGTTTCGATGTTGGGGCGCGTCGCCGCGCCTTGATCGCCGCCAAGCCGGAACTTGACCACCAAGCGATAGGCCGCTGAGCCAACCGCCAGCAAGAGCAAGCAACTCACGCCAACAAGAAAGAACTTAAAGCCCTTGCCGGTCGGCCTCTCGCCGGTTCCGCTTAAATCGGCGAAGGCCTGCGCGATACCGTCCACAAGACTGGTCGGCGACGACTGGGGCGACGACGGCGCATCCCGCTTCACAGCCGCTTCATTGATCACAAAGCCGGTCCGCTCCGACACAACCGGCAAGGAGCGCTTGGCCAGCGTCACTTTAGCCTCGCGCCGCGCTGGCGCGCTGCCGTCCGGCGGCTCGCTCGCCGAGACGTCCGGCTGGTCCGCCGCCTCGCGCCGGCTTTCCGCCCGGCTTTCCGCGGCTAGCTCGGTCTTTGCGTCGAGAAGCAGAAGCAACTCGCTGATTCGCCGGGCCTGGGTCTGCTCATCGCGGGCTGTGGCCTTGGCAACTAAGCGCGCGATTGCGGGGGAAACGGACGGATGCGCCGCGCGCGGGTCTGGAACCGGCGGCAGGTCGGAAGCCTCGTCAAAATCGGCGCGGAAGTTGTAGGTCGAGCGCCGCTCCGGCGGCGACTGTCCCGTGGACAAGCGATACAAAATCACGCCAAGCTGATGGATGTCTTGGCGAATGCCCTGCGCGACCTCGCTCGGCGTCGCCGACTTGGCCGCCAAGCGCGATTGCGGGATGCCGCAGTCAAGCACGCGCGGCGGCTGATCGGCGCTTAGGATGATGTTTTCAACGCGCAGCTCGCTTCCGTAAAAGGCGAACTGCTCGTGCATGCCATTGACAATCCGCGCAATGCCCAGGAATAAGTCAAGGGCTTCCTGGGTCGGCAACGGCGCGCCATAGTCTTTGAGATAGTCGCCAAGATTTTTGTTCATAGCCGGGGTGTCGAGCGTGGCCGGCGGCGGGTTAAGCGCGGTAGGCATAAGCGGCTCAGCGGAAAAAAAGCTGGTTGGGAGGACCGCTTCCAATCTACGTCCGAAGCCGAGCGCGCTCAAGCTTACACATCGCGTTCGAGTTTGCCCCCGCTTGCCCGGCGGCACAGCGGAAAGCCGACGGGCGCGCCCTCAGCGAGCCGCCCGCGCAAGGGCCGGCGCGACTCAAGCGGCGTCGCCCTTGCCGCGCCGCGCCACCCTCGCTCAGCTATCTTTCCGCGGCGCCGCTGCAGCCTCGGCGTCCTCCGCCTTCTCGGCTTCGATAATCGCGTTGCGGTAGGGGTCAGCTAGGCGAATCAGCGCCTTGGCGCGCAATTCGCGCAGGTAGGCCTTGATTTTAGCATCGGCGCGCTGCTGGGCGATGATGCGCTTGACCACGTCGCGCACCTCTGAAAACGGCTTGACCGAAGGCGGGCGGCGGGCATCCAAACGCAGGATTTGATACGCCTTCTCCAGCTTGAGAATCGGCGTCACCTCGCCGGGCTTGAGCTTTTCGAGCTCAGCCTTGAACTCTTCCGCCAACTGATTGTCCTTGTAGGGGGGAAGCTTGCCGCCCGCGGCCCGCGAAGCGCGCTTTTCGTCCGAGAAGGCCTGCGCCACTTCGGCGAAGGGCTTGCCAGCCTTGACCTCTCTGTAGGCCTGACGCGCGCGCGCCTCGGCGGCGGCGAGCGTCTCCGGCGTGAAGGCAATGTGGATTTCGCTGATTTCAAACTCGCCCGGCTCGGTGAAATCCGCGGCATGCGAGCGGTAGTACTCCTCCGCCTCGCGGTTTGTCACCTGTTCAACCAGCGCGCTATAGACATCCTGCCCATAGACCGCCTGACGCATGAACTGCCCGCGATAGCTTGAGCGAATGTCTTCCATGGTCAAGCCTTGGCGCTCCATGGCGGCGCGACAGGCGTCGAGGTTCTCAAGATTGTTTTGCTTGCAGAGTTCAAGAATCGTCGCGTTGATCTGGGCTTCAATTTCCGGCATCACGCCGATCTCTTCCGCTCGCTGCGCGATCAGACGCTCGTCAATCAAGCTCACGAGCAAGCGCGGCTGCAAGCGGGCGAAGACTTCATCCCGTTTGGCGGGATTATCGGGGAACTGTTCCTGAAGGTCGCGGCGCAGGGCATTCTCGGCGCGGCGCAGCATCGAGCGCGTGATGAGCTCCTTGTTGACACTGGCCAGCGTCTCGTCAATCACGACCGCTTCCTGCGCGGAAGCCAGAATGGGAACCCGCGTCGTCGACACAACCAACAACCCTGCCCCGGCCACCAGGCCAAGGCCCGCGGACAACCGCTGCCAGCGCGTTATGACCTTCACTCGCAAAACCCCACGACCCCAAGCCGCTAAACTTTTCGGGCGCGACGGCGCCCAACGCATCGCGCATCCTATGCGAAATGGCTGCCGGATGAAACCGTTCCATCCACTGGCGAGTAGCGCGCGACATTCGCCGGAACCGCGTCCGCCGGACCCAGCGCCAGGCCCAAGACTAGCCACAGCATCATCGCCACCTCCCCATCGCCAAGGTTAAAATGCGTGATGCCGCTGGCAGCGAAGCCTGCTAGCGCGCCCAGCGCGCCCAGCGCGACGCCGTCGCGCGCGCGACGCAGGAGTTGGCTGAAATAGGTCAGAAGAAGCCAGATATAAGCCGCCAGAGCGGGCAGCCCATACCACACCGCGATTTGCAGGTAGGTGTTGTGGAAGTGTCCCGGCGGCAGCTCGCCGGCGGCATACAGCCCCCACTCAGCGGCATGGAGCTTGTCGCTCTGCCGCCCAATGCCAAGCCAGGGATGCTTTGACGCCAAGTCAACGCCTTCCTGCCAAATCACGAGTCGCCAGAACAGGCTGCTCTCGCGCGTATCGACCACATCCATGCGGCGCACGGCGTAAGCGTAAGCCAGCCCGCTCGCCAACAGAATGGCGGCAATGGCGATGCCGGCTACCACGCGCTGAGCGCCCAGGGCGCCCTCGCGCCAAAGCAAATACAGCATGACGCCCAGGCTCACAATGAGCCCGCCGGTCGGGCCGCGGGAAAGCGTTAGCCACAGCCCCAGCGTCAGGAGCGCCGCCATCGCGCCCAGCCGCCAGCGCCAGCGGTCGGACCTTCGCCACGCCAGCCCAACGGCCAGCGAAATAAGAATCTGAAGCGTCTCGGCATACGTTACATAGTGCGAAAAAAAGCCGCTGGCGCGAAAGTCGCGGGCCGGCGCGCTGGCTTGAATGCCCAGCCCCGCCGCGCCAAGCCGCTCCACCCGCGCGCGCAGGCTCAGACGGTCAAGCTCCGCCGCGAGCGGCAATTCCACGCGCCGCCCAGTCAATTTCACCAATCGGCTTTTCGCCCCTTGGCTAGGCGCGGCGGGCTCTCGCAGGATGAGCCGAGCAACGTCCTCCGGCGTTCGCGCAGGTTGGCCGTCCACGCGCAAGAGCACGTCTCCCGGCTCAAAATACGGGCGCAGCGGCGAATCCGGCGCGATTTCGACTAGCTGCACCCCAACGCCCCGGGCGAACTGATAGCCGGTGTAAAGCAGCCCGAACTGAGCTGACAGTAGCAGGGCGCAAGCCAATTGCCAGGCCTGCGCGCGCGATGTCACCCAGCGCGCAACCACCCCGCAGGTGGCCATGAAGGCCACGCTCCGGAGGCCGTCCAAGCTCAGGGTTGGCTCATAGGATGTCAGCGCCGACGCCGCGCAGAGCGCGAAAAACGTTGCCAGCGGCAGCCACCATTCAGCGACGCGCGGCGCGCCTGGAGGATGCCCATTGGCGGCGTCGGAAGCCGGGAAAAGCCGCTCCAGAAGCCAAAGCAGCGCTAGTCCCAGGGCGCTTCCCTGCGCGCCAGCGATGGAGTGGGGCGCTGCCGCCGCGAAAAGCAGCAACAAGCCGGTGGATGCGGGTCGGAGCAATCGCCGAATTGGGTGGTATGCCATGGCCGACAGGGACGCGATGGGACTACGCCCCGTTCATTCCAAAACGCCCTTCGCCGAAGGCGGAACCAAGACGAAACGGCGATTGTGTCGGCCGCGGCGAGATACTATGTTGCCGCATAAGAAAAGCGTTATAAAAGCGTTCCTTCTGATGCCTGTACCAAAATATGAGTTTTGTTTTTACAGCCCGGTTTATCACAGCTTTCGCCGCCGGGCTAGGCGCGCTGTCGCTCGGCTGGATCAATCCGGTCTTTCTCTGGGCCGGACTGCTTTTCGACATCGCGCTTCTTGGAGCGGCGTTCCTGGACGCTGCGCGGACGCCGATCCAGGGCAGTCTTAGCGTTCAACGAGTCTGCGCCGAGCGCTTCGCCATTGGCGGCGGCAACAAGGTCGCGATTGAGGTCAAGAATCACCGCCGCGCGCCGCTAACCCTGTGGCTTAAGGATGAATACCCGCCTGCCATGCAGGCTCAGTCGCGCGAGGGGCGGATTGTCGTCCCGGCGCGCGGCGCGGCTTCCATGACATATGAGCTGACGGCGCCGGCGCGGGGGCGCTTCATGTTCGGGGATATCGCGATTCGGCTGCTCGGCCCATGGGGGCTGGTCTGGCGGCAGGCGACGATTCCGGCGGCTGAGCCCGTCAAGGTCTATCCTGATTTTCGAGCGGCGCAGCGGCAGGTCATTGAGGCGTATCGCCTGGGCCGGCAGGGCGAGCGCCGGCAGCGCCTGCGCGGGCAGGGGCGGGAGTTTGAGTCGTTGCGGGAGTTTGTCACTGGCGACGAGCTGCGCCATGTGGCCTGGGCCGCCTCGGCGCGGCGCGGCAAGCTCGTGACGCGGCAATACCAAATTGAGCGCAGCCAAAGCGTCATTCTGATGCTCGATTGCGGTCGCCTCATGACTGCCCGCATCGGAAGCCTGACCAAGCTGGATTATGCCGTTAATGCGGCTTTGGCGCTGGCTTATGTCGCCGTCGCGGGCGGCGACCAAGTCGGCGTCCTCGCCTTCGCGCGCCGGGTGGATGACTTTCTGCCGCCCAAGCCGGGATCCAGCCAGCTTGGGGCGGCGCTGGAACTCCTGCACGATGTGCAGCCGCAGATGGTTGAGCCGTCCTACGCGCGCGCCTTCACTCACTTGAGCCGCCACTGCCGAAAGCGGTCGCTGGCGATCCTCTTGACGGACGTGGTGGACGCCGACGCTTCCGCCGACCTGCTGGCGCATACGGCGGCGCTAATACCGCGCCACCTGCCGTTGATCGTCGCCATTGGGGACCGCGACCTGCGGGCGTTCGTCAAGCCGGCGCCAGACTCGCTGGAGGCGGTTTACGCGCAGTCGGTGGCGGAAGAGCTGCTGACGCAGCGCGAGCAGGCGCTGAACCGCATCATTGAGCTGGGCGGCCTGGCGCTGGATGTTCCGACCGGCCAGCTCTCCATCGCGCTCGTCAACCGCTACCTCGAGGTCAAGACCCGCGGTCTGCTCTGACGGCAGAGCGCGGCGCGGAAGCGCGCTAGCCGCGCACGACCTTGTACTTGCTGTAATCGACCTTAAAGCTCGACTCTGGAATGGCTTGCAGCCGAACATTCGTCAGCAGAATGGTCGTGTAGTCACTGCGCGTGTGAAGAACTTGCTTAATCGGAAGCCAAGTTTGATGCGAGACCCAAACTTCAAGCCGGGTATATTGGCTCTTCCCCTTCGGACGCAGGGACAGCTTCGTTGTGGGCTGACCTTCAATCGCCTCGTCGCCTTCGAGCAAAGCGTCAAAATTTTCCGAAAGCTGACGCGCATCCGTGAGGACGGTCAGCAAGCTGGCTGAGGCGGTCTTCTTGGCAATTTCGTTAGCGGTGCTCACAAACGCCTGATTGAGCGCCGGCTCGACCAGAATGGCTTCATTGCCATTGACGACAACCGTTTTTGGCTGTGGCTCAGTGTAATCAATCCGCAGGCGGCGCACATTTCCGCGCAAGCTAAAGCGCAGCGTTCCAGCTTGCCACGGCTCGCGCACGCCGAGCTGGGAATTGACGCGCTGGTGCGTCACCGTCGCCTGCAATCCGCTGAGCCGCTGACTGGCGCTCTGGAGATTCTTGACCACCGTTTGAAGGTCCGCGCCGTCGGCGCGAACGCTGCCGGGGAATCCAACCGCCGCGAGACCTCCCAGGCTCAGCAGCCCGGTGATCGTCAGTCGCCGCATTTCCCGCTTTTTCATCATGCTTCGCTCCACTCCTGAATGATGGCGGACGCTTATACTGCCAAAAAAATACTGCCAAAAAAATCGCGTTAGGAGTCCGCCTCTCGCGCGGGCCGCCTATTCAAACCAAACGTTATACCCGGCAACGCGCTGTCCCGAGCGGTCATTGACTGGCTCAAAGTGCCGGATGCGAGCGGGCCGCTTCAGCCGCGCCTCGCCCGCTTTTTCCAGCGCCGCCTGCAACGTTGCGGCGGGCGGCAGGCGTCCAAGCTCGTCCATGCGGATGAACTCCGGATGCCCAATGTTGCCCAGACGCGACGCGGCCTGCCGCCGCGACGCCGGGCGCTCGTCAAGCCAGCTCGACGGAATCAAAAAGATAAAGGCGATAATCAGGCAGCACAGGACGTCGTATTGCCATGAGCCTCGCTCATAGTTCCACAGCACAGCGGCTTTGACGACGCGAAAGAGAGCCTTCATCGGGATTCGTTGGGCTGATCGGCGATGATTTTCCCATCCCGCATCGAAATGATCCGCGAGCCAATGGCCGCGGCTTCAGGGTTGTGGGTAATCATGATGACCGTTTGCTGAAGCTCTTCGTTGAGGCGACGGAGCATGCCGAGAACAATCCGCGAGTTTTCGCTGTCGAGATTGCCGGTCGGCTCATCCGCCAGGAGCAGTGGCGGGCGGTTGATCAGCGCGCGCGCCACTGCGACGCGCTGTTGCTCGCCGCCGGATAGCTCCAGCGGCTTGTGGTGCAGACGCTGCTCAAGGTTCAGAAGCCGCAGCAACTCGCGGCGATGCGCCGGATCGCCCCCGTTGCTTCCGCGAATGCGCTCGGCCAGCCGCAGGTTGCCATCCGCGGAAAGGGTCGGGAAAAGATTAAAGCGTTGAAAAACGATGCCGATGCTCCGGCGGCGAATCGCGGTGCGCCGCTGGTCGCTCGCGCTCGCCAAGTCTTGGCCGTCGATCACAATCGAGCCAGCCGTTGGCGTCAGCAGCCCGCCCAGCGCGTGAAGCAGCGTGGACTTCCCGGACCCGGACTGTCCAATAACCGAGACAAACTCGCCGCGCTGCACGGTAAAGCTCACGTCGTCAAGCGCGCGCACGGCGACCCGTCCGACTTTGTAAACCACAGTCACCCCTCGCGCGGCGACAATCGGCGGAATGGCGGCGCTCGCCGAGGCGGTGGCTGGGCCAGGCAAGACTTCAGGGCTGGGCATCGAGATCAACGACTTTCAAGTTACGATCATTGGTCAACGTGAAAACGTCGTCCGGGAGCGACGCCGGGTTCACCTCCGGCGACTGAAACGTCACGCGCAGCGCGTAGCCTTCGGCCGGGCGCAAAATTCGCACCCACTCCGGCAGCGCCTTCAGTTTGCCGTCCGCCGTCGCGTAGCCCCCAAACTCCGATACTGTGCTCAACCTGCCCCCGTCTTCAAAAACTTCAAGGCGCGTCAGCGGCGTTCCGGGCAGCGTTCGGTCAAACCAATAAATGAAGCGGGGCTGCCACTGCCCGGCCGCGCTTCGCTGGGCAACATAGAGCAGATAGTACGTCCGTGTCACCCATCCGGGGCGCGTTCCGGCGCTCTCCATCTCGTCGCGCCGCGTTTCAAAGACCGACCAACTGACTTCCGGCGCATCCAGCGGAATTGGCGGCGGTAATAGCGGCGTCGACAGGTGTTGCGGTCGAAGATTGGCAAATGCGCTTATCCCCTGTTGCTCGGACAGGCTCGGCAGAGTCGCGCTGTAGGTCTTCAGGTTCGAGCCGTGAATGAACGCTTGCCGGTCGGTTGGGTAAAAAATGGCGACGGCGAATCGCTCGCCATCGGATGCCATGTCAGCGAGCGAGCCGAGCAGGGAAGCCTGTACCTGCAAGCGGATAAACTGCGGGCGGCGCAGAACCAACGCCCCCCCAGCCGAAGGATACGCCTTGCCGACGCCGCGCGCGGAATCCCGGTAGTCGGTGAACTGCAACTGCACCGCCGTCCGGATCGCCTGCACTTGCTGGAGATCGGCGATGCGCCCGACCAAGTTGGCGGCCAGAACCGGCGGCTCAAGCGACAACAGGCGCGGCAGCGTCACCCGCGATGTGAGGCATCCGCTGGCGAATATGGCGCCAACGCATAGCCAGACAATGGCGAACCGCCTCGCAAAGCCAATCTTCACGGAAGCCTCTCCCGTTTCAGCGCGCTCATAGGGGGTGGACAATGACTTTTCGGTCATCGCCCTGGCCCACGCTTTCCGTCCGCACGCCGGGATCGGCGGAAAGCGTCAGGTGAATGACTCGCCGCTCGGCGGCGTTCAGCGCGCTGAAAGTGAAGGGCTGGCGGTATTTTTTGACCTGCTCGGCCGCTGTCCGCGCCATCATCGCCAACTCTCGCTCCCGACTGGCGCGGTAGCCATTGGCGTCAAGGCGCACGGACCAGCGGCCCGGCTCGCGGCGAGCGACAAGACGCTCCACCAAATGCTCAAGGGCGTTGAGGACCTCGGCCCCGCGGGCCAGCAGCAAGCCGGCGTCCTCCCCGGTGAAGTTCACCTGCCACACCCCGGCTTGCTCGCTTAGGGTGAAGTCCATTCGCCATTCGCTGTGCCGAATGAGTCCGGCGAGGAAGTCGTTCAGCGCAAGAGCAAGGTTATCGTCATCGCGGACTGGCGTAAGCTCGGAAAAAAGCGCATCAGACATTACAAACAAGTCATTAGGCCCGCCGGCTATCCGGCTGACGGCCGCTCGCCCGGCACGGCCGAGCGCGGGTTGAACTTTTTCTTTTTACCCTTCCCGGTTGCGGCGGCATCGTCGCCCGCCGCTGGTCCGGCCGAAGCCGTCGCGGCGGGGATCGGCGGGAGCATCCGGTTGATGATGAGTTGCTGGGTGATGCCAATGATGTTGCCCGCCATCCAGTACACGACCAAGCCGCTGGGCGCGCTCCAGAAAAAGAGGGCGGCGAAGACGATGGGCATCACCCAGACAATGATTTTGCGCTGCATCGCTATCGCCGGGTCTTCCGGCCCCGGCGGCTGAGGCATCAGATAGCTTTGTCCGATTTGGGTTACGCACAAGACAACCGGCAGGACGTGCCACGGATCGGGCGCGGACAGATCCGCCAGCCAGCCGACGAAAGGCGCTTGCCGCAAATCAACCGAAAGCTGAAGGTACACATAGATCGCCACGAAAATGGGCAACTGCAAGAGCATCGGCAGACAGCCCATGATTGGCAAGCTCTCCTTCATCAGCTGCAGCTGCTCGCGCTGTAGCTCCACCATGCGCGGGTCATCCATCTTGACCTTTTGCTCTTGCAGCCGCTTCAGGCGCTCGGCCAGCTCCTTGTGGCGCGGCGCATGAACCGCTGCCTTGCGAAACGAGACCGCTGTTTTCCAGCGCAGCGGGAATAGCAGCATGTTGACTACGAAGGTCAGCAAAACAATGGCCCAGCCATAGTTTTGCGTCTGCGCATAGAAAAACCGCAGCAGCCAGTCCAGCGCCGGAATGAGCGGGCGCACGAGAAAGGCCAGCCAGCCATAGTCGTTCAGCTCGCGCAAGTCCACGTCAAGGTTCCGCTCAGCCTTGAGCATCTGGCTGACCGACGCTAGATAGGCGCGATCTTTCGGGCCGATATAGATGATGTTGTCCGCGCCGCTCACGGTGGGAACGTCCAAAAAAGCATATTCGCGCTTGACCTCGCGCCCCCGAAAGCGGGTTACGGCATCCTGTCGGCTGAGCTGAACGACGCCCGGCGCGGGCGGGATGGCCGCAAAGGCGAAGTAGTGGTCGGTGAGCGCGCACCACGCGGCATTGGGCTTCGCCAAATAGGTTGGCTTAGTCGCGCCCGGCGGCGTGGCCTCAATCGAGCTAAACGCCGTGAACGTCGCGTTGCCGCCGACGACCGTCACCGCGTGCGGCGGCGTATGGGTGTAACCATCGTATTCGGCAAAGACCTGGTCGCCGAAGTTCGGCCCGACGCGAAAGGCGAACGGCAGCGGAGCGCCGTCCTTCGTCAAATCAGCGATGAAGTCGAAGTCGTACCGCCCGCCGCGAAGGACGTACCGCTTGACGGCCCGGTACCCGCGGCCATTCGTCCAGGCGAAGGTTAGGCTGAACGTCTCGCCATTGGCTACGGACAGCGTGTCGCCGGTAACGCCCTCGACTTGGTAGCGGCTCTCGTTGAGCAGCGTCGTGAGTTGAGGCTGGTCGGCAATGATCAGCTCGAAGGCCGCTCCAAGCTCCGTGGTCGGCGCATCCGCGTCGCCGCGGCGGGCGGTCGTCGTCAGCACTTCCAGCTCCGACTTGCCATCATCGGCGCGGAGCGCTCGCCCGTTGGGCAGCGCCTTGAGCACAAAGCGGGTGAGCGCTCCGCCCCGATTGGAAAAGGTCGCGCGCCACAGCGGCGTCTCAACCGTGATATCGCGCGGCGGCGCGTCTGGCGAGACCGCGTCAGCCAAGCCGCCTGGCGGCCCATCGCCGGGCGCGGGCGCGCCGCCTGGGTCGCCGGGCGATGGCGTGGCGGCGGGCAATGCCGCCTGGTCACGTGGCGGCGGGAGCGGCGGCGCAAAGAAGTATTGCCAAACCAGCATCACGGCCAGCGAGAGCGCGAAAGCGAGGGCGACGCGAGACTTCTCCATCATTTAGGACGCTGAGCTACCTTTCGCGCGCGACCGCTCGCGCGCAACAGTCCCGAGTGGTCAAGTCGGGAACCGGGTCATAACCGCCAGGACAAAAGGGCTGGCACCGCGCCAGTCGTCGCAGCCCCAGCCACCCGCCGCGCGCCACGCCATACCGAGCGATCGCCTCAGCCGCGTAATGGGAACAGGTCGGCTGAAACCGACAAACCGGCGGCATAAGCGGAGCAATCAAGAGCTGGTAGGCGCGAATCGCCGACAGGGCCGCTTGCTTCAACATCGCGCAGTCAATCCGCCGGCGGAGGCGCGGGGCTAGCCGCCAGCGTGGAAAGTTTCCCCATCAAGCGGGCGAACTCCTTTTCAAGCAGCGCGTGGGGCGCCGCGATCATTTGAAATTTAACGTTCACAACCATATCCCAGCCAACCGGCAGCGACGCTCGTTGCCGGCGAAAAGCTTCGCGGACGCGCCGCCGGCAACGATTCCGCTCAACCGCCGACTTTGACAGCTTGCGACTGGTTGTCACGCCAAGGCGTGTCCGCCCAAGCCGATTGGGCGCGACAAAAACGGTGAAAAGCGATGAATGCAACTGCCTTCCATGACGATAGACGCGCTGAAACTCGCGGGATGTCAGCAACCGCTCGCGCTTTGTGAAACGACAGGAGGCGCGAGCGGGGACGAGACGCTCGGCGCCGGTCAAGTCGGCATCAGCCCGCTCCGGCACCATCGGCGCGTCAGAAGCCGTAGTGCTTTACCGTTAAGCGCTTGCGCCCCTTGGCTCGGCGACGCTTGAGCACATTGCGCCCGCTCTTGGTTTTCATGCGCTCGCGGAAGCCGTGCGTCTTGGCCCGCTTACGATTATTCGGCTGATATGTGCGCTTCATCCCGATGACTTCCTCTCTATGAAGATGCCGCTATTGCCGCGCGCCGCTCGGACATTCGACAACGAAAGTCGGTAAGGGTAGCCGCTTCAGCCGCCGAGCGTCAAGCCGTCGCCCTGAACGAGCGATGAGCTTTCAGCCCCCTGGAACGCGCCGGCCTCTTCAGCGCGCAGGCGACGCTGGCTTCTCGACGGTCGGCGGCGGGGGGGGCGGCTCGGAAGCCCCCGCTTTCCACCAGAACCGCGTGACATCATTGAACATGACAAACGCCATCAGCAGCATCAGCATGGCAAAGCCCGCCTGGTTGAAGCGGCTCTTGACGTCGTCGGTGAGTCGCCAGCCAACCCAGCCGGCCATGGCGTCGAGCGCCAGCAGAAAAATGTGTCCGCCGTCCAGCACCGGAATAGGCAACAGGTTGAAAATTCCCAGGTTGAGGCTGAGCAGTCCCATAATGAAAAACAGCCCTTCCAGCCCGCCGAACTTGACGGCGTCGCCCGAAGCCTTGGCGATGCCGATGGGGCCGGAAACCACATCGGCCACTTTTCGCTCGCCCCGAAAAATCTGCCGAAACGCTTCCACGGTCAGCGCGATAAAGCGAATGTTCTCGTTGATGGCATGCTGCGCGGCGCCCATCAGGGACTTTCGCTCCTTGGTCAGCGGCAGCGGCGGCGGCGGCGCGGGCACGAATCCGATGCGAATCTCGCCCTCGATGCGCTTGGGCGTCAGCGAAAGGTCAAGCGTCTGCCCCTGACGCTCGACCGTCAGCGACACTTGGCGATTCTCATACGCCTGAAGCGACTGCTTGAACCAGTCGAAATTGGGAATCGGGCGACCATCAAACGCCAGGAGCTTGTCCTGCGGCTGTAGCCCGGCTTGCGCTGCCGGAGAGCCGGGCTGCACGGCCACGATGACCGGCTGCGCTGTCGGAATGTCGCTCGGCAGCAATCCCGCGTCGCCCACCGTATTGCCCGCCTGCTGCCGCGTCTTCGGCACGATGGTCAGGTCAAGCCGCTGCCCGGCGCGCTCAATCGTGACGGGAACCGGCTTGCCATCGTTGATGGCTGTGTAGTCGCGCACCTTGCTCCAGGTTGGCGACTCAATGCCGGCGAACTTGACAATGCGGTCGCCCGGCTGGATGCCGGCTTCCGCGGCCGACGAGCCAAGCGGCACGGCGCCAACCACGGCCGGCTGGCTCAAGTAGGCCGGCGCCCTGAAGAAAAACAACCCAATGACGAACGGAATTGCCAGCGCTAGCGCGATGTTCATCGCCGGCCCGGCGACGAGCACCAAAAACTGATGCCACTTGGGACGCATCAGATAGGCATCCGGATGTCGTTGTTGGGCGGCTTCCTCCTCCGGATCCATGCCCGTGATTTTGACATACCCGCCAAGCGGCAACAGCGACAGCCGATAGTCGGTTTCCTTCCACTTGAAGCCAACCAGGCGCTTCCCAAAGCCGACGGAGAAAATCTCGACCTTCATGCCCAGCCACTTGGCCGCGGCGAAGTGCCCAAACTCGTGGATAACCACCGTCGTTCCGAGAACGATGAGAAAGGCCGCCAACATCACGAGCGTCTCGCTCGTCAGGAAGCCCGCGCCAAACCAGAGCGCCGCAATCGCTGTGATCATAAAAAGCTTGTGAACCTCCGTGCCGCTTGCAGGACGTGCGCTTGCAGGATGCTCATCAATGTAACATAGCGGCTTGGTATTTCCCCAAACGCCTTGCCCGTTGGCCGGTCTCGGCCGTGGCGAGCTTGCCGCCGACCGCCCTTTTCGCTAGAGATTTGGGCGCGGCGGTCACGTCCCGAGCTCCCCTAAACGCAACCTTTCCGGGCCGGCGGGCATCCCCGCGGATGGCGGACGCCGCCGGAAGAGAATCGCATGAGTTTTCCTCTGTCGCTTATTCAGCGAAAGCCCGCCCGCCCGCTTTTGACGCTAGCAACGCTTTTGACGCTAGCAACGCTTTTGACGCTAGCAACGCTGGCGGGACCAGGGCGCTATCCCTGGGGCTTCGCGCAAGAGAAAAGCCCAACCGTGGTTCAGAAAGTTCAGAAGCAGGGCGACCCGGTCGAGTTTTTGCTGCCGACTCCGGACGGCGCGCCGCTGGATGCCGAAAAGCTGCGCGGCAAGACGGTTTTGCTATGTTTCGCGGCGCGCGACTTTCCGCTCATTCGCCCGCTGCTGCGACAGATGAATGACATCGCCGACAGCCATCCGCGCGTGACCCTGTGTCTTGTGCTCACCAACGGGGACCAGCCGCGCGACCGCGATTTCATCAGCGACGCCGAGCTGAAGGCTTGGCGCGACCAACTTCACTTTTCGCACCTCCTGGCGCGCGATCCGCGCGGGTCGTTGCTTTTCCGGCGGCTTAACCTATCGATCCTGCCGAGCTTCGTTCTGCTGCGCAAGGACGGCACTGTGGCGCTCATCCGCGAGGGGCTTGACCCCGCGACATCGCTGACCGAGCAGATCCGCCCCGACCTGCTCCGCGCCGCGCAAGCCGATTGAACGACGCCCGATGCCGGCGCGACCGAGACTTGACGCGGCGGGACGCGCTCGCCAGATTCAACCCGCGCGCCGCCGCGAGCCACGGCCACCCTCCCGTCCCCCAAGAAACTTTACTTCATGACCGAGCCGCCCCGGATGCCGCCCTCTAGCGCGCCCTCATTCGCGCCGCCGCCCGCGAATCGGCCGGCGCCAAGCGCGCTTCGCTTTTTTTGGGCGGCGATCCGCCAGCTTGATTGGCGCGCGCGCGCGCGACTGCTCCGCATCCTGTGGCTCGGCCTGCGGCTCGCCCTGCCGCACCTTCTGCGGTCGCTGGAGACGTCCGGCAAGGGCGGGCAGCGGCTTCGATGGCTCCGGCCGGGCTCTAAAGCGAGCGCGGCGACGGCGGAATCGTTTCACGCCCGACAAGCGGAGCGCCTCTGCGCCGCTTTCATCAAGCTTGGGCCGACCTTTATCAAGATTGGCCAAATGCTTTCCACGCGAACGGATTTGCTGCCGCTCGCCTATGTGCAAGCCCTGACCGCCCTGCAGGACGCCGTGCCGCCTTTCCCGACTGAAGCGGCGTGGCAGCGCATCACGGAAGCGCTGGGACAGCCGCCGCAGGCGCTCTTTCAGCGAATCGAGCCGCGCCCGCTGGCGGCAGCCAGCCTCGGGCAAGTGCACCGCGCCCAGCTACCCGACGGGACGGAAGTCGTCGTCAAAATTCAGCGGCCCAACCTGGAAGAAATCGTCCGGCTCGACTTTCAAATCCTGCGCGTCATCGCGACCTATCTAGAGCGCCGCCCACGCTGGCTGGCCGGCGTCAAGGGCGCGGACTGGAGCGGCATTGTCGCGGAGTTTGAGGCGATGCTGCAGGAAGAAATGGATTACGAGCGCGAGATGGAAAACGCCGCGCAGTTTCGGCGCAACTTCGCCGGCTGGCAGCAGGAAATTTATCTCCCGCGCCTCTACCCTGAGCTCTCCAGCCGGCGCGTCATTACGATGGAATACATCGCCGGGGTCAAGCCAACGGACGCTGAACGGCTGCGCGCCGCCGGCTTTGACCCGATGCAGAAAATGACGCTGCTGGTTCGGGCTTACCTCAAGCAACTGCTCGATGACGGGTTCTTCCATGCCGACCCGCATCCGGGCAACCTGCGCATCATGGCGGACGGTCGACTGGCGTTTTTTGACTTCGGCATGGTCGGGCGCATCACAGACGACATGCGCCTGGGCCTGCTCGACGCGTTCTTCCACATTACGGATCGCGATTTGATGGGGTTGGTCGGCGACGCCATCGCGCTTGGCTTTCTGCAGCCGGGCTACGACCCAGCGGCCTTTCGGGAAGCGGCGGAAGGCATTTTGGCGCAGTACAAAGGGAAAAAGCTCTCGCAGCTGACGTTTTCCGAACTTAACGCGACCGTCTCCAGCACGCTTTACAACTATCCGTTTCGCATTCCGGCAAGCTTTACGTTCGTGGCGCGCGCGCTCATGACGCTGGAAGGCATGGGGCAGAGCCTCAGCCCCCAGTTCCATCTTTTCGATGTCGCTCGCCCCTACGCCAAGGAATTCCTGCTCAAGCGCGCAACGGCCCACGTGCGCGATCAAGTCATCGGCAAGCTGCTGCGCGGCGAAGAGGTCAAGGTCGGGTGGGAAAAAATTTGGAATGTGGCGCGGCTTGCCTATCGGACCTACGTCAAGCGCCAACCAGCGTCCCTGCCGGCCGTCTCCGACCCGTCGCCCGACGCGGCGGTTTCCGGCTGACCAATCCGGCGCCTCGCATCGGCCGCCTTCCGGCCGCGCCGGCCGCCGTCCCGTCCCGCTTCGCTTCCGTCAACGATCGGCGCCGCAACCAAGCGTCCGTTCCGGTACAGCCAATGGACGACGGTCATCAGTAAAGCTTAGGTTGAATTGACCATTTGTTTGTAAAGGAATCTTGCTTAATGTCCGCTCAACCCAGCCCGCAGTTCATCAATCGGCTCATCAGCGAAACTAGCCCGTACCTGCTGCAGCATGCGCACAATCCAGTGGACTGGTACCCCTGGGGCGCGGAAGCCCTAGCGCGCGCCAAGTCGGAAGACAAGCCGATTTTGCTCAGCATTGGCTACTCGGCCTGCCACTGGTGTCACGTGATGGAGCGCGAGTGCTTTGAAAGCCCGGAAATCGCGGCGCTCATGAATGAGCTTTTCATCAACATTAAGGTGGATCGCGAGGAGCGCCCCGACCTGGACGCCATCTACATGAACGCTGTCCAGCTCATGACCGGACGCGGCGGCTGGCCGCTCACCGTGTTTCTGACGCCGGATGGCGAGCCGTTTTATGGCGGCACGTACTTTCCCCCGGAAGATCGCGGGCGCATGCCGGGCTTCCCGCGCATTTTGCGTTCCGTAGCGGACGCCTACCGCCAGCGCCGCGCCGAGCTGCGGCAGAGCGTCGAGGAAATCACGACTGAGCTGCGCCGCCTGCCCGAGCCGCTCCCCGGCGCGGGCGAGCTGTCAGCGCAAATTCTGGATGACGCCTACCGCCGCCTATCCGCGCGGTTTGACCACGTCCACGGCGGCTTCGGCGGCGCGCCGAAGTTCCCCAACTCGATGGCCCTTGCGTTCTTGCTCCGCTACTGGCGGGCGACCGGAGAGCTGCATGCGATTGAGATGGTCGAGCTTTCGCTAGACAAAATGGCGAGCGGCGGAATGTATGACCACTTGGGCGGCGGCTTTCACCGCTACTCGACGGATGCCCACTGGCTGGTGCCGCACTTTGAGAAGATGCTGTATGACAACGCCTTGCTGGCGCGCGCGTACCTCGAAGCCTGGCAGGCGACCGGCAAGCCGCGCTACCGACAGGTGGTTGAGGAAACGCTCGATTACGTCATCCGCGAGATGACCGCGCCGGACGGCGGCTTCTATGCCACGCAGGACGCCGATAGCGAAGGCGAGGAGGGCAAGTTTTTCGTCTGGACGCCGGCCGAAATCCACGCCTTGCTCGACAAGCCGCTTGGCAGCGCCGAGGCGGAGATCGTTTGCCGTTACTTCGATGTCACGAGCGAGGGCAATTTCGAGGGCACGGGCAAATCCGTTCTCAGCGCGCCGCTTTCGATTGAAACCGTCGCCCGTCTCAAGGATATCGCGCCGGAGCGTCTTGAAAGCCTGCTGGCGCGCGCCAAGCCAATCCTCTTTGAGGGGCGCGAGCGGCGCGTCAAGCCGGGCCGCGACGATAAGCGCCTCGCCGCCTGGAACGGGCTGATGCTCTACGCTTTTGCGCGCGCCGCCGCCGTCCTCGGACGCGATGACTACCGCGCCGTCGCCGAGCGCAACGCCGAATTCGTTTTGGGAGCGATGCGCTGCGACGGCATCCTCTATCGGTCGCGCAAGGACGGGCAGAATAAGTTTCCTGGCTACTTGGAAGACTACGCCTGCTATGCCGAGGGGCTGCTCGCGCTCTATGAGGCGACCGGTCGCGCTCAGCACTTCGTCGCGGCGCGCGAGCTGACCGACGCCCTGCTGGCGCAGTTCGATGATCCGCAGGGCGGGGCGTTCTTCTTCACTAGCGACCGGCACGAGCAGCTCATCACGCGGGTCAGGGATGTTTTCGACAACGCCACCCCATCGGGTAACTCGGTGGCGGTTGACGTGCTGCTGCGCCTCGCGCTGCTGACAGGAGAATCGCGCTATCGCGCGCGCGCGGAAAGCGTCTTGCAATCGCTTTCCAGCTCGCTGGCCAAGATGCCTTCAGGGTTTGGACAGCTGCTGTGCGCGCTTGACTTTTATCTCGCCAACGCGAAGGGAGTGGTCATCGTTGGGCCGCCGGCGGCGCCGGAGACGCAGGCGTTACGTCGGGTGGTCCAAGAAACCTTCCGCCCGCATTGCGTGGTGGCGCTCGTCGATCCACGCGACGCCGACCACGAGCGGCGCGTTCCGCTGACGGCGCGGCGGGGCATGCAGGGCGGACAGCCAACGGCCTATGTTTGCCAAGGCTTCGCCTGTCAAACGCCGACAACCTCGCCGGATGTGCTCCGCGCCCAACTGGCGTGACCCCAAAGCCCGTCAATGTAAGGAAAAAACTGCGGATGGAACGAATTCTTGAGCCGGAAGCGATGGATACGGCGGAAGAAGCCGCCGACTACGACGCGATGGACTTCGCGGAAGTCAACGCGGCGTTTGCCGAGGCCGTCGCGGCGCTGGGGGTCCGGTCGGGACGGATACTGGATGTCGGCACGGGAACGGCGCGCATCCCCATGCTCATTGCCGAGCGACTGCCGGACGTGGAGATCGTCGCCGTGGACTTGTCATCTGAAATGCTCAAGCTGGGCGCGCGCCATATCGCGGCGGCCGGGCTTGAGTCGCGCATCGAGCTGCGCCTGGCGGACGCCAAGCGACTGCCCTTCCCAGCAGCTTCCTTTGACGCTGTGGTTTCCAATAGCATTGTGCACCACATCCCGGAGCCGGCGACGGCGCTTCGGGAACTGGCGCGCGTGGCGAAGCCCGGCGCGGCGCTGCTCATCCGCGACCTGCTGCGCCCGGAAACGCCGGAGGCCGCCGATGCGCTCGTGGCCCGCTACGCCGCCGGCGAGTCCCCGCGCCAACAAAAGCTTTTCCGCGACTCGCTCGGCGCGGCGCTGACGCTGGAGGAAATCGCTGCCGCCGCGCAGGAAGCCGGCCTGACCGATGCGACCATCGCGCAAACGAGCGACCGCCATTGGACGCTTCTGCGGCCGCCCCAGCTGTCACTCAAGCCGGAGCCTGGACAAGCCGCGGCCAACCGAAAACATTGATCGGCGATTTCGCGGACGTAAAAAAAGGCATAGACTTCCCTTGCCCAAGCCGCTTCGATGGGCGGCGCCCCCGACTCGCCATTTGCCGACTCGTTGCCACATGACCTATTTGCAGTTTCACCTGTACTTCAGCCTTCCGCTGCTGCTGGCGACGGCGTGGCTGGCGCGCGGCAAGTTTTCGCGCATTCACGCCCGCTGGCTGGGCCTGGTCTGCCTGATCGTCTTCATCTTCACCACGCCCTGGGATAACCACGCGGTCAAGCTGGGGATATGGGACTTCCCGGAGGACAAGATTCTGTTCCGCGTCTGGCGGCTTCCGATTGAGGAATACGGCTTCTTTTTCCTGCAAACCCTTAGCGTCGGACTGTTGACTGTCGCCCTGCTGCGGCCGCGCCGGACGCCCAACGCGGAGAGGAAGCAAGCATGAGAACCAATTACCTGTTTCACCTGCTGGGCTGGATGCTGCCCGTGGTCATTCTTCAGTGGGCAATTGGCTGGCGCATCCTAGCGCGCAACGCGCGAGCCGTCTTCCTGCCAGTTCTGGTTATCGGCGCTTACTTCATCATTGCCGACTCGCTGGCGATTGCCGAAGGCATCTGGCTGTTTGACGCCAATCAGATTCTCGGCATTCGCTTCGGCCTCGTGCCGCTTGAGGAAGTCATTTTCTTTTTTCTGACGAGCCTGCTGGTGTCGCAGAGCTTGGTCCTCTTTCTTCCCGAAGAGCTCCGCGCATGACCATCCAACGCTACCTTGTCTATGGCGCGGGGGCGGTCGGGAGCGTCGTCGGGGGGCTGCTCCACCGCGCTGGATGCCAGGTCTGCTTGGTGGCGCGTCCGGCGCATGCGGCGGCCATCGCCGCCCGCGGGCTGCGCCTTGAAACCGCAACTGAAAAGCTGACGCTTGACGTTCCAGCCGTCGCCGGCCTGTCTGAAATCGAGCCGGCGGAAGGCGATGCCATCCTGTTGTGCGTCAAGGCGACACAGACGGCGGCTGCCGTCGCCGACCTCGCCCGTTATTTCCCGCCGCCGACGCCAGCCTTCTGCTTGCAAAACGGCGTCGCCAACGAGGCCGTCGTCGCGGAGCGATTCGCCAACGTTTATCCAGTCCTCGTCCTGTTCAACGCCGTCTTGCCGGAGCCAGGCCGCGTCGCGCTGACCATCATGGATTTCCTCGCCGTCGGACGCTTCCCCAGCGGAACGGACGCGCTGACGGCGCAGGTAGCGGCTGACTTCGCGGCGGCCGGGCTGCCGACGCGCGAGCACCCCGACGCCATGGCCGTCAAGTGGGGCAAGCTCATCGGCAACCTCAATAACGCCCTGTTGGCGGTGACGGATTATTACTGGCAAAAGGCCTTCGCCGACCCGGATATGCTCGCCCTGATGC
The DNA here is from genome assembly GCA_002254845.1 of Chloracidobacterium sp. CP2_5A. Classification (GTDB taxonomy): domain Bacteria; phylum Acidobacteriota; class Blastocatellia; order Chloracidobacteriales; family Chloracidobacteriaceae; genus Chloracidobacterium. Next base: position 5,838 of record NKPT01000012.1, on the reverse strand, counting down.
GCGAGGTCATGGACGAAGGCTTGCGCGTTCTCGCGGCGGCCGGCGTCTCTCCAGCGGATGTGACGGGCCGCTTTGACATTCGCGCGCAGGTTGAAGCCTTCGCAGCGCAGCGGGTCGAATTCGCAAATGTGCCGCCGGAACAGCGCGGCTATCCGTCCATGTGGCAGGACCTGCGCTTTCGCCGGCCGGAAACCGAAATTGCATACCTCAACGGCGAGATTGTCCGGCTTGGCGAGCGGCACGGAGTGCCGACGCCGATCAACCGCGCGCTCGTCGCGGCCATTGAGGAATCCATACGCACCGGCCAAGGCGTCGGGCAGTTCCCGCTCGCCCGGCTCCGGGAGCGCATCGCCCGCCAAACCCCAGCTCGCCAGCCTAGCGACGCCCCTTGACATACGGCGCGCCCAGGGCGCGCGGCGGCGTAGCCTTGCCGATAAAGCCGGCGAGGACGATCATCGTGAAAATATACGGGATAATCTGGATGAACTGCGTCGGGATGGAAGCGCTTCCCTGAAGGCGAATTTGCACGGCGTCCATAAAGCCGAAGAGCAAGCAGGCCAAAAGCGCGCGTAGCGGCATCCAGTTGCCAAAAATGAGCGCCGCCAAAGCGATATAGCCGCGCCCGGCGGTCATATTCCGCGTGTAGAGCGAGTTTTGCCCAATGGCGAGATAGATCCCGCCCAGGGCGGCGAGCAGGCCCGAAATCAGCACGGCCTGCCAGCGCATCCAGGCGACGCTCACGCCGGCCGTCGCCGCCGCCTCCGGCGTCTCGCCGACGGCGCGCAGCCGCAACCCGAAAGGCGTTTTGAAAAGGACAAACATCGTCGCCGGCGCGGCCGCTAGCGCCACAACGATCGGCAGCGTTGGCAGGGTCTGCGCTTTCGCCAGCGCTGGCGTCGAGCCGGTGGACTCAAAGAGCGCCCCGGAAACCAAGGGCGGGATACCCAGCATCAAGATGTTGATCGCCGTTCCCGTAACAACCTGATCGGCCCGGCAGGCGATGCAGCAAAAAGCGTGCAGCGCCGCGAGGAGCAGGCCGGCCGCCAGACCGGACAACAGACCTAGCCACGGGCTTCCGGTCAGGGCCGTCACCGCGGCGGACGTGAAAGCCCCGGCCAGCATCATGCCTTCCAGCGCCATGTTGATGACGCCGCTGCGCTCGGCGTACAGACCGCCCAGCGCGGCGAGAATGAGCGGCGTTGAGAGCCGCAGCGTCGAGCCAAAGAGCGAAACAATGAGCAACGTCGCGTCGGACACGAAAAATCCTGCTTCTTTCTGTCAAAAAAAGAGAAAAGTGACAAAAAATGGCAGACCCCACTTGAGAAGAATTGTCAGCCTGTCGCCTGAGACCTTGGTTAGGAGCTAACCTGTAGGCTGGCTTCAGCCTGGCATAAAAGTTGCTCCCGACGAAGTGAAAACAGCCGTGCCCAAGCTTTTAGGGAGTGTCCGTGCGGGGTCTGCCTTCAAATTTGGGTATGGCTGTCGTTTTTTTAACTTTTCGCGCGGCGCTGAACTTTTTGCTAGGCCACGGTCGCTTCACTTGCCCCCAACAGCCCAGCTCAGGTCGAGGATAAGGTTGGTCGGGGCGGTTACGGCGACATTCAAGGCGAACGCGAAGTCATTTTCCAGACTGGGCTGCCCCACAACCTGGAAGGTGACGCCTTTGACCGGCTTGATTTTGACGACCACGGGCTGCCGGGGCAAGGGCGACTGGACGCCCGACTCAATGCGCGCGCCGGTCGGATCAAAAACCTCGAAGTAAGGCCCCTGCCAGTAAACCCGGTACGCGCCCGGCTCAAGGGACTTTCTCCACTGAAGCCCGCCCTTAGTTGGAAGCGTCCATTCGGCGACAACCAGAACCTCCTCCGAGCGGGGATTTTTCGGCGTCACGATGAGCTCGGCGGTGTAATTGTTGGCCGCCGTCGGCATTGCCGCGACGCGAACGAGGGCATTTGAGGAGGACTTGCCAAGGCGGAAAAGGCTGTCGCGCGCGGGGAGACGCCCATCGAGCTTGATATCCGGCTCAATCCGGCTTTCGCTGTCGAGGAGCGCGCTTTCCACGCGGTCCCCCTGCAAGCGGATGCGAAAAGGGCTGGCGGTTTTGAGCTTGTAGGTAAGGCGACCGCGCAGCGGCAACGCCGGCTCTAGCCGAACCGACAGCTCGCCTAGTCGCGCTGTCACGTCCGCGTCGCCCGGCGCGAAGGCGTTGAACTTCTCATAGCCGGCAGAGGCTGCCCGGAAGTCGCGCTGGCGATAAGCCTCGTCGGCGGCAAGCCGCGCCAGATACGCTTCCGCCTTAGCTTTACCGGCCGTAGCCGCGGCATTATTGGCGTCGAGGCTCAATGCCGCTTCATATTCGCTTCGCGCCTCGTTGTAGCGTCCCGCTCGAAAAGCTTCTTCAGCGCGGCGCGCCCGAATCGCCGATTCAGTCCGCTGCAGCCCCTTGCGAGCGTCATCGTTGCTTGGCGCGAGCGCCAGAACGCGCTGGTAGGTTTCCTGAGCTTGCGCCGGGTCGGATTGCCCGCTGGCCAGTCCCAACAGGGCGGAGACCAGCGCCTCATCCGTCTCCGGGCTGGGTGACAGCTCCCGCGAGCGATCCAGATAGGCAATCGCGGACGCCCAATCCCGAGTTAGCGCGGCGGCTGCGCCAAGCATTTTGAGCGCGCGCGCGGCATGCTTTTTGGCCAGCGGATTAGCTGATTCAATGGCCAGCGCCTTGTCATACTCGCCCAGCGCCTCGCTCAAGTTGCCCTCCCGCTCGGACTGCGCGCCGGCGGCCATGCGGGTGGCGACCTCGCGTCGCCGTTGCAGGGCTTCCGCCAAATCCGTCTTGGCGCGCGCCGCCTTTCCGCCCTGCTCGAAAAACATTTTGGCGGAGACAAAGTCTTCCTTGCCAAAGAGCTCATTCCCTTCCTCAAGGTAAAACTCGGCCGAGCGCCCCAGCGGCATGGACACGCCGCTGGGCGTTTTCACCATTTTCGGACGGGGCGGCGGCGCGGTCCGCTTGCCGGAAGCGGGGGCGCTCGGCGGCGCGGCGGGCGGCGGCGGGGCATCGGAGCGTCCGATTTGCGCGATGGCTAGGCCACCCGCCGTCATGAAAGCCGCGCCGAGCGCGCCGGCCCGGAACAGACAGGCCAACTGGCTCGGAAGCGCCCAGCCGGCGCAGCCCCGCGGCGCGAGCGAGAGCAGGGAGCGTATGCGGTGCGTCATACAAACAAGCGGTGAACGTTCGTTACAGGCGCTCACTGTGGCGGCTGGTCTTTGGCGCACCGGAAGCCAAGCTCGCGGGCGCTGAAATTGGACGGCACCCAGTTGCGGTATGTCACGGTACACTTTTTCGTGTCTTCGGTGAAAGCCCCGCCGCGAATGATTTGCAGCTTGGCGCCCGGCTCAAGGGGCTTATCCCAGCTTGGCGGCTTCTCAGCGCTGCCGGGGTATAGCGTAGCCTCAGAAGCCGTCCACTCCCAGACGTTTCCGGTCAGATCAAGGACGCCAAAAGGGCTGGCGCCGGCCGGATAGGTCCCAACCCGAACCGGCGCGCCAAGACCGCTGGCTTTGACATTGGCGCGACTTGGATCAAAGCTGTCCCCCCACGGAAAGACGGTTGGCGAGCGCCCGTGCGCGGCCGCTTCCCATTCCGCCTCGGTCGGCAGCCGCTTGCCGGCCCATTTGGCGTAAGCTTGCGCATCGGCAAGCGTTACGCCAGTGACGGGAAACAGCCCCTTGCCCGCCTCAAACCGCCCGCCCGTCCATGAGGCTGGCGCTGGATGGCCAGTCGCCTCGACAAATTTTTGGTAGTCCGCATTCGTGACTTCCGTCTTGTCGATGTAAAACGGTCGCAGGGTCACGGCGTGCTGAGGCTTTTCGTAAGGATCAAAGAAATCCCCAGCATCGCGCCCGATGACGTATTCGCCGCCGGGAATTGCAACCATGTTCTCAGGGATGGCCGGCTGGGGCGACGGCTCGGCAGCGACGGGCGTATCGGAAGCCGGCGCGGCGGCGGGCGCCCCATACTGAAGGTAAAGGATGACGACAACCGCGCCAATCGCCAGCGTGATCGCCGCGACGGAAAGCCCAATGACCAATCCCAGCGAAAACTTTGAGCGGCCCGGCCCGGCAACCGGCGCGGACTGAGCGAACAAGTCGGCGGGCGGCTTGGGCGTCGCCGCCGGAAGCTCAGCCGTATGGCCGCGCCCCATCGGGCGCGGCGCGCCAATCGGCGGCTCAATCGGGCGAAACGGCGTTGCCGCGACTTCCGGCGGCAACGGCACGCCGCTGGCCGGGGTGGGCGTCATGGCCGGCCGCGGCGGGCGCGCCGGCGGCGCGCCGGGCGGCGCGGCTAACGGGTCGTCAGCGAGCGCGGGCTTCGGCAGCGGGGCGACAAGCGTTGGCGGAAGCTGTGGCGCGTCGCTGGACCGAAAAAGATCGGGAACGGCTTCCGGCTCAGCTGTTGGGGGCGGCGCGTCAAGGTGCAAATTGGGCGATGAAATTTCGCCAAGAATGAAGCTATCGCTTGGCTCGTGACGGCCATTGTCCGCCGGGCGCGGCGCTGGCGGCGGCGTAAAATCGGCAGCCGCAGGCTGCTCAAGGGATAGAAGCGAATCATTTGTCCGCCCCGGGTCATCTGGCCCAACCGAGCGCAGGATGAACGTCTGCTCAATCGGCGACGCGCCGCTCAACAGCGTTGACTCGGTCGCGCCCCCTCCCCCGAAGGCATGCCCGCAACTTTTGCAAAAACGGGCGTTGGGACGATTTTTCGTGCCGCACTTAGGGCAGAACATGACGGTTTACCCACGCTGGTCCAGGTCACGCCGCCAAAGCGGGCTCCAGAGACCTTGTTTCCAAGCCGCAGTCAGGGCGCGCCGCGCGCCCCGATCAACGCCACCGGCATAGCGGACCGCTTTCATACTAACACCCCCAAAAAGTCTCCGGCAAGAAAGCTCGCATCCGCAAGCTCGCTCGGCGTTCACTCCGCGCTTGCGCTCAGGATGATGTTGTCCGTGAGTCGGGTATGACCGACTTGGGCCGCCAGAGCCAGGAGCGCCTCCGTGCCATCGGCGATCACGGAGAGCGGGGCCAGGCGTTCCATGTCCACCAGCGCGACGTACTCCGGGCGCGCCAGCGGCTCCGTGGCCAGCGTTTCACGGACGGCGGCAATGAGCGCCGCCGCTTGGCGCTCGCCGTCGCGCTCAAACAGTTGCTGCGCTTGCTGCAAAGCGCGATAGAGCACCAGCGCGGCGCGGCGCTCGGCTGGCGCAAGGAACGCATTGCGCGATGAAACCACTAGCCCGTCGTGGCCGCGCACCGTCGGGCAAATGACCACCTCGGTATCCATGGACAGGTCCCGAACCATGCGGCGGATGATGATCGACTGCTGGGCGTCCTTCTGCCCGACCAGCGTGAAATGGGGCTGGACAATGTTGATGAGCTTGTTGACGATGGTCGTCACGCCGCGAAAGTAGTTGGGCTGATTAGCGCCGCACAACCGACAATCGAGGATATCCGTCGTGACAAAGGTCAGGAAATCCTCCGGGTAGATTTCATCCACGCTGGGCGCGAACAGGACATGCGCGCCTTTGTTGGCGACCAGCTCGGCGTCGCGGGCCAGGTCGCGGGTCGGCACCTCGAACTCGTCGCCGGCTTGGAAATGGATGGGATTGAAGAAAATCGAGACCACTACCACGTCGGCTAAAATCTGGGCGCGCCGAATGAGACTGGCATGCCCTTCATGGAGGGCGCTCATCGTGGGAATCAGCGCCAGCTTTTTCCCATCCCGCTTGAGGCGCGAGGCCAGCAGGCGCATGCGCGGAATGCGCGTCACGATTTCCATAACCCGCT
>NKPT01000293.1 GCA_002254845.1 Chloracidobacterium sp. CP2_5A | reverse complement strand
GCCCCGCGCACAGCGCGATGCCTGCGACGCACAGCAAGGCAGCCCTCCGCCCACCGCGCCATGCAGCCCAAGCCAGCGCTCCCGCGGCCGCTACTGCTCCAGTCGGCTTGACGGCGTAGGCGAAACCCCCCGCCAGGCCTGCGTGAAACACGGCCAGTTTCTCCCCGTCCATCGTCAGAAACGCCCCGAAAGCCGCCAGTGGAAAGAAAACAGCCGCCGCGTCATTGTAGGCGCAGGATCCGGAAATTCCCGCAACGGGCGTCAGAAAGTACAGTCCGGCGGCGCAAAAAGCGGCGTGAGGATGCACGCCCAGCCGGCGTCCAACCCATGAAATGAGCGGAAT
>NKPT01000110.1 GCA_002254845.1 Chloracidobacterium sp. CP2_5A | reverse complement strand
GGGCGGCGCCAAAGCGGACGTCGTGTTGTCGGACATGGCGCCGAATCTGTCGGGGATCGCGGCGGCCGACGCCGCGCGCAGCGCGCATCTGGCGGAGCTGGCGATCGAGTTCGCGGCTGCGCATCTGAAGCGCGACGGCTGCCTGCTGCTGAAAGCCTTTCAAGGCAGCGGCTACAGCCAATTGGTGGAAACGCTGAAGCGCCATTTCGCCCGCGTCGTCGCACGCAAGCCGGCGGCCTCGCGCGCCGAATCGGCGGAAACCTACCTGCTGGCGCGCGGTCTGAAAGCGCATCCGGGTTCGCTTGAAAGCCCATCAATCCGACCCAGTTAGAGGGTTGTTCGACCGGCCGCCGCGACCCAAACGGCCTAGAATCGGTATACACGCAGGGACCTGCGCGCAGATCACCCACAGGAGCCGCACTTGAACAACAGCATGTTCGCGAAAGCCGCCATCTGGATGGTGATCGCGCTCGTACTTTTCACCGTCTTCAAGCAGTTCGAAGGCCGCCAGCGCCCGGGCGACACCTACTTGCCATACTCGGACTTCCTGGCCGAGGTGAAAGCGGGCCGCGTGAAGGCGGTCACGATCACCGAGTCCGGTGTCACTCCGGAAG
>NKPT01000342.1 GCA_002254845.1 Chloracidobacterium sp. CP2_5A | reverse complement strand
CCAGGCGGAAGCCGTCCGCCTCGGCATCGCCCGCGCCCTGTGCGAGTTCAATGGCGAACTCCGCGGCAAGCTGAAGAGCGAAGGATTTCTCACGCGCGACCCGCGCGAGCACGAGCGCAAGAAGTACGGCCAGCGCGGCGCCCGCCGCCGCTTCCAGTTCTCCAAGCGCTAGTGCCGCCGCGCGCGGCCTGACGGCCGCGCGCTTCCGCTGTTTTGGGTCTGCCTGGCGCGGAGCGGCAAATTTCGCTTTGGGCCGCCGCCCGCCGCGCCCCGCGGATCTCGTGTTAACCCGCCGGTTCCGCCCCCGGCTT
>NKPT01000046.1 GCA_002254845.1 Chloracidobacterium sp. CP2_5A | reverse complement strand
GGCGCCTTGCTGTCGCTGATGGTGGCGCGCACCACCTTGCCGCGCGCCACGCCACGCCATCCCTGACGCTTCATCAATCTCTCGACTGTGCAGCGCGCGACTGCGACTCCCGCGCGGCTGAGCTGACGCCAGACCTTGTCGACACCATCGACCTGCAGGCTCGATTGCCAGACACGTTCAACTTCTGGGGATCAAACGTCATCTCGCTTGGACCTGTCGCTCCGCCTGGCTGGGTCACGTTGCGCAGCAGCCTGGCGACGGTATCCTGACGGGGCGATCTGCAGCGCTTTGCAGATTGGCTCGCCCCCCTGGGTCTGCCTGCGCTGGTCCACGAAAGCCCTCAGAGCTTCAAGCGGCGGTCAAGCTCCGCCTGGGCGAAAAACGCGCTGGCCAGCTTGAGAATCTCATTGGCCTTGCGCAGTTCCTTGACCTCACGCTCCAGGTCTTTGACGCGCTGGGCTTCCTCGTCATGGCCGCCTTGCTGGCAATCGCCCTGCTCACGCAGTTGCGTACCCGCCGCTACACCCCTGAATTGACTGACTAACGGTCGTGTTGGTCAGCGTGGTCGGCACCCAGATCACCGACCTGTTGACCGATGGCCTGGGCGTCAGCCTCCATATCAGCACCTCGGTGTTCGCTGTAGCACTCGCTGCAATCTTCTTCGTCTGGTATCGGGTTGAACGTACCTTGTCCATCCACGACATCGTGACGCGCAGCCGGGAGATGTCCTATTGGTCCGCCATCCTCTGCATGTTTGCGCTGGGCACTCCTGCTGGCGATCTGGCGACTGAGGCGTTAGGCTTAGGCTTCACCTGGGGCGCAGTCGCCTTCGGTGCGCTGATCGGCATCAGCTATGCCGCCTGGCGCATGGGTGGCAACGCCGTGCTGACCGTCTGGATCGGCTACATCCTGACTCGTCCCTTCGGCGCTGCGCTCGGCGACCTGCTGACGCAGGCCAAGACCTACGGGGGCCTGGGTATGGGTGCCATGTGGACGAGCGCCTTGTTCCTTTCCGTGATCGTCATGCTGGTCGGCCTTGCGCAATTCGGCCTGAACGCAGGCCGTTCCGCGCAAGCCACCAAATAACCCCAGTTCCACTTCTCAAGGAGAAATCATGCCCACGCAGCACTCAATCGCTCGTCCTGTCGCCGCCGTCTCGGCCGCCTTGCTCTTGGCTCTGGCGTCCGGCTGCTCCAAACCTGCCGACAAAAGCGGCGCGAGCGCTGCATCGGCACCGTCTACCAACGCCAGCACAGGTATCGCGGGCAAGGCCGTCTCCAAGCTGGGCGACCTGACCGCATTTCGCGCCATCGCCGCCGACGTGGCCGCCATCGTCGACAAAGGCGATTTGCCCGCAGCCAAGAATCGCATCAAGGATTTGGAGGTGGCATGGGGCGCAGCCGAGGCCGGACTGAAACCGCGAGCCGCCAATGACTGGCACGTGCTCGACAAGGCCATCGACAAGGCGTTGGCAGCACTGCGCGCCGATACGCCGAACCAAGCCGACTGCAAGGCTGCGATGGGTTGCCCTGCTGAAAACCTTCGACACGCTCGAAGGCAGGAGCTGAAGATGGACATTGCCAGCTGGGTCCAAAGCTGGGGCCTAACTGCCGTGGGCGTCGGCAGCTTTCTCGAAGGCGAGTCCGTACTGCTGATCGCTGCCGCTGCCGCCGCGCGCGGCCATCTTTCGATCCAGGCGGTGATGGCCGTGGCGGCCGTAGCCAGCTTCATCGGGGACCAGTTGTTCTTTCTGATCGGTCGGCGCTACGGCACCGCCCTGCTGATGCGCTTTCCTGCGTTGCAGCCACGCGCCCAGCGGGTAACCGCGTTGCTTGAGCGTCATCACCTGCCGCTGATTCTGTCGATTCGCTTCCTCTACGGCCTGCGCGTCGCCGGGCCGATCGCGATCGGCATGAGCCGCGTGCCCTGGTCACGCTTTCTGGCGCTCAACTTCGTTGGCGCCGTATGCTGGGCCGTGCTGATTGGCGGTCTCGGCTACGGCATGGGGCATGCACTGGCGTACGCACTGCAAAGCGTCGATGCCGATGAGCTCTGGGGGCTGGCGTTGCTGGCCGTGGCGATTTGCATCACCTGGCTGATTGCGCGACACAGCCCACGCGGGACATCGGGTGGAGAAGGCGCCCATGCCGATCTGACACACGCCTCAGCAAAACACAAAAAATGAACAGCAGTGAATCGACGACCAACCTCCAGGATGCATTGACTAAAGTACCTGAGGTCACGCTCGGTTTCTGGCTGATCAAGATTGCCGCTACCACACTCGGCGAAACCGGCGGCGATGCCGTCTCGATGTCCATGAACCTGGGCTATCTGGTCGGCACCGGCATCTTCGCGGCGATCTTCCTGATAGCCGTCGTCGCGCAGATCAAGGCCAAAGGTTTCCATCCATTCCTGTACTGGACCACCATCATCGCCACCACCACGGTCGGTACGACGCTGGCCGATTTTGCGGATCGTTCGCTCGGAATCGGGTACGCTGGCGGTTCGACCTTGCTGCTGGCCTTGCTGCTCAGCTCGCTCTTCGTCTGGCATCGCGCCCTCGGCTCCGTATCGGTGAGCGCCGTCAGCTCACCCAAGGCGGAAGCCTTCTACTGGCTGACGATCATGTTCTCCCAGACGCTGGGCACGGCGCTGGGTGACTGGACGGCGGATACGGCGGGCCTGGGCTACACGGGCGCGGCGGTCGTGTTCAGCGGGTTGCTCGCTTTGGTCGTGGCGGCCTACTACTGGACTAGCGTGTCCCGTACGCTGCTGTTCTGGGCGGCGTTCATCCTGACCCGCCCGCTGGGTGCCGTGGTCGGCGACTTTCTGGACAAGCCGTTGAGCGCGGGCGGTTTGGGGCTGAGCCGCTATTCGGCGTCGGCCGCGTTGCTGGCCTTCATGCTGACCGCGATCCTGCTATTCAAACAGCGGGCAGCCCGGACGGCGCATTGAACAAGGATTGAAAGGAGGGGGAATGCGGGTATTGCTGGTCGAAGACGATCCCATGATCGGTGACGCGATCCAGGGTGCATTGAAGGATGCGTCCTACGCGACTGACTGGGTAAAGGACGGACCAACCGCCCTCACGACACTGGGCTGCCAGCGCTATGACTTGGTGCTGCTCGACTTGGGACTGCCAGGCAAGGATGGGCTGGAGGTGCTGGCCAGCATCCGCGCCAAGGACAACCTGATTCCCCTGCTCATCATCACGGCGCGTGATGGCCTGGATGATCGTCTGCGCGGCTTGGACGGCGGGGCCGACGACTACGTGTCCAAGCCCTTTCAGATGGCGAAGCTGTTGGCCCGGATGCGTGCCGTTCTGCGGCGCAAGGGCGGCACCGCAGCGCCCGTTCTCAGCAATGGCGTGGTGTCGCTTGATCCAGCCACGAAAGAGGCCAGCGTCAATGGTGGTTCCTCGGTGCAACTCTCCAACCGGGAATTCTCGCTGCTGCAAGCCTTGCTGGTTCGGCCCGGAGCCATCCTCTCGCGCAGTGAACTGGAGGATCGCATCTACGGCTGGGGGGAAGAGGTCGAAAGCAACGCCGTCGAATTTCTGATCCATGCACTGCGGCGCAAGCTGGGCAGCGAGGTCATCAAGAACGTCAGGGGGGTGGGATGGATGGTTTCAAAAGGCGCTTGAACGAATCGGTTCAGCTCAAGCTGTCCTTCACCCTGTCGCTGGCCATCCTCGGGGTGGCCAGCGTGGCGGGTGTCATCTCGTTCCTGTCCGCCTTCGACGAGGCCCACGAGCTACAGGACGATGCGCTGCGCCAGGTGGCGCAACTCATGGATCGGCAGCGCTTGTCACTGGCCCCGCCGACGACCGATGTCCACCCCAAAGATGTCGATGAAGAATCGCGCGTGATCGTCCAGCGCTTAGGCGAGACCAATCCATCTGAAGCCAGCGTGGATGCAGGCGGCACGCTTTCTCTGCCGACGAAACTGGCTGATGGGCTGCATACGCTGGAGGTCGGCGGCGAGACATTCCGTGTACTGGTCAAGACCACGGCTGCCGGTGAACGCATCGCCGTGGCCCAGGAGCGGGCTTCCGCAATGAAATCGCCCGCGATGGAGCGCTGCGCTCAGTGATGCCCTTCCTGATCCTCGTGCCAGTGCTGCTGCTGATCGTCGCCGACCTGGTGCGCAAGATGTTCCGGCCCATTGCGGCACTTTCCAAGGAAATCGACCAGCGGGCAGAGCAGGAGCTGCACCCCGTCGAAGACCGCCACCTTCCGGTCGAGGCGCGCCCATTCGCCGTGGCGATCAACCGGTTGCTCGCCCGCGTCGGCCAGTCTATGGACTCTCAGCGCCGCTTCGTGGCGGATGCCGCGCGCGAGCTGCGCTCGCCGGTGCTGCTCGCACGCGACGTTGTGAGGCTGTGGCGCGAGCCGGCGCTGCTGGACCGGGTGCGGGTCGCAGGCGGGGCGATCCGCGTCATCACGCCGAAGCCGCGCAAGACGCGCGGGGCGCCCTTCGGCCCGAGCGTGGAGTGGTGGCGCTGGAGGATCGCTTCACGCTTTACGGCGGTGGTGTCGCGCTCATCGGCATGCCAGGTGAGCCACCAGGCCCGCAGACCCCCGATCCAGCCGCGCCCGTGCCTGGGCCGTTCTCGGCCGACTTCCGCTGGGTCAGCTTGTCCGACGTGTGGCCGCACGGCCCGATCCGGCTGACCGAGGCGCAGTCCGCGGTGTTCAAGTCCCTGTGGTCGTTCAAGGGCGAATGGCGGGATGGGGAAACGATTATGCGCCGCGCGGGGCTGCAGAGCGCCAAGCCCATCGACGTGTTCAAGGTCAAGGCGCGCGACAGGGACAAGCCCGAGGCCGAAGGGCCGCTCTTTGCCTGCCGTGCGCTCGTGATCACGCAGCAGCGAGCGGGCTTGTACGCCATGCCCTGTGCTGCAGCATCGACTCGCGCGCAGGCTTGATGCTTTGCCTATCCAAGCACGATGGACAACCGACGCCCGTGACGCACGTGCAAGTCGTTGCCGCTCAAGGCCGTCTACGTGTGCTTCCCGCGAGACGTTGGCGCGGGTTTTGAGAGAAGAGAGGGCAAGAGAGAGTCGAACCGGGCGACTTCAGGACGCCGGGCCGCCACGGCGTGGCGCATGCAGACCTGTGCCGAACCCCGCGTTGTGTCGCCGAACTCGGAAATGAAAACGCCCAACCGGAGAGGGTTGGGCGTTGAATAGTGGTGGCTAGGGAGGGAATCGAACCCCCGACACACGGATTTTCAGTCCGTTGCTCTACCAACTGAGCTACCTAGCCCTAAGCGACGGGCGACGACAATACGCCTTGCGCGGCGAGCTGTCAATTGGCGCGCTGCCAAGCAACCAGCGGGCTGCCAAGCGAGCCTTGTCAGCCGGGCGGCGCGGCGCGCAGGTTATTCGCTTCCACCGCTCCCGCGTTTTCCTCGTCGTCCTCTGCGCCGCCGGTAAAAAGCCGCTCTAGCCACGACCATTCGCGCCGCCCATACAGGCCCTGCGGCCGCGCGATCATCAGCCCGATCAGCAGGAGCGAATACAGCGCCATGCGGTAGTCCGGCAAGCTTGCCAGAAAGGGCGCCGCTTCCGTGACCCCCGCCGGCAGGATGCGCGTCGCGTCGCGCAACGCTTCCGGCAGGATCGTCAAAACGCTCGCGCCTACAATCGCCCCCGAAATGCTCCCCAAGCCGCCCAGCACGATCATCGTCACGATTTCCACCGACCGCAGAAACGTGAACGAGCTGGGGTTGAGGTAATTATCATAGTGCGCGTACAGCCCGCCGGCCACGCCGGTCAGCGCCGCGCTCGTCACAAAAGCCAGCGTCTTGGCGCGCGCGGCGTCAATGCCCATCGCCACCGCCGCGATCTCGTTTTCCCGTACCGCGGCCAGACTGCGACCAAAGCTCGAGTAGGCCAAGCGTCCAACCGCGAGAATCGTTCCCATTGCCGCCAGCGCGACCCAGAAAAACATCGTGTCTTCCAGAAACAGGGCGAATCGCTGATCCGGCAGTTTTCCCGGCGCATCCGGGCCCTGGGCGATATTGGTGAACCCTAGCGCGCCGCCCGTCGGCTCGATATTGAGCAGCGCGACGCGGATGATCTCGCCAAACCCCAACGTGACAATCGCCAGATAGTCGCCCCGCAGGCGCAGCGTCGGCAAGCCGACCAGCCATCCCGCGACCCCGCTCGCCGTCGCCCCAGCCGCGAGCGAAACCAAAAGCCGCGCCGTATGCGCTAGCCATCCCGGCAGGACATCCAGCAGAGCCGTGAAAGGCGCGCCGAAAAAGTGCGTCATCGCCCCGGCCGCATAGGCTCCAATGGCCATAAAGCCGGCATGACCAATGGAGAACTGTCCAGCGCAACCATTGACGAGCGTCAGACTGACCGCCAGCGCGATGGAAATCCCGACCAGCGTGAGGACGCGCAGGTAATAAGCCGATAGTCCATAGCCCAGCAGGCCATGGACGAAAAAGTGATTCAGCGACAGTAAGCCTAGCGTGACCGCGATGACGCCCAGCCACGGTCGCGCCGGATGCGGTTGCCTCATCTTCACAGCGACCTCTCATAACCCATTCGCCGGGTCGAGCTCGCGCCAGCCAAGATTTTGCAAGGCGGCGCGCATTCGCGCTATGTTGCGCTTACCGGCAAGGCAAGCCTTGAGCATTTTCAGCGTTCGTCGCCTGAACGCAGCCCGCGGGCGTATGCGCTGGGCGCGCCAAGTCTGACATCTCACCCACACCAATAGAGGAGTGCAGCGTGGCAAATCAGCTCTTCGTGGTCAAATCCATTGATGAACTGCAAGCGCAGTCATCGACTGAACAAGGATCGCTCAAGCGAACCCTCGGGCCCATCAACCTCACGGCGCTCGGCATCGGGGCCATCATCGGCGCCGGGCTGTTTTCGATCACCGGCCTTGCCGCCGGCAACAACGCCGGCCCCGCCGTCACCATCTCGTTTATCATCGCCGCCGTCGGCTGCCTCTTCGCCGGACTCTGCTACGCTGAGTTCGCCGCCATGATTCCCGTCGCGGGCAGCGCCTACACCTATTCCTACGCCACCATGGGCGAGCTAGTCGCGTGGACGATTGGCTGGGACCTGGTGCTGGAATACGCTGTCGGCGCGGCCACCGTCTCGATTAGCTGGTCGCGCTATCTGGTGAAGTTTCTGGAGTATTACAACGTCGCGCTGCCGCCCCAGCTCACCATGTCGCCCTTCGATTCGGTTACCACCGCCGCTGGCGCGACCGTCACGGGCCTGGTCAACCTGCCCGCGGTGTTCATCGTCGTCACGATGTCGCTGATTCTGATGAAGGGCACACAGGAGTCAGCCCTGGTCAACAATATCATCGTCGCGCTCAAAGTCGGCGTCGTGCTGGCGTTCATCGGGCTCGGCTGGGCCTTTATCGAGCCGAAAAACTACGAGCCATACATTCCGCCCAACACCGGCGAGTTCGGCAGCTTCGGGTGGAGCGGGGTTGTGCGCGCCGCCGGCATTATCTTTTTCGCCTACATCGGCTTTGACGCGGTTTCCACGGCCGCGCAGGAAGCGCGCAACCCGCAGCGGGACATGCCAATCGGCATTCTTGGGTCGCTGGCGATCTGCACGTTGCTGTATATCCTCTTCGCCCATGTCATGACCGGCTTGGCGCACTATTCCGAGTTCCAGGGCGTCGAAGGCATCGCGCCGGTCGCCACCGCCATCGCTCACACGCCCTACAAGTGGCTCAACCAAGGCATCATTCTGGCGATTTTGGCAGGCTACGCTTCGGTGATTCTCGTCATGCTGCTTGGTCAGTCGCGCGTCTTCTTCTCGATGTCGCACGATGGCTTGCTGCCCAAAGTGTTCTCGGAGGTCCATCCGCGCTTTCGCACGCCGTGGAAGTCCAACGCGCTGTTCGCCCTTTTCGTGAGCCTGTTCGCGGCTTTCGTGCCGGCGCGCGTCGTGGGCGAAATGACCAGCATCGGGACGCTCTTCGCGTTTATTCTGGTGTGCGCCGGCATTGTCGTGCTGCGCTACACGCAGCCTGAGCGGGAGCGGCCGTTCAAGACGCCGCTGGTGCCAGTCGTTCCGGCTTTAGGCATTTTGGTCTGCTTCGCCATGATGGCGGCGTTGCCGCTCGACACGTGGCTGCGGCTTGTCATTTGGATGGCCGCCGGGTATGTCGTCTACTTCTCCTACGGCATTCGGTATAGCAAGTTGAAGCCGGCATCCTGAGGCCGAATCCTGTCGGCCAGGGCGCGGGACGCTGCAGCCTCCCGCGCCCCTGACGCTCTAGCGCGCTTTTCCAAGCCAGCCGAGCGGAAACCCGCCATCCGCCGCAAACAAAATCCCGCCTGACAGGGCGCTCGCGGTCGCCTGTCACAGGGTCGCGGCAGCCGGCTGAGATCGCCACGCCGATTCAGAAGGCGCGCTGAAGCTTTTGGGGATGCATCCAGAATCAGCCTGGGCGGTCAGCCGGCGACGCTTGGCAGCGCCTCGCGCGCTTTTGCCGTATCCGCTTATTAGTGGCGGGCGGCTTATTAGTGGCGGGCGGCGAGGCGGCTCGGCGACCCGCCCTCCCGCGCTCGTCCAAGTCCCGTCCCCGCCCTGGGCGCCGCTGGTTGACTTGCTTGATGCGCTCACATAGCTTCCGAGACGTCGATAGCTGCCTAGAAACTCCGCATCGCTGTTTAGGCTCTTTAAGCCTCCTGATCTGCCATCATCACTCGCGGCACCCCCACGGGCTCTCGACATAGGTTGACAACTTTCTATGCCCGCTGTCGGAACGCGCTTCGCGCATTACGAAATTTGCGAAAAGCTTGGCGCCGGCGGCATGGGAGAAGTCTATCGGGCGCGCGACTTCAAGCTCAATCGGGATGTCGCCATCAAGGTCCTGCCGCCGCATCTTGCCGGCGACCCGGAGGTGCGCCTGCGCTTTGAGCGCGAAGCCCGCGCCATCGCCCAGTTGACGCACCCGAACGTCCGCGCCATCTATGACTTTGACGTGGAAGGCGACGACGCCTTCGCCGTCATGGAGTACCTCGAGGGAGAATCGCTGCGCGAGCGATTACTGCGCGGCCCTATCCCGCTAGCGGAGGGGCTGACCATCGCCGTCGCCGTCGCCGAAGGCCTCGCCTCCATTCACCAGAAAGGCATCATTCACCGCGACCTCAAGCCGGAAAACATTTTCCTGACAACCGAGGGGCAGATCAAGATTCTCGACTTCGGCGTCGCGAGCGTGCCGAAGTCGCCGCCGGTATCCGACAATGACGAAACGAAGGTCACGCCAGATACCTTAGCCACCTCGCCTGGCATGGTCGTTGGCACTATCGGCTACATGTCGCCAGAGCAAGTGTGCGGCGCGGCGCTCGACGGGCGGAGCGACGTTTTTGCGCTCGGAGCGGTCTTGTTCGAAGTGTTCACCGGACGGCGGGCCTTTCCGGGGACGGCGCCGGCGGAAGTCGCCGCCTCAATTTTACGCGACGATCCGCTGGCGCGGCTCGCCGGCGCGAGCCCGCTCCCATCCGAACTGCAGCAAGTTCTTGCCCGGTGTCTGCATCGCCGGCTGGAGCAGCGTTTCCAAAGCGCCCACGATCTGGCCTTCGTTTTGCGCGGGCTTCTGGCGAGGATAACCAACAACGCTTCGACCGACGAGGCGACGCCCCTCGCGGTTGTCAGTTCGCAACTGACGCAAGTCCTTCCCCAGGAAGCTGCGCCGACTGGGGTCCGAAGTCGGCTCCGGCGCCGATTGCGGCGGGGCGCGGGAGCGCTCCTGGCGATGGCATTGGCCGGGAGCGTCGCCGTCTTCGTGTGGAGCGAGCGTCCAAGGCCGCCGTTTTTGACCTACGCGTACCTGACCAACGCCGGAAGCGACACCGCCCCGGCCTGGTCGCCGGACGGCCAAAGCATCGCTTTCGCCTCGCAGCGCGATGGGCGACAGCGAATTTGGGTCAAGCGTCTCGCCGGCGAGGATGTCGAAGTGGCGATTACCGAGGGCGAAGACAGCGCGCCGCGCTACTCGCCCGACGGCCAGCGGATTGCCTTTGCGCGCCGCGTTGGCGCCGGCGCGGCGCTCCACGTCGTATCGTCACTGGGCGGCGAGCCGCGCAAGGTGGTGGACGACGCCGTGGAGGGCGACTGGTCGCCGGACGGCCGCCGGCTGTGCTTCATCCGTTGGACGCGGGAGCAGGGCGTCACCTCAACGCTGCTGGAAAGCGTCGAAAGCGACGGGAGCAACTTGCGCCCGATTGCGCGGCTGACGGGGGCGCGCCTGCGGCGCCCGCGCTGGTCGCCGGACGGCAAATGCATCGCTTTGACGAAGGATGTTGTCGCGGGCAACGTCATCTCGCCGGTCTGGGTCGTGACCGTCGCTACCGGCGAAGTTCGTCAGTTTGAGCCGAAGGAGCGGGGCGGCTATTTGTCGAGCCCCAGCTGGCTGGAAGACAGCGCCACCATCATCGCCATCCAGGCGATTTCCCCTGAAGCGCCCAACATCATCACCCCGGCGCGCGTGCTGGCGTTTGACACCTGCGCGGGGAGCGTCCGGGTGATCGCCGCCCTGCCGCACGATACCCCGGTGTGCGATGTCCGCCATGGGCGACTGCTTTATGAAGCTCGCTCGCGGCGTGGCAACTTGGTCGAGGCGCGGCTTGGCGCGCGGGCTGGCGACCCGCCGCAACTGCGCGTGCTGGCGCGCGGGACGAGCATTGACCGCCAGCCGCGCTATACGCCGCAGGGCGACGGGCTCGTGTTCACCTCCAACCGGACGGGCAACAATGATATTTGGCGACTGAGCTTTGCCGATGGTCGCCTGGCGCCCCTCACAGCCCATCCCGATACCGATTGGGACCCGACGCTGTCGCCGGATGGCAGCCGGCTTTACTGGAGTTCCAACCGTACCGGGAAATTCGAAATCTGGACAGCCACGGCCGACGGCATGCGCGGGCGCGCGCTGACGGCGTTCAACGCCAGCGCCCAAAATCCGACGGTGGGGCAGGATGGCCAGACCATTTTTTTCACCGTGAGCGACTCTCCTAACTACGGCCTGTGGCGACTTAGGGCGGACGGCGCGGAGGGCCGCCGCCTTGTCGCCGACATGCCGGCGCGGTGGCCTGAGGTGTCGCCCGATGGTCGCTACCTGCTCTATCTCACGACGATGCGGGAGCGGAACGGCAGCGCCATTCGCGTCATTCAGACGACCGATGGCGCGCAAGCTGCCTCGATCGAGGTTGGGCTGGGCGGGCTGAGCCACGGGCGCGCGCGGTGGTCGCCCGACGGCCAGCGCATCGCCTGGGTCTCGACCGCCGGCGAGGTAGGGATTTTCATCCAGGACTTTCGCCCCGGCGCGGATACCGCCAACACGCGCCGCCGCCTCATCGGCGATATTTTCGGCTCGCCGCCGGAAAGCTTCGCCTTCTCGCCTGATGGACAGGCGCTGGTCGTGGCGGCCAGCGATGACGCGCCGAATGTGATGATGTGCGATGGGATCGCCGACTTGACTTCGACCCGAAAGCGGGCGACAACCGGCCCATGACCGGACTGGACTGGGCCGTTGTCGCGGCCTACTTCGCCTACCTCGTCGCCGATGGCTTTCGGGCCGGCCGGCGCGGCCAAACGGCGGACGGCTACTTTCGCGCCAATCGCAGCCTAGACTGGCGAACGGTGGGGCTGTCGGTGATGGCCACGCAGCTTTCAGCCATCACGCTGGTCGGCGCGACGGGGCAGGGCTACGCCGACGGCCTCCGGTTTGTCCAGTTTTATTTCGCGCTGCCGGTCGCCATGGTCATTCTCTGCGCGACGGCCGTGCCGGGCTTTCATCGGGCCAACGTTTTTACCGCCTACGAGTTTCTTGAACGGCGCTTTGACGCGCGCGCGCGGACGCTGACCAGCCTCTTTTTTTTGCTGTCGCGCGGGTTGGCGACGTCGGTCGTGATCGCCGCGCCGGCGGTGGTGTTGTCGGCGGCGCTGGGCTGGCCGGAAGCCGTCACCGTGTTGGCGATGGGCGCTGTCACCACGCTGTACACGGTGGTCGGCGGCGTCCGCGCCGTGGCGTGGAACGACGTCAAGCAAATGACCGTGATTCTCATAGGCCTGGCGGCGATGTTGTGGCTGCTGGTCGCTCGGTTGCCGCCGACGGTTTCGCTGTGGGATGGCTTGCAGGTGGCTGGGGCGACCGGACGCCTCGTCGCCGTGGACTGGCGCTTTGACTGGCGGGAGAAATACACCGTCTGGTCGGGATTGCTGGCCTCGCTGTTTTTGTTCTTGTCGTACTTTGGCTGCGACCAAAGCCAAGTGCAGCGGTATTTGGCGGCGTCGTCCATCGCGAGCGCGCGGCGGTCGCTATTGCTCAACGCCGTCGTGAAAATTCCGCTGCAAGCGGCGGTGCTCCTCATGGGCGTCCTGATTTTTGTGTTTTACGTGTTTGCGCCGTCGCCGCCGCTGGTTTTTACGGCGGGCGCGGAAGCGGCTTTCAAGGATGACGCCTCGCGCGCGGCCTACGCGCAGCTCGCGGCGGACTACCGAGCGGCGACCGAGGCGCGGCGGCAAGCGGCGCTGCGCTATGCGGAAACCCATTGCCAGGGCGCCGCGGCGGCGACGACGCGCGAGACGTTTCTAGCGGCGCAGGCCGAGTGCGACCGGCTGCGGCGCGCGGCGGCGGCGCTGCTCGCGCAGGCGACCGGGCGACCGTATGACGACGTCAACTACGTGTTTCCGACCTTCGCGCTGTCGCAACTGCCGGTCGGCTTGGCCGGGCTAGCGTTGGCGGCGGTGTTTGCGGCGGCGATGTCCACGAGCGCGGGCGAACTCAACGCGCTGGCGACGACAACCGCGCTGGACCTTTACCAGCGCCAGTTGGCGCCGGCCGCGTCGGACGCCGAGCTGGTGCGCGTCGGCAAGCTGGCGACGCTTTTTTGGGGCGCCTGGGCGTGCGCTGGGGCGCTGTACGCCGCGCGACTGGGGTCGTTCATCGAGGTGGTCAACCGCTTTGGCTCGTGGTTTTACGGGGCGCTGTTGGGGGTGTTTGCGCTGGCCGCGGTCGACCCGCGCGCCAATGGGCGCGGGGCCGTCGCCGGACTCCTGCTGGGCATGTCCGGCGTCTGGCTGCTGGCCGCGACGGACGCCGTCGCTTTCCTGTGGCTCAACGCCATTGGCTGTTTGGCGACCGTGATCGTGGGAGCGTTGGCGAGTCGTCTGCCGTTCAAATCTTGACCGCCCGCGATCGCGTCTGGCAGCGGGCACTGCCCGTCCGGGGCTAGAGGATGAGGTTGCCGGTAACGCTAAAGGCCCCGGATGGGAGTTGCATCGCCGCCGCCGACATAATCGGCGCCCGAATGCCGAAGATCGTCATATCGTCGCGCTGCGGCTCGTTTTTCTGAAACTGGCTCAGCTCCTTTTCGAGCGCGAAACGCTGCCCCAGACAGGTCATCGGGGCGACCTCAAGCAGCTTGTCGCGCAGCCGCCGCGCGCCATAGCGTTCCGATTCCGGGTTGGATTGATCGGCGAACCCGTCCGTCGTCAGATACAGCATCGCGCCCCGCGGAACCTCAAACTCATGGTCGGTGTAGTGCCCGGCCTCGCATTTGCGCCCGCCTCCAATTGCGCGCTTGTCGCCTTTGATTTCTTCCAGCCGCCATTGGCGATTCTCGCCCTGCGAGACCACATAGAGCGGCCGACGCGCGCCGGCGAAAGTGATTTTCATCCCTTCCAACCGGCAGAGACAAAGCTCTATGCCATCGTCGATGTCGAGCCGCCGACTCGTCTGGCGCAGCGAATTCAAGACGCCGTTGTGAAGTTGCTCGAGAATCGAGCCGGGCGACTGCCAGGGGGTCTGGGCCACGATTTGGTTGAGCAAGGTGGTTCCCATCATGGAGAGAAACGCGCCGGGCACGCCGTGCCCGGTGCAGTCGGCCACCGCGATGTAAAAGACCGTCCGCTCTTCGTCCTTGATGATATGCGTCCAATAAAAGTCGCCGGAAACAATGTCGCGAGGTTTATAGATCAGGAAATACTGCGTGATGATCGCGTCCAGCTTGGCTTCGGACGGCAGGATGGCGCGCTGAATGCGCTCGGCGTTGCGAATGCTCTCCAGCATGCGCGTGTGTTGCCGGCGGTACTCGTCCCGCTCCTGCGCGACCTGTTTGATACGGTCTTCCGAAGCGCCGCGCAGCGTGGACAGGTAGCGTTCCAGGTCGCCGATCAGCGAGCGGTTTTCCTGCCGCAGCGCCGCGATTTCGGCCGCCGCTTCAAGCGTTTGGCGCGCCGCGAAAATATCGATCGGCAAGCTGATGTAACGAAAGTCGCGCAGCGCGTCAGGCGTTCCCAAAGCGTTGACCAGACGATTCGCCTCGAGCAGCAAAATCGCCTGCGCCGCCTTGTGCCATTCGGCGAGCCGCCCCACGATGGCTTCCCCGGACTGCCCGGAGGCGTTGCCGCACAATACGATCGGGGCCGCCGCCTGGCTAAGTCGCTCCCGCAGCGCCGCCTCGCCGGCGACCGCTGTAAACTGAAAGCGCGAGCCAAAGGCTTGCCCAAGCTCGCTTAGAGCGCGCTCCGGCACGCCAATGGCGAAGACAATAATCGAGTCCTGAGGCATGAAGAGCCAAAAAGAGCGAATCGTCGCCAATCCGGCGACCCGCCTAACCTTACAGGATTGGGAACGACTCGCCAGCCTCGGCCATCGCCAGTAACCGCGCCGGTGGGGCGAAGCGCGGGCCGTACTTTGCGGCCAGCGTCTGCGCTCGCTCGACAAACGCCCGCGCGCCATAGCCATTGATGAATTGCAGCGTGCCGCCGGTGTGAGCCGGGAAGCCCCAGCCGAAGAGGCTTCCGATGTTGGCGTCCGCCACCGAGCGAACGACGTTCTCCTCGAGGCAGCGGACAGTCTCCAGCGCCTGAACGAACAACAGCCGATCGCGGATGTCGTCAAACGGCAGGGCCGCCTGCGCCGGGAAGAGCGCGCTAAGCTCAGGCCACAGGAACTTCTTGCCTTCGCGCGGGTACTCGTAAAAGCCAGCTCCAGCGGCCTTGCCGGCGCGTCCCTGCGCGAGCATCGCGTCCAGGACGCGGTTGGAGGGCTGGTCGGGAATGGGCTTGCCTTCGGCGGCCAAGTCCTGCTCCGTCTGGCGGCGGACATGCTGCATCAGCTTCAAGCTCACTTCATCGGAAACCGCCAGCGGCCCGACAGGCATGCCAGCCTGCATCCCGGCGGCCTCAATAAGGCTCGCCGCCTGCCCTTCGGCCAGGAGCGTCATGCCCTCCGAGGTGTAGGTCGCGAAGACGCGCGAGGTGTAAAAGCCGCGCCGGTCGTTGACGACAATCGGCGTCTTCTTGATTTGCCGGACAAAATCGAAGCTGCGAGCCAGCGTCTCGGGAGAGGTTTTCTCGCCGACGATGATCTCGACCAGCAGCATCTTGTCCACCGGCGAGAAAAAGTGCAGCCCGATGAAGTTTTCCGGCCGCTCGGAAACCTGCGCCAGACTCGTAATCGGCAGCGTCGAGGTATTGGAGGCGAAGATCGCCGTCGGCTCAAGGCGCGCCTCGGCTTCCCGCGTGGCGTCGCGCTTCACGGCGCGGTCTTCAAAGACGGCTTCGATGACGAGGTCGCAACCCTGCAAGTCATCGGCTGTCGCGGTCGGCTGAATGCGCGCCAGCGTGGCGGCCAATCGCTCCTCGGTCAGCCGGCCCTGCTCGACGCGGGGGCGCAGAACTTTTTCCGTGTAGGCCTTGCCCTTTTCAGCTTGCTCCAGCGTCACATCCTTGAGAACGACCGATAGCCCGGCGGTCGCGCAGGCGTAGGCGATGCCGCTCCCCATCATCCCCGCGCCCAAAATGCCGACCTTGGCGAAGGTCGCCGGGGGGACATCCGCCGGACGACTGCCGCCGCCGTTGATTTTGTTGAGCTGAAACCAGAATGCCGAAATCATATTCTTGGCGACTTGCCCAGTCGCCACTTTCGCCAGGTAGCGCGACTCAATCCGGTCGGCCGTATCGAAATCCACGAGCGCGCCTTCCGCCGCCGCGCTCAGAATCGCCAGCGGCGCGGGGAAATTGCCGCGCGTTTTCTTGAGCAGGATGGCCGGCGCGACGGCCAGCATTTGCGCCACCTTGGGCGTCCGCGGGTCTCCGCCCGGCAGGCGATAGCCTTTCGCGTCCCACGGTTGCCGCGGCTGCGGGTTAGCCTGAATCCAGGCTTTGGCCTTGGCGATGAGCTCCTCCGGCGTGGCGGCGAGCTCGTTGACGACGCCCAGCGCTTTCGCTTCGGCGGGCGAGAGCCGCTTGCCTTCGGTCAAGAGGGGCAGCGCCGTTTCCAGCCCCAGCAGGCGCGTCATGCGTGTCACGCCGCCGCCGCCCGGAATGAGGCCGAGCGTCACTTCCGGCAGCCCAACCTGCGCGTCGGGGCGGTCAATCAAAACCCGGTAGTGGCACGCCAGCGCCAGCTCCAAGCCGCCGCCCATGGCCGCGCCGTTGATGGCCGCGACGAATGGCTTGCCGAAGGTTTCCATGCCGCGAAAGATGCGCTTGACCTGCTGAATTTCGTTGAAAAGCGCGCCCGCGTCGCGAACTTCCAGCATCGGCTCCAGGTCAGCCCCAGCCAGAAACGTCTTTTTCGCCGAAGCGATGATAACGCCGGCCAGGTCGGCTTCCGCCTTGAGCTTGGCGAAGGCGTCGGCCAGCGCCGCGTTGAACTCGGCGTTGATGACGTTCGCCGACCGATTCGGCATGTCCATCGTGATGGTGACAATGTTATCCGCGTCTTTCTCGTACCGAAACGCCATAGACTCCCCTTCCGGTCAAACCCGCTCGATAATGGTGGCGATGCCCATGCCGCCGCCGACGCACAGCGTGATGAGGGCGGTGGCTTTATCGCGCCGTTCAAGCTCGTCCAGGGCCGCGCCGAGCAGCATCGCGCCTGTCGCGCCCAGCGGATGCCCCATGGCAATCGCGCCGCCGTTGACGTTGATTTTTTCCAGGTCAACGTCCATATCGCGCGCGAACTTCAGGACGACCGCCGCGAAGGCCTCGTTGACTTCAAAGAGGTCAATATCCGCCGTTGTCATGCCGGCTTTGGCCAGCGCCTTGCGCGTCGCCGGCATCGGGCCGGTCAGCATGATGGTCGGCTCGCTGCCCGTGACCGCGGCCGCGACGATGCGCGCGCGGGGCTTGAGCCCCAACGCGTCGCCTTTCTCGCGGCTTCCGATCAGCGCGAGCGCCGCGCCGTCCACAATCCCCGACGAGTTGCCGGCCGTATGGACGTGGCGAATCCGCTCCACGCCGGGGTAGCGCAGCTGAGCGACGGCGTCAAAGCCGATTTCGCCCATCTGCGCGAAGGAAGGCTGAAGCTGGGCGAGCGCCGCGAGCGTCGCGTCGGGGCGAATAAGCTCGTCGCGGTCGAGCGTCAGCGCTCCGTTCATATCCACGACGGGAATGAGCGACCGCTTGAAATAGCCGCTTGCCGTGGCATGGGCGGCGCGCTGGTGCGAGCGCAGCGCGTAGCCGTCCACATCCTCGCGCGAGAAGTTTTCCAGCGTCGCGATCAGGTCGGCCCCGATGCCCTGCGGAACAAACCGAAGCGTGGCGCTCACCAGTGGGTCGAGCGTCATCGCGCCGCCGTCCGATCCCATCGGGACGCGGCTCATGGATTCCACGCCGCCGCCGATGACAAGGTCTTCCCAGCCGGAGCGCACCCGCATGGCCGCTTGGTTGACGGCTTCCAGCCCCGACGCGCAAAAGCGATTGATTTGCTGTCCGGCGACGGTCTCGGCATAGCCGGCGTAGAGCGCCGCCGTTTTAGCAATGTTGCCCCCCTGGTCGCCAATGGGCGTCACGCAGCCGAGAATCACGTCGTCCACGTCGCCGGCGTCAAAGCCATTGCGACGCTGAAGCTCGCGCAGGAGCTGGGTTACGAGGTCAATCGGCTTGATGTCATGCAGCGCCCCGGAGGCTTTGCCGCGCCCGCGTGGCGCGCGAATCGCATCGAAAATGAAAGCGTCCCGCGTCATGTGGAAACAACCCCTTGTTGTGATGGCGGTATGGCGAAGCGAGTGGCATCCTACACGAAGCTTCCAAGTCGCGAAACTGGGCTTGCCCTTTATTGAAAAACAGGGCGCGGCCAAGGCTTTGGCGGCAGGCCCCGCGCGTTCACAGGCGGGTTTGTCCCTCGCCGAAGACGACGAATTTCAGCGTCGTCAGCTCGCGGGCGCCCATCGGACCAAAGGCATGGAGCTTCGTCGTGCTAATGCCAATTTCAGCGCCCAGACCGAGCTGCTGACCGTCGGCGAAGCGCGTCGAGGCGTTGACGATCACGGTTGACGAGCCAATGTCGCGGATGAAGCGCATCGCCGTCGCATGATCGCTGGTGATGATGGCTTCGGTGTGACTGGAGCCATGCGCCTGAATGTGCGCGACGGCCTCGGCGTAGTCCGCGACGATCTTGACGGCGAGGATGTTGTCCAGGAATTCGCGGCCAAAATCGGACGGCTCGGCTGCGACGACTTGGTTGGAGACGAAGCCGCGCTCGCGCAGCGCCTGCCGCGTCCGCTCGCAGGCGCGCAGCTCAACGCCGGCCGCGACCAGCGCCTCGACAACCGGCAACAAGCACCGGTCGAGGGCGTCCGCGTGAATGAGCAGGGTTTCCGTCGCGTTGCAGGTCGCCGGCCGCTGCGCCTTGGCGTTGACGACCACCGGCGCGGCGATGCTCGGATCGGCGGTAGCGTCAAGATAGGTGTGGCAGACGCCCTCGAAGTGCCTAATGACTGGAATCCGCGAGCGCTCGGCGACGAAGCGGATGAGCTCCTTGCCGCCCCGCGGGATGACAAGGTCAATCAGGTCATCGAGTTGCAGCAGCTCGGCAATCGCGCCGCGCTCCGGCGTCGGAATGACCGTGACGAGGGACGGCGGCAACCCAAGCCGCTCCAAAACGTCGCCCATCAGCCGGCCCAGCGCCTGATTGGAGTGAAAGGCTTCCGAGCCGCCGCGCAGGACAGCGGCGTTGCCTGCCTTCAGGCACAACGCCGCGGCGTCCACGGTGACGTTCGGGCGCGATTCGTAGATGATGGCGATGACGCCCAGCGGAATCCGCATGCGCCCGACGAGCAAGCCGTTGGGGCGTCGCCGAAGCTCGCTGATTTCGCCGACCGGATCGGGCTGGGCGGCAAGCTCGCGCAAGCCATCGGCCATAGCGTCCAAGACCTTGTCGGTCAGCGCCAGCCGGTCGCGCAGCGGCGCGGCCAGCCCGGCGCGCGCCGCCGCCGCGAGGTCTTCCGCGTTGGCGGCCTGCAGCTCGGCGCGGCTCGCGCCGATAGCGTCCGCCATCGCCAGCAGCGCCTGGTCCTTGATTCGCGTGTCGAGCGTGGCCGCCGCGAGACTGGCTTGCTTGGCGGCGGCGATGTGTTGGCGCAGGTCGAGCATAGGCGGGACGAGTTAGCTCAAAAGGCCCAGCGCGCGCAAGTCGGCGCGCGGCTCGTCGAAGGAGCAGGAGCCGTACGACCGGCAAAACTCCCGGCGGGCAGCCGCGATCTCCTCCGTCGTCAGGGTTTGACAATGCCAGGCGACGCCCGAATCCGTGAACTGAAAATTGGCGGCGTCTTCCTCGGCGAGGACGCGCTCGAGGTTGTCCGGCGACATCCCATGCCAGGCGAAGGCCGCGGCCAGAAACACATTCAGAAAGCCGTGCATGACGCCGCGCGGGCTGTTGATGTCATAGGTCAACGGGTGAACGGCGCGCACCGGGTGGTGCAGCCCGGCCGTGGCTTTGAACGGCACGCGCCAGTCGGCGGCGCGAATGATGAAGCTCGCGACGGTTTCGGGCGCGGGAAAAGCGTCGAGCGTGATCCCGCCGGCGCGGATTTTGGCCCCGGCGCCAAGCTCGCGCAGCGTCGCCCACATCACTTCGCGCTCATCGGTTGGGTTCAGCTCGACAAAGACCATCGCCGGTTGCCATCGCTCGACCAGCTGCCGGACCAGCGCCGGATCGTTGGCTTTGGACTCGACGGAAACGATGCGCAGGCCGTCTGGCGGCGCGTCATCGGGGCTGACGAGCAAGCTGACGGGGATATCGTTCGGGGCGGCGTCGGCTTCGGCCAGCGCCGCGGCGAAAGCGGCCGCCTGATTGACCGGAAGCGCCAAAGCGCCGAGCATCCAGCGATCCGGAGTTGCCTGATAGCGGCGGTAGTTGCGGACCGTCGCCGGCAGGTCGAGCGCGGCGGGCGGAAACAATCCGGCATAATCAATGATGCGCGACAGAAGCGCGCGCAGCGAGGCGGTGGTCATAGCGAAAGTTTGACGGCAGGGACTGTGGGGGGAAGGCGGGCTGGTTGACGACGCGCCGCGCAAAAGCCGCAGTTTGCGCAAGGGTCTGCCGCCCCTCCGGAATGAGTTGGCAGAACAGCGGCCATACGTGCGGCAGGTCGTCCTCGATGCGCAGCTCGACCGCGACGCCCGCTGCGCGGGCTTTCTCGGCCAGCCGCCGGGCGTCGTCAAGCAGGACTTCGCTTGAGCTCGCGAAAATCAGCAGGGGCGGCAGTCCTGTCAAGTCGGCGTAAAGCGGCGAAATCAGCGGGTGATCGGGCGGCATGTCGCCGGCGTAAATCCGCCCGGCGAGACGAATGCCGGCGCCGTAAAACATCGCGTCGCGCTCGGTGTTGGTTTCCAGCGTCTCGCCCGTTCCGGCCAAGTCCGTCCAGGGCGAGTAAAGCGCCGCGCCGGCCGGCAGCGGCGCCCCCAGCTCGCGCAGCCGAATCAGCGTTGATAGCGCGAGTCCGCCGCCCGCCGAGTCGCCCGCGATGAGGAGTCGCCGCGGCGAGACGCCCTGCGTCTCGACCATCCAGCGATAGGCGGCCACGGCGTCATCGAGCGCCGCCGGAAAGCGATGTTCCGGGGCCAGCCGGTAGTCGAGCGCGAACACGCGCCCGCGCAGCAGCGTGGCCAGCGTGACGGTGATGGGCCGATGCGTATGGGGCGAGCAGGCAATATAGCCGCCGCCGTGGAGATACAGCGTCGTCACCGGCGGGCGGTCGGTTTTCCACGCGAGCCATTCGCCGCGGGCGGCGTCGCCATCGAGCGTGGCGAACGATACCGCCCGGACCTGCAAGCCGTCGGGAATCGGCGGCAGCGCGTAGCCCGGCATCCGTCCGAGCTTCAGGCGCGCTTGCCGCGCAATATGCGCTTCATCCTCGCGATCCTTTGGCTTGCGCTTAATCTTCAAAGCGATGAAGCGCGATAGCGCGGCGGCCTGCCAGCTTGCCATGATGGTCAATGCTCCTTGAGAGTCAGCGGGCGCCGCCAAGCGCTTATCCAGCGCGCTTATCCAGCCGGGCGCCCAAGCGCTGACCGCGCAACTTGCCCATTACCATACTTGATTTGCGGCGAATGGTGAACGCGCGAATGGCGCGCGCGCCGCGGCTTATCCGGCGGCTCGTCCGGCTGATCGAAGGGCCGGCCGGCTGGCTGCTCGTGAGTAAGGCAGTGCAGCGTGCCGAGTCCCCAGACCAAATCCACGGCGTGAATGCCGCACACCTCGCGGCCGGGAAAACACTCGCTCAAAATCCCCAGCGCCACGCGGTCCGCGGGGTCGTTGAACGTCGGCGCGAGAACCATTTCGTTGGCAATGTAAAAGTTGGCGTAACTGGCCGGCAAGCGCTGCCCGTCAAAGGTCAGCGGACGCGGCATCGGAAGGCGGATGACTTCGGGGCGCGATCCGTCGGGCAGTCGAAAATCCTGCGCGCGCTCGTGGTTTTCCTTGAGCGCCGCGTAGTTGGCGTCGCGCGGATCGTTTTCATCGCACAGCAGGATCGTCGTCGGATTGACGAATCGCGCGAGGTCGTCCACGTGGCCGTGGGTATCGTCGCCGGCGATGCCCTTTCCAAGCCACCACGTCGTGGAGACGCCAAGCGTGTCGCGGAGCGCCTGCTCAATCTCGCTCCGCGACACGCCTGGGTTCCGCGGCTGAACCGTGGCGTCGAGCAGGCATTCCTCGGTAACCATCACGACGCCCTGGCCGTTGACATCAATTGCCCCGCCTTCAAGAACGAAAGGCTGCCCCTCGACGCGAGGAATGAAAACCCGACACCCAAGCTGCTCGGCCAGGCGCAGCGCCAGCTCGTCATCGAGTTGGAAATCAGGGTATTTGGCCCAGGCGTTGAAGCGGAACTTGCAAATCGCCACCTCGCGGGTTGCCGCCTCGCCCGCGTCGCGAACAACGAACATCGGGCCCGCGTCGCGCAGCCAGCCGCGATTGAGGGGGTGGCGGAAAAACTTGACCCGCTCGGCGTTGGCCCCAGCGCGCCGCAACACCGTCCGCGCCCGCGTCTGCACCCCGGCGTCGTGGACAACAACGTTCACCATCTGGCGGTCGGCCAGCTTGCGGATGATCTCCCCGTAAACCCACTGAACGGGTTGCAGCTTGCCAGGATAATCGGACTGGTTGTGCGGAAAGGCCAGCCAAGTGGCGGACTGCGGCTCCCACTCGGCCGGATGCCGAAAGCCCAGCGCGGCGGGAGTGGCGTCAAGAGCGTGCATGGTTGGTTGAAGCGCCTCCATTGAAATGACGAAGCCCGGGTTGACCAAGGCGCGCGCCGATGATGGTGATGTCGTCGCGCTGCGGCGCGTCGCCGGCGTGTTGCGCCAGGATGGCTTCGAGCGCCGCCTGTTGCCGGGCGGCCGGAAGCGTCGCGACTTCGCTCAGCGCCTTGGCAAGCGAGCGGGTCGTGAAGCGCTTGCCCGCCGCGTTCGGTTGGTCGGCGAAGCCATCGGTTGTCAGATAGAGCATGGCGTCCGGCGCGACCGCCACGGCGACGCTCTCGAACTTTCGGGCCTTGCGCGCCCGACCGCCAATCGGGTGTCGCGCGGCGGGATATTCAGCGACCTGACCATCCGAAACGACATAAAGCGACAGCCGCGCTCCGGCAAAGGCGACGCCAGCGGCGTCCAGCCGGCAGACGCCAATGTCCATCCCGTCGTCCACGCTCGCCAGGCCCTGGTCGCTTTGTTTGAGCGCGCGCTGCACGCCGGCATCTATTTCGGTCAGGATGCGCGCCGGGTCGTGAATTCCGCGCTCGATGACGATTTGATTGAGCAGGTCGTTACCGATAAAGGACATAAACGCGCCGGGGACGCCGTGCCCCGTGCAGTCGGCGACAATCAGAAGAGAAACGCCACCCTCCCGGTAAAACCAATAGAAATCGCCGGAAACAATGTCGCGCGGCTTCCACAGAATGAAAGCTTCCGCGAAAGTCTGCCGCAAGCTGTCCAGCGTCGGCAGGATGACCTGCTGCATGGTCTGCGCGTAGCGCAGGCTGTCCTCGATGTCTCGGTTTTTACGCTCCAGCTCGTCGCGCTGGCGGCGGACTTCAGCCGTCCGGGTGGCGACCGCGTTTTCGAGGTTGCGATTGACCGCCTCGATTTCATCGCGGTAGCGCCGCGCCACCATCCCCGCCATCAAGAGCAGAAAAAAGCCGAAGCTCACGTCCACGGAGTAGTTGAGCAATGGGTGGAAGAGCCATCTGACCCAGTGCTCTTGGCCGATGCCTAAAGTTCCGAAGACTATGCGGCCAACTTGGATCAGCTCCGCCGCCACGATGACGCCTGCGGACAATTCCAGCATCCTGGCTTCGACAAGCCCTTGGCGGGCTAGGCGGAAGATATGCAGAGTCAAGGGCAGAACCAGCGAAAGCACGGAAGCCGCGAAAAGCGGTTGATTCACGCGCCATATCAGGAGCCAGCTGGGAAGCGCCAAGGTGCCGATTATGCAGGCGACTTGACTGGCTTGATGCCATCGCGCCCAGCGCGGCACCGGGCTTCTGAAAAGCCTGAAGGTAAATTCCACGCTGCTGATAAGCTGGAGATGAACGCTCGCCGCGTTGAGCGTAAGCCGGGCGGCTTGGGAAGTTACGTCGATCGCTGTGTCGGAAATTGAAAAAGAGTTGGCCGCGTAGCCCAGCGCCAGGACGCCAAGCCACAAATACTCGGCTTGGCCTTTCTTAGACCTTCCAAGAGAGAGGCTGCCGTGCAGATACAGATGGTAGAGCGCAAAGAGGGCGAACGCGAAGACAAAGCCTAGGCGAAAGACATCGCGCTGCGCGGCTTCGGCGCGCTGTTGCTGAGTCTTGCTCGCCAACTGGTCGAGGTTGCCAATCTGGATCCCCAGGAACGCGACGCTGCTATCCGGTAGCTCCGACCGCTCCAGCGCTCGGATGGCGATGACCAAGCGACCATCCGGGCGCAGCGCCTCCTTCGGGATGGGGATCGGCAGTTGAAACCGACCGTTCGGAAAGCGTGGCCTCGGCGCGATCTCGCCATACTGACCAATGCGCTGGCCGTTGGCATACGCCTCGTAGGCGCAGGCGGACACAATGTGGCTTGGGCGAATGCCCAGGCGCCAGGCGTTGGCGACCGAGACTTCGGCCCGATACCAGCCTAGCCCCAGCCGCGGCCCGGCGGCGAAGCGCGGCCCCGGCGTCAGATCGATTGGCGTCCAGTCGGCGTCGTTGAACTCCGGCGCGGCCCAGGCTGGGTCGTCGCCCGACCGATACTTCCACTGGTAAAGCCACGTCGGCTGCTCCAAGTCGAGCGGCGCGGCGGCCGGCGCGGCTTGCCCGAAAACCGACGCCGGCAGCGGCCCGGCCAGCGCCAAGCCAAGCAGGATGCAAAGGAGCGCGCGCCGCAGTGTCATTGATCGAGGAAACGGCGCGTCAGCCCCTCGTAGGCGTCAATTCGCCGGTCGCGCAGAAAGGGCCAGTTGCGGCGGACATCTTCCATCCGCGCCGAGTTAATCTCGGCCAGCAAGACGGTTTCGGCGTCGGTTGGCGCGTCGGCGATGATGACGCCCTGCGGATCGGCGACAAAGGAGCTGCCCCAAAACTCCAGTCCGCCGCTATCGTCAACCGGCGAGGGTTCAAAGCCGATGCGATTGACGGCGGCGACATAGAGCCCGTTGGCGATGGCGTGGCCGCGCTGGACGGTGCGCCAGGCGTCGCGCTGCGCCGCGCCGTGGCTCTCTTTCTCGCGGGGATGCCAGCCAATCGCCGTCGGATAAAACAGCGCGATCGCGCCGCGCAGCGCGGCGAGCCGCGCGCCTTCGGGAAACCACTGATCCCAGCAAATCAGCGAGGCGATGCGTCCGTACGGCGTATCAAAGGCGACAAACCCCAGGTCGCCCGGCGTGAAGTAAAACTTCTCGTAATAGGCTGGGTCGTCAGGAATGTGCATCTTGCGGTACAGGCCCCGCAGCTGTCCCCGGTCGTCCACGAGCGCCACGCTGTTGTGGTAGAGTCCCGCCGCCCGGCGCTCAAAGAGCGGCGCGATCAAATACGTCTTCGTTTCCTGGGCTAGATGCTGCATGGCGCGCAGCGTCGGGCTGTTGTCCAGCGGCTCGGCGCGGTCAAACAGGGCCGCGTCCTCGGTCTGGCAAAAGTAGGGCGATTGAAAAAGCTCAGGCAGGCAAATGACCTGCGCGCCCTGCCGGGCCGCGTCGCGGATGAAATGAGCGGCGCGGTCCAGGTTTTCCGCGCGGTCGGCGACGCACCGCATCTGAACGAGGCCAATCGTGAAGGTTGGTGATGTCATGGCGCGTGAAGGGGAGGCTCTTGAGGGGTTTGGTTGAAAGGCGCGTTCGCGGCGCTGGAGCGCAGCCTGCATCGGGCTTGGCGCGGGGGAACTTATCCAAAGTTTGCCTGAAGTACAGAAATGCTCGCGGCTAATGACCAAGCCTGCGCGGCGAATGGTATCACAGAGGTTTGGCGTAGCGCGCCTATGGGCGCGACCTAGTTGACCGACGGCAGGTCATTGGGAGCGCGACTGTCCCCAGCGCTTACGGGCGCGCGGCGCTTGACCGCCCGGCTAGGGCTGGGCGCTGAATGGCGAGTTTCCGCTACGCTGACTCGCCAAGCGCGTTGGCTGCGCCGCGCCCAGGCAATAGCAGGCAATAGCGCTGATACGCATCGTCTGGTTCAAGCGCGATTTGCGGGTGGCCGACCACGCGCCGCTCGCCGCGGCTGCCGCTCGCGGCCCGGTTTTGCCGCTTTATGTCATTGAGATGTCATCGAGCCGGAAATGCCCCGCGCCGAAGGCTTCGACGCGCGCCACTGGGACTTTATCCGCGAAAGCCTCGTCGCGTTGCGCGAGCGGCTAGGCGGGCTGGGACAGCCGCCGGTGGCGGCGCTCTGGTCCCACGAGGAAACCACAACCGGACGGGGCGATGCCCGTGACCGGCGCGTATGGGACTGGGCGCGTTTGGACGCTTTCCGCAAGCGACCGGAAGCGGAAGCCGAAGCGGCGTGCGCGCTGGCGAAACGCGGCAGCCGGCGGGGACGGGCGGACAATCAAGGCGCTTGAGGCGTCCGTGAGCGATTAGGAGCTTGACTGAGCTTTGCCGCGGCAGTGACCTACGTCTGATAATGCACTTACTGGCGGCGCAGCTAGGCGTTTTGCTGGCCCGCATCCGGCTAGCGGAGCGGCGCGCCGGCGGCTTCCCATGAGCCAAAGGGATCAGGCAGCATCGCCCACGCGTTCAGCCCGCGTCGCGCTTCCGCCTCGGTCAGCAGACAGTTGTCAAGGGCGGCTTCAATGGCGTCGCGTCGCATGCGCCGGTCGCCGATGAAGACTAGCTCCTGCCGCCGGTCGCCGAACAAGCCGTCGAACTGCGACCGAATTTCGTTCCGCAGCGCCTCGTCTCCCGGCCATTCTTCCTCTGGCTGTGTCGCCCACCAGCTCCCGCCCGGCTCGATCCGACACGAGCCGCCGGCCTGGCTCCACACGCCAACCGCGTTCATGCGCGTCGCCAGCCAGAAAAAGCCCTTTGATCGCAGAACGCCCCGCCATTCGTCGCCGCCCGTCTCGCCATGAAGAAAAGCCCATAGCCGATTGGGATGAAATGGCCGTCGGCGACGATAAGCGAAGCTCGATATGCCATAGGTTTCCGTTTCCGGCACATGCTCGCCGCGCAGCTCCTTGAGCCAGCCGGCCGACTGGCTGGCGCGCTCAAAGCTGAAGCGTCCTGTTCCAAGGACTTCCGTCAGCGGCACCTCTCCAAGCCGGCATGTCATCAGGCGCGCTTCGGGGTTGAGCCGCCGCAAAACGCCCTGCAGCTCGGCAAGCTCTTCCGCTGAAACCAAGTCGACTTTATTGACGATGATGACATCGGCGAACTCGACCTGCTCGATGAGTAAGTCGGCTACTGTCCGGTCATCGTCCGGGCCAAGCTCCAGGCGACGCTCCGCGAGGCTTTGCGCTGCGCGGTAGTCGCGCAGGAAGCTTGCCGCGTCCACAACCGTCGCCATCGTGTCCAGCCGGGCGACCTCGGACAGGCTGCGCCCGGTCTCGTCGGCAAAGGCGAAGGTCTCCGCGACCGGCAGCGGCTCCGAAATGCCGGTGGATTCAATGAGCAAGTAGTCGAAGCGTCCTTCGCGCGCCAGCCGACCGACCTCTATGAGCAGGTCTTCTCGCAACGTGCAGCAGATGCAGCCGTTTGACATTTCCACCAGCTTTTCCTCGACGCGGTTGAGCGCTGCGTCCCCGTTGGCGACCAGTTGGGCGTCAATATTGATTTCGCTCATGTCGTTGACGATGACCGCGACGCGCTTCCCCTCGCGGTTGCGCAGGATATGATTGAGCAGGGTTGTCTTCCCGGCCCCAAGAAAGCCGGACAATACGGTAACGGGCAAGCGGTCAGGTCGAGGCGTCATACGCGAGTCTCCTTATTATTCGCAGGATTATTATTCGTAGATTATTCGCAGGGCGATTTCAGGCTTGGGTCAGCTTGTCGGCGGCCGCGTCGCCCTCGTCGTCGGGCGGCTAAGCCAAGCGGCGCTCGTTCCGAGCCAGAGGCCGCCGCGCTAGCGCGATGTGCCTAAAGGAGGCGCTTGTCAGGCGCTCCGCAAGGTAAGGCGCGGCCAGGCGGCAATGCCGCGCCGCAAACCAGCGAAAGCGCTGGTCGCGGAGCATGCCTTGAAACTCCTGCCGCGCAGTAGTCAGCCACGTTAGTCAGGCGCTCGTTCCTCCGTCTCGGGCGGCGCTTCCGCCCGCTCAGTTCCGCATGCGCTCGAAGTAAGCCGCCGCATCCCTGTGGAATAGGTTGAGACGCGCCGCTCGGTGGCTTCAGCCGATAAGCCGGACTCGACCCAGCTCGTCGAGAGGCTCGCGCTTGGCGCCCCGCTTGCCAGCCAGCTCGCTGAAGTAGCCCAAGTTCTCAACGCCCGTGAAGTTCCGGTAGGGCATGACCTGTTCCGGGATGTAGGCAAGCCGCTGCTTGGTGTTGATCGGACGCTCCTCCGCGACATAGCCGTTGATGCGCGCCTCGCCTTCGGTCGGCGCGGCAGAGTCAAGAAAGATGGCAGTTGTTGCGCCGGCTCCGCTGGCGCCAAGAAGACAGAAAATCTCGCCGGGCGCGACCTCGCGATTGAGATCGTCAAAGCGCAGCCTGCGCGCCATATTTGGGGGGCAGGCGGATGGGCTTGCAGCATGGCGAGACGCCTTATTGGCGGTATTTATCAAGTACGAATAATCTGATTAGCAAAAAGCGGCGGCGCGACGCAAGCTATCCGGGCGCGTCTCGCCGCCGGATGGTCGCGGCGGCGAGCCCTGACGCTAGCCCAGTCGCCGCTCGACGCGCCAAAGGCGCCAGGGTTGACCTTTCATTTCATGCTGAGCAAAAGCGCAACGGCGAGCCGTCAGACTGGAGGGCGGCGGGAACGTTACCCGCGGGAGGGCTAACGCTACGGCGACGCGGTCGTCGCCTTACTCGCCAAAGCCGAGCCAGCGCCCGCCCTGATAGACGAGCAGGCTGCCGGCATACGCCAGCGCCGTCATGTAGGCAAGCATCGCCGCCGGCCAGCGC